>NZ_JBIAQG010000005.1:124651-418732 GCF_042888805.1 Streptomyces sp. NPDC002730
GCCGACACCGAGACTCCGGCAGAGCCGGTAACGGCGACCGAGCCCGTCGCAGCGGCAGAGACTCCGACCGAGCCCGAGGCGGCGGAGCCCGCCAAGGCCCCGGCAGACGACAAGGCCCCCGCCGCGGCCGAGCTGGGAGCCGACACCGCGCCTGCGCCGAAGGCGGCGGCTGCCGTCGAGCCCAAGGCCGACACCGAGACTCCGGCAGAGCCGGTAACGGCGACCGAGCCCGTCGCAGCGGCAGAGACTCCGACCGAGCCCGAGGCGGCGGAGCCCGCCAAGGCGCCGGCGGACGACAAGGCCCCCGCCGCCCCGGAGCCCGTCGCCGCGACCGCCGACGCCGCGCCGCAGGCGGACACCGCGCCCGACACCAGCAACTCCCCGAAGGCATCCGCACCCGCCCACTCCCTCGCCCAGGTCAAGACCCGCGCCCCCGAACTCGTCGAGGCGTACAAGGCCGCCGGTGCCGTGCTCAAGAAGCAGGGACTCGCCGGGGCACGGGCGCGGGTGTATCTCGTGCTGGACCGGTCCGGGTCCATGCGGCCGTACTACAAGGACGGCAGCGCACAGCGGCTCGGGGAGCAGGCTCTCGCGCTCGCCGCGCACCTGAACGGCGACGCCACCGTCAATGTCGTCTTCTTCTCGACCGAGATCGACGGCACTGGTGAGCTCACGCTCGACGCGTACGAAGGAAGGGTCGACGAGCTCCACAGCTCTCTCGGCCGGATGGGGCGTACGAACTACCACCTCGCCGTGGAAGAGGTCCTCGCCCTGCACGCCAAGGCGGACACCGACGCACCCGCGTTCGTGATCTTCCAGACCGACGGCGCGCCCGAGTCCAAGACGGCCGCCACCGCCGCCCTCGCCGAGGCCGCCGACAAGCCGGTCTTCTGGCAGTTCGTCGCGTTCGGCGAGCACGACGCGAAGGCCTTCGACTACCTCCGCAAGCTCCAGTCCGAGAACGCCTCGTTCTTCCACGCCGGGCCCGCGCCCCGCGAGCTCCCCGACGCCGACCTCTACCAGGGGCTCCTCGCCACCTGGCGCGACTAAGTCGTCGGCAGCGTCACGGTGACGGCCAGGCCGCCCTCAGGGCCCGGCTCGGCCGTCACCGTGCCGCCGTGGGCCTCCGCTATCGACCGTACGATCGACAGCCCCAGCCCCGCCCCCGGCCCCATCCGGTCGCGGCCCTCGCCCCGCCGGAAGGGCTCGAAGAGCGCCGGGACGTCCGCCTCCGCGATGACGGGACCGGTGTTCCGCACCGTCAGCACCCCGTCCTCGACGGACACGTCGACCGTCCCGTCCGGCACGTTGTACGCGACGGCGTTGGCCAGCAGGTTGCCCGCCAGCTGCGCCAGCAGCATCCGGTTCCCCCGTACGACCCCGCCCGCTCCAGCCTCCCCGCCCGCTCCGGCCGCCCCGCCCATTCCGCCCGAGGACACCGCCGCCTTCACCTCGTGCCGCGCCGCCTCCTCCGCCACGACCTCCCCCAGGTCGACGTCCTCCCGCTCCGCCAGCCCCCGCTCGCTCCGCGCCAGCATGAGCAGCCCCTCGATGAGCCGCTCGCTGCGCCGGTTGTTGTCGAGCAACACCGTCTTCGTACGGGCCAGCTCCTCCGCCGAGGCGGACTCGTCGAGGCCCACCTGGATCGCCGTGCGCTGCGTCGCCAGCGGCGTCCGCAGCTCGTGCGAGGCGTTCGCGATGAACCTCCGCTGGCTGTCGAACGCCTTCTCCAGCCGCGCCAGCAGCGCGTCCAGCGTGTCGCCGAGCTCCTTCAGCTCGTCGTCGGGACCGCTCGCCCCGATCCGCTCGTGCAGCGTCCGCTCCGACAGCCGCCGCGCCTTCGCCGTCATCGCGTGCACGGGCCGCAGCACCCGGCCCGCCGTCCACCACCCCACCACGACCGCGCACAGCGCCGTCCCCAGCAGCGCGAACACCGACCAGATCAGCATCTGCTGCCCCGCCGCGTCCCGGACGCTGTCGGTCAGCTGGTAGACCGTGACCCCGCGCACGTCCGTCACCGGCAGCGCGGGAACGGCGCGCTGCCTGATCGCCGCGACCTCGTTCTCCGTACCGGCGCGGGAGAGCAGATTCACGATCCCCAGCAGACAGCCGCCGAGGACCAGGAAGACAGCGCCGTAGACGAGCGCGATCCGCGTACGGATCGTCGAGCCGGGACCGATCGCCGCGCTGTTCCGTTCTCCCCCGGCGCTGACGCCCCCGGCCGCCTCGCGTGCGCCGCTCACAGCCCGTACCCCACACCCTGCACCGTACGGATCAGGGCCGGCTCCCCGAGCTTGGCCCGCAGCTTGCTCATACAGACCCGGACCGCGCCCGTGAACGGATCCGTGTGGGCGTCCCAGGCGCGCTCGAGCAGCTCTTCCGCCGAGACCGTCGCCCCGTCCGCCTCCAGCAGGATCTGCAGTACGGAGAACTCCTTCGGCGACAGATCGAGATCCCGCCCGTCCCGCTCGGCCGTCCTGCGCACGGTGTCCACCCGCACCCCGTGCCGCTCCAGCAGCGGCGGCACCGGCCGCGCGCTGCGCCGCCGCAGCGCGCGCACCCGCGAGACCAGTTCGGGAAACTCGAAGGGCTTGCCCAGATAGTCGTCCGCGCCGAGGTCCAGACCCTCCACCCGGTCCTCCATGGACGCGGACGCGGTCAGCATCAGGATCCGGGTGCGGGAGGCGGTGGCGACGAGTTCGCGCGCCACCTCGTCCCCGCGTACCCGCGGCAGATCGCGGTCCAGGACCACGACGTCGTAGTCGTGCAGTCCGAGATACGCGAGCGCGGCGTCACCGCTGTACACGGTGTCGACGGCGAATCCGGCCCGCCGCAGCCCGGTGGCGACCAGCTCGGCCAGGACCTCCTCGTCCTCGGCGACCAGTACCCGCATATTGCCGTCCCCCCGCCCGTCCCCTTGCCCGTCCCCTTGCTCTTCCCCCTGCACCCGCTGCGCCCGCCTCTCCTCCCAGGATCGCCTTTTTACGGGACGAGATGTTTCGCAGACGTCTCCGCCCACGGGCCCGCCCGCTTATCGAGGTGAGTGGACCTTCCGCGGGCCGATAGGATTTCGACCATGGCGGCCACTGGATCCGAGAAGCAGGGGGCGAAGGCGTACTACGTCTCGACCCCCATTTACTACGTCAACGACGCTCCTCACCTGGGCCACGCCTACACGACCGTCGCAGGCGACGTGCTCACACGCTGGCACCGTCAGCGTGGCGAGAAGGTGTGGTACCTCACCGGCACGGACGAGCACGGTCAGAAGATCATGCGTACTGCCGAGGCGAACAACGTCACGCCCCAGGAGTGGTGCGACAAGCTCGTGGAGGAGGCCTGGAAGCCCCTCTGGGAGCACCTGAACATCGCGAACGACGACTTCATCCGTACGACGGAGAAGCGGCACACGGACCGTGTGCAGGAGTTCGTGCAGGATCTGTACGACAAGGACGAGATCTACAAGGGCGGGTACGAAGGCCCGTACTGCGTGGGCTGCGAGGAGTACAAGCTCCCCGGTGACCTGATCGACGGCGAGGGCGAATTCGCCGGGCAGAAGCTCTGCCCGATCCACAAGAAGCCGGTGGAGATCCTCAAGGAGGAGAACTACTTCTTCAAGCTCAGCGAGTACGGACCGAAGCTGCTGGAGTTCTACGAGGCCAACCCCGGCTTCATCCAGCCCGAGTCCGCGCGCAACGAGGTCGTGAACTTCGTCAAGCAGGGCCTGCAGGACCTCTCCATCTCGCGCTCGACGTTCGACTGGGGCGTCCCGGTGCCGTGGGACGAGAAGCACGTGATCTATGTGTGGATCGACGCGCTGCTGAACTACGCCACGGCCGTCGGCTACAACGAGAACCCGGCGAAGTTCGAAGAGACCTTCCCCGCCGATGTGCACCTGGTCGGCAAGGACATCCTGCGCTTCCACGCGATCATCTGGCCGGCGATGCTGATGGCGAACGGCCTGCCGGTGCCGGGTCGCGTCGCCGCGAACGGCTGGCTGATGGTCGGCGGCGAGAAGATGTCGAAGTCGAACCTCACGGGCATCAAGCCGCAGGATCTGACCTCGCACTTCGGCGTGGACGCGTACCGCTGGTACTTCCTGCGCGCGATCGCGTTCGGCCAGGACGGCTCGTTCTCCTGGGAGGACTTCACCGCCCGGTACACCTCGGAGCTCGCCAACGACTACGGCAACCTCGCCTCGCGCGTCGCGGCCATGGTCGGCAAGTACTTCGGCGGCGTGCTGCCGGAGGCGACGGCGGCCGGCGAGGCGGAGAAGGCGGTCCAGGAGGGCCTGGCCAAGGCGGTCGCCGAAGCCAACCGGAAGATCGGCGACGAGCTGGACTTCCAGGGCGGCATCCTGGCTGTCTTCGACTTCGTGAAGCAGGTCAACGGCTACATCACGGAGCAGGAGCCGTGGAAGGTCGCCAAGGACGATTCCGAGGAGGGCCAGGCCCGCCTCGCGACGATCCTGTACACGGCCGCCGAGTCGCTGCGCGGGGTCGCGGTGCTGCTCAACCCGGTCATGCCGGAGACCTCGCAGCGCCTGTGGGACTCGCTCGGCGCGGAGGCCCCGCTGGGCGCCCTCGCGGACCAGCAGGTCCAGCACGCGGGCGAGTGGGGCAAGTTGCCCGCGGGCGCGACGGTGACGAAGGGCGCGGTGCTGTTCCCGCGTCTGGAGGAGCCGAAGAAGGCGTAGTGCGTGAAGGGCGGGCCCGGGAGATCATCCCCGGGCCCGCCCTTTCCCGTTTCTGCCCCCCGGTCGCCCGGCGGCCGCACATCAGCCCCGCCTGCAACCGGGGTTCGGGGCGGCCCCCGGTGCGCGTACACCTCAGCGGCCCAGCCCCGTCAGGTCACCCATCACCACCACCGGCCGCTCCGCCGGGTCCAGCCACTTCAGCAGCTCCTTCATGCGAGCCCTCGGCAGCGCGACACAGCCCTGCGTGGGCCCGCCGTGGTCGACGTGGATCCAGATGCCGCCGCCCTTCTCCGAGCCCAGCGGCCGGGTCCAGTCCAGCGGGGTGTTCCCCGGCTCGCGGTTGTAGTTGATGGCCACGACATAGTCGAAGGACCCCTCGAGCGGCTCCCCCTCGAAGCCGGTGCCGGGCGCGTCGAAGGCGGGCCCCTCGTCGTACGGGAGCTTCGTGCCCGGGTTGGGCAGCATGCCGCCCGCGTCCGTGAGGCCGAAGACCCCGATCGGCGAGCGATGGTCGGCCGTGTGGTGGTCGTCGGTCCAGCCGAGGAGCGCGTTGTGCGCCGGCCACGGCTCTGAAACGGGCTTCCAGCCCCGCACAGGATCACGCTCGTAGAGCGTGACGACGGACTTGTTGGAGTCGGGGTCGTCGCCGACCACCACGACCGCCTGCTTGTTCGCTGCGGTGATCTTGGCGCGGGTCTTCGGTCCGAGGGCGGGGATGACCTGCGCCCGGGAGAGCTGCGCCTGGGCGCCGGAGCGCGCGTTGGGGCCCAACTTGGCGGCGTCGCCCGTGGATCTCTTCGCGGCCGCGGGCGCTGTGTCGCCGGGATCGCCCGCGCAGCCGGTGAGCAGCAGACCGGCGACGGCAAACGCGACCGCCGGGAACGGTCCTGTGCGGAGGGACATGTGCGGGCCTTTCGGTTCGAGAGCTGGATGTGCTGCTTCGGAGGCGGGGTGGGAGCGACCTCGGCGCCCCGGCGACATTGAAACGGACATATAGGATCATCTGTCGTGTTTCGGCCAGAGCGCGGGAGGCGTCGCCGGAGACACAGCGGCCGGCAAAGACCGCGGAGTCCAGGAGCGGGACGCCGTTCGAGCAGCGCGGAGTACTCCTTGGTGCCGCGGATGGCCCTGCACGCGGGCGTGTCGGCTCGCGCCGTCTCCCCGGCGGGTCCTTGGGTTTCCGTCATGGGCCAGGACGCCGGCGACCGGACCTGGCATGGGCGTGGGAGGCGACTGCCAGCCGCTGTGAGACAGGAAAGGGGCCCGGAACCTGTCGGTCCCGGACCCCTCTACTCGCGTACGACGCGTACGACGCGCTCCGTCGACTACTCGCCGGACTTGGCGACCGGCTTGCGCAGCGCGATGTTCAGCTCGCGCAGACGCGACTCGTCCAGCTCGGTCGGCGCGCCCATCATCAGGTCCTGCGCGTTGCCGTTGAGCGGGAAGGCGATCGTCTCGCGGATGTTCGGCTCGTCGGCCAGCAGCATCACGATGCGGTCGACGCCCGGGGCGATGCCGCCGTGCGGCGGGGCGCCGAACTGGAAGGCGCGGAGCATGCCGGAGAACTCGTGCTCGACGGTCTCCTTGGAGTAGCCGGCGATCTCGAAGGCCTTGAACATGATCTCGGGCTCGTGGTTACGGATCGCGCCCGAGGACAGCTCGACGCCGTTGCAGACGATGTCGTACTGCCAGCCCAGAATGTCCAACGGGTCCTGGGTCTCCAGGGCCTCGAGGCCGCCCTGCGGCATCGAGAACGGGTTGTGCGAGAAGTCGATCTTGCCGGTCTCCTCGTCCTTCTCGTACATCGGGAAGTCGACGATCCAGCAGAACCGGAACACGCCCTCCTCGAAGTGACCGGCGCGCTTGGCGGCCTCGACGCGAACCGCGCCCATGATCTTGGAGACCTCGTCGAAGTCACCCGCGCCGAAGAAGATCGCGTGGCCCGGCGCGAGCGAGAGACGCTCGGTGAGGACCTTGATGTTCTCCTCGGTGAGGAACTTCGCGATCGGGCCGGTCAGCGAACCGTCCTCGCCGACGCGCACCCAGGCCAGGCCCTTCGCGCCGTGCTCGACCGCGAAGTCGCCGAGGCCGTCGAAGAACTTCCGCGACTGGCCGGCCGTGTCCGGCACCGGCAGCGCACGCACATGCTTGCCCGCGAAGGCCTTGAACTCCGAGCCCTCGAAGACGTCCGAGATGTCGACGAGCTCCAGCTGGGCGCGCAGGTCCGGCTTGTCGTTGCCGTACTTCACCATCGCCTCGCGGAACGGGATCCGCGGGAACGGCGAGGTGACGTGGCGGCCGCCGCCGAACTCCTCGAAGAGCTCCGTCATCAGCTTCTCGATCGGCTGGAAGACGTCCTCCTGCTCGACGAAGCTCATCTCGACGTCGAGCTGGTAGAACTCGCCCGGCGAGCGGTCGGCGCGGGCGTCCTCGTCGCGGAAGCAGGGCGCGATCTGGAAGTAGCGGTCGAAGCCGGAGATCATCAGCAGCTGCTTGAACTGCTGCGGGGCCTGCGGCAGCGCGTAGAACTTGCCGGGGTTCAGCCGGGACGGCACCACGAAGTCGCGCGCGCCCTCGGGGGAGGTCGCGGTCAGGATCGGGGTCGCCATCTCGTTGAAGCCGAGGGCGGTCATCTTGTGCCGGATCGCGGAGATGACGGCCGTACGCAGCATGATGTTGCGGTGCATGCGCTCGCGGCGCAGGTCGAGGAAGCGGTACTCCAGACGCCGCTCCTCGCCCACCCCGTCATCGCTGTTGATCTGGAACGGCAGCTGCTGCGCCGCACCGAGCAGTTCGACCGAGGAGACCTCGACCTCGACCTCGCCGGTGGGCAGCTCGGGGTTGATGTTCTCGGCGCCGCGCGAGACGACCTTGCCGTCGACGCGGACGACCGACTCCTTGTTGATCTTGTCGAGGGCCTCGTAGGCGGGGGTGCCGGGCCGGGCGACAAGCTGCGTGATGCCGTAGTGGTCGCGCAGATCGATGAAGAGGATGCCACCCAGGTCTCGGCGATTGTGCAGCCAGCCGCTCAGCCGGACGTCGGCGGAGACGTCAGAGGCGCGGAGCTCGCCGCAGGTGTGGGACCTGTACCGATGCATCGTCGTTCATCCAGTCTTAGCGATTCGAGAGGGGTGGGCCGCGTCAAGGTTACCGCCCGGGCCCCGTCCCCCTCATTGACATACGCATGCCAGGACCCCGGCAGCTGGTCGTCGTGAAGATCGGAATAAAGTGAGGCGATGCGCACCGAGGACGTCCTGGCCGCGATCGCGACCGGCCTGTGGCGGTGGGAGAACGCATCCGGGACGGTCACCCTCGACGCCGAGGCCGCCCGGCTGCTGGAGCTGCCCGCCGAGGCCGGAGAGTACCCCGAGTCGATCGTGCGCTCCCGTTTCCACCCCGTCGACTGGAACGAGATCAACGGAATCGTCAGTCTCGCGGCCGCCGAAGGAACCATCGCCGAGGCCAGGCTGCGGGTCGTCGACGAGGCCGGACATGTGCTCCGTATCGTCCGGAGCCGCTCCAAACCGGTCCTCCGCGAAGGCGACTACGAACTGACCGGCATGCTCCAGGAGGTCGCCGAGCCGCAGCCGGGCACCGCCGCGCACACCCCCGTCACCGGTGACTGGCGCCGCTCCCGCGAGGCGTTCCTGCTGGACGCGGGCCGGGCGCTGGCCGAGGCCCGCTCCACCGCGGAGGTGCTGCGGGTCGCCGCGTCCCTGTCCATGCCCGGCTTCTCGCCGGACGGGCTTGCCGTCTTCGGGGTGGCGGGCGACCGGCTCACGATCATCGGGCACCACGGGCACAACGCGGGCGACGACAATCCGTTCACGGACATGTCACTGGACACCGAATATCCGGCCGCCGAGGTGGTGCGTACCGGCCGGGCCAGCTACCTGCCGACGCCGGCGGAGTACCGCCGCCGCTATCCCGCCACCTGGCCGCTCGCGCAGCGCTTCGGCCGGCAGTCCTGGGCCTTCCTGCCGCTGATCGTCGCCGGACGCACCATGGGCGCCTGGATGGCGGCGTTCAAGCACCCGGTCGCCTTCACGCCCGACGAACGGTCCGTACTGACGACGGTCGCGCGGATGCTGGCGCAGGCGCTCGCACGGGCCGGGGTCGCCGAGTCGGAGCGCGAGCTCGCGCTGGGCCTGCAGCGCTCGATGATGCCGGTGCTCGGCCCCGAGGTCCCCGGGATGTCGGTGGCCGCGCGGTACATACCGACCGGCGGCGGGCTCCAGGTCGGCGGCGACTGGTACGACATGATCCCGCTGCCCGGGGGCACCTCCCATGCCGCAGGACCTGGCGGCGGCCGGATCGCGCTGGTCATCGGCGATGTCCAGGGCCACGATGTGCGCGCCGCCGGACTCATGGGCCAGCTGCGGATCGCCCTGCGTGCGTACGCCTCCGAGGGGCACCGGCCGGATGCGGTGCTCTCCCGCGCCTCCCGCTTCCTGCACGGGCTGCATGATTTTTTCGGGGCGGATACCTACGAGGACGGCGACTACTCCAGCCCCCGCTTCGCGACCTGCCTCTATCTGGAGGTCGAACCGGCCACCGGCCGTATCGAGATCGCCAGGGCCGGCCATCCGGAGCCCGTGGTGCGGACGTCCGACGGCACGGTGCTGCTGCGTCCCATCGACGGCGGGCTGCCGCTCGGCATCGACCCGGACCCGGACTATCCGACGACGCGGCTGGTGCTGGAGCCCGGCGAGACGATGATGATCTGCACCGACGGGCTCCTGGAGACCGGCGGGCACGATCTCGACACGGGATTGGAGCGGCTGCGCCGGATACTCGAGCAGCACACGGACCAGTCACTGGAGGAGCTCGCCGACACGCTCGTACAGGCCGTGCACGGGCCCGGCTCGCACCACACCACCGGTCCGCTCGCCGACAGACGTGAGGACGACATCGCGGTCCTGCTGATCGGCCGGGACGGGACGCCGCCGCGAAAGGCCCCGCGGCGCACGGCGATGAGTGTGGCGCAGGCCGAGCCGGAGCGGATCGCGACCGCGAGGCAGCAGGTGCGGGAGCTGCTGCACGACTGGACGGACCAGGAGCAGATCGACGCCGCCGTGCTGATGGTCTCCGAGATGGTCACCAATGTGCTCGTCCACACGGACGGCAATGCGCTGCTGGAGGCGGAGGTGACCTGCGGCGATGCGGCACGGCAGCTGCGCGTGGAGGTCGCGGACACGAGTGACGAGCTGCCGCACAGGCGGCGGCCGGGCGAGATGGCGTCGTCGGGCCGGGGCCTGCTCCTGATGGAGATGCTCGCGGACGCGTGGGGTGTGGATCCGCGGGGCGAGGGCAAGTCGATCTGGTTCGAGCTCTACGAGCCGGCGGTGCCGGAGCCGGTCTCCGACCCGGCCGCGTAACGCGTCCGCAGCTCGCCGATCACGCCGAACGCGGCGGCGGTGACCGGTACGGCGAGCAGCATCCCCAGAATCCCGGCGACGGTCGCCCCCGCGGTGATCGCCAGCATCACGACAACCGGGTGCATCCGCACCATACGGCTCTGGATCACCGGCTGAAGCACATGCCCCTCCAGCACCTGCACCGCCAGGACCACCCCCAGCACCCAGAGCGCGATCACGAATCCGCGGTCGGCGAGTGCGACAAGGACAGCGACGGCGCCGGAGATGAAGGCGCCGAGGTAGGGGATGTACGCCCCGACGAAGACCAGCGCGCCGAGCCCGACGGCGCCGGGGACGCGCAGGATCAGCAGCCCGACGGTGATGCAGATCGCGTCGATGAGCGCGATGAACGTCGTCCCTCGCATGAACCCCTCGACAGCCTCGAAGGCCCGCCGCGCCATGGCTTCGACGACGTCCCCGCTCGTACCGGGCACGAGGGACCGCAGAACGCCCGCGGCCCTGTCCGAGTCCCGCAGAAAGAAAAAGCTGAACAGCAGCGCCAGCACGGCGGTGGCGATCAGCTCGCCCACCACACTCAGCCCACTGATCACCTCGGACGCGGCGGTCCCGCCGAACTTCCCCAGCAGTTCCTTCGAGTTGGCGGCGATGTCGTCGAGCGAGGTCCCGGCGGCCCCGAAGTACTTGGCGAGATCCCTGGCAGCCCGCCGCAACGCGGAGATGATCTGGTCGCCGGTCCCGATCAGCGCGGTGACGATGATGTACATGGCCCCGCCGACGACGGCGACGACGGCGGCACAGGTCAGCGCGGCAGCGAGCGAGCGGTTCACCCTCATCTTGATGAGCCGCCGTTGCAGGGGCCCGAGAAGGGCGGTCCCGAGCAGCGCGAGGAGCACGGGCGTGACGGCGGCCTTGAGGGTGGCGCAGAGCCAGATCCCGACGCCGGCCACGGCGCTGACGAGCAGCACGACGACACACCAGGCGGCGACCCGCCGGGCGACGTCGGGCAGAAGCGGCTTCGGAGTCTGCACGCTCCCACGTGACCACGGGGCATGGGGACGGGCCTGCCGGGGGACCCACCTGGGTGGGGTACCCGGTCATCTGGTCAGCGTGGGCCGGGGGCGTTGTCGGTTGCTCTCCGGTGGGTGGTTTCCACCGGCGAACCGTGAGGGGCGCAGGAGCCCGCGCCCTGCCGGAAGTAACACGGACCCACGGCGCCGGGCCCGAGGAGTCGGGCCCGGGGGCACAGGCGCCCGCGCCCTGCCGGAAGTAGCACGGACCCATGGCGCCGGGCCCGCGCAGCGGGCGCGGGCCCCACGCGGGCTCAGTGGCGGTTCACCGGGACCGTGCCCAGGCGGCCCGCCTGGAAGTCATCCATGGCCTGCTGCAGCTCCGCGCGGTTGTTCATCACGAACGGACCGTAGTGCGCCATCGGCTCCCGGATCGGGCGCCCGCCCAGCAGTACGACCTCCAGGTCCGGGCTGTTCGAGTCCTGGGACTCGTCCGCGCGGACCGTCAGCGACCCGCCCGCCCCGAACACCGCCGTCTGGCCCTTGTGCACCGGGCGCCGGTCCGTACCCACCGCACCGCGCCCCGCAAGCACATACGCCAGGCCGTTGAAGTCCTCGCGCCACGGCAGCGTGACCTCGGCGCCCGGCCGCAGCGTCGCGTGGATCATCGTGATCGGCGTGTGCGTGATGCCCGGACCCTCGTGCCCGTCGAGCTCACCCGCGATGACCCGCAGCAGCGCGCCCCCGTCCGGCGAGGTCAGCAGCTGGACCTGGCCGCCGCGGATGTCCTGGTACCTGGGGTCCATCATCTTGTCGCTCGCCGGCAGGTTCACCCAGAGCTGGAGCCCGTGGAACAGCCCGCCCGACATGACCAGCGACTCCGGCGGCGCCTCGATGTGCAGCAGGCCCGAGCCCGCCGTCATCCACTGGGTGTCGCCGTTCTGGATGGTTCCGCCGCCGCCATTGCTGTCCTGGTGGACGAAGGTTCCGTCGATCAGGTACGTGACCGTCTCGAAGCCCCGGTGCGGATGCCACGGCGTCCCCTTCGGCTCGCCCGGCGCGTACTCCACCTCGCCCATCTGGTCCATCATGATGAACGGGTCGAGGTACTGGTAGTTGATCCCGGCGAACGCGCGTCGCACCGGGAAACCCTCCCCCTCGAAGCCCCCCGGCGCCGTGGTCACGGCGAGCACGGGGCGCGGCACGGCCTCGGCCGGCGCGGAGACGCGCGGCAGGGTGAGCGGGTTCTCGACAGTCACTGCAGGCATGACGGGACCTCCTTGTGCGTCCAGTTTAGTTGAAGACTGAACTTCTTGTCATCCGGAACGCGCGACGCCCGGGAGGAATTCCTCCCGGGCGTCCAGAGACCCAGACCCGTCAGCGGCACATCCGCCACACACCGGCCGTCAGCCGTACATCCGCCGCATCGCGAAGTCCACCATCTGCTCCACGGCCTTCGCGTCGAAGACCATCCGGTGATCACCTTCCATGTCGAGCACGAAGCCGTACCCGGTCGGCAGCAGGTCGATCACCTCGGCGCCCGTGATCACGAAGTACTTGGACTCCTTGCCCGCGTATCTGCGCAGTTCCTTGAGCGAGGTGAACATCGGGATGACGGGCTGCTGGGTGTTGTGCAGCGCCAGGAAGCCGGGATTGTCACCGCGCGGGCAGTAGACCTTCGAGGTCGCGAAGATCTGCTGGAAGTCCTCCGCGGACAGCGACGCGGTGGTGAAGGCCCGCACCGCGTCGGCGAGCGAGGGCGGCGACGGCTCGGGGTACAGCGGCTGCTCCCCGTAGGAGGGCTGCTGGGGCACGTACTGCTGCTGGGCACCCGGGTTCTGGTCGTAGCCGTACATGTCCGCAAGAGTACCGAGGCGGCCGGGCCCCATGGGCCGGGCCGGGGCACACGGTGCGACCCGGCCCGCCTCGAGCGCACCGATGAAGGGCCCGGCGATCGTGGCACTCGGCTCCCCGTGCCCGGTCCTGCCCCCGGCTCGACACCCTCCGCACCCCCGCCACGGCACCCCCGAATCGCCCGCCGATCGCCCGCGAACCAGGGACACGGGCCGCCATCTCACGGCATCCTCGAGCAGGGCCCGGTAGCGAGCCGTGTCACAGATGACCCACTAGGGGTTGCTTCTTATTACCGACGGGTAGCATCATCGTAGCTACTTACTGGTACGTGGATGATCAATCCGCCTCCCGATCTTTACGGAGCCGTCGCCATGGGGCACTACAAGTCGAATCTCCGCGACATCGAGTTCAACCTCTTCGAGGTCCTCGGGCGCGACAAGCTGTACGGCACCGGCCCGTTCGCGGAGATGGATGTCGACACCGCCAAGTCGATCCTCGAAGAGATCGCCCGCCTCGCCGAGAACGAGCTGGCCGAATCCTTCGCGGACGCCGACCGCAACCCGCCGGTCTTCGACCCCGCCACCAACACCGCGCCCGTCCCGGCGTCCTTCAAGAAGAGCTACGAGGCCTTCATGGACTCCGAGTACTGGCGCCTCGGCCTGCCCGAGGAGATCGGTGGCACCACCTCGCCGCGCTCCCTGATCTGGTCGTACGCGGAGCTGCTGCTCGGCTCGAACCCGGCCATCTGGATGTACTCCTCGGGCCCGGCCTTCGCCGGCATCCTCTTCGAGGAGGGCAACGAGGCGCAGAAGAAGGTCGCCGAGATAGCCGTCGAGAAGCGCTGGGGCTCCACCATGGTGCTCACCGAGCCGGACGCCGGCTCGGACGTCGGCGCCGGCCGCACCAAGGCCGTCGAGCAGGCGGACGGCTCCTGGCACATCGAGGGCGTGAAGCGCTTCATCACCTCCGGTGAGCACGACATGGAGGAGAACATCCTTCACTACGTGCTGGCCCGCCCCGAGGGCCACGGCCCCGGCACCAAGGGCCTGTCGCTCTTCCTCGTGCCGAAGTTCCACTTCGACTGGGAGACCGGCGAGCTGGGCGAGCGCAACGGCGTCTACGCCACGAACGTCGAGCACAAGATGGGCCTCAAGGCCTCCAACACCTGCGAGATCACCTTCGGTGACCAGCACCCCGCCAAGGGCTGGCTGATCGGCGACAAGCACGACGGCATCCGCCAGATGTTCATGATCATCGAGTTCGCCCGGATGATGGTCGGCACGAAGGCCATCGCGACCCTGTCGACCGGCTACCTCAACGCGCTGGAGTACGCCAAGGAGCGCGTCCAGGGCCAGGACCTGGTGAACTTCGCGGACAAGACCGCACCCAAGGTCACCATCACCCACCACCCCGACGTGCGCCGTTCGCTGATGACGCAGAAGGCGTACGCCGAGGGCATGCGCGCCCTGGTGCTGTACACCGCCTCGGTCCAGGACGAGATCGCCGTCAAGGAGGCCGCGGGCGAGGACGCCAAGGCCCTCGTCGCCCTGAACGACCTGCTGCTGCCGATCGTGAAGGGCTACGGCTCCGAGAAGTCGTACGAGCAGCTGGCCCAGTCGCTGCAGACCTTCGGCGGCTCCGGTTACCTCCAGGAGTACCCGGTCGAGCAGTACATCCGGGACGCCAAGATCGACACCCTCTACGAGGGCACCACGGCCATCCAGGGCCAGGACTACTTCTTCCGGAAGATCGTCCGCGACCAGGGTCAGGCGCTGAACACCCTCTCCGAGGAGATCAAGAAGTTCCTGGCGGTCGGCACCGGCGGCGAGGAGCTGGCCCCGGCCCGCGACGCGCTCGCCAAGGCCGCGGTGGACCTGGAGGCGATCGTCGGCACGATGACGAACGACCTCATCGCCACCGGCGAGGACGTCAAGAACATCTACAAGGTGGGCCTCAACACCACCCGCCTGCTGCTCGCCTCCGGCGATGTGGTCGTCGGCTACCTGCTGCTGCGCGGCGCGGCCGTCGCGGCGGAGAAGCTCGAGACCGCGTCCGCCAAGGATGTGCCGTTCTACCAGGGCAAGATCGCGGCCGCGAAGTTCTTCGCCGCCAACATCCTGCCGGGCGTCTCGGTCGAGCGCGCGCTCGCCGAGACCGTCGACAACTCCCTGATGGAGCTGGACGAGGCGGCGTTCTAGCCGTCCCAGCCCGTCCCGCGCCTTGTGTGAAGCGGCCCGCCCCCTGCCGGGGCGGGCCGCTTCCCATCTCCACGCACCCGGCGCGCGCCCCTCGTTAAGGTGAGCCCATGAGCAGCAGCACACCCTCCCGCTTCGATCGCGGACACACCGACGACCTGATGTCCTTCCTCGCGGCCGGCCCGACCCCGTACCACGCCGTGGCCGCCGCCGCCGAGCGCTTGGAGAAGGCCGGCTTCCGGCAGGTGCTGGAGACGGACGCCTGGGACGGCACAAGTGGCGGCAAGTACGTACTGCGCGGCGGCGCGATCGTCGCCTGGTACGTGCCGGAGGGCACCGCGCCGCACACCCCGTTCCGGATCGTCGGCGCCCACACCGACTCCCCGAATCTGCGCGTCAAGCCGCAGCCCGACATGGGCGCGCACGGCTGGCGTCAGGTCGCCGTCGAGATCTACGGCGGCCCGCTGCTGAACTCCTGGCTCGACCGTGATCTGGGCCTGGCCGGACGGCTCTCCCTGCGCGACGGCACGACGCGGCTGGTCAACATCGACCGGCCCCTGCTGCGCGTGCCGCAGCTGGCCATCCACATGGACCGCTCGATCCACGAGAAGGGTCTGCAACTCGACAAGCAGCGGCACATGCAGCCCATCTGGGGTCTGGGCGACGTCACCGACGAGGGCGATCTGATCTCCTTCCTGGAGGAGGAGCTCGGGCTCGCGGCCGGGGAGGTCACCGGCTGGGACCTGATGACGCACGCCCTGGAGGCGCCCGCCTATCTGGGCCGCGACCGCGAGCTGGTCGCCGGACCGCGGATGGACAACCTGCTGTCCGTGCACGCCTGTACGGCAGCGCTCGCCGCGGTCTCCGCGTCGCCGGAGCTTCCGTACATCCCGGTGCTCGCCGCCTTCGACCACGAGGAGAACGGCTCCCAGGCGGACAGCGGCGCCGACGGCCCGCTCCTCGGCAATGTGCTGGAGCGTTCGGTGTTCGCGCGCGGCGGTACGTACGAGGACAAGGCGCGCGCCTTCGCGGGCACGGTGTGTCTGTCCTCCGACACCGGCCACGCCGTCCACCCCAACTACGCGGAGCGCCACGACCCGACGCACCACCCGCGCGTCAACGGCGGCCCGATCCTCAAGGTCAATGTGAACCAGCGGTACGCCACCGACGGCAGCGGCCGGGCCGTGTTCGCCGCGGCCTGCGAGAAGGCGGGCGTGCCGTGGCAGACGTTCGTGTCGAACAACGCGATGCCGTGCGGCACGACCATCGGCCCGATCACCGCTGCCCGCCACGGCATCCGGACCGTCGACATCGGCGTCGCGATCCTGTCGATGCACAGTGCGCGTGAGCTGTGCGGTGCGGAGGACCCGTATCTGCTGGCCAACGCGCTGGTGTCATTCCTGACGGACTGACAAATCCAATTGTCCGACACGCCCCGGGCCCGATTACCATGGGAGGCTCGGGGCGCGTCTCATTGACCACTTTGGTTTCTTTCTCTCCCACGCGCCCCTCGAATCGTCCGGGGGGACGCACACGTGAAGCGCAGCATTTCCTTTGCCCTGTCCACCTCTGTGGTACTGGGTGTACTCGCGGTGCCCGCCGCCGCCATCGCCGCTGCGGGGCCGACCGCCCACAAAGTCTCCGGCCACGACAAGCAGTTCGGCCGCCTCTTCGTCGACGACCTGAAGACCGACAGCGACGTGACCGGCATCAGCGCCGTCGTCCACAAGCCGGGCGAGAACGTGGCCGTCGAGTGGGTCCATGACTTCGAGCTCGCATCGGGCGACAAGAAGACGGGCGACTGGATCACCAAGAAGGACGTCAAGCTCGAGATCACCGGCGTATTCGCCGTCGACCTGATCGTCAGGGAGTCCGACGGCGACGAGACGACCCTCAAGGACGTCGGCACGTACGACTACACGGCCAGGAAGTATTTCCAGGAATTCGGGGTCGACCGGCCCAACCCGACCGTCGACGACATGAAGGTCACCGCGAGCGGCCGGCTCGCCGAGTGGCAGCCCATCACGCACGAGAGCAAGCCGGTCGCCGATTCGAGCGTGCGCATCCACAACGGGTCCTACGACGAGGTCGTGCGGACGGACGCGGACGGCAGGTTCTCCGACTGGTTCATCGCGGACTCCAAGCCCAGCCCGGTCCGTGCGTACTACGGGAACCTCTCCAGCGAACTGCTGCAGGTCGCGCCCAAGGGCCTGCCCGCCCGCGTCACGCTCGACAAGTCCGACTTCAACGGCAGGTTCGGCGCGCCGGTCAAGGTCACCGGCAAGGTCGAGTACGAGCTCAACGGCGTCTGGAAGACGACGAATTACGCCGACGTGGAGGTCGTGAACGCGGCGGGGACGTGGGAGGGGAGCGCCGTCACCGACAAGGACGGGCGTTTCAGCCTCCAGACGAAGATCCCCTTCGCGGGCGACAAGCGGCAGCTGAAGGTCAGCTACGGCGACTGGTTCTCCAACAAGCCGACCGCCCCGCTCACCTTCCGCACCACCGGCTACAGCTCCATCGACCAGTTCGAGATCAAGCTCGGCTTCGACTCAAAGCTGACCGTGTCGGGTCTGCTGGACGTCCAGGGCGCCCCGCGGCCGCACAACAAGCTCGACATCCAGGTGTCCAAGAACGGCAAGGACGGCTGGGCGAAGCTCAAGACGCTGACGCTCACCAAGGACAGGTACTTCCTGGCGGACATCCCCGCACCGGCGTCCGGCCACTACCGCGCGGTCTACTCCGGCTCCGCGAATGTGCAGGGGTCGGTGAGCCCGGTCCTCAAGGCGAGCCGCATCCAGACCCGCATCAAGGACTACAAGGTCACGCCGAAGGTGAAGAAGCGCGGCGCGATCACCGTCTCGGGCACGCTGCAGCACGCCGCGCCGGCCTGGAAGGCGTACGGCGGCAGGAAGGTGATGATCTTCTTCTCGCCCAAGGGCAAGCCGAAGGAGTCGTACCTGCTGGGCGAGGTGAAGACCGCGGCCAACGGCACGTTCAAGAAGAGCTTCAAGGAGCGGGGCGACGGCACCGTCTTCGCCCTGCACATGGACGCGGACAACACGCACCTGATGAACCCGAAGGTCACGGGCACCGTCGACGTCACGTAACCCTGCCGGGACGGGTGTTGGCGCGTTGGCGCGCCTATTCGCGAAACATCCGGGAAAGGGCCGGCCGGGCACGGTGGTGCCCATGGTTCTGCTCGGTCATCAGAGAGCCGGCGCGACGCACCACCCGGGCCCGTCGCGCCGCACCCTGTCCCTCGCGTTCGCCTCGGCGGCCGCGGTCCTGCTTGCGGCCTGCTGGCTGGTGATCCAGCAGTACAACGAACGGCCGCCCTGGGCACAGGACATCTCGTACGAGGCGGGCTTCATCCAGGGCAACCGCATCAGGCACTACGACCCGACCGGCCGGCAGGCGAAGGACCTGCTGGCCGGCGGGTGCGAGCGGTTCCGGGCGGAGGGCCGGGGCGGACTGAAGGCGACGTACGACCCCGGGCTGTGGGTGGTCGGCTGTCTGGACGGCGCGGCAGGGCGGCAGCTCGAGAAGCAGGGCCTGTTCCACTAGGTGTATTGACCCGGCCCACGCTCCTACCCCTGGTCCATCCCGGCCAGTACGAGCGGCAGCCGCGTCGTCCCCTCGGCGCTCACCCGCACCGGGACACCCCAGTCCTGCTGGTGCATATGGCAGGCCGGGTACTCGTTCTCGGGGTCGTCGTCACAGGACGCCGCCATCGCCGAGACATGCAGTACGCCCTCGCTCACCGCCGGGTCGATCTCCAGCTCGCGCGAGAGATCGGTGCCCGTGCCCTCCCCGCCCCTCAGCAGCTCGGGTGGGGTCGAGGAGACGAGCAGCCGGGTCGAAGGGCCGTACCGGGTGTCGAGCTTCTGGCCGGCCGGGGCCTGGAAGACCACGTCCAGCCGGAGCCTGCCCGGGGCGACGTCGGTGGCGGCGCGCTGGGTGCGGTGGGCGACGGCCTCGACGCGTACCGCCTCCTCCGGCAGCCGCAGCCGGGTCAGCCGATGCCTGGCGGACTCCACCACCACGATGTCGTCGCCGGCCAGCACCGCGCCGCTCGGCTCCCGCAGATCGGTGGCGAGCGTGGTCACTTCGCCGCTCGCGGGGTCGAAGCGGCGCAGCGCGTGGTTGTACGTGTCGCTGATGGCGACCGACCCGTCGGGCAGCGCGGTGACACCCAGCGGGTGCTGCAGCAGCGCCTGACCGGCGGCACCGTCCCGGTGCCCGAAGTCGAAGAGGCCGGTGCCGACCGCCGTGTGCACCACCAGATCGCGGTCGATCCAGCGCACCGATGAGGTCTCCGAGTCGGCGATCCACAGCCGGTCCTCGGTCGCCGCGAGCCCGGAGGGCTGCGCGAACCACGCCTCGGCCGCCGGCCCGTCGACGAGGCCTTCGTTGGTGGTACCGGCCGCGACCTGCACGGTCCCGGCCGCGGGGTCGTACGTCCACAGCTGGTGGACGCCCGCCATCGCGATCCACAGCTGCCCGCCCCACCAGGCCACGTCCCACGGCGAGGAGAGCGACACATCGAGTGCCGGGCCGCTCGTCGGTGAGCCCTGCCACCACTGCTTGCCGGTGCCTGCGAGAGTCTCGACCGCGCCGGTTTCGGGGTTGTACGCACGGATGGTGTGGTTCACGGTGTCCGCGACCGCGACCCGGCCGTCGGGCAGCAGCGCGAGGCCCTGCGGCTCATTGAACTCGCCGCCGTCGCCGGTGCCGGTGCCGCTGATGCGCCGTACGACGGTCTCACCGTCCGGCTCCAGCTCGACCAGCTGATTCCGGGTCGAGTCGGAGACGAGGAAGTTCCCGGAGGGCAGCAGCAGGGCCTTGCCGGGGAAGCGCAGATCGCTGGCGACCGGCTCGGGCGCGACATACGGCCCGTCCCCGCGCCGCAGCGTTCCCTTCGCGGCGTGCTCGGCCTCGAGCTCCTCGACAAGCTTCTCGATGGCGTGGGCATGCCCCTCGCCGGCGTGCTGGGCGACGATATAGCCCTCGGGGTCGATGACGACGAGGGTGGGCCAGGCCCGGACGGCGTACTGCTTCCAGGTGGCGAGCTCGGGGTCGTCGAGTACCGGGTGGTGCACCTGGTAGCGCTCGACGGCGTCGACGACGGCCTGGTGCTCGGCCTCGTGCACGAACTTCGGCGAGTGGACCCCGATGATCACGACGGTGTCGCGATGCTTCTCCTCGAGCTCCCGCAGCTCGTCCAGGACATGCAGGCAGTTAATACAGCAAAATGTCCAAAAATCAACAATGACAATACGTCCTCGCAGGTCAGCGAGGGTGTACTTCTTTCCGCCTGTGTTGAGCCAGCCGCCCTTGCCGATCAGCTCGGGGGCCCGAACGCGTGCACGTGTAGCCATACCTCCATCCAACAGCACGGAGCGGGGTAGTCATTCCAGCCATGAAATACCTCGTGCGCGACAAGATCTTCGCCATCGGCGAGGACTACTGGATCGAGGACGACGCCGGCCGCCAAGCCTTCCTCGTCGACGGCAAGGCGCTGAGCCTGCGGGACACCCTGGAGCTCAAGGATCCGACCGGGCTGGTCCTGATCACGCTGCGCAAGAAGCTGCTCAGCCTGCGGGACACGATGACCATCGAGCGTGACGACAAGCCGCTCGCCACCATCCGTAAGAAGCGGCTGTCGCTGCTGCGCAATCACTACCGCGTGACGCTCGTCGAGGGCACCGAGCTCGATGTCAGCGGACGGATCCTGGACCGGGAGTTCACGGTCGAGTACGACGGCGAGCTGCTGGCGCACATCTCCCGGCAGTGGTTCCGGGTGCGGGAGACGCACGCCGTGAACGTCGTACGGGAGGACGCGGACGCGGCGCTCATGATCGCGGTGGCGATCTGCGTGATCCATATGGCGGAGAAGGAGCGAGGGGGCGACGACGACTAGACGACTAGGGGTGCGGGCCGCGCCTCAATCGGCGGCGAGGCTGAACCTTTCAGCCTCGCCACAGGCGTCTAGGGGCGGCGGGGTTCCGCGAGCCCCAGCCGGCGGTCCTTGAGTACGGGGAACTGCTCCCGTGTCGTCCCGACCTTGGCCGGGTCCAGCTCGACGCTCAGGACCTCTTCGTCCGGGCCCGCCTCGGCGAGAATCTCGCCCCAGGGGTCGACCACGATGCTGTGTCCGGCCTGCTCGACGCCGGCGTGGGTGCCTGCGGTGCCGCAGGCCAGGACGTACGCCTGGTTCTCCACGGCGCGGGCGCGGGCCAGCAGCCGCCAGTGCTCGCGGCGGCGGGCCGGCCAGCCCGCCGGGACGACGAACGCCTGCGCCCCGGCGTCCACCAGACCCCGGAACAGCTCCGGGAAACGCAGGTCGTAGCAGGTCGCGAGGCCCAATGTGAGCCCCGGCGACGACTCGGTCCCGGGCAGCGCGACGGTCACGAGCTCGTCGCCCGCGCCCATCATCACCGCCTCGCCCTTGTCGAAGCCGAAGCGGTGGATCTTGCGGTATGTGCGGACCAGCTCGCCCGCGGGGGAGATGATGAGGGAGGTGTTGTAGAGGGTGCCGTCCGGGGCGTGCTCGACGACGGAGCCCGCGTGCAGCCACGCTCCGGCGTCGCTCGCGGCCTTCGCCATCACCTCGTACGTCGCACCGGCCGACGATTCGGCCTCGTCGGCGAACGACTTATAGGCGAACGCTCCGACGGGCCACAACTCGGGAAGCACCACCAGGTCGGCACCCCGCTGGTCGCGTACGAGCGAGGCGACGCGCCGTCTGCGGGAATTGACCGACTCGTCCGGGTCTACTGCGATCTGGATGAGGGAGGCGCGCACACTACCACCGTCCTGGCATTCGAGCCGTCATCACGGGCCTACGATCGTCACACGAAAGCACTGCCGGGCTGCCGTCCGGCAGCGTAACTTAACTGCCGAGCCTCCCACGCAGCCCAGCAGTCAGCAGCCCAGCCCGCGTACCGCAGAACCGCCGAGGGGTCCCGTGACCGTCCATCCCAGCCTCCAGACCTACGCCGATGCCTGGACCCACTCCATTGAATCGATAGCCGAGCTGGTGCAGCCGCTCGTCGAGGGCGAGTGGAACCGGCCCACGCCGTGCCCCGGCTGGTCCGTGCGCGACCTGGTCTCGCATGTCATCGGCATGGAGTGCGAGATGCTCGGCGATCCGCGGCCCATCCACACACTGCCGCGTGATCTGTACCATGTGCAGAGCGAGTTCGCCCGCTACATGGAGATGCAGGTCGATGTGCGCCGGCACCACACGGCGCCCGAGATGACCTCCGAGCTGGAGTACACGATCATCCGCCGGGCCCGTCAGCTGCGCAACGAGAGCCGCACCCCCGACACCATGGTCCGCGCCCCGCTGGGCGCCGAGCAGACTCTCGAACTGGCCATCCGGATGCGCGCATTCGACGCCTGGGTGCATGAGCAGGATCTGCGGTCGGCGCTGGGCAAGCCGGGCAACCTCGACTCCCCGGGCGCCTTCATCGCCCGTGACTGCCTTCTGGAAGCCCTGCCCAAGGTGGTGGCCAAGGACGCGGGCGCCCCGGCCAACTCGGCCGTCGTCTTCGATGTGCACGGCCCGCTCGAATTCCTCCGCACGGTGCGGGTGGACGCGGACGGCCGCGGCACGGTCGACGGCGCGCCCTCGCTCGGCCCCGTGGTGACCCTCGCGCTGGACTGGGAGACCTTCTACCGGCTGGCCTGCGGCCGGGTGCGGGCGAGCGCGGTGTCGGACCGGGTCAAGGTGGACGGTGACGCCGAACTGGCGGCGGCGATCCTGCGGGAGTTCGCGGTTACGCCGTAGGCGCGCCGGGCGTCGCGCCCTGGGGCGGCCTTCACCGGTTTCAGCGCTCGAGTTTCAGCGGTCGAGTTTTTCGGGTTTCAGCGGTCGGCGGCCGGCGGGGCGCCGTCGTCCGCCGGGGACCCCTCACACGCTCACACCGGTACGTGCACGGCCTCCACCCGGCTCGCCACCAGCCGCTCCCGCTCCCGCCGTACCGTGCGCGCCCGCAGCCGCAGAATCTGCGCGATGCCCAGCGTCTCCAGCACGAACACCGACGAGAACGCGATCCGGTAGTTGTCGCCGGTCGCGTCCAGCAGCACCCCGACCGCCAGCAGCGTCGTCATCGAGGCCACGAAGCCACCCATGTTGACGATTCCCGACGCCGTCCCCTGCCGCTGAGGCGGATTGGCCGGCCGGGCGAAGTCGAACCCGATCATCGACGCGGGCCCGCACGCCCCGAGCACCGTGCACAAAGTGATCAGCAGCCACATCGGGGCCCGGTCACCGGGGTACGCGATGGTGGCCGCCCACAGCAGCGCGGTCGCGCCGACCGTGCCGAGGGCCAGCGGGGCCCGTGCCGCGTGGTGCCGGGCGATCACCTGCCCGTACACCAGCCCGACCACCATGTTGGAGAGCACCACCAGCGTCAGCAGCTCACCGGCGGTCTCCCGGGAGAGACCCTGTGCCTCGACCAGGAACGGCATCCCCCACAGCAGCAGGAACACCATGGCGGGGAACTGGGTGGTGAAGTGCACCCACATGCCGAGACGGGTGCCGGGTTCACGCCAGGACTCGGCGATCTGCTTCCGTACGAACGCGGATCCCGCGTGCTGGGCGGGCGGTGGCTCGTGGCCCTCCGGGTGGTCCTTGAGGAAGAGCGACAGCAGCACCAGCACGACCAGTCCGGCTGCCGCGCTGCCCGCGAAGGTGGCGGTCCAGCCGAGGCCGTGCAGCATGCGCGCGATGACGACGGTCGAGACGAGGTTGCCCGCCATCCCGAAGAGCGCGGCGACCTGCCCGATCAGCGGTCCGCGCCGGGCCGGGAACCAGCGCGAGCCGAGCCGCAGCACGCTGATGAAGGTCATGGCGTCGCCGCAGCCGAGCAGCGCGCGCGAGGCGAGTGCCGTCCCGTACGACGGTGAGAGCGCGAAGCCCAGCTGCCCGACGGTGAACAGCACCACGCCGAGGGTGAGGACCTTCTTTGTGCCCAGGCGGTCGACCATCAGACCGACGGGTATCTGCATCCCGGCGTAGACCAGCAGCTGAAGGATGGAGAAGGTGGAGAGTGCGGAGGCGTTGACGTCGAAGCGGTCGGCGGCGTCGAGGCCGGCGACGCCCAGCGACGTACGGAAGATGACGGCGACGAAGTAGACGGCGACGCCGATGCCCCACACCGCGGCGGCGCGGCGGCCGCCGGGTGGATCGCCGGGCAGCGCGACGGCGGAGGCGCTCATCGGACCTCGCCCCGTGCCAGATTGCTGAACCAGCCGACGTGCCGGTGCACGAGCGCGGCTGCCGCGTCCGGGTCGCCGGCGCGCAGGGCCTCGAGGATCTCGCTGTGTTCGGCGACGTTCTTGGCGATCCGGTCGGGGTGGGAGTGCATCACGGCGACGCCCATCCGCAGCTGGCGGTCGCGCAGTTGGTCGTAGAGGCGGGAGAGGATCTCGTTGCCTCCGCTGCGTACGATCTCGGCGTGGAAGCAGCGGTCGGTGACGGCGACAGCCGCCAGGTCGCCCGCCTCGCCCTGCCGCTTCTGCTGCTCAAGGAGCTCTTCGAGCCGGGCGAGCAGCCGCGGCGACGCCGGTACGGCCTTGCGGGCCGCGTGCTCCTCGACCAGCAGGCGGGTCTCCACCACATCCGCGATCTCCTGCGCGGAGACGGCGAGCACGAGTGCGCCCTTCTTCGGATAGAGCTTGATCAGGCCCTCGACCTCGAGCTTGAGCAGCGCCTCACGGACGGGGGTGCGCGAAACGCCGACCGCGTCGGCCAGCTCGCCCTCGGTGAGGAGGGTGCCGCCCTCGTAACGGCGGTCGAGGACTGCTTGCTTGATGTGGGTGTAGACGCGTTCTGCGGCGGGAGCGGCGGCGGGCATGCGCACAGCTTAGATACAACACAGGTGCATCAGAAAGCCGGGTCCACGATGCAGGACGGAGACCCGGGGGGACGGAGGCCGGGCACAATTGTCGCGCCGTCACGTACATCCTTTTGGCGCGCTGATGGGTCTCGTAACGGGACCCTCCTACGCCTCGGGTCCTATCGGTCCTTTTTCAACGTATTTGCGAACTCGGAGCGTTCCCCTTGACACTCAGCCACACCGGCCTGCGCAGAGCCGCCACGGTCGTCCTTGCAGGTGGCCTGCTGGTGACGGCCTCGCCCCTCGCCGCGCCCGCCCAGGCGGCGCAGCCGATACCGACCATCAGCGGCAAGGGCGGCTTCCTGCTCGACCAGACGACGGGCAAGGCCGTCTACGGCAAGGCCAACGACCTCCGCCGCCAGATGGCCAGCACGACGAAGGTCACGACGGCGATCGTGGTTCTCACCACCCCCGGTGTCGACCTCAACCGCAAGGTGACCATCAAGCAGGCGTACCGCGACTACGTCGTCCGGGAGGGCGCGAGCACCGCGGACCTGAAGACGGGCGACAAGGTAACCGTCCGTCAGCTGCTGTCCGCGCTGATGCTGCCCTCCGGCTGCGACGCCGCGTACGCGCTGGCCGACACCTTCGGCACCGGCACGACGACCGCCGCGCGCACCAAGTCGTTTATCGGGAAGATGAACGCGAAGGCCACCCAGCTCGGTCTGAAGAACACCAAGTACGACTCGTTCGACGGCATCTCGTCGGCCGGCAGCAACTACACGACCCCGGCCGACCTCGCGAAGATGGCCCGGCACGCCTTCAGCAGCGCCGCCTTCCGCGATGTCGTCAAGGCGACGCAGTACAAGACGACCGCCACGACGAGCACCGGCGGCACCCGCACGTACACCTGGTACAACACCAACAAGCTGCTCGGCTCCTACAGCGGCGCCGTCGGCATAAAGACCGGCACCGGCACGACGGCGGGCCCCTGCCTGGTCTTCGCGGCCACCCGCGGCACGAAGACCTACGTCGGAGTCGTCCTCAACGGCACCGACCGTTACAACGACGCGGCCAAGCTGCTGGACTTCGGTTTCGGTTCCAGCACCGCGCGGACCATGGAGCTGCGGACCCTGCCGAAGGGCGCCCAGCGCGACTGATCCGGACCCGCAGCACCCGAGACGCCGACGCGATCCGCGTCGGCGTCTCGTTGTGACGGCAGCCGGTGGACCGTGTCAGCCGGGTGGCCGGTGGACCGGGTCAGCCGGGCAGCCAGCCCGCCTCCGCCGCCGCCTCGAGCGCCACCCGCTCGAAACGCTCGGCCGACGGGGGCGCGAGGTCCGGCAGCACGAGCGCGACCAGCAGCCGGTCGTGGGGCTCGGCCAGCGGCAGCCACCGCAGCCACGGGGCGAGTCCGTCCGCGGAGGCCTCGCCGACCAGGGCGACGGTCTCCGCGTCGCGCAGTACACGCTGGGTGGGATCGAAGGCCACCGGCCGTTCGACCAGTCGGGGCCGTACGCCGGCCCGGCGGAACAGCTCGACCAGCTCGTCGTAGTGGGCCGGGTTGGCCTCGCGCGGATGCGCCAGCACCGGGAACGCGGCGATCGCCGCCGGGTCGACGACCGGTGCGGCGGCCGCGAGCGGATGGCCCGAGGCGACCAGGATCCCTCTGCGCTCCCAGCGCAGCGGCCGCACGCGCACACCCTCGGCCGGCTCCGGAGTACGCGCGATACCGACATCGGCACGGCCCTCCAGCACGGCCCGACCGATATCGGGCGTGCGGAGCATCTCGGCGCTCACCTCGATGTCGGGGTGGCGCCGGTGCAGGGACTCCACCAGGTAGGGGACGGTGCCGTACCCGGTACTCGCGCTGTAGACGATACGGATCCGGCCCAGCTCACCGCGGCCCGCGCGGCGCGCGGCGTCCCAGACCTCGGCGAGCGCCGCCAGCGCGGCCGGGCCACGTTCCTGGACCGCGCGGCCCGCTTCGGTCAGCCGCACCACGCGGGTGGTCCGCTCCAGCAGCCGTACACCCAGCTGGGACTCCAGGCGGCGGATCTGGGCGCTCAACGCCGGTTGCGCGATGTGCAGTTGCTCGGCGGCGCGGGTGAAGTTCCGTTCCTCGGCGACGGCCAGGAAATAGCGCAGCAGCCTGGCTTCCGGAATCATGGAGCCAGCATACGGATCGCGGTGAATTCATAACCGCTGCCTATGAGTTGAGACCAGCGCGGTCTTTCCCCTCCGCCGTTTCCCGCTCCTACCGTGCTGACATGAGACTCGTCATCGCCGGGACCATGTCGCCCGGTACCACCGCGGTGCACTTCGCGGAACTCGCAGGCGCCAGGGGTCACGACGTAGGCCGACTCGGTACCTATGACGAGGTCGGGCCCGTTCGCCGGGCGCTCACCGGCGCCGACGCCGTCGTCCTCGTCCCCAAGCGCGGCGATGCCCGGCTGCACGCCCAGCAGGCCATGCGTACCCTGCTCGCCGCTGCCGCCGAACTGCCCACGCCCCCGCGCATCATGCTGGTCAGCTCGTTCGTCGTCGGCCATGGCAGGGCTCACCCGCTGAGCCGGGTCGATGCCACGCAGCTGCCCGCCAGGATCGCTTCCGAAGAGGATCTGCGCGCCAGCGGGCTGCCGTACACGATCGTCCGCCCCACCTGGCTCACCGACGATCCACCCGGTGCGCACGCCATCACCCTCACCCAGGATCCGCACGCCGACGGCATGGTCTCCCGAGCGGACATTGCGGTGGCACTGATCGCGGCCATCGAGAGCGGGAGCGCCGTCCGTACGACCTTCGGGCTGTTCAGCGAGCCGGGCACGCCGCCTGCCGACTGGACAGCCGCATACGCCCGCCTCCAGCCCGATGCGTACACCGGACCCGACCCCGACAAGGAACTCGTATGAAGCTGCCCGAGGCCCAGCACGCATGGGAATCGACCTTTCTCACCGACGAGGAGGGCCGTCCGCTCGCCCCGCGCTTCCACCGGCTGCTCATGCTCGACGTCGTGGACCATCCCACCGCCGCGGACGCCGAGCGCCTCGAGGGTGCGCTCGCCGCCCTGGAGGAGCGTTTCCCGCACGGACCCGACGGACTGCTCACCTGCCTGGGCTGGGGATTCGGCTGGTACGCGCAGCACACCGCCATCCGCTCCCCTGTGCCCCGCGCCATCCCCATGGCCCGCTGGGAGAATCCGAAGCTGGAGGACATCGCCGCCTGTCTGCATCTTGCGTCCGACGACGAGGACCGCCTCGCGGAGGTCACCGACGCGCTCTTCGGGCCCGGCCCGCTCGACCAGCGCGCCCGGCTGCGGATACGCGAGGTACGCACCGGTTTTGTCGGGAGCGGGCTGCCCGCCGAGCGGCTGCCCGAGCGCGGGCTCTCCCCGAAGGCGCCGCTGCTGCTCGGCTTCCACTCGGGGCTGCGCGGCAACCAGGCGACCGAGGAGAGCATCACCGTCCCCGAAGGCCCGCTGGCCGGCGGCACCACCATGCATGTGAGCCATATCGAGCTCGACCTCGACAGCTGGTACGAGCAGGACCGCGACACCCGCAGTGCCCGGATGTACGCACCCGGCATCGGCGCCGACGAGGCCGAGAAGCTGGTGGACGACGCGGAGAGCGACGCGGACCGGCTGCCTGCGCTGGCCGTCGCGCACGGACAGGTGGGCCATGCGCAGGCCACCGGCCGCGCCAGGCTGTACGGTCGCCCCCGCATCAACCGGCGCGACTTCGCGACGCTCGACCATGGTGCGCCCGGGACACATTTCGTGTCCCTGCAGCGCACCATGGAGGACTTCAACGCCACCCGCGCGGTGATGAACGCGGCAGACGCGCGCGGGCATCACGGCGACATCGGGGTCCGCCGCAACAACGGCATCAACTCCGTGATGGAGGTACGGAGCCGGGCGACCTTTGCCGTACCGCCGCGGGCCGCCCGCGCGTTCCCGAACCTGAGGAGCTAGTCGGTGACGGGCCCGTCCGGCAACCGGTGTGTCCTCAATCGCCGGACGGGCCCGAATGCGCCGCCCGCTCCGCGAAGACCTCGCGGGCGGCCGTGATGCCGTTGATCGCGGCGGGGAAGCCCGCGTAGACAGCCATCTGCAGGATGGTCTCCACGACCTCGTCCTGGGTGCCGCCGACATTGAGCAGCCCGTTCACATGCACCTTGAGCTGGGGACGGGCCGTACCCAGCGCGGTGCACGCGGCGATCGTCACCACCTCACGGGCATGCAGGTCGAGACCGCCGCGCGTGTAGATGTCCCCGAAGGAGAACTCCACGATGTAGCGGGCGAGATCGGGAGCGATGTCCTTGAGGCTCTCGATCACCGCTTCGCCCGCGTGGCCGTCGATCTCGGCGAGCGCGTCCCAGCCCCGGTCATAGCGCGGCGCCTCGTCGTTCTCGCTGACAGCGTGCGGGGCCTCGTCGCTGCCGTCCGTACGCTCCGCGAACACCGCCTTGGCAACATTCAGACCGTTGATGGCCGCCGGGAATCCCGCATACACCACGACATGAAGGATCGCCTCGACAATCTCGCGCCGGGTCACACCGATATTGAGCGATCCATGAATATGGAACTTCAGCTGCGGTGCGGCATGCCCGAGAGCCGTCAGGGCGCCCACCGTCGCGAGCTGCCTCTGGCGCAGGGTGAGTGAGGACCGTGCGTAGATATCGCCGTAAGGAAACTCGACCGTGAACCGACCGAGGTCGGGGGCGATGTCGGAGAAACTGTCGAGCACCGAAGGGCGTTCCTCGGCGGCGAGCTGCTGCAGGATTGCCAACCCCCTGCTGTAGCGGTCCTTCCCATCGTCGTGAGACTCAACTGCCATGCCTGGATGACTCCTTGTTCCATGGTTCAGGACCTGCACCGGCTCAGTTCCGGCGCCGGCTCAACTCCGGAAATTCCGGGTTCGTAGCCATGATCCCACCCTCGCCCCAGCGATTCTGGGGAATCTCCTGAATGACCACCGCTATCTTGTCGAGCGGCGCTCCGGTGACCTTGTGTGTGGCCTTGGTGATCTCCTCGATCAGCTCCTGACTCTTCTCATCCGTCTGATTCGGCCACGTGGTCACAGTGATGAACGGCACAGCCACCAACCTCAATTCATTCCGTCGTTACGAATTCGTGAAATTCCGGCTTCTGAAGTTTCAACTGGGCATGAATATCGCCGCCCAGACCGAACCAGCCGATGGCACCGCCGTAGTTCTGCTGATAACTCATCCACAGCACCACGACATTGATGATCCGGTTCGCTCCCGGTGTGCCGGGCGCCGGGAAGGGATGCGGCATGGTCGCGCGGTAACTCGCGCTGCCGTCCTCGTCGGTGACGAAGACATTGGGCACACCCAGCGGACCGGGCCTGGTGGGCCCTGCCGGGTCCAGGTCGTGCTGACGCAGGGACATCACGGTGTAGAGGCTGCTCGGGACCAGCCCGCCGAACTCCATCCGGAATACGGCGCCGCGGCCGTCCGGAGTGAGTTCCACCTCCAGCACCCCCTCCGCCTGGACCCACCGGCCGAGCGTGATCGGCTCGGTCACCTTGGGCCCGTCCTCCGGCCGCAGATCGGGGATCGGCGCCTGATGGAGCGGATAGCTCGGCCGTACGATCTCGTTCGCGTCGGGCCGCTGCTCGGGTGCGAAGACCATCGGGTAGTTGTTGCACGGCAGCGGAAGCGGAAGCGTATACAGCACCATGTCCCGGTCCGCCGGGTCGAGTTCGCTGCCCAGCTCGCGTACGACGGTGTACGGGAGCTGTTCGCCGAACGCCGGCAGATCGCTCTTGGGGCTGACGATCGCGGACCCCCAGGACCGTTCGACACTGCCCGAGGGCCCCTCCCGGTTGATCATTCCGATCACCACGAAGTCGCCGTCGGCGTCGACGATTTCACTGGGCGGATACGACGGCCCCTGGGTGGTGGGGCTGAGCCGGTAGCTCTGCGAACGGCTCATCGCGAACCACTCCCTTCTGCTGTGTTGTCCCGGAAACCGAGCGCCGCGAGCGCGGCCGCGAGTCCCACGGAGCCCGCACCGGTGGCCACCACGGCACCCCAGCCGCCGCCGCTCCACACCGGGCCGAGCGCGGCGCTGGCGGCGCTGCCCGCGAGCAGACAGACGAGCATGTACATGGACGAGGCGGCGCCGCGCTGTTCCTGGGGCACGGACTGAGCCAGCAGCACCAGCACGGCCGGCTGGCACGAGAAGACGCCCAGGAAGAGCAGCAGCATCCCGACGACCAGCAGCGCGGTGCCCGACGCCGCCCCGAGCGCGGCGACACCGGCCAGCACCAGGCCGAGGCCCAGCAGCACCACCTGGCGCGGCGCGATCCGGCTGCTCAGCCGTCCGGCCAGCGGTGCGCCCAGCACACCGGTCAGACCGATCAGACTCACCGTGCCGATCGCACCGGCGCTGTAGTGGAAGGGGGCGCCCTGCAGCCGGTACGTCAGAAATGTGACGAGTCCGAGATAGCCGAAGAACAGCAGCGCACCGACGCCGAACAGCCGCACCACAGGCCCCTGTCCGAACATCCGCAGCGCCGCCAGATACGCCTGCCCCACCGGCTTGCGGGTCCGGCGGTCACCCGCGCGCGGTGTCGGCAGCAGGCGCAGCAGCACCGCGGCCAGCACATTGAGCGCCGCGAGCAGCAGCACCGCCTTGTGCCAGTCGGCCCACCCTGCGACGACGCCGGTGAAGGAGCGCCCGAGGGTGATGCCGGCGACCGTGGCCCCGATGATCAGTCCGAAGAAGACACCGACCAGACCGTCGGGAGCGATCCTTGGCATCAGCGCGATCATCGCGGCCGGTACCGCGGCGGCCGCGATCCCGGCCACGGCCAGCAGCAGCGCGAACACGCTGAAGTCGGGCACCACCGCCGCAAGGGAGATCAGCGCGGCGACTGTCAGCGCTCCGCTGCCGCCCAGCACCTTGCTGCTGAACCGGTCGGAGAGCGGCCCGAAGAGAAAGAACGACAGGGCGTACGCGAAGCTCGCCACGGTGAAGACGAACCGGGCGTCCTCCGGGCCGACCTTCAGTGATGCGGCGATCTCAGGGAAGACCGGCTGCGTCATATAGATGGTGGAGACCGCGCAGCAGGTCGCGGCCGCGGCGACGACGGCCGCGCGCCAGGCCGCCGCCCTGGAACGCTCGGCAGCGGAAGGGGATGTCTGGGCCGTGGTGACCATCTCGGCTTCCTCCACCTACAGCGCCACCGAGGCGCCGCCGTCGACGGTGATCGAGGCACCGTTGACCTGCGCGGCGCCGGGCGACACGAGATAGGCCACCGCCTCGGCGACATCAGCGGGCGTCGGCAGCGATCCGTACGGCGTCTTGCCGAGGAAGTCCTCGCCCACCTGCTCGGGGCTGATGCCGAAGCGCCGGCCGAGGTCCGCGAGGGTCTGCGTCCACAGATCGGTGTCGGTCGCTCCCGGGTCCACGGTGTTGACCCGCAGTCCGCTCCTGCCCAGGTCGCGGGAGATCGCCTTGGCGAAGCCGCCGAGCCCGGCGTTGGTGACTCCGTTGATCACAAAGAGCGGATCGGGCTCGCGGCGGAACGAGCCATTGATGAAGACGATCCGGCCCGCTCCGCGCTCCACCATGGCCCGGGCGACGGCCCTGGTGAGCCGTATCGCGCCGAACAGCTTGCTGTTGACCGTGGTGTTCCACTGCTCGTCGGTGGACTCGAGCAGGGGAGCCACCGGTCCGTCGCCCGCGGCGTTCACCAGCACGTCGATCCGGCCGAAGCGCCCCACCACCCAGGCGATGCCCTCTTCGACCGACGCCGTCTCGTTGATGTCGAGGACCACGGCAGTGAGCTCGTGCGTTCCGTCGCCACTCTCGCCGAGCCGCTCGGCGATGCGCTTGCGGGCCGCTTCCAGCCGGGCCGCGTCCCGGCCGAGCAGCACCACGCGCGCCCCGTCCGCGGCCAGCCGCTCCACGACCGCGCCGCCGATTCCGCCGGTGGCGCCGCTGACGACGGCCACATCGCGGTCCGTCTCCTTCAGCTCAGTCATCGTTGCGGCCCCTCAGTTCTCGACGCGGGCGTAGATCCGGGTGTAGAGACCCCGGTCGGTGATGTACGTGTCCCCGGCCTGCTTGACGATGTCCTGGTACCGGGGAGAGGTGAACACCGCCTGGTAGACGTCGGGTTCGACGGAGAATCCGGAGACGAACAGCACTCCGGGCTCGGTGCTCAGCAGGGAGTGGTAGGCGAGGAAGACCTCCACCTCGTCGTGTGTGCGTACGACGTCGAAGATCGTGCGGTCCCGCCACTCCCGGTAGGCGTCGTGCACCGGCGGCTTGACCTCGACATGCCTCAGCTGGATGTACGGAGTCGCCGGCAGCGGCTCGTCGGTGTCCTTCGGCGCCTCGACGAACTCGACGACCTGGCGGCGGAAGTCGCCGGCCAGAGCGGGCGCAAGGGTGGCCGCCAGCTCCCGCTGGGCCGCATCGCGCTCGGCGATCTCCGCGAGGCCACTGATCGGCGTCAGCTCCACCAGCAGGCCCGCGTCGTCGAGCGAGCGGTAGAGCACCGAGCCGGCGTGCTCGGAGGCGGCGTTGTGCGCGGTCCAGGCCGCGATGGTCTTGTCGATCTCTTCGCTCTGCACCGGCACTTCGGTCACGAGCAACAGGCGTGCGGACACGAGGATTTCCTCCTGGAAAAGGGAGTGAGAAGTGAAGAGGTCAGGCGCTGGTCTCAAGGAGACTTTTCAGCGCCTTCTGGGCCTTGCGGCGCTCGAGTACGGCGATCTTCTGGCTGGGAAATCCGGAGAAGCCGACCCGGCCGGAAGCCGTCAGTTTTCCGCTCTGATACAGCTCCACATCGAGGGCGAAGTCCAGCTGCCTTTCCGGCTTGTCGACCGAAAGTTCGTTCACTGTGCATCGTATTTCCGCGGGAAGCGGGAAGAGGAAGTTCTCGAACGTCAGGTTCATGGAGTTCCAGACGATGTAGAAATCGCTGAGCGGCCAGCGGTTGCGGTACCCGCACTCGAAGACTCCGACGAACAGCTGGCGCACCGCCTCGACGATGACCATGCCCTGGACATGCTCTCCGGTCTGGTGGTCCAGCAGCAGTTCGTTGTCGCCGTGCACCCGGATGTCGGCGGTGTAACGCGCGCCGTCCACCTGGCGGAGGTTGGCCAGCAGAACGTTGTTCTCACTGTGTTTGTGCACTACATCGCGGCCCTCCGGCTCCACCTGCTCGCCGGTGAAGCGGATCCGGTCGGTCAGTTTGCGCCGGTCGATGGCCTGCTGGAGGTAACTGCGCTCGAAGCTGCCGACGCCCTGGCCGCCGTGCAGCAGGACCTCGCCCTGTCCGTCGTCGAACACGCCCTTGTTGATCTCCGCGGTCAGCCCGGAGATGGTGCGGACGTCGTCCGAGTGCACAAAGCCTGTGAAGCGGTCCGCGACCACCATGACGTGGGTGCTCATCTACTGTTCCTCTCCCGGTAATTGCGGCGTAACAACCGCACAGGAAGTACGTCATGGACATTAGTTTCCTGAATTCCTGCGGCACAACTACCAGACCGGGGTGGCCGATCGGCTACGCCGCCCGATGTGACCTGCAAGCATCGCCTAGATACTCGTTGACGATCGCCCAATTCAATGAATACTTTCGAAGCAAGCTTCCATGGAATTCCCTAAATCCAGAACCACTTGGAAGACTTCGACGAGGCTTCGACAAGGGGATGAATGACATGGTTTCAGAACCGGAAAGTCACCACAGGGCCGCGGTCATCACCGGTATCGGTTCCTGGCTGCCGGCCCGAGTGGTCACCAACCATGAGCTCTCCGCCGAACTGGACACCAGCGACGAATGGATCCGCAGCCGTACGGGCATCGCCCAGCGGCATGTGATCGACGAGGGGATGGCCACCTCGGACCTCGCCGTCGAAGCGGGCCTGCGCGCCCTGAAGTCGGCCGGCGCCTCGGACGTGGACGCGCTGGTGGTGGCCACCACCACGCCGGACAGGCCCTGCCCGGCCACCGCACCCGATGTGGCCGGACGACTCGGCCTCGGCCCCGTACCCGCCTTCGATGTGTCGGCCGTGTGCAGCGGATTCGTCTACAGCCTCGCCGTCGCCTCGGGATTCATCGCCGCCGGCATCGCCGAGCGGGTGCTGGTGATCGGCGCGGACGCGTACTCGACCATCCTGGACCCGCAGGACCGCACCACCCGTGCGGTGTTCGGGGACGGGGCGGGCGCCGTGGTGCTCCGTGCGGGCAGAGCGGACGAGGAGGGCGCGCTCGGACCGTACGACCTGGGCAGCGACGGCGCACTCGCCGATCTGATCACGGTGCCCGCGGGCGGCTCCCGGCAGCGTTCGGCCCCGCGGCAGAGCGTCGAACGGGCCGACCACTACTTCCAGATGCAGGGCAAGCGGGTCTACCGCAATGCCGTGGCCCATATGTCGCAGTCCGCACGGCGGGTGCTGGCGAGCGCGGGCTGGACCACCGACACCCTCGATCATGTCGTCGCCCACCAGGCGAACCAGCGCATCCTCGACGCCGTCGCCGCGGAACTGGAGATCCCGAACGAGCGGCTCGTCTCCCAGATCGAGCGGGTGGGCAACACCTCCGCCGCCTCGATCCCGCTCGCGCTCGCCGACGCCGCCGCCTCCGGCACTCTCCGGCAGGGTCAGGGCGTCCTGCTCACGGCCTTCGGCGGCGGGCTGACCTGGGCCTCGACCGTGCTGCGCTGGCCGGATGTCACCGCAGTCACCGCTTGACGTCAACCACCGATGAGGAGAAGTGACCCATGAGCGACCTGAAGAGCCGGGTGACCGGAATCCTGGTCTCCACGTTCGGCCTCGAGCCCGCCGCACTGGCGGACAGCGCGACGCTGGAGTCCCTGGAATTCGACTCGCTGGCCCTGGTGGAGTTCGCCACCGCCCTGGAGAACGAGTTCTCCATCCCGGTCGACGAGGAGGAGATCACCGTCGAGCACACCCTCGACGATGTGCTGAACCTGCTGGCGCAGAAGCTCACCACGGCAGGCGCCGGCACCTCCTGACGCCACCGGCTCCTGAACCACCAGTTTCTGAACCACCAGTTCCTGAACCACCAGTTCCTGAACCACCAGTTCCTGAACCACCCGACGACAGATGGCCGTCCCCGCACCCGGGGACGGCCATCCATCTGTGTCCTGCGGTCCCGTTCAGGCCAGCAGCCGCGCCAGATGACGTCCGTAGTCCGACGAACGCCCATAGGTGTCGATGCTGTCGGCCACATCGGCGGCGCCGATGAATCCCATCTGGAAGGCGACCTCCTCGATACAGGCGATCTGAACACCCTGCCGCGTCTGCACGGCATGCACATAGCCGGCCGCCTCGAAGAGGCTGTCGTGGGTGCCGGTGTCCAGCCATGCCGTACCGGATCCCAGATTCACCAGTCGCGCCCTGCCCTGCTCCACATAGCGCCGGTTGATGTCGGTGATCTCCAGTTCGCCGCGCGCGGAGGGCGACAGCTCCGCCGCGTACGACACCACGTCGTTGTCGTAGAGGTAGAGGCCGGTGACCGCCAGGTCCGACTTGGGCTCGGCGGGCTTCTCCTCGATGTCGAGCAGCTGCCCCTCCTCGTCCAGTACCGCGATGCCGTACCGCTGCGGATCGTCGACCTGGTAGCCGAAGAGAGTCGCCCCCTCGAGCTGCGCGACCTCCTTGCGGACGGTGGTCGGCAGATCCTGGCCGTGGAAGATGTTGTCGCCCAGCACCAGGCAGACCTGGTCATCACCGATGAAGCGGCGGCCGAGCAGAAATGCGTCGGCCAGGCCACGCGGCTCGTCCTGCTGGGCGTACTCGAGCCGGATACCGAGCCGCTCGCCGTCCCCGAGCAGCCGGTGGAAGTCCTCACGGCTCTCGGGGGTGGTGATGATCAGGATCTCGCGGATCCCCGCCAGCAGCAGGACGGAGAGCGGGTAGTAGATCATGGGCTTGTCGTAGACCGGGAGCAGCTGTTTCGATGTCACCGAGGTCAGCGGCCGAAGCCGGGTGCCGGCGCCGCCCGCCAGGATGATTCCACGCATCAGCGATTCACCTTTTCTTCAGTGCTGTCCACCAGTCGCGGTTTTCCCGGTACCAGTCGATGGTGTCGGCGAGTCCGGATGAGAAGTCGTGTCGGGGCTCATAGCCGATTTCCGCGCGCGCTTTCGACCAGTCCACGGAGTAGCGGCGGTCGTGTCCTTTGCGGTCCTCGACGTACTCGATCATTTCCCGGCTGTGGCCCAGGGCATCGAGGAGTAGATCGGCCAGTTCAATGTTGGCCAACTCCTGTCCGCCGCCGATGTTGTAGATTTCACCCGGCTGCCCCTTCTCCACCACCAGCTGGATACCGCGGCAGTGGTCGTCGACATGCAGCCAGTCGCGCACGTTCGTTCCGTCGCCGTAGAGCGGTACCTTCTTCCCTTCGAGGAGATTGGTCACGAACAACGGGATGACCTTCTCGGGGAATTGGTACGGGCCGTAGTTGTTGGAGCAGCGCGTGATCCGTACGTCCATTCCGTACGTACGGTGGTACGCGAGAGCCAGGAGGTCCGAGGACGCCTTGCTGGCCGCGTAGGGCGAGTTGGGGTTCACCGGGTCGGTCTCGGGCCATGAGCCCCGCTCCAGCGAGCCGTAGACCTCGTCGGTCGAGACATGCACAAAGGTGCCGACCGCATGCCGTCGGGCCGCGCTGAGCAGCACCTCTGTGCCGAGCACGTTCGTACGGACGAAGACCGACGCTTCGGCGATGGACCGGTCGACGTGCGATTCGGCGGCGAAGTGCACCACGACGTCCTGGCCGGCCATAACGGCGCCGACCACTTCCGGATCGCTGATGTCGCCGTGCACGAACGTCAGTCGCGGATCGGCCAGATGTGGCGCGATATTGCTCTTATCTCCGGCGTACGTCAGGTTGTCGAGCACGGTGAGCCGTTCCACCGCGCGGCCGAGCAGATCGTTGCCGAGGAGGCTGCGCACATAGTGCGAACCAATGAAACCTGCCCCACCGGTAACCAGAATGCGCATGGAATTCACCTGTCCAGCATTCGAGGACGATTGCCGACGACCCTGCCAGCGCCACCGTCCGCCCGACAAGGCACTTCTGGGCTGCCCGTGAGGCATGCACCAGATGGCTACACCCAAGGGACTGATAATTGGCGGGCGTTGACCGAAGGAAAATTGATTCCTTATGTTCGAGCAATGCGAATTCTGGCGACCAGTGCTCCCAACCAGGGGCATCTCTATCCAATGATTTCGACGCTGTGGGCATTGCGGAACGCCGGCCACGAGGTACTGGCCGCGCTGCCCGACAGGTTCGCGCGGCTCACCGCCGAGGCGGGAATCTCGTCCGTGGCGGTCGCCGAGGACTTCCGGCTCGGCGACCTCGGTACCCGAAGGGCCCAGCAGGGCTCGTCGATCGAGGAGCTGACCGACCACATCATCGACTACTACGTGCCGGCCACCGAGCGCACCGTGGACCGGACCGTGGCGCTGGCGAAGTCCTGGCGGCCCGATCTGATCGTGTGCACCGACTGGGAGTACGCGGCCCCCCTGGCGGCCGACCTGATCGGCGTGCCGACGGTCCTGCACGGCTGGGGACTGCTGGCGGACACCGCGGTCGACGAGCCGATCGCCGAGGCGCTGCGGCCGGTCCGGCGCAAGTGGGGCCTCGGCGAGGACGCGCACACCCACTGGAAGATCATCGACAACTGCCCGCCGGAACTGCAGTGGCGGACCCCGCCGGCCAACGCCGTCCCCAGCCGGTACGTCCCCTTCAACGGGGCCGGCCTGATGCCGGACTGGCTGTTCGAGGAACCCGAGGCGCCGCGAGTGCTGGTCACCCTCGGCAACGCGCCGATCGGCGGTGACCACGCCAATGTGCTCCAGCGCACGGTCCAGGCGCTGACCGCCTTCGACATCGATGTGATCATCGCGGTCGGCGACCACATCAAGCTGGACCAGCTGGGCGACCGCCCGGCACGCACCCGCCTGATCCACACTCTGCCGCTCTCGCAGGTGCTGCCGTCCTGCACCGCCGTCATCCACCACGGCGGCGCGGGCAGCGCGATGGCCGCGACCGTCGCCGGCATTCCTCAGCTCGGACTGCCGCAGATGTGCGTCCAGTACCAGCACGCGGACCGGATCGCGGCGGTCGGCGCCGCGCACGTACTGCACCCGGAGGAGGCCTCGGTCGAGGCCATCAGGGAGTCCGTGCACAGCGTGCTCGAGGACCCCGGCCTGCGGGAGGTCGCGTGGCGGCTGCGGCACGAGAACGCCGCGCGCGCCGGTCTCGACGAGACGGTCCGCCTGCTCGAGACGGCCTTCGACACCGAGGGCCGCTGACCGCGATCAGCCCTGCTTTCTCTCCCTCTCCCGACGAAGACAAGGGGTCCAGTGTGACCAGCGCACCCGTACAGAGCCCGGCGCCTGGCTCGGACAGCCGCGAAGAAGCCAAGGCCCAACTCCTCGACGCCGTACGCAAGTTCCACCAGTCCGAAGAGTCGGACCGGCCGTTCGTGCCCGGTGTCACTCCGCTGTACTCCTCCGGGCCGGTCTTCGACGACGAGGACCGTGTCGCGCTCGTCGAGGCCGCGCTCGAGATGCGGATCGTCGCGGCCGGGTCCGCGCAGGAATTCGAGAGCCGCTTCTCCAAGACCATCGGCGTACGCAAGTCGCACCTGGTGAACTCCGGCTCGTCGGCCAATCTGCTGGCGATCAGCGCACTGACGTCACCGCAGCTCGCCGACCGGCGGCTGGTTCCGGGCGACGAGGTGATCACGGTCGCCGCGGGCTTCCCGACCACCGTCAACCCGGTGCTGCAGAACGGTCTGGTGCCGGTGTTCGTGGACACCGAACTCGGTACCTACAACGCGAGCGTGGACACGATCGCCGCGGCGATCGGCCCGAAGACCAAGGCGATCTCCCTCGCCCACACGCTGGGAAATCCTTACGCGGCCCGCGAGATCGCCGAGCTGGCCCAGGAGCACGAGCTGTGGCTCGTCGAGGACAACTGCGATGCGCTGGGCGCTCGTTACGACGGCCGGCTGACCGGCACGTTCGGCGATCTGTCGACCCTCAGCTGCTATCCCGCGCACCACATCACCATGGGCGAGGGCGGGGTGGTCTCCACGAGCGACCTGCATCTGGCGCGCATCGTCGAGTCACTGCGCGACTGGGGCCGGGACTGCTGGTGCGCGCCCGGCGAGGACAACAAATGCGCCAAGCGGTTCCGCTGGCAGCTCGGCACCCTGCCCGAGGGCTATGACCACAAGTACATCTACTCCCACGTGGGTTACAACCTCAAGGCGACCGACAGCCAGGCCGCGCTGGGCCTCACCCAGCTGGCCAAACTGCCCGTCTTCATCGAGGCCCGCCGACGCAACTGGCAGCGGCTGCACGACGCGCTGGCGGATGTCCCCGGTCTGCTGCTGCCGAGCGCCACGCCGAACAGCGAGCCGAGCTGGTTCGGCTTTGTGCTCACCGTGCTGCCGGACGCGCCCTTCACCCGCCGTGAGCTGGTGGCCTTCCTCGAGGCGAGGAGCATCGGCACGCGTCAGGTCTTCGCGGGCAATCTGACCCGGCACCCGGCGTACCAGGGCACCAACTACCGCGTGGCAGGCGATCTGACCAACAGCGACATCATCACGGAGCACAGCTTCTGGATCGGCGTGCACCCCGGCCTCACCGACGAGAAGATCGACTACATGGCCCAGTCCGTGACCGATTTCGTGCGCAGCAAGGGGCGTTGACCGTCCGTACTCCGGCCGGCACTTGCGATGAAGTGCGCTCCAACTCGTAGGTTGTCTGTCGGCGCACTCATCCACTCCCCCAAGAGGTGGTCATGCGTTCCTCACTCCTACCGAAGCTTCTCGTGGGCGGCCTGCTGATGTCCTCCGTGGCAGCCTGTGGAAGCGAAGACGACGCGGGTCCCGGCGGCGCGTCGCGGACACCGGGGTCCTCAGTGTCCTCCGGCCCTCCGACCGGGTCCGGCGGCACGGGCAACACCGGTGGCAGCGCCACCGGTGGCAAGGGCAAGCCTGCCGGGAAGGCGGCGAAGGCCGGGAAGGCGAAGTACACCGGCTTCTCGTCGCCGACCGGTCTGGCCTACGGCCGCGACGGCTCGGTGTTTGTGTCCAACTGGTCCGCCGGCACGGTCGAGCGGATCACCCGCGACGGAAAGCGCTCTGTCTACGCCGACGGGCTGGAAGCCCCCGCCGGTCTCGCCGTCGACCGGCAGGGCGCGCTCTACATCGCCGACTACAACGCCGATGTCGTCTACCGCGCCGCGGCCGCGGGAAGGAAGGAGAGGTTCGCCTCCGGCTTCCACACGCCGACTGGCATCAGCTTCGACTCCCGGCAGAACCTGCTGGTCACCAACCGGGCGACCAATGAGCTCATGAGCGTCTCCCCGGACGGGAAGAGCAGCAAGGTGGCCGATGGGCTGCGCACTCCGGTGGGTGTGGTCGAGACTGCCGACGGCACGATCTATGTGTCGAATTACGAGGGTGGTGTGCTGTCCCGCGTCAAGCGTGACGGGACGGTGGAAACCCACTCCAGCGACTTCGACGGGCTGGGCGTGGGAATCGTAGCCGACAAGGCAGGTTCCGTTTATGTCACCGATCGCGCAGCCGGCGAGATCAAGCGGGTGGAGGCGGATGGCTCTGCCACATCCGTCATGACCGGTCTGAGCTCGCCAGTGGCCCTCGGCATTGACACCGAGGGCCACCTGGCGACAGCGACCTGGGGCGATTCAGCCTTCTATGCTATTCCCTCGTAGAGGGCCTTGTCAGTTCATTCCCCTGGATTTCACATAGCGCTCGTAGAGGCCTTCGCGGAGCGCCCTTGAAACAGCGAGTGTGCGATTGTTGCAGTCCATCTTTGCCAAAATATTGGCAACCAGGCGCTTGGCACCGTGCTCGGATATCTGAAGCCTGCGGGCGATTTGCCTGTTGCTCAGCCCCTCGACCATGAGAACAAGCGCCTCCTGCTCCCGCGGGGTCAGCCTCAGCTGACCCCGCGGAGCGTCGTTGCGCCGGGTCGCGAGCAGCAGCAGATCCTGAGCGAGCTCGGGTGGGATGGGGACGTTACCCCTGGCAACAGCAGCCAGAGCCTTGTTCAGGGTGTCCTCATTGATCCCGTTGATCTTCACGAAACCGGCCCTGATGCCGGTCACCTTGGGCAGGTCGACGAGATCGTCGTCCTCTATGAGCAGCATGATGCGTACACCGCGCTCCTCGTTCCTGCGTAACTCCGCGGCCATCGCGTCGTCCACCTCACCCAGCAGGGCGATGAGTACGTCGCCCTCGTCGAGACCGTCAGAAAGCGCTTCGACGATCCCGGGCAAGGAGCGGATCTCTACTTCCGATGGCAGTTGAAGCATCCTCTCGACGCCGTAACGCAGCAGACCATTCCCGATTGCCACGACGACGCGTCGTACACAGATCTCTCTTTCCTTGATTTCCGAGACGCCCAACAAGACTACCCCCTGTTGCTTTGATGCGCGCCGGCGGTCATCCGACTCCGCGCACAAGTCAAGGATACCGACGAGATTCAGCCATCCCATGTGATATAGCTCACCATGGACAATTTGAAAGGGATACCAAAAAGGTTTACCACATAACCATCGGACCGAATGCGCATACCCGAATGACTCGTCCGGTGATTCCGGTAATAAATCAGCAACACAACCGGAAAGAAAGCGAAAGAACCCCCGGCGCGAAAATTCCGGGGGTTAATTCAAAATGAATTGCCGCGGTACGGTCAGCGGTCAGTCGCGTTGCCGCAGAGCCGTGGGAGCGGACGGCAGCACCGGCCAGCCCCGCTCCTTCGCGAGGGCCACCAGCGCCGGGTCGACATCCACGACATGCGGGTTACCGACCTGTTCCAGCAGGCCCAGGTCGGACAGATGATCGCCGTATCCATAGCAATCCGCAGGTGAGAGGCGGTGGGCGGCGATCGTGCCCGCCACCGCGGCGGTCTTCGCCGCGCCGATCATCGGCTGGTGCACCTCACCGGTGAGCAGCCCGTCCTCGCCGACCACGGGCTCGGTGCACAGAATGATTTCCGCCGCGATCTCCTCGGCGAGCGGCTCGAGAACGGCACGGAACGAACCGGAGACAAGGCAGATCAGATCCCCGGCCGCGCGATGCCTGTCCAGGGCGTCGAGCGTGGCTCCGACGAATGCGCTGGGCCCGTTCCGGTACCCGTCGTACCAATCGCGGCCCGCCGCCACCAGTTCCTGCTGCGATACGCCCTTGAAGAGCCGGTAGTAGGCGCGATTGATCTCGCTGCGGTCGACGTTGTCCGCGGCCAGCGATCTGATGTCCGCCATGACCCTGTCATATCCGGAACCGGAATCTCCGTTCTGAGCCATCCAGTGGCGCAGAAAGGCGAACATGCTCTTGGCCGTGATCACGGTCTCGTCGGCATCGAAGAACGCCGAACGGCGCGCAGAAGTCATGGCGCTCCCCCATCCCCAGTCAACGTGTGCGGCCCCGCTCGAGCCTGCCCAGTCGCGTGGGCGCCGACAAGGACTGTTCGGGCTGCTCTTTCGAGCACCCCGAACGATCACGGCAAAGGCCCGGGCGTCGTGCGCCCGGGCCTTGTGACCTGCGGAGCAGACCTGACGAATCAGACCTGTGCATCGTGCCTGTGGATCAGACCTGACGGATCAGACCTGCCGGATCAGGCCCAGGTGATCAGTCGCTTCGGGTTCTCCAGGATCGCGGCGACGTCCGCCAGCACCCTGGAGCCCAGCTCGCCGTCGACCAGGCGGTGGTCGAAGGAGAGCGCGAGCGTGGTGACCTGGCGCGGCTTGACCTTGCCCTTGTGGACCCACGGCTGGAGCTTGATCGCACCTACCGCGAGGATCGCGGACTCGCCGGGGTTCAGGATCGGCGTACCGGTGTCGACGCCGAAGACGCCGACGTTGGTGATGGTCACCGTGCCGCCCTGCATCGCCCCCGGCGTCGTCTTGCCCTCGCGGGCCGTGGAGACCAACTCACCCAGCGCGGCAGCAAGTTCGGGCAGCGTCTTGGCGTGCGCGTCCTTGATGTTCGGGACGATCAGACCGCGCGGTGTGGCGGCCGCGATGCCCAGGTTGACGTACTCCTTGAGCACGATCTCCTGGTTGGCCTCGTCCCAGGCGGCGTTGACCTGCGGGTTGCGCTTGATGGCGACCAGCAGCGCCTTGGCGATCAGCAGCAGCGGATTGACCCGCAGCCCCGCCATGTCCTTGTCGGCCTTGAGCTCCTCGACGAGCTTCATCGTCCGCGTCACGTCGAGCGTGATGAACTCCGTGACATGCGGCGCGGTGAAGGCGCTGCCGACCATCGCCTGAGCGATGGCCTTCCGTACGCCCTTGATCGGGATACGGGTCTCCCGCGCACCGGCCTCGACAGGCGCGACCGCCACCGGCTGGGCCGGCTCGGGCTGTGCCTGTACGGGCGCGGGCGCCGGAGCGGCGGCAGGAGCGGCCGCCGCGTGGACGTCCTCCCGGGTGATGATGCCGTCGGGACCGGTCGGAGTGACCGTCGCCAGGTCGATGCCCAGGTCCTTCGCGAGCTTGCGGACCGGCGGCTTGGCGAGCGGGCGGGTCGCGGTGGCCGTGCCGCCGTGGCCGTTCAGCTCGCCCTGCACCGCAGCGGCCGCGGCCGCCTGCGGGTAGTACGTGCTCGCGGCCTCGGCGGCCGGCTGTGCCGGAACGGCCTGCCCGGCGGCCGGCTTGCGCGGCCGGCGCTTGGTGGACGTCTCGGCGACGCCGTAGCCGACGAGGACCGGCTGGCGACCCTTGGGCTCGGCCTCCTCGGCGGCGGGCGCGACAGGCGTCTCCACCACGGCCTCGGCAGGCGCGTCACCGCTGCCCGGCGCCACATCGATCGTGATGATCGAGGTGCCGACGTCGACGGTCGTGCCCTCCTCGAAGCGCAGCTCGTGCACCACGCCGTCGTACGGGATCGGCAGCTCGACGGCCGCCTTCGCCGTCTCGACCTCGCACACGACCTGGCCGTCCGTCACCGTGTCACCGGGCTGGACGTACCACTTGAGGATCTCGGCCTCGGTGAGTCCCTCGCCCACGTCGGGCATCTTGAACTCGCGGAAGCGAAGTGAAGTGTCTTGAGTCATGGTCACGGCCTCAGTACGCGAGCGAGCGGTCGACGGCGTCCAGCACCCGGTCAAGTCCCGGGAGGTACTCCTCCTCGAGGCGCGCCGGTGGATACGGGGCGTGGTAGCCGCCGACCCTCAGCACCGGGGCCTCCAGGTGGTAGAAGCACCGCTCGGTGATACGAGCGGCGATCTCCGCACCGGAGCCGTAGAAGACCGGGGCCTCGTGCACCACGACGAGCCGGCCCGTCTTCTCCACCGACGTCTGGACGGTGTCGAAGTCGATCGGGGACATCGAGCGCAGGTCGAGGACCTCCACCGACTTGCCCTCCTCGGCAGCCGCGGCGGCCGCCTCGACACAGACCTTCACCATCGGCCCGTACGCGGCAAGCGTGATGTCCGATCCGGTCCGCATCACGCGGGCCTTGTGCAGCGGACCGGGGATCGCGTCGACATCGACCTCGCCCTTGTCCCAGTAGCGCCGCTTCGGCTCGAAGAAGATGACCGGGTCGTCGCTCTGGATCGCCTGCTGGAGCATCCAGTACGCGTCGGAGGAGTTGGACGGCGAGATCACCTTGAGGCCCGCGACATGCGCGAAGAGCGCCTCGGGGGACTCGCTGTGGTGCTCGACCGCGCCGATGCCGCCGCCGTACGGAATACGGATGACGACCGGCAGCTTGATCTTGCCGAGCGAGCGCGCGTGCATCTTCGCCAGCTGCGTGACGATCTGGTCGTACGCGGGGAAGACAAAGCCGTCGAACTGGATCTCCACGACGGGTCGGTAGCCGCGCAGGGCCAGACCGATCGCCGTGCCGACGATGCCCGACTCCGCGAGCGGGGTGTCGACGACCCGGTCCTCGCCGAAGTCCTTCTGCAGTCCGTCGGTGACCCGGAAGACGCCGCCGAGCTTGCCGACGTCCTCACCCATGATCAGGACCTTGGGGTCGGTCTCCAGGGCCTTGCGCAGCGACTCGTTGAGCGCCTTCGCGAGCGGGAGCTTCTGTACGGCCATGATTAGTTGCCCTCCTCGGCGAAGGACGCCTGGTACGCGATGAACTGGGCGCGCTCCTCGTCGACGAGCGCGTGCCCGTCGGCGTAGACATTCTCGAAGATCGCCAAGTGGTCGGGGTCGGGCATGGCCCGAACCGCCTCACGCACCCGCTTGCCGAGGGTCTCGCTCTCCTCGTCCAGGGACGTGAAGAACGCCTCGTCGGCATGGCCGGCGTTCTCCAGATACGTACGCAGCCGCAGGATCGGGTCCTTGGCCTCCCAGGCCTGACGCTCCTCGTCCGCCCGGTACTTCGTCGGGTCGTCCGAGGTGGTGTGCGCGCCCATCCGGTAGGTGAACGCCTCGACCAGGGTCGGGCCCTCGCCCCGGCGGGCCCGCTCCAGCGCGGAGCGGGTCACGGCCAGGCAGGCGAGTACGTCATTGCCGTCGACACGGACGCCGGGGAAGCCGTAGCCCTGCGCGCGCTGGTAGAGCGGCACGCGGGTCTGCTTCTCCGTCGGCTCCGAGATCGCCCACTGGTTGTTCTGGCAGAAGAACACGACCGGGGCGTTGTAGACCGCCGAGAAGGTGAACGATTCGGCGACATCGCCCTGGCTGGACGCGCCGTCGCCGAAGTAGGCGATGACGGCGGAGTCCGCGCCGTCCTTGGCCACGCCCATTGCGTAGCCGGTGGCGTGCAGCGTCTGCGAGCCGATCACGATCGTATACAGGTGGAAGTTGTTGGTGTTCGGGTCCCAGCCGCCGTGGTTCACCCCGCGGAACATGCCGAGCAGATTGGTCGGGTCGACCCCGCGGCACCAGGCGACGCCGTGCTCGCGGTAGGTCGGGAAGACATAGTCGTCGTCGCGCAGCGCCCGGCCGGAGCCGATCTGTGCGGCCTCCTGGCCCAGCAGCGACGCCCACAGTCCGAGCTCGCCCTGGCGCTGAAGAGCGGTGGCCTCGGCGTCGAAGCGACGGGTCAGGACCATGTCCCGGTACAGCCCGCGCAGCTCGTCCGGGGTCAGGTCGATCTCGTACTCGGGGTGCTCGACGCGCTCACCCTCGGGCGTCAGCAGCTGTACGAGCTGGGGCTCGGAACTCTGCGGCTTTTGCGCGGCGCTGACGCGCTTGGTGCTGCGTCGCGGTTTGCGCGCGGCAGTGCTCTCCACGGTCACGTGCGTGCTCCTCCGTCGGTCCGGCCCCCGGGGTCCGCCGGGAGCCAGTGCGGCTCGCCTGGTATCCGTACCCGTGCACGGGGTGGGTGCCGCTCGGCCGGGATCAGGCGTGACAGGTGCCCCGGCGAGCGCCCTGCCAAAGGCACGTTACCCAGTGTGTCGCATTACTGCGAAACCCCATTTGACCTGCGATTTTGCTTGGATTTCCAAGTAAATCGAGAAATGCGGGAACAACCACTGGTCACAGCCTTGCAGGCCGCCGGAACACCGGCACGTTATCCCGCAGACCCCGGGCACGGGAAGAGTAGATGGATGAATCCTCTTTCGCGCGCGAAGCTGGAAAAATCACCCTATTTGCGCTCGATAACCACGAAGTCGTCGGGGGCGCCGCGGCTCGAACTGCAGTTCGTGATCGTGCGTAGGCGGGATTATCCCGAAGAGCCGTCACTCGGCCACGCTGCGTGATCTACCATCTGGCGGGTGCCGCGCTCATCTGCAACTGCCCCACCCGTCGGTGCACTTCTGCGCCGCTACCAGGACACGGGCGAACCACTCTCCTGCGAGCCCGTCACCCAGGGCCTGCTCAACCGCGGCTACCGGCTCGCCACCACCCGTGGCTCCTACTTCCTCAAGCACCACCTCGACGGCGACCGCGAGTCCATCGCCCGCCAGCACCGCGCCACCCAGCGGCTCGAGGCCCTCGGCGTACCGGTCGCACCGCCCGTCGAGGACGCGCACGGCGACACGGTCGCGGTGATCGGCGGACGGTGTTACGCCCTGCACCCCTGGATCGACGGACGACACCGCGACGGGACGCAGCTGACGGCCGTCCAGTCGACGCGGCTCGGCTCGCTCCTCGGACTCGTCCACACCTGTCTGGAACAGGTCATGGCGGTGGACGTCACAGAGCGGCGGGAGTACGAGAGCGCCGATCCCGAGGAGACCTTCACGCTGATCGACGAGCTGTTGGCGCTGGCGCGCGCGGCCCGGCCCCGGGACGCGTTCGACGCGCTCGCCGAGCGGCGGCTCCTCGAGCGACGGGCGCTGCTGGAGTTCCATGCCGACCGCAGGCCGCCGCCGGCGTCCGCCGGGGGCTGGGTGCACGGCGACTTCCACCCGCTGAATCTGCTCTACCGGGGCGGCGAGCCGGCCGCGATCGTCGACTGGGACCGGCTGGGGGTGCAACCGCGCGCAGAGGAGGCGGTACGGGCCGCAGCCATCTTCTTCGTCCAACCGGCGGGGGAGCTGGAACTGACGAAGGTACGGGCGTATGCACAGGCCTACCGGCGAGCGGCCGGGGCGGACGCGGCGGAGCTCGCGGCCGCGGTGCACCGGGTGTGGTGGGAACGGCTCAACGACTTCTGGATACTGCGCTGGCGCTACCAGCTGCACGACCGAAGGGCCGACCCGCAGTTTCCTGCGGCGTCGGCCCTGGCGGTCTGGTGGACGAGAGAGTACGAGGCGGTGTGCGAAGCCTTCGCGGGATGAGCGGCGTGACCGAGGTCGCGGACGTGAACGACGTCGACGGGGCGAGCGGGGTCAACGGGGCGTACGCCATGGCGCCTTGGGCCGCGTCAGCCGCCGATGCCGCCCGGGGCGCCTGCCTGGCCGCCCGGCGTCCCACCCGGATCGCCGCCGCTGCCCGTTGTGCTGCCGGGCGAGCTCGGCTCGTCCGTCGGCTCGGTCGGCTCGTCGGTCGGCTCGCCGGTCGGCTCGGTCGGATCGGCCGTCGTCGGATCGTCGGTCGGCGTCCCCGGATCGGTCGGCGTGAACGAATCGCTGTAGGAGGGCTGCCAGCTCGGCTCCTGATTGCCGCCCGTGGAGGTGTCCGGCTCCTCGCTCTGCTCGGTCTCCTCATCGGACGGGGTCGGCGAGTCCTGCGACTTGGACGGGGTCGGGGTGACCGTCGTGCCGTGCTTCTGGTTGTCGGTGCTGTGGTTCGCCTTGTCCACCGCGAAGGCGATGCCCCCCGCGATCGCCAGCACCGCGAGCACGGCGAACAGCCACGCCTTTGCGCGGCCGCCGCGCTTGCCGCCGCGACCGTCCCGGTGACCGCCGTCGTATCCGCCGTCGTTCGGGTTCATCGGCGGCAGGATCGGGCTCTGCGACGTCTCGCCGTGCACGGGATGGCCGATCACCGTCGGCCCCGTCATCCCCATCGCCGGGGTGATGGCGCCGTCGTGCATATCGACCGGACCGGTGTTCCAGCTGCCCGTGTGGCTGCCCTGCTGCTCCAGCATCTGCAGTCCGTACTGGACCATGCCGCGCATCTCTTCCGCGCTCTGGAACCGGTCGTCCGGGTCCTTCGCGAGCGAGCGCATGACCAGCCCGTCGAGCTCCGGCGGCACCACGTCCGAGACCTCGGACGGCGGCAACGGGATGTCCTGGACGTGCTGGTAGACCACCGAGAGCGGGGTCTCGCCGGTGAACGGGGGTCGCAGCGCGAGCAGTTCGTAGAGCAGACAGCCCGTGGCGTACAGATCGGAGCGGTGGTCGACGGCCTTGCCCAGCGCCTGCTCGGGGGAGAGGTACTGCGGCGTACCCATGACCATGCCGGTCTGGGTCATCGTCGACTGAGCGCCGTGCAGGGCTCGCGCGATACCGAAGTCCATCACCTTCACCGCACCGGAGTTGGTGATGATGACGTTGGCCGGCTTGATGTCGCGGTGCACGATGCCGTGCTGGTGCGAGTACGCGAGCGCCTCGAGTACTCCGGAGACTATGATCAGCGCCTGCTCGGGCGGCGGAGCCTCGGCGTTGAGGAGCAGATCGCGGATGGTGCGCCCCTCGACCAGCTCCATCACGATGTACGGGACGGTCTGACCGCCCACCGCATCCTCGCCGGAGTCGTACACGGCAACCACCGCATGGTGGTTGAGGCCGGCGACCGACTGCGCCTCACGCGTGAAGCGGGCCTTGGAGACCGGGTCCTCGGCGAGGTCGGAGCGGAGCAGCTTGACCGCGACAGTGCGACCGAGCCTTACGTCCTCCGCCGCGAACACCTCGGCCATACCGCCGCGTCCGAGACGGTGCGTCAGGCGGTAGCGGCCGTCGCCGACCACTCCGCCGATGCCCCAGGAGTCCGCCGCATCCGGCACTCCGCCGCCGCCTGCTTCGGGTTCGGGTGCCATCAGTCCTCGCCGTCGTTTCTGTCCGCGTGCGTACTCTGCGTGCGGGGGTTCGCTGTGGTCCTCGGGGTGCTGTGCCACGTCACGCTACAGCCTTTGCGCGACGGGCCTGATTCGAGATGGACCGGCCATCAAACCTGCTGCCCCTGCGGGCAGGCAAATTCCATGGTCTTCCTGTAACGCTTCCGAGACGCTTCTTGTGCGTACGGTCACGGAACGGGCACCTGGCTTGACGTGCCGGGCCCCTCGGGCAGACTTGCCCCGTAATACGGATCACGGAATACCGATCCGGGACACGGATCACGCGGCATAAATCACACAGCACAGCGCAGAGATCAGCGAGCGACGCGAACCATCGCGTGCCACCGCGCCTTCGCGCCGAGGGGGATGCACAGTCATGAGCCAGGACGGCGCACAGGGCCGCTACGCGGGTGGTTCCGTAGCGGGCGGCCGGTATCAGCTACGCGACCTGCTCGGCGAAGGCGGCATGGCCTCCGTTTATCTGGCGTACGACTCCGCGCTGGACCGCCAGGTCGCCATCAAAACGCTGCACACGGAGCTGGGTCGCGAGCAGTCCTTCCGCGAGCGCTTCCGGCGCGAGGCGCAGGCCGTCGCCAAGCTGTCGCACACCAATATCGTGTCGGTCTTCGACACCGGCGAGGACGAGCTCGACGGCGCGCTGATGCCGTACATCGTCATGGAGTACGTCGAGGGCCAACCGCTGGGATCCGTACTGCAGGCGGACATCCAGCAGTACGGCGCGATGCCGGCGGACAAGGCGCTGAAGGTCACGGCCGATGTGCTGGCCGCGCTGGAGACCAGCCATGAAATGGGCCTGGTCCACCGCGACATCAAGCCCGGCAACGTGATGATGACCAAGCGCGGCATCGTCAAGGTGATGGACTTCGGCATCGCGCGCGCCATGCAGTCGGGCGTCACCTCGATGACGCAGACCGGCATGGTGGTCGGAACGCCGCAGTATCTGTCGCCGGAGCAGGCGCTGGGACGTGGCGTCGACGCGCGGTCCGACCTGTACTCGGTCGGCATCATGCTGTTCCAGCTGCTGACCGGGCGAATCCCGTTCGACGCGGACTCACCGCTGGCGATCGCGTACGCGCATGTGCAGGAAGAGCCGGTCGCCCCGTCGACGATCAACCGCTCCGTCACTCCGGCGATGGACGCGCTGGTCGCACGGGCGCTGAAGAAGAACCCGAACGAGCGTTTCCCGAGCGCCGCGGCGATGCGCGACGAGTGCGCGCGGGTGGTGAGTGCCGGGCAGACGGGCGCACCGGTGATCATCGGTGGCGCGCCGGCGAGCAGTGGCGCGGGCGTCGGCTCCGCGGTCTTCCCGCCGCTGGACCAGTCGACTCCGGCGCCGCAGAGCGTGCAGACGCCGTACCAGCCGGGTCCGTACGGGCCGCCGACTCCTACGCCGACGCCGGCTCCCACGCCGCAGTACGGGTACCCGCAGACGCCCGCCCCGGCGCCGGCGTACCAGACGCCCCCTCCGGTATCGGCGTATCAGGCGCCTGCCCCGGTGTCCTCGACGCCGCCTCCGTACACCATCTCGCCGCAGCCGACGACGGCTTCGGGCGGCGGTGGTGGCGGCAAGCGGAACATGCCGGTCATCGTGGGCGCCATCGTGGTGGCGCTGCTGGCGATCGGCGGTCTGATCGCGGCGCTCGCACTGAACAAGGACGACCCGGGTGGCGACAACACGGGCGACGACCCGAGCGCGAGCCAGTCGGCGGAGTCCGGGGCCCTGGCCCCGGACCGTACGCGGACCATCGAGGCGACGGAGTGCTCGGACGCGACGGAAGACGGCAATGACCCGGCGAAGGTCCAGGCCCCCAATCTCCTCTACAAGGACCTCCTCTCGGTCAAGGACTGCCTGCGCGCCGCCGGCTGGACCTGGAAGGTGACCGAGGAGAACAACCCTCAGTACCCCAAGGACGCCGTCATCCTGCAGTACCCGAGCTCCGGCGAGGCTGTCGTACCGAAGAGCCAGGAGTTCGAGATCACGATCTCCACGGGCAAGGCCGGCTAGCCCGACCCGCACCACTTTCCGGGGAACGGCCCGTTTCCGGGGAACGGCCCGGCACGCGCTCCGCGTGCCGGGCCGTTCCCCGTTCTCCCGCCCCGAGATGCCGGAAGTGTCATGCCATGTGACGCTGAGTCCGATATCTCGGCGACTCGGCACGGGAGGGGGGTCACCCGGTGACTCCAAGGCTCCGCACACAGTGCGCGATCACGGTCGCGTCGCTCCTGCTGCTGGCCATGCCCCACGCGTACGCCGACGAGGAGTCCGAGACCCCCGACCGCACTCCGACGGCCAGGCCCAACGTCTCGGCGTCCCTTGCGGGGCGGCATGCCGGGGAAGGGCGTCCGCGGCCCGGGCGGTCTCCCAGGAGCACGAGCCCGAGTGAGTCAGAGAGCCCGGACCGGCCGGACCGCCCCGACCGTCTCGACCATCCCGACCATCCCGACCGCCAGGACCACCCGGACCGGCCGCACCGTACGCCGTCCGACGCAGCGTCCGCGTCCCATTCCGCTCCGTCCGACACGCGACTGTCCGCGTCCGAGCCCCCTCCCACGGAGGATGAGGAACTCCGGACGGAGGAGCAGGAGGATCCCCAGGACTCCCCGATCCCCACTCCGACCCCTTCCGTCCCCGCCGCCGCACATCAGCAGGCCCCACAAGCCGTCCCCGAGGTCGTCGGGCACCAGATCTCGCCGCTGTCACTGGGGGCCGGGATGACGCTCATGGGGCTCGGAATCGGCTTCCTGGGCGTGCGACTGAGGCGCCGTTGATCATCATGTCCCCCTCAAGACGGACGCACAGACTCCGTCTCTCGATGGTTGCCGAGTCCGCCATACTCGGTATACATACTGAGTATGTCGATCCGCCACGGGCTTCTCGCCCTCCTGGAGCCCGGTCCTCGCTACGGCTCCCAGCTCCGTACGGAGTTCGAGTCGCGCACCGGTGCCACCTGGCCGCTCAACGTCGGGCAGGTCTATACGACCCTCAACCGCCTGGAGCGCGACGGCATGGTCGCCCAGGACGGCGAGGACGACGCCGGCCATGCGCTGTACGTCATCACCGATGCCGGGCGCGCCGAGCTGAAGAGCTGGTTCGAGACGCCCGTGGACCGCAGCAGTCCGCCCCGTGACGAGCTGGCCATCAAGCTCGCGATGGCGGTCGGTGCGCCCGGCGTGGACATCCGTGCCGTCATCCAGTCCCAGCGCCACCACACCGTGAAGGCGATGCAGGACTACACCCGGCTCAAGGCGCAGGCCCTCGCCGCCATCGAGAGCGGGGGCTCGCAGGAGCGTGACGACGTGGCCTGGCTGCTCGTCCTGGAGCAGCTGATCTTCCAGACCGAAGCCGAGGCGCGCTGGCTCGACCATTGCGAGGTGCGGTTGATCCGCCTCTCGGCGGCGGCCGAGCGGGCAGCCGGGCATCCGACGACCGCTTCCCTGATCTCGCCCCCGCCGCACGCCGAACCTCCGCCGCACCCCGCGTCCTCGACGCAACCCACGTCTGCGGCGCACGCGCGGCCCGCACCGCCGACGTAGCCCACCCGAGCTTCCCGCGGCTTCCCGATCATCTCCGGGCCACCGGCCACCGAGTCTCCGTACATCCGCTCGCACGAACGCCATCCGTCCAAGGGGGACCCTTCATGTCCGACCGCCAGTCACAGCCGTCACAGCAGCCAGTGCTGCAACTCCAGCAACTGACCCGCGTCCACGGCAGCGGCGCCACCGAGGTACATGCCCTGCGCGGCATCAACCTCGATGTCTTTCCCGGCGAACTCGTCGCCGTCATGGGCCCGTCGGGCTCCGGCAAGTCCACGCTGCTCACCATCGCGGGCGGCCTCGACGCGCCCACCTCGGGACGGGTGATCGTCGAGAACACCGACATCACCACCGCCGACCGCAAGACGCTCGCCGCCCTGCGCCGCCGCAGCATCGGCTACGTCTTCCAGGACTACAACCTCATCCCTGCCCTCACCGCCGCCGAGAATGTCGCCCTGCCGCGCGAACTCGACGGGATCTCCGCACGCAAGGCCCGTACCGAGGCCGTCGCCGCCCTGGAGGAGATGGACCTCGGCCATCTCGCCGACCGCTTCCCGGACGAGATGTCGGGCGGTCAGCAGCAGCGGGTGGCCATCGCTCGCGCCCTGGTCGGCGAGCGGCGTCTTGTCCTCGCCGACGAGCCGACCGGCGCACTGGACTCCGAGACCGGCGAGTCCGTTCTCGCCCTGCTGCGCTCGCGCTGCGACGGTGGCGCGGCCGGCATTCTCGTGACCCACGAACCGCGCTTCGCGGCCTGGGCGGACCGCGTGGTCTTCCTGCGCGACGGCGCCGTAGTCGACCAGACCATCCGCAGCCAGGCCGACTCGCTGCTCTCCGGCCAGGCGGCAGAGCTGTGATGACCTGGTATCACTCCTGGCGGGCCGCGATCCGTATCGCCCGCCGCGACGCCTGGCGCTCCAAGGGCCGCAGCTTCCTCGTCCTGGCGATGATCGCCCTTCCCATCCTCGGCGTGAGCGCCGCGGATCTGACCCTGCGCAGCGCCGAGCTCTCCACCGAGCAGAGCCTTGAGCGTTCGCTGGGGGCGGCCGACGCACGGCTGACAGATCCAGGCATGGGCGGTCTGGCCATCATGCAGACACCGGACGCCAACAGCTCCACGCCGGTGGGGAACTTCGACAACAAGCCGTGGCCCGACGGCAAGACCGATATCAACAAGGCACTGCCTGCCGGCGCCAAGTCCCTGACGGACTCGCAGGGTTCGGGCAAGCTGCGCACCACGCACGGTCTGCTGAACACCGAGATCCGCGAGTTGAAGTCCTCCGACCCGATGGCCAAGGGCATCATGGTCGTCGACCACGGCCGGCTCCCGCAGAAGGCCGACGAGGTCGCCGCGACCACGCACTTCCTGGAGTCCAGCGGTCTGAAGGTGGGCTCCGCGCTCACAGCGCGCGGGCTCGACCGCGAGTACAAGATCGTCGGTGCATACGAACTCCCCGACGCGCTGGAGACCGACCAGGTCAACGCGCTGCCCGGCGCGCTGCTCACCCCGCTCGACAAGGCTCTCGAAAAGGCCGGGCTGCCCGGTACCGAAGCGAGCACTACGCAGCTGGTGCGCATCTCCGGTGGTTTCACGTGGAACATGGTCAAGCAGGCCAACGCCAAGGGCGTGACGGTCAATTCACGCGCCGTCGCCCTCGACCCGCCGGCCAGGTCCGAGATCCCGATCTACCAGCAAGAGGGATGGGGCAACTACGAGGAGAGCACGGCCGCCAAGGCCGCGGCCCTCGCGGCCGTCGGCACCGTCGTCGGCCTCGCGATGCTGGAGATCTGTCTGCTGGCAGGGCCCGCCTTCGCGGTCGGCGCCCGGCGCTCGCGCCGCCAGCTCGGTCTGGTCGGCGCCAATGGCGGTGACCGGCGCCATATCCGTGCCATCGTCCTCGCCGGCGGTCTGGTGATCGGTTTCGCCGCGGCCGTCGTCGGCACCATCCTCGGTCTGCTCCTCACCTTCGCGCTGCAGCCGCTGCTCGAGGACTACCTGGGAAAGCGCTTCGGCAGCTTCGACGTACGGCCGCTGGAGCTGCTCGGCATCGGGCTGCTCGCCGTGTTCACGGGCCTGATGGCCGCGATCGTCCCGGCCGTCACCTCCTCCCGGCAGAGCGTGCTCGCCTCGCTCACCGGTCGTCGCGGTGTACGCAAGAGCAGCCGGGTGCTCCCGGTGATCGGGCTGATCGCGGTCGGTCTGGGCGCTGCGATCGCGCTCTACGGGTCGACGATGACCGACGAGTCCATCGTCGTCGCGGGCGGCAGCGCCATCGCCGAACTGGGCGTGGTCGCGCTGACCCCCGCCTTGGTGGGCCTGTTCGGCCGGACCGGACGCATCCTTCCGCTCTCGCCGCGCCTGGCGCTGCGTGACGCGGTACGCAACCGGGGCCGTACGGCTCCCGCCGTGGCCGCGGTGCTGGCCGCCGTCGCGGGCACGGTGGCCGTGGCGACCTACGCTGCGAGCAGCGACGCCGAGGGCAGGGCCCAGTACGAGGCGCGCCTGCCCCACGGCGTGGTCTCCGTGATGCTCGACGAGGCCGGCGGGCGGGACGTGCCTGCGGTGCGCGCCACCGTGCAGAAGATGCTTCCGATCGACGTACGGGCCGATGTGGACCGTATCTCCGTCGGGAAGTCCAACTGCTCGATGTACGGCGGTGCAGAGGGCTGCGGCCGCTACGAGGTCGTCGTGCCCAAGGCCAACCAGTGCCCGCTGTGGATGACCGACCCGGCCAAGCCGAACGAGGACCCTTCGACGAAGTTCAGCAAGGCCGAACGCCGCAAGCTCAGCCAGGACTGGCGCTGCAAGGAGAACTCGGGCGGGGGCTCCATCTACGCCGACAGCGGTGTGCTGGTCGGCGACGCAAAGCTGCTGAAGGTGCTCGGAATCGAGGACGCGGCGGCCGGGAAGGCACTGGCTGCCGGACAGATCCTCTCGTTCGACAAGCGCAACCTCGACACCAAGGGAAAGATCAGCATCCGTCTGGTCACCGATACCAAGAAGGCCGACGCGGCCGCGGAGAAGGGCAAGGAGGCACCCGGCGAGATCAAGACGTTCACTGCGCACCAGGTCGCCGGTGAGCCCACCTCGTACGGCCTCTCGATGATCGTGCCGACTGCCGCGGCCAAGGCCTCCGGTATGAACACCGTCCCGCTCGGCGCGTACTACTCCACCGACAAGATGCCGAGCGGTGAGCAGCGCCAGCGGCTGGACGGAGAGCTCGACAAGACCGGCTCCGACATCAACCTGTATATCGAAGAGGGCTACACCAGCGAGAACAGCATCATCCTGCTGGCGCTGACCGTCTTCGCCGGACTGATCACCATCGGTGCGGCCGGTATCGCCACGGGCCTCGCCCAGGCGGATGCCGAGGCCGATCTGAAGACGCTCGCCGCGGTCGGCGCGCCGCCCCGGGTCCGCAGGACGCTCAGCGGGTTCCAGTGCGGCGTGGTGGCTGCGATGGGTGTGCTGCTGGGCTCGGCGGCGGGCGTGCTCCCGGCGGTCGGGCTGCGGCTCACCGAGAAGCGCCAGCAGATGAAGTTCTACGAGCAGGCGCTGGACCAGGGCTTCGGCTCGTTCAATTCGACGCCGTATGTACCGATCATCGTGCCCTGGGCGACCCTGGCCGCGCTGCTCATAGCCGTTCCGCTGGGCGCCGCGCTCCTGGCGGCAGTGGTCACCCGCTCCCGCGGGGCGCTGTCCCGCCGCGAGGCGACCTGACGGGTACAACCTGGGGTTTTGTGCCCCCGTACGAGGGTGGATCACCCTCGTACGGGGGCACACCGTGTGGTGAGGCACCGATGCGAGAGAATGGCGGCATGGAGATGCCGAGGAATGAACGGTCGCAGGAGAGCCCCCACGTCCTCGTTGTGGGACAGGACGGGATGGCACTCGGCGGCGGTGACGGTGACGACGAGTCGCGCGAGGTCCCGGTGACAGAGATGGTCGAACAGCCTGCGAAGGTCATGCGCATCGGAAGCATGATCAAGCAGCTGCTGGAGGAAGTCAGGGCAGCACCTCTGGACGAGGCGAGCCGGGTCCGGCTCAAGGAGATCCACGCCAGCTCGGTGAAGGAGCTGGAGGACGGCCTGGCCCCGGAGCTTGTTGAGGAACTCGAGCGCCTCAGCCTCCCCTTCACCGACGAGGCGATCCCATCCGAGGCCGAACTGCGTATTGCGCAGGCCCAGTTGGTGGGCTGGCTGGAGGGTCTCTTCCACGGAATCCAGACGGCGCTGTTCGCGCAGCAGATGGCGGCCCGCGCCCAACTCGAGCAGATGCGCCGCGCCCTCCCGCCCGGCGCCTCCCACGAGGCCGACGAAGAGGGCCCCCACGGCGCAATCCGCTCGGGGCCGTACTTGTAGGGTCGCCCAGCCTGACGGGGTCCGAGACTGCTGTTGCATGGCGCTCAGGGGTGTGGGGGGTGCTTCGGTACCCCCCACACCCAAGGGCGAGTTGGGTCAGCCCGCCGTAGGCGCCACCAACAACACCTTGCCGACATTCGCGCCCGACTCCAGCACCCGATGCGCCTCCGCCGCGTCCGGCAGCGAAACCGTGCGGTCCACCACCGGATGGACCAGGCCCCCCTCGATCAGCGGCCACACATGCTCCCGTACAGCCGCCATGATCGACGCCTTCTCACCGAGCGGGCGGCCCCGCAGCGACGTCGCCGCGATGGCGGCCCGCTTGCCGAGCAGCATCGCCAGGTTCAGCTCGCCCTTGACGCCGCCCTGCAGGCCGATCACGGCAAGGCGGCCGTTGACCGCCAGCGCCTTCACATTCCGGTCCAGATACTTCGCGCCGACGATGTCGAGGATGACGTCCGCGCCCGCCCCGTCCGTCGCCTTCCGCAGCTCCTCCACGAAGTCCTGCTCGCGGTAGTCGATCAGGATGTCCGCGCCCAGCTCCGCACAGCGCGCCAGCTTCTCGGGCCCGCCCGCGGTGACCACCACCCGCGCGCCCACGGCCTTCGCAAGCTGGATCGCCATCGTGCCGATACCGCTCGCACCACCATGGACCAGCAGCGTCTCACCCGGCCGCAGGTGCGCGATCATGAACACGTTCGACCACACCGTGGCCGTTACTTCGGGCAGCGCCGCGGCCGTGACAAGATCCAGCCCCTCCGGCACCGGCAGCAGCTGCCCCGCCGGCACGGCGACCTTCTCCGCGTAACCGCCGCCTGCCAGCAACGCACACACCTCGTCGCCCACGGCCCACCCCGAGACACCCGGCCCGAGCGCCGAGATCCGGCCCGAGCACTCGAGGCCGGGGTACGGGGACGAGCCGGGCGGCGGGTCGTAGAAGCCCTGCCGCTGCAGCAGATCGGCACGGTTGACGGCGCTCGCGACGACCTCGACGAGGACTTCTCCCTCGCCGGGTACGGGATCGGGCACTTCGGCCCACACAAGCGCCTCGGGACCGCCAGGTTCGGGAATCGTGATCGCATGCATGGCCGCGAGGCTACTCCGGAGTGGGCCTACTCAGGCGGGTTGAGGGGCTGGACGTTCGACGCACGCACGATCGTGATCAGGCGATCCGTCAACTGCAGCGGACTCGCCGCCGGGTCGTCGTAGCCGATCAGCCGGTGCCCGCGCAGCACGCTCACCACCAGATCGCCGGTCTCCCGCACACTGCGGCCCACCTCGGCCTTTATCACCGGCCGTTCGATGAGGTCGAGGCCGCTGCCCTGCTTGATCAGGTCCTCCATCACCGTGCCCGCGCTGGGGCTGAGCACGGACAGGCCCAGCAGCCGGCCGGCCGCGCTCGCGCTGGTGATCACCGCATCCGCGCCGGACTGGCGCAGCAACGGCGCGTTCTCCTCCTCGCGGACCGCGGCGACGATCTTCGCGCCCCGGTTGAGCTGGCGCGCAGTCAGCGCGACCAGAACCGCAGTGTCGTCGCGCTGTGTCGCGATGACGATCTGGCGGGCCTTCTGAACCTCGGCGCGGATCAGCACATCGCTGCGGGTCGCATCGCCGATCACCCCCACAAGGCCCTCGGCATGGGCGGCCTCGATCACCTTGGCGCTGGGGTCGACGACGATGATCTGGGCCTTCTTCAGGCCTGTCGCGGTCAGCGTCTGAATCACGGACCGCCCCTTGGTGCCGAAGCCGACGATGACCGTGTGCTCACGCAAGCGAAGCCTCCAGCGGTGTTCCGAAAGTAACCCAAGAGCATGACCGATGATCTCGTGAAGCGGGCACATGGCTGGGTCCGGCGGCCCTCACGAGACTTTAGTGAGCTCCCAAGTCTCTCCACGACGCCCGCACGTTAGCGCGCCGCGGAGAGGTGGGCCCGCGACTACCCAACAGTGATCCACCGAGGCGATTCCCTGCACTGCAGAGACTGTATGGTTCACCGGCTTATGAGTAGCCTGAGGCCGTGATCGTCTATCCCCTGTGGCATGTCGGCCACCAGAACGAGGCTGGTGACAGTGGCACAACAGTGCACACAGACGACGGGGGTGTTTATATCGACGAGCAAGACGGCGACGACGTCAAGTTCCTGGGTATCTACTCCAGTCAGGACAAGGCGGAGGAGAGCAAGCGCCGCGCTCGGCTGCTTCCCGGATTCAAGGATGAGCCGGAGTGCTTCGTGATCGTCCCTTATGGCGTGGACGAGGACACGTGGACGGAAGGCTTCGTGCGCGTACCCCATGGCGAGTAGCAGCCGTACCCGTTACGTGCCCGATCCGACGGGAAGCGACGGGGACTCACGGAGAACAACGGCTACGACATAGCTCAGACCCAGGTCAGCGAATGACAAGGTCAGGCGCCACATCCGTGTCACTCGTCCTCCAAACTGGGGCTGGCCATCCACGCGACCACCGCCAGGGGTAGCCTTCCCGTCCGTTCGAAGGTCCCTGGAGGCTTCCCTGTGCACACCACCGTTTTCCTGCCGCGGAGCGCGCTGGGCCTTGGTGGCGGTCTGGTGGGCATCTGGGAGCTGACCCGCCAGGGTTCGGGACCGGGCTGGAGCAAGCCGCGGGTCTTCTTTGCGGTGGCGGCTTTGATGCTCGCCGGGCTGCTCGCCGTCTAGAGATGGCCGGTCGACGTGCCCCCCTGCCCGTTCGATCGGGACAACTCGGATGAAAAATCACACCTCGCAGTGAGGGTAGGGCGATGAGACTCTGCTCCTAAAGCCATGGCGAGCCGAGATCAAGCCTCCCGGATACACACCATTCCCCGGTCCTGTACGCAAGCATGGTCGGCATGCTGAATGAACGGATCACTGCACGCGAGGGCCGGTCATGAAAGACGAGACGCAGTCGGCCGGGACAGCAAGGCCCTCGGTTTTCCGGTCTCTCTGGTCCGGCACGCGGACTGCCGGCCAGGTCGACGCCGACGCTGCCCGCACCGTCGTCATGCCGGTCGTGGGCGTGGTGCCTCCACTTCAGCAAGTCCTACGACGCGTCACCATGGCCCTGGGCGTACTGCTGGCGACAGTGGCTATCGTCTACCTCGATCGCGACGGCTACCACGACAATGCCAACAACTCGGTCGATCTTCTCGACGCCTTTTACTACGCGACGGTCACCCTCTCCACCACCGGATACGGCGACATCGTTCCGCACAGCGACAGCGCACGCCTGACCAACATCCTTCTGATCACCCCGTTGCGTGTGCTCTTCCTGATCATCTTGGTGGGCACCACACTCGAAGTGCTCACCGAACGAACGCGGCAGCAGGCTCGTGTTCACCGTTGGAAGAGCCGCACCCGAGATCACGTGGTCGTCGTCGGCTACGGCACCAAGGGTCGTCACGCCATCGCGACGCTGCTAGGCCAGGGAACCCCCAAGGACAAGGTCGTTGTCATCGATCCACAAAGGAAGGCAGTGGATGCCGCCAGTAGTGACGGCTTCGTGGCTGTCCACGGGGACGCAACCCGCTCCGAAACACTGCTTCGTGCAGAGTTGCCGCGCGCCGCACGAGTGATCATCGCTCCCCAGCGGGACGACACAGCCACTTTGGTCACGCTCACCGCGAGACAGCTCAACAGGCGGGCCTCCATCGTCGCGGCTGTCCGGGAAGAGGAGAACGTACCGCTGATCAAGCAGAGTGGAGCCGATGCCGTAGTAACCAGCTCCAGTTCGGCCGGACGGCTGCTCGGGCTCTCCACCACCAAGCCTTATGTGGGCACGGTGTTGGACGAGTTGATGACTTATGGCAGCGGGCTTGATTTGTCTGAGCGGCCGGTGACGGACGAAGAAGTGGGCCGATCAGCCCGCGAGTGCACGGACCTGGTCGTCGCTGTCGTGCGCAGGCGCGAGATTCTGGGCTACGACCACCCAGACGCCGCGACGCTCCGGCCCGGCGATCGGGTGATCACGGTGACGCGGGCGAAGTCACACGGCTGACCAGGCTCTACTTGTGGCGCATCCGGCGAACGGTTGACTCCAGCGGTTCAGCCGCCACTCCTCCCGGGTCCGCTCCGTGAGGACCTCGAGAGTGATACCGACCAGGATGATCAGAAAGAGCACACGCAGCGGCGTCATCCCCCGCTTGGCGACCTGGCGGAGCGGGCGCTCGACGATACGGCGGGGGAGTTTCACCCGGCTGGTACCAGGTGCTCGTCGGCATCGCGGGCAATGGCGTCACGACCGGGAAGTTTCACGTGAAACACCCATCCTGGGCGTTCGATGGCGCCCAGGGCAGATCGAGGACCTCCAGCTCGTCACCGGCACGCGCGCCGCCCGGCGGCACGACGGCAAGACCATCGGCGGCGGCGATACCGCGGAGCATGGCCGGTCCGTTGTAGTGCAGCGGGACCAGCTGGTCGGCGCGGTGGACGAAGGGCACAAGGCGGGTGTCGTACGGGTGCCCGTGCACCTCGTCACGTACGGGGGCGCGATACGGGGCAGGGGCTGGCCGGGCCGCGAGCGCACGCAACAGCGGCTCGGCGAGGGTGAGGAGCCCGGAGACGGCAGCGAGTGGATTGCCGGGCAGGCCCACCAGATATCTGTCCCGGGATCCGTCCGGCCGGTGCGGGTCGGCGGCGAGCCGGGCCAGCAGCATCGGATGGCCTGGGCGTACGGCGACTCCGTCGACCAGCAGCTCCGCACCCGCCTTCCGCAGCACCGGGTGGACATGGTCGACCGGACCCGCAGCCGTGCCACCGGTGGTCAGGAGGAGGTCGGCATCGGAGGTGGTGACGGCCTCATGGAGGGCTTCGGCGTCGTCACCGAGGTGGCGCGTGGCGATGACCTCGACACCGAGAGCGCGCAGCCAGGGACCGATCATCGGCCCCAGGGCATCGCGGATCAGGCCATCGTGGGGGAGTCCGGCGGTGAGGAGCTCATCGCCGAGGACAAGGACCTCGACGCGGGGCCGGGGGACCGTGAGCAGCTCGTCGTAGCCGGCGGCCGCGGCGAGGCCGAGTACCGCCGGGGTCACCAGGGATGCGGCAGGCAGCAGTTGGTCGCCGGAGCGACACTCCTGTCCACGCGGCCGGATGTCCTGACCGGGGGCCACCTCGCGCTCGGCGTACAGCTGGCCCTTGTCCGTGTCGGTACGGGAGTGCTCAGTGCGGATCACCGCGGTGGCCTCGGGCGGAATACGGGCACCGGTGGCGATCCGTACGGCCGCTCCGTCGGGGAGCGGCGGGGCGTCGGCGTGCCCGGCGAGGATCGAGTCGTCGCCCTGAACGGTCCATGGACCGGGCCCCGCGACGGCCCAGCCGTCCATTGCGGAGGTGTCGAAGGGGGGCAGATCGCAGAGCGCGGTGAGCGGCTCGGCGAGAACCCGGCCGAGGGCCTGATCGAGAGGCACGCGCTGGGTGCGCGGCGGAGCGGCCCGTCCGAGGCGGGCGGCGAGAGCGCGGGCGTCGGGCCAGGGTGCGGCACGGTGCCGGGCCGTGCCGGGGACGGGCGCCGACTTCTGCCGGGTCCGGCGGCCGACCAGCGCGAGGGCCTCCTCGACGCCGTCCGTATCGGGCTCGTCCACGGCTCTGTAAGCGGCGTCGGCCTCGTGGTCCTGACCGGTCATCCGGCGTCGGCCTCGTCGGTCTTGGGGGGCTTGTCGGGCTTCCCACCGGAGGCGGCCGGACCGGCCGCGGTGCCAGGGGTGGCCTGATCGGCCTCGTCGGCCCAGCGCGCAGCCAGCGCGGCGGCCTTGCGGGCGGCCTGGGCGACCGCCTCCGGGCCGCCGCCCGCCCTGGCGGCTGCGTAGCCCACCAGGAAGGTGGTGAGCGGTGCGGCGGGACGCGCGACGCCATGCGCGGCGTCCCGGGCGAGGTCGAGCAGGACGCCGGTGTCGACGTCGAGTTCGATGCCGAGTTCGTCCTTGACTGCGGTGATCCATTCGTCCAGCACGTTCCCATGCTCCCTGATACGGGCCCGGGCTGCGGAGATGTCCTCCCAGGTGTCGCAATCAAAGGAGGCGAGCGGCTCCGCGGCGATCCGGGCGAGGTCCAATTCCTGCGTCAGCAGACGCAATGGCAGCCCGGCCAGACTCCCGTGCTCGGTGGCGAGGAGCGCGAGTTCACGGCGCAGCGGTTCGGTGCGGTACGCCGCGACGAGGGGCTGGTCACGGCCGCCGGGATCGGTGAGCAGGGCCGCCTCCCGCCCGCTCGTGTCGAGGGCCTCGATCAGCTGCCGCACCGTCCGCTCCCCCAGGAACGGCAGATCGGCGGAGAGCACCAGGACGGCCGGTGCCCCGATCTGCCGCACGCCGGCGTCCAGTGCGGCGAGCGGCCCACCGCCCGGAGGCTCCTCGCGCGCCCAGACCACGGGGCGCGCGGTGACCCGGCGTCCCCCGACGACAACGGTGCGCCCCGCGTCGCGGCACACCCCGAGCACACGGTCGAGCAGGGCCCGCCCGCCCACGCTCACGGCAGGCTTGTCGGCCCCGCCCAGCCGCTTCGCGGCACCTCCGGCGAGCACGATGGCGTCATACGCGGTCATCCCTGAAGTATGGGCCGCGATCGCTTGGGCGGGGAGCCCCGTTTGGATCTCTCTTGGTATGTGGACGGGGTGGACCGTCCGGTGGATCTACAGGCTGCGCAGCAGCACCGCCGGATGCTCCACGCAGTCGGCCACATACCGAAGGAAACCGCCTGCCGTGCCGCCGTCGCAGACCCGGTGGTCGAAGGTCAGCGAGAGCTGGACGACCTGGCGGACAGCCAGCTCGCCCTGGTGCACCCATGGCTTCGGCACGATCCGGCCGACGCCGAGCATGGCCGCCTCCGGGTGATTGATGATCGGCGTGGAGCCGTCGACGCCGAAGACCCCGTAGTTGTTCAGCGTGAACGTCCCGCCGGTCAGATCCGCCGGAGTCAGCGTCCCGTCCCTGGCAGCATCCGTCAGACGCCCGAACTCCGCGGTCAGCGACTCGGCCGAGCGGCTGTGCGCATCCCGTACGACGGGGACGACCAAGCCTCGCTCGGTTTGCGCCGCGAACCCGAGGTGCACCTCGGGCAGGCGCACAATCTCCCTGGCCTCCATGTCCACTGTGGAGTTGAGCTCCGGGTGGCGGGCGAGCGCGGCGGTACAGATCCGGGCGAGCAGCGCCAGAAGCGAGATCTTCGGACCGCCCGCGGCGTTCATCGAGGCTCGCGCGGCCATCAGCTCGGTCGCGTCAGCGTCGACCCAGCAGGTGGCGTCCGGTATCTCGCGCCGGCTGCGGGACAGCTTGTCGGCCACGACCCCGCGGATGCCACGCAGCGGTACACGCTCACCGCGCGTTCCGGAGGCTGCCGCGGTGGCGGCCACGGCGGGCTCCGGCGCGGCAGTGGTCTCAGCGGCCCGCATGGCGTGCTCGACATCGGCACGCAGGATCAGACCGTCCGGCCCCGACCCGGTCAACCGGCGCAGATCGAGACCGTGTTCACGGGCGAGCCTGCGGACGAGCGGCGAGATGACGGGCACGGGCCCGCCCTGCGTCACGCCCTCAACGGGCACCGGAGCCTCGACGGGCGCCTCAACGGGCACCGGAGCCTCGACGGGCGCCTCAACAGGCGCCTGAGCCGAGGCGGCCGCCGGAGCTGTGACAGGCGCGGCGGCAGTCGGCGCGGCAGGCCGGATACGGCGCCTGCGCGCAGCCGGCGCCCCCGTCCCATAGCCGACCAGCACATTGCCGGACGATTCGCCGGCGGATCCCGAGGAGTCGGACGAGCCCGAAGCTCCCGCGGAACCATCCGATTCCATCGCACCGACCGCGACTGTCAGCAGGGGCGCCCCGACCGGCAGTTCCGTGCCCTCCTCGCCGAAGCGCGCGGTCACCACACCCCCGTACGGGCACGGCACCTCCACCATCGCCTTGGCCGTCTCGACCTCGACGACCGGCTGGTCGATCGCAACGACATCGCCCACGGCCACCAGCCAGCGGACGATCTCCGCCTCGGTCAGCCCCTCCCCGAGGTCCGGGAGCTTGAATTCGAGCACCTGGGCCATCAGCTCCCCGCCTCCCACTGCAGCCGCGCCACCGCGTCCAGCACTCGGTCCACTCCCGGCAGATGATGCCGTTCGAGCATCGGCGGCGGATACGGAATGTCGAACCCTGCGACCCGCAGCACCGGCGCCTCCAGATGGTGGAAGCAGCGCTCCGTCACCCGCGCGGCGATCTCCCCTCCGGGACCGCCGAAGCCGGTGGACTCGTGGACGACGACCGCCCGGCCCGTGCGCCGCACGGACGCGCAGACAGTCTCGTCGTCGAAGGGCACCAGCGAGCGCAGATCGACCACTTCCAGGTCCCAGCCCTCGGCCGCGGCGGCCTCCGCCGCCTCCATGCAGACCGGCACGGACGGCCCGTACGTGATGAGCGTGGCGCTGCGCCCGGGACGCCGGACGACGGCCCGGCCTATCGGTTCGACCACGGACGGCGCTTCCGGCGACCACTGCGCCTTCGACCAGTACAGCCGCTTCGGCTCCAGGAAGACCACCGGGTCGTCGGAGGCGATCGCGGCCCGCAGCAGCCCGTACGCGTCGTCGACCGTGGACGGCGTGACGACATGGAGCCCCGGAGTCGCCATGTAGTACGCCTCGGACGAGTCGCTGTGGTGCTCGACGCCGCCGATTCCGCCGCCGTACGGCACGCGCACGGTGATCGGCAGCGGCATCCCGCCCCGGGTGCGGTTCCGCATCCGCGCCACATGGCTGATCAGCTGCTCGAACGCCGGATAGGCGAAGGCGTCGAACTGCATCTCGACGACCGGCCGCAGCCCGTACATCGCCATGCCGACAGCGGTGCCGAGGATGCCCGCCTCCGCGAGCGGGGTGTCGGTACAGCGGTCCTCGCCGAACTCTTTGGCGAGCCCGTCCGTGACCCGGAAGACCCCGCCGAGCGTGCCGACGTCCTCCCCCAGCACATGAACGGCCGGGTCCTCGGCCATCGCGTCGCGCATCGCGCGCTGCAAGGCCTGAGCCATGGAAGCGGGCTTCACCGCGGCCGTGGTCATCGCGCCTCTCCCTCCGCGTCCAGCTCGGCCCGCAGCTGTGCCGACTGCTCCCGCAGCTGGCTCGTCTGCTCGGCGTAGACATGCTCGAAAAGGTCCATCGGGTCGAGTACCGGGTCTGCGTTCATCCGCTCGCGCAGATCCGCGGCCATCGTCTCGGCCGCCTCGGCAGCCGCCCGTATGCCGTCCTCGTCGAGCAGCCCTCGCTCCGTCAACTCCCGCTCCAGCAGCCGGATCGGATCGTGTGCACGCCAGGTCTCGACCTCGCTCTCGCCCCGGTAGCGGGTCGCGTCGTCGGCGTTCGTATGGGCGTCGATGCGGTACGTCACGGCCTCGATCAGCGTCGGACCGCCACCGCGCCTGGCCCGCGCCACGGCCTCGCCGAGCACCTCGTGCACCGCGGCCGCGTCGTTGCCGTCGACGAGCCGGCCGGGCATTCCGTACCCCACGGCCTTGTGGGCCAGCGAAGGGGCCGCGGTCTGCTTGGCCAGCGGGACCGAGATGGCGAAGCCGTTGTTCTGGACGAGGAAGACGACGGGGGCCCGCCATACGGCGGCGAAGTTCAGCGCCTCGTGGAAGTCGCCCTCGCTGGTGCCGCCGTCGCCGACCATGGCGAGCGCGACGACGTCGTCGCCCTTGAGCCGGGCGGCGTGCGCCAGGCCCACGGCGTGCGGCAGCTGCGTGGCGAGGGGCGTGCACAGGGGCGCTATGCGGTGCTCACGCGGGTCGTATCCGGTGTGCCAGTCGCCGCGCAGCAGCGTCAGCGCCTGTACGGGGTCGAGGCCGCGCGCCACGGCCGCGAGGGTGTCGCGGTAGCTGGGGAAGAGCCAGTCCCGCTCCTCCAGCGCCAGCGCAGCCGCCACCTCGCACGCCTCCTGCCCGGTGCTCGACGGGTAGACGGCCAGCCGGCCCTGCTTGGTCAGGGCGGTCGCCTGGACGTTGTACCTGCGGCCGCGCACCAGCTGCGCGTACAGCCGCAGCAGCAGCTCGGGGTCGGCACCGGCTGCGGCATCCGTGCCGAGCACGCGGTACGGCTCCGGGTCCGGGAGCAGTGGTGCGGGGTCGGTCCGGGGCTTCCACGCCGGGGGCGGGGTGGGCCGGTAGGCGTCAGCGGCACCGGGCAGCTCTTGGACCGTCATGCTGCTCTTTCTCAACGCGAGCACCTCCTCGTGGGAGCGACGACGAAAGCAATGACGAAAGCAATGACGAAGTGGCGCGAGTGTGTCGCGCCTCACCTACCGATTGTTCGGTCGAGGACGCATTTTGGCTACAGGCGCCTTCAGCCTGTGGACAAACGGTTCTCCACAGCCTGAGATGGAGACAGGTCGTCCATGCCAGGGAGGCGGGGGGATATGGCAGCTGAACAAATGGCCGAGGGCGGTGACCGCGCGGAGCAGGCCCCTCCAGCGCGACCCCTCGACGCCATCGACCGAGACATCCTGCGCATCCTGCAATCGGACGGTCGCGCCTCGATCCGCTCCGTGGCTGAACGGGTCCATGTCTCCCGCGCGAATGCCTACGCCCGTATCAACAGGCTCATCGACGACGGTGTGATCCGCGGCTTCAGCGCGCGCGTCAACCATGAGCGGGCAGGTCAGGGTGCCTCCGCCTACATCACGCTCAAGATCGTGCAGAACTCCTGGCGCACGGTGCGCGAGCAGCTGCAGGCGCTGCCCGGCGCCACCCATATCGCGCTGGTCAGCGGAGACTTCGACGTACTCCTGTTGGTGCACACCCCGGACAACCGCACGCTGCGCGAGCTCGTCCTGACAAGGCTCCAGTCCATCCCGGAAGTGCTGTCCACGCGCACGCTGCTGGTCTTCGAGGAGACGGATCTCGATCCGGGCCCGGGGCAGATCGCGGAGCCGCCCCCGGACGCCGAGCCGCTCCTGTAGGCCCGGCTGGGGATCGGTCGGTTCAGTGGGCCCGGTCGGCTCAATGAGCCGTGGCTCCAGTCGGCCCAGGCGGCCCCGCCGGCCGCGCGCCGGCTCAGTCGGCTCTAGAAGCCCGTCCGCAGCCCGTCGAAGGCCAGTCGCACGACCGCCTCGGCGACCTGATCGCCGTCGTAGCCGCCACCCGCATGCGGCCGGTACCACTCCACCAGGGAGTTCACCATGCCGAAGAGCAGCCGGGTCGCCAGCCGGATGTCCATGTCCGCGCGGAGATCACCGTCCGCCGCGGCAGCCTTGAGCAGATCGGCAACCCGCTGGTCGAACTCGCGGCGCCGCTCCATCGCCCACCGCTCGGTCTTTGTGTTGCCCCGTACGCGCAGCAGCAGCGTCACATAGGGCAGCTCGGCCATCAGCACCTCCACGGTGCGCCGGGTCACATACTCGACCCGCTCGATGGCCCGTCCCCGTACGGCGCCCGGCTCGTCAAGGATCGCGAAGAGCGAGTCGAGCGCCCGGCTGACCGCACGGCGCAGCAGCTCCTCCTTGCCCGCGACATGGTGGTAGATCGAGGACTTGGAGATGCCGGCCGCCTTGGAGAGGTGCTCCATGGACGTGCCGTCGTACCCGCGCTCGTTGAAGATCCGGACGGCGACGGTCAGCAGCGTCTCGGGGGTGTACGTATCGCGCTTGGCGGTGGTCATGAGGCGTCCTCCTGTGAGGTCTCGTAGGACCACTGATGGAGCGCGAGGGACCGGGCGTAGCGTCCGGTCGGGACGCTCTCATGAAGGTTGCCGAGCAGTTCCCACGCCCAGTCACGTCCGAGTCTTTCGTTCCATTCGACCGGCCCAAGGGGGTAGCTGACCCCGAGGCGCATCGCCGTGTCGATGTCCTCCCTGGTCGCGACCCCCTTGGCGACCGCGTCCAGCGCCAGGTCGCCGAGCATCGCGACGGTACGGGCGACGATCATGCCCGGTATGTCACCGATGACGCTGACCTGTTTGCCGAGCGCCTGGAAGAGGCCGGTCGCCTGTTTGAGTGTTTGCTCCTCGACGCTGTCGGCGGCGGACAGGGCGATCCGGGTCGCGGACCGGTAGTCGAGTGCCAGATCGAAGTAGACGACATCGCGGAATTCGGCGGACGTCTGGCCGTCGGCGAGGACCAGCTGGCCTCCGCTGGGCAGGACCAGCCGCGTTCCCTTGTCGTCGTCCTCGTGCCGCACCGTGATGCCCGCTTCCCTGATCATCGCGATCAGCTCCCCGGCGGGCCCCAGATCACCCTCGACCACGACGGACTCGGGGGCGTCCGCCGGCTCCGCGGTGTGCGGCGCGGGCTTCGTCGCCTCTTTCGCGTGCGAGAACCAGCCGTGGCCGGACTTCCGGCCCAGGCGGCGCGACTCGACAAGACGGCGCTGCGCGAGGGAAGGGAGGAACTTGGGGCTGTGGAAGAAGGACTCCCAGACGGAACGTGTGACGGCCTCGTTGACGTCCTGGCCGATCAGATCGGTGAGCTCGAAGGGGCCCATTCTGAAGCCGCCGGACTCTCTGAGCACCGCGTCGATGGTGGCCGGATCGGCGCCCTGCTCCTCGTACACCGCGAAGGCTTCCGCGTAGAAGGGGCGGGCGACGCGGTTGACGATGAAACCGGGGGTGTCGGCACAGCGCACCGGAGTCTTGCCCCAGGCCGCTGCCGTCGCCCACGCGCGCGTGGCCGCCTCCTCGTCGGTCGCATGGCCGCTGACGACCTCGACGAGGGGGAGCAGGGGCGCCGGATTGAAGAAGTGCAGTCCGACGAAGCGGCCGGGGCGCTCCAGAGCGCCCGCGACGGCCGTGACAGAGAGCGAGGAGGTGTTGGTGGCGAGCAGGCAGTCGTCCGCGACGATCTTCTCCAGCGCCGTGAACAGCTCCTGCTTGACCGCGAGTTGCTCGAGGACCGCCTCGACGACGAGCGCCGCGTCGGCGAGCTCGTCAAGATCGGCGGCCGGCAGCAGCCGCCCGCGGGCGGCGTCGCGCTCGACGGCGTCCATCCGGCCCTTCTCGACCAGTCGGTCGAGGCGCGCGCCGATGGCTTCCGCGGCCTGGCCCGCCCGCCCGGGAACGGCGTCGTAGAGACGTACGGGATGGCCGGCGACAAGGGCGACCTGGGCAATGCCCTGCCCCATGGTGCCGGTGCCGACGACGGCGACGGTACGGCTCTCGTCGATGGCGTCGATGGGCTCGATGGCGGTCATGGGAGTGATCCTCCCCGATGAGTTGTCCACAGGTTTGACAGGCCCCCTTGTACCGACCGATCGTTCGGTTACTCTAACTCTGTCATTCCTTCCCTGCCCAGCTCGACGAGGAGTTGGTCCTTCATGCAGCTGACCGAGACCCACCGGCCCACGCTCGACCAGGCCCTCGAAGCGATCCGCACCCGCGCGTACTGGTCCCCGCATCCCGAGCACCCCAAGGCGTACGGCGACAGCGCGCCGGCCGACGGGCTCGCGGCCTTCGAGGCCCTGCGCGGCTCCCGCTTCGAGCTGGACCAGCCGGGCACGGACGACTGGACGGGCGGCGAAGTCTCGCCGTACGGACCGGAGTTGGGCATCGAGTATCCGCACCCGGACCTGGATGTACTGCTGCCCGCGATGCGCGCGGGCATGGGCGCCTGGCGCGAGGCCGGCCCCGAGATGCGGGCTCTGGTCTGCGTGGAGATCCTGTCCCGCATCAGCGCCCGCACCCATGAATTCGCGCACGCGGTGATGCACACCAGCGGTCAGGCCTTCATGATGGCCTTCCAGGCGGGCGGCCCGCACGCCCAGGACCGCGGCCTGGAGGCCGTCGCATACGCCTACGCCGAGCAGACCCGCACGCCGGCCGCCGCCGAGTGGTCCAAGCCGCAGGGCAAGCGCGACCCCCTGGAGCTGCGGAAGACCTTCACCACCGCGGGTCGCGGCATCTCCCTGCTGATCGGCTGCAACACGTTCCCGACGTGGAACGGCTACCCGGGGCTGTTCGCCTCCCTGGCCACCGGCAACCCTGTCCTGGTCAAGCCGCACCCCCGCGCGGTGCTGCCGCTCGCGCTCACGGTGCGCGTGGCCCGCGAGGTGCTCTCCGAAGCGGGGTTCGATCCGAACCTGGTCTGCCTGGCCGCCGAGCGTCCGGGCGAGGGGATCGCCAAGACCCTCGCGGTACGCCCCGAGATCAAGATCATTGACTACACGGGGTCGACCGGGTTCGGCGACTGGCTGGAGGCCAATGCCCGCCAGGCGCAGGTCTACACCGAGAAGGCCGGCGTCAACACCGTCGTCATCGACTCCACCGACAACTACAAGGGGATGCTCTCCAACCTGGCCTTCTCGCTGTCGCTGTACAGCGGCCAGATGTGCACCACCCCGCAGAACCTCCTCATCCCGAGGGACGGCATCACGACGGACGTCGGACCCAAGTCGTACGACGAGGTGGTCGCCGATATCGCGGCCTCGGTGGGCGGTCTGCTCGGCGACGACGCCCGGGCGAACGCCCTGCTGGGTGCGCTGGTCAACCCTGATGTGAAGGGGCGCCTGGAGGCGGCCTCCGGACTGGGCGAAGTGGCTCTGCCCTCACGGAAGATCGCCAACCCCGAGTTCCCGGATGCCGTCGTCCGTACGCCGGTCGTGGTCAAGCTCGACGGCGCCAAGCCAGACGCCGAATCGGTGTATCTGTCGGAGTGCTTCGGCCCGGTGTCGTTCGCGGTTGCCGTGGACTCGACGGCGGACGCGCTGGAGCTGCTGCGGCGCACGGTCCGTGACAAGGGCGCGATGACGGTCGGCGCGTACACCACCTCGGCGGAGACGGAGCGCGCGATCGAGGACATCTGCCTGGAGGAGTCGGCTCAGCTCTCGCTGAATCTGACGGGCGGGGTGTACGTCAACCAGACCGCGGCGTTCTCCGACTTCCACGGCTCGGGCGGCAACCCGGCGGCGAACGCGGCACTGTGTGACGGAGCTTTCGTCTCGAACCGATTCCGTGTGGTGGAGGTCCGCCGCCAGGCGTGACGACGGGCGTAACGGCGGGCGTGACGGCAGGACAGGCGGTGACCCGTTGGACGGGTACGGGTCACCGCCTCGCCTCCGCTCACACATGCCCCTACGGTGACGGGATCTTCGCGTACCGCTGCACCCACGCATGCATCGCGATCGCCGCCGCCGCGCCCGCGTTGATCGAGCGGGTCGAGCCGAACTGCGCGATCGAGCACACCATCGCCGCGTGCTTGCGCGCCTCCTCCGTCAGCCCGGGCCCCTCCTGTCCGAAGAGCAGCACACACCGCCGTGGCAGCTCGGTCCGCTCCAGCGGCACCGACCCCGGCAGATTGTCGATCCCGATGATCGGCAGACCCTTGGCCGCCGCCCAGGCGGTCAGCGACTCGGTGTCCGGGTGGTGCCGCACGTGCTGGTACCGGTCGGTGACCATGGCCCCGCGCCGGTTCCAGCGTCGCCGGCCGACGATGTGGATCTCCTTCGCCAGGAAAGCGTTGGCGGTACGCACCACAGAACCGATGTTGAAGTCGTGACCCCAGTTCTCCACGGCCACATGGAAGTCGTGCCGGCGTGTGTCCAGGTCGGCGACGATTGCCTCGCGCGTCCAGTACCGGTACTCGTCGACAACGTTGCGCCGGTCGCCCTCGGCCAGTAGCTCGGGGTCATACCGCGCGTCCTGCGGCCACGGCCTCGGGTGCGGCCCGACGCCGACCTCGTCCGGGACGCTCTGCTTGCCCGGGAAGAAGGCGGCCTCGTCGTACTGAATCGGTTCTTCGGTGGTACTCACCCAACGAGCGTACGGGGCTGCTCCTGGCTTCCCTGCCGCTGCCGCGGCGCCACGTCCACCCGAGAGAACAGCCGGTCCCGCCCCCGCACGGCCCGGCCGCCGAGCCAGACCAGGAAGGCGGTCGGCAGGAAGACCGCGTCGGCGGCGATCATCGCGAGCGAGAAGAACGGCAGTCCGAGCAGCACGGCGATCGCGGCGTGCTCCATCATCATGGCCGCCAGCAGGACGTTCTTGACGCGCCGGTTGAAGAGCGTGAAGGGGAAGGCGACCTGCACGATGACCGTGCCGTACGTCAGCACCATCACCATCACGCCGCTGGAGCCCAGGAGGTCGGACAGGGCCGGCCACGGCGTGAAGTAGTCCAGCTTGAGCGGGTAGTAGAGCGCGGTGCCGTCCTGCCAGCGCGAGCCCTGGATCTTGTACCAGCCGGCCGTCGCATAGATCAGACAGACCTCGGCCATGATCACGACGAGCGCGGCGTTGTGCGCAAGGTTGGCGAGAACATCCAGCAGGGTTCGCGGCTCGCTGGACGAGGCGTACCGGCTCACCATCCACCAGAGCCCCTGCACCACCCATAGTCCCCAGAGAAGCAGCAGTACCAAGGAGCCGGTCTGGTTCAGGAAGGTGGCGACGACCAGGCCGAATCCCAGCACCACCCAGAGCGCGGGGCCGACCCGGTCGCGGGGCGGCAGGCCCGGGACGGCCGCCGCTGCTGCCCGGACGGCTCGGCGTGCGTCCAGGGACCAGACCTGTCCGCAGCGCGTCAGGACAAGATAGATCGCCATCAGGTGGATGACGTTGTCGCCGCCGTCACCCATGAAGATGGAGCGGTTCTGCAGTGACAGTACGCCGATCATGAAGAGCACGGACATGGTGCGGGTACGCCAGCCGAGCATCAGCAGCACGCTGGACAGCACAGCGACGCCGTACACGATCTCGAACCAGAGGGTGTTGTCCGACCACATGAGCGCGGTGAAGGCTTCATTGCCCGCGATGAGCTGCCGCGACATCTCCCAGCTCCACGGACCATTGGGCCCGTACATCTCATGGCGGTTGGGCAATTCGCGCAGGAGGAAGAGCAGCCAGCCGGCGGCGAAGCCGATCCGTATGGTCGCGCTCTGGTACGGACCGAGGGCGGTGGAGGTGACGCGCTGGACGGTGCGGGCGAGCCGGCCGTCGACGGTTTTGTTCACGTGCCCGCCTCCGTACGACCGTTACGGACTCCGCCGGGGAGATCCGCGGCAGTCACCGTCCACCAGGGCAGGACCCGATGGGCGGGGCGGGTGTCTATCTTCTCGTCGCTCCACTCCGGGGCCTTGACCGAGCGGGTGGAGGACCTGAGCTGGATCCGCTCGACGGGGCCGCCCAGATCATGCGCATCCAGTCGCTGCATCACGATGCGGCGGACGTAGCTCTCGGAGAGCTGGCCGCGCAGACCGTTGGGGCGGTTCTCGCTGTCGTGCGAATTGACGTAGAAGTCCCAGGCCCGGCGCAGCTCGTTCTGCTGGACATGGCTGGGGAGGAGGTTGCCGCGGATCGCCTCGCCGTCCTCGGCGGTGAGGTCGATCCAGTCGCTGCTCCTGCGGCTGCCGTCGGAAACGGTGACCTCGGCTCTGACCTGCACGGCGACGTTCTGCTGGAGCGGATTGGGGGCGAAGAGCTTCCAGTTCTGCTCGAACTCGGGATAGACCCAGCCGTCGACCGCCTCGCCGTACTGCTTGGTCACGGTGTTGGAAGGGGCGACATGCAGAAACACCATGACCAGGTGGACGCAGGCGAGGGCGCCGATGATCGCGAGCGAGACGGCGGCGGCCACCTGGTAGGGGAGGGAGAGCGCCGCCATGCCACTCGTGGGGGCGGGCTCGGGCTCGGACTGGAGCCGGGACTCGAACTGGGGCTGGGACTCGGACCGAGGTTGCGGCCCGGGCCCGGGCTCGGGCTCGGACTCCGGCTCCGGCTCGGACTCAGTCAGGGATTCGGGCTGGTCAGCGGGCTCGGGAGCGTCTCCGGACGGCGGCCCGGAGCTCAGGCTTCTGGCGCGTTTGACGTCCTCGTCCTCGTAGGAGTCCATCCCGCCCCGATCTCCATCGGTCCACCTCAGTTATCCACAGGGTTGACACCCTACGGGCCGTCGACTCACCATTGAAGCCAATGAACCGAACGATCGGTCGGTAGGGGGCCCGGATGACGGCAGTGACTGCGGATACGTACGAGGCGGTTTTTGACGCCGCCGTGGCCGCCGACGAGCGCATCGAGCCACGCGACTGGATGCCGGACGCGTACCGGGCCACGCTGGTGCGCCAGATGGCGCAGCACGCCCACTCCGAGATCATCGGAATGCAGCCCGAGGCGAACTGGATCACCCGGGCGCCCTCGCTTCGCCGCAAGGCGATCCTGATGGCCAAGGTGCAGGACGAAGCGGGCCACGGGCTGTACCTGTACAGCGCCGCCGAGACCCTGGGCACGAGCCGCGAGGAGCTGCTCGACAAGCTCCACGCCGGCCGCCAGAGATACTCCTCGATCTTCAACTACCCCACGCTGACCTGGGCCGATGTCGGCGCGATCGGGTGGCTGGTGGACGGCGCGGCGATCACCAACCAGGTGCCGCTCTGCCGCTGCTCCTACGGCCCGTACGCCCGCGCCATGGTCCGGATCTGCAAGGAGGAGTCCTTCCACCAGCGGCAGGGGTACGAGCTGCTGCTCACCCTCTCCCGCGGGACGCCCGCGCAGCACGAGATGGCGCAGGACGCGGTGGACCGCTGGTGGTGGCCGTCGCTGATGATGTTCGGCCCGCCGGACGACGAGTCGGCGCATTCGACGCAGTCCATGGCGTGGAAGATCAAGCGGCATTCCAACGACGAGCTGCGCCAGCGCTTCGTCGACATCTGCGTCCCGCAGGCCGAAGCCCTGGGCCTCACCCTCCCCGACCCCGATCTGCGGTGGAACGAGGAGCGGGGACACCACGACTTCGGCGCGATCGACTGGGCCGAGTTCCAGGAAGTCCTCAAGGGCAACGGGCCCTGCAACGAACAGCGGATCACCCAGCGCCGCCAGGCGCACGAAGAGGGCACCTGGGTTCGGGACGCGGCCGCGGCGTACGCCACGAAGCACCAAGCACAGCACGTGAAGCCCGGGGAGGCGACGGCATGAGCAGCTCGACCGACTGGCCGCTGTGGGAGGTCTTTGTCCGCTCACGCAGGGGGCTGTCCCACACCCACGCGGGAAGCCTGCACGCCCCGGACGCGGAGATGGCCCTGCGCAACGCCCGCGATCTCTACACCCGGCGGAACGAAGGCGTCTCGATCTGGGTGGTGCCGTCCACGGAGATCACGGCCTCCTCGCCGGACGAGAAGGACTCGTTCTTCGAGCCGGCCGGCGACAAGCCCTACCGGCACCCGACCTTCTACGAGATCCCGGAAGGGGTGAAGCACCTGTGACCACGACGGTGAATGCCGCGGCACTCGCTCTCGGCGACGACGCGCTGGTGCTCTCGCACCGGCTGGGGGAGTGGGCGGGCCATGCGCCCGTGCTGGAGGAGGAGGTCGCCCTCGCCAATATCGCGCTGGACCTGCTGGGCCAGGCGCGGGTGCTGCTCTCCCTCGTCGGGGACGAGGACGAGCTGGCGTATCTGCGCGAGGAGCGGGCCTTCCGCAATCTCCAGCTGGTCGAGCAGCCGAACGGCGACTTCGCACACACCATCGCCCGCCAGCTCTACTTCTCCGTCTACCAGCGCCTGCTGTACGGACGGCTGGCGACCGGGGACAGTGAGTTCGCCGGGCTCGCGGCGAAGGCGGTCAAGGAGGTCGCGTACCACCAGGACCACGCCGAGCACTGGACCGAGCGGCTCGGTGACGGCACCGACGAGAGCCATGAGCGGATGCAGCAGGCGTGCGACGCGCTGTGGCGGTTCACCGGCGAGATGTTCCAGCCGGTCGACGGGCTGGACATCGGCTGGCAGTCGTTGCAGGACAGCTGGCTCGAGACCGTCACCGCGGTCCTGGAGCGCGCGACACTGACCGTGCCCGACGGGCCGCGGTCCGGCGGATGGTCGGCGGGCGCCGGACGGCAGGGTCTGCACACCGAGTCCTTCGGGCGGATGCTTGCCGAGATGCAGCATCTGCACCGCAGCCATCCGGGGGCGTCATGGTGACCGAGATGACCGCAGCTGAGACCGGGACCGCGACAGGGGCCACAACCGCAACCTCGACCGGGACCACAACCAGGACCCCGATCGGGACCGATACGCGGCTCGAGGCCGAGCTGCTCAGGCTCGCCGGCTCCGTGCCCGACCCGGAGCTGCCGGTGCTGACACTGGAGGAGCTCGGCGTGCTCCGCGGAGTCCAGATCCTCGGACCCGGCAGGGTAGAGGTCGAGCTGACCCCCACGTACACCGGCTGCCCGGCGATCGAGGCCATGACCTCGGACATCGAGCAGGTGCTGCACAGCCACGGGATACCGGATGTTTCGGTGATCAAGGTCCTCTCCCCGGCCTGGTCCACGGATGACATCAGCGCGGAAGGACGGCGCAAGCTCGCCGAGTTCGGAATAGCCCCACCCCGCTCACACGCGGCGGAGGGACCGGTGCCGCTCACTCTCTCCGTGCGCTGCCCGCACTGCGGATCGACTGACACCGAGCTGCTGAGCAGGTTCTCCTCCACCGCCTGCAAGGCACTGCGCCGCTGTGTCGCCTGCCGCGAACCCTTCGACCACTTCAAGGAGTTGTAGATGTTCCATCCGCTCCGGGTCAGCGAGGTCGAACAGCTCACGGACGACTCGGTCGCTGTCACGCTCCAGGTGCCGCCCGAGCTGCGGGAGACCTTCCGCCACACCCCCGGTCAGCATCTCGCTCTGCGCAGGCTTGTGCAGGGCCAGGAGATCCGTCGTACGTACTCCATCTGCGCTCCGGCCGCCCCGGCCGGCAGCGATCCGGTACTGCGCGTGGGCATCCGGCTGGTCGACGGCGGCGAGTTCTCGACGTATGCGCTCAAGGAGCTCGTCGTGGGCGACACCGTCGAGGTGATGCCCCCGATGGGCCGGTTCCTCCTCGCGCCGCGTCCCGGGCACTTCGCCGCGGTCGTCGGCGGCAGCGGCATCACCCCGGTGCTGTCGATGGCGGCGACGCTGCTGGCGCGGGAGCCGGAGGCGCGGTTCTGTCTGATACGAAGCGACCGCACCGCGGCGTCCACGATGTTCCTGGATGAGGTCGCCGATCTGAAGGACCGCTTCCCGGACCGCTTTCAGCTGGTCACTGTGCTCTCCCGGGAGGAACAGCAGTCAGGTCTGCCGTCCGGACGGCTGGACCAGGAGCGGCTGACCGGGCTGCTGCCGGCCCTGCTTCCGGTGGCGGACGTGGACGGCTGGTTCCTGTGCGGCCCATTCGGCCTGGTCCAGGGCGCCGAGCGCGCGCTGCGCGGGCTCGGCGTGGACCGGAGCCGTATCCACGAGGAGATCTTCCATGTCGACGACGGCTCGGCGCCCGCTCCGGCGTCGGTGACCGCCCCGGCCCGCGCCTCACTCACCGCCACCCTCGACGGCCGGTCCGGCAAGTGGCCGGTACAGGAAGGCGAATCGCTGCTGGAGACAGTGCTGCGCAGCCGCTCGGACGCGCCGTACGCGTGCAAGGGAGGGGTCTGCGGCACTTGCCGAGCCTTCCTGGTTTCGGGCGAGGTGCGCATGGACCGCAATTTCGCGCTGGAGCCGGAGGAGACCGACGCAGGCTATGTACTGGCCTGCCAGTCCCATCCGGCCACACCGGAAGTGGAGTTGGACTTCGACCGCTGACGACGACCGACAACCACTGAGCCTCTGACCTCGCTGTCGTTCACTTTGAGGCCCTGTCCTTTTCCGGGCTGTCCTTTCCGGGCTGTTTTCTTTTTCAAGAACGTGTTCTATCTTGACGGTCCGTCAGGTAGGGATTCGGGCAGCGCCGGTGCATGGGAGGACAGGCAGTGGACTTCACCTTCACCGAGGAGCAGCAGGCGGCCGTCGAGGCGGCCAAGGCGGTCTTCTCGGGCGTCGCGCCGGACGGAGTGCCGAGCCCCGCCCTCACTCCGGGCGCGGTGGCCGAGGAGTTCGACAGGCCTCTGTGGGCCAGGCTCGCGGACACCGATCTGCTGAGTCTGGTTCTGTCGCCGGAACACGGCGGGGCCGGCCTGGACCCCATAGCGCTCTGCCTGGTGCTGCGGGAGTCCGCGAAGGTGCTGGCACGGGTGCCGTTGCTGGAGACGAGCGCGGTCGCCATGGCCGTAGAGCGTTACGGCAGGGCGGAGTTGAGCGACGAGATACTCCCCCGGATCGGCCGCGGCGAGCTGGTGCTCACCGTCGGCGCCAACGGCCGCACCGGCCATGACCCCGCCGAGCTCGCCGTCACCGCACGCCCGGACAGCGAGCACAGGGACGGCTGGGTCCTCGACGGCGTGCAGACAGGCGTGCCCTGGGCGCAGTCCGCGGACCGGATCGCTGTGCCGGCACACACCGATGAGGGCCATGCCGTGCTCGCCCTGGTCCCCCGGGACCGGGAAGGCCTCGCTCTCGCCGAGCAGATCTCCACAAGCGGCGAGCGCTTTGCCGAGGTCAGCCTGGACTTCGTGCGGATCGACAGCAGCGAACTGATCGACGCCGAAGGCGCCTGGGAATGGCTGCGCCAGCTCCTCGCCACCGGGACCTGCGCACTCGCGCTCGGACTCGGCGAGGGCGTGCTCTCCATGACGAGTGCATACACCGGCAAGCGCGAGCAGTTCGGCTTCCCGGTCGCGACGTTCCAGGCCGTCGCCGTCCAGGCAGCCGACCGCTATATAGATCTCCGCTCGATGGAAGCGACCCTCTGGCAGGCGGCCTGGAGATTGGCCCCGTCGCCCCATGGCCCGGGGGTCGGCGGCCCGCTGCCTGTGGCCGGCGATGTCGCGGTGGCGAAGATCTGGGCCTCGGAGGGCGTACGCCGTGTCGTCCAGACCGCACAGCATCTGCACGGCGGCTTCGGCGCGGACACCGACTATCCACTGCACCGCTACCACGCATGGGCCAAGCAGCTCGAGCTCTCACTCGGTCCGGCCGCGGCGCATGAGGAGGCCCTCGGCGACCTGCTGGCCGCCCACCCCCTCGGCTAGCGGCTCACCGGCGTACGAGCTGGGAATCTCAGAGGACGGAAGCCGGGCCGCCGTTGTCGGTGACCATCGGGCGCCCGGCGCCCTCCCAGGCGAGCATGCCGCCGTCGATGTTCACGGCGTCAATGCCCTGCTGCACCAGATACTGCGTGACCTGCGCGGACCGGCCGCCGACGCGGCACATCACATACGCCCGGCGGCCGTCGGCAACCACCTCGGTCACTTCACCGAAGCGGGCCACGAAGTCGCTCATCGGGACGTGCAGCGCGCCTTCGACGTGCCCGGCCGCCCACTCGTCGTCCTCCCGGACGTCCAGCACCAGTCCGCCGGACGGTACCGCCGCGACGTCCACCGAGGGCAGCGGGGCGAAATTCATGGGTCATGCCTTCTCTCGTACGTACGCTGCAGGGTCCTGAGGCTTTCTGGAAAGCCTCAGGCAACCTACTCCACCAGTCCGGACAGTTCCGCCACACGCTCGGCGACCTGTGCCAGCAGCTGCTCGGCGATCTCCTCCAGCAGCCGGTCCGGGTCGTCCGGCGCCATCCGCAGCATGGCGCCGATCGCGCTCTCTTCCAGCTCCTGGGCGACCGCGGTCAGCAGCTCCTTGCGCTGCGACAGCCACTCGAGCCGGGCGTAGAGCTCCTCACTCTCGCTGAGTTGCTGCTCCGGAGGCACGGGCCCGGCCGCCCACTCCTCGGCCAGCTCCTTCAGCATCGCCGCGTCCCCGAGCGCGTATGCGGCGTTCACCCGCGTGATGAACTCATCACGCCGCGCCCGCTCCGTCTCGTCCTGGGCCAGATCCGGATGCGCCTTGCGCGCCAGCTCGCGGTAGAGCTTGCGTGCCTCCTCGCTCGGCCGCACCCGCTTCGGCGCCCGTACGGGCTGATCGTTCAGCATCGCGGCAGCCTCGGGGGACAGGCCGTCGGAATCCATCCAGTCGTGGAAGAGCTCGTCGACACCGGGCATGGGCATCACCATGGCCCGCGCCTCCTGCGCCTTGCGCAGATCCTCCGGGTCGCCGGTGGCGGCGGCCCGGGCCTCCGCGATCTGGGCGTCCAGCTCGTCCAGGCGCGCATACATCGGACCGAGCCTCTGGTGATGCAGTCGGGAGAAGTTCTCCACCTCCACCCGGAACGTCTCCAGTGCGATCTCGAACTCGATCAGCGCCTGCTCGGCCGCGCGCACCGCTTTCGCCAGCCGGGCCTCGGGCCGCGTCTGCGCGTCCTGCTCTTCGTCGTTCCGGGTCGTCGGCCCCCCGGGTGCATCCTGGGTCACCCGTCCAGCCTACGGGCGCAGCGGAGCACCCCGTCACACCCCCAGCTCAGCGGCTATCCGACCGTTCTTGACCGCCGCCAGAAGCTCCTCGTGGTCCGCTTCCGTACGGTCCGCGTAGGTCATGGCGAAGCCGGCCACCGCCTCGTCGAACTCCTCGTTCTTGCCGCAGTACCCGGCGATCAGCCGCGGGTCGGCGCTGTGCGCATGCGCCCTGGCGAGCAGCGCGCCGGTCATCCGCCCGTAGTCGTCGACCTGGTCCGGCGCGATCGCCGCCGGGTCCACACTGCCCTTGCGGTTCCTGAACTGCCGTACCTGGAACGGCCGTCCGTCCACCGTCGTCCAGCCCAGCAGGATGTCGCTGACCACCTGCATCCGCTTCTGGCCGAGCACCACCCGGCGCCCCTCGTGCTCCACATCCGCGACCGCGAACCCGGCGGCCGGCAGATAGGGCAGCAGTGCCGAGGCCCGCGCCTCCTTCACCTGGAGCACCAGCGCCTCTCCCCGGTGGTCGAGCAGCAGCACCACATACGACCTGGTGCCGACGCTCCCGGTCCCCACCACCCGGAAGGCCACGTCATGAACCGTGTAGCGCGCGAGCAGCGGCTGCCGGTCCTCCGACACGGTGGCCAGGTACTCCTCGAGTGCGGAGGCAACAGCCGCCGCCTCCGCGTCCGGCACCCGCCTCAGCACCGGTGGCGCGTCCACGAAGCGCCGTCCGCCGTCGCCGCACTCCTCCGTCGCTTTGGCGGCGAAGCGCGCACTCGTGTTGTTACGGGCCTTCGCCGAGACCCGCTCCAGGGTGCCGAGCAGATCCCGCGCGTCCGTGTGGGAAACGAGCTCCTCGTCGGCGATGGCGTTCCATGCGTCGAGCGCCGGCAGCTTTGCCAGCAGCCGCATGGTGCGCCGGTACGCGCCCACAGCGTCGAACGCGGCCGCCCGGCAGACGGTTTCGTCCGCACCCGCCACACGCCCTGCCAGCACCAGTGAGACCGCGAGCCGCTTGAGGTCCCACTCCCACGGGCCGACGACGGTCTCGTCGAAGTCGTTCAGGTCCATGACGAGGCGGCCGCGCGCGTCGCCGTACAGCCCGAAGTTCGCCGCGTGCGCATCACCGCAGATCTGCGCGCTCACCCCGGTGACCGGCGTGCCCACCAGGTCATGGGCCATCAGCCCGGCCGAGCCGCGCAGAAAGGCGAAGGGCGTGGCGGCCATCCGGCCCACCCGTATCGGTGTGAGCTCCGGCACCCGGCCCCGGCTGGACTCCTCGACGGCCTGGATCGCGCCGGGCCGCTCCACGGCCAGCACCAGCGAGTCGTGCGAGGACCGCGGGATCCGGTCCCGCAGCACCTTGCCCTTCTCCTTCGGCGACTGCACAGCACCTGGAGCGCCGGCCGTCCCCGCCGCCGTACGCCGCGCAAAGCCGGCCACCGTCGGAATGCGCCCGCCATCGGCCCCAACACCGCCCGACTCCGGTTGCTGCACCGGCGTCACCGCCTCAGCCTCGCTCATGAAGCGCTGCCTCCCCCGTAGTCGTACGACATCAACATCAACTGCCAAAGACCGTACCGCTGCCGGCCGACAACCGTCTCCCCCTGTGGACAACGTGGGGAGCAGCTCCGATCGCGCTCAGCAGCCGTTCTCGCCGGGGTGCCCCAGATGCGTCTCCGCCCACAGCGCCAGCTCCTTGAGCGCGGGCTCCATCGCAGCCCCGGCCTCGGTCAGCCGGTACGCGACCCTCAGCGGTGGCCCTTCGTCGACCTCCCGCACAACCAGCCCCGCCGCCCCCAGCTCGGTCAGCCGGTCCGAGAGCATGCGCTCGCTGATGCCCGGAATAGCCCGCCTCAGCTCCGCGAAGTGCACCGCGTGCTGCATCAGCACCGAGACGATCGGCCCGGTCCAGCGCTTGCCGAGCAGCTCGAAGACGCGGGTGATGCCCCCGTCGACCTTCTTGCACGCTTCCTCGCTGTGTTCAGCCATGCCCCGTTCAGCCATAACCCCAGAGTACTGCGCCAGCACAAGGGACTTACAAAAAATAAGTGACTATGCTATCCATAGGTGCATACGGAATTTCAGTGACACGCACCCCCCTGGAGCACCTCATGGCCACGCTGCTGCATCTCGACTCTGCCGTCTTCCCTCAGGGCTCGGCCTCCCGCGACACCACCGCAGCCTTCGTCCAGGCCTGGCAGGAGCAGCACCCCGACGGCAAGGTCGTCTACCGCGACCTCGCCGCCGCCCCCGTGCCCCACCTGGACTTCGCCGCCGCCTCAGCGGGCGTCGACGACGCACTGCGCGCCGAGCTCGCCGCCGAGCTCAACGCGGCAGACGCCGTTCTGATCGGCGCACCGATGTACAACTTCACGATCCCGTCGACCCTCAAGGCATGGCTGGACCAGGTGATCGTCGTCGGTCACAACGCGGGCGTCCCCGACGGCCCGGTGGCCGGCACCCCGGTGACCATCGTCGCCAGCCGCGGCGGCTCATACGCCCCCGGTACCCCGCGCGAGGACTTCGAGTTCGTCCAGAACTACCTGGAGAAGGTGTTCACCGGCATGCTCGGTGCCGAGGTCGACTTCATCGTCCCCGAACTGACGATGGCTCGCTCCAGGCCGGAGATGGCCGAGCTCATCCCGCTCGCCGACGCCTCCCGCACCAAGGCACTGGACGAGGCCGCCCAGAAGGGCAAGGAACTGGCCGCGCGCCTCGCCGCCTGATCGCGCAGACCGAGCACGCGCGCCCGCGGGGGATGGACGGATACACCTCCGCGGGCGTTTCGCGTGAAGCAGCGAACACGCATGTTCCACGTGAAACGTCGTTCACGATCGCCCGATCGGCATCCGGCGATGAGCATCCGGCAATCAGCGTCCCCTGATCAGCCTCCCCGGCTCACCGCCCCGTACCGCGTCGCGAACCAGTACTCATAGCCCCGCGTCGCGCGCCAGCAGCGCCGCCTGCACCCGGTTCTCGCACTCCAGCTTCGCCAGGATCCGGCTCACGTACGTCTTCACCGTGGCCTCGCTCATATGCAGCCGCCGACCGGCGTCCGCGTTGGACAGTCCCTCCCCGAGCAGCGCCAGCACCTCCCGCTCACGCCCGCTCAGCCCTGCCACCCGCGCCCGTGCCTCCTCACCGCGCGCCGCCGCCCGCCCCGAGGCCAGCTGGTCCACCACATGCCGGGTCGCGCCGGGGGAGAGATAGGCATCGCCCGCAGCCGCCGCCCGTACCGCTCGGATCAGTTCCGCGGGCGCCGTGTCCTTCAGCAGAAAACCCGCGCCCCCGCACTCCAGCGCCCGCAGTACGTTCTCCCGCTCACCGAAGGTCGTCAGTACGATCACCCGTGCCGCGGGGAGAGCCCTGCGCAGCTCCCCCAGCGCGGTGAGCCCGTCCATCACCGGCATCTGAATGTCGAGCAGCACCACATCGGCGCTGTGCGAACGGGCCAGATCGATCGCCTCACGGCCGTTCGCCGCCTCCGCCACGACCTCGATCCCGCGGTCCGAGGTGAGGATCATCCGGATCCCGGCCCTGATCAGCGGCTCGTCATCAGCGACGACGACCCGTATCGGCGACCCCGTCACATCCACCCCCACTTCCACCCCTGCGCCTCGCCCCGCCTACCGGCTGACCTCGTAGGTCTTCTTCTCGATCAGCTTGCCGCCCTTGAAGCAGAACCGGAACACCGGCTCGGTGTCGAAGTTGTCCCCCACCTCCGAGGACATCAGCACCAGGCACTCAGAGCCCGCCGGCTCCTTCGGACCCGACCCGGCCAGCCCGGTCGTCGCGATCGTGTCCCCGCTCGGCAGCTGGTCGCGGACCTCGTCCTCGTCCGCCCCGATCTGCACTCGCTCGTACTCTTCCGGGTCGATCATCCCGTTGTTTGCCGCCCCCACCAGGAAGAACAGCCCGAAGATACCGGCAACCACCAGCACCAGCAGGGCCGCCAGCGCGATTCCGCACCCCAGCGCGATTCCGCCGCCCCTGCTCCGGTCGCGGCCGGCCATCGCCAGCTCCCGCTCGGAGACACTCCAGTCCATGACCGGAGCACCGTTCCCGAGAGCGGCCTTCGGCGACTGCTGGCGGAAGTCGTCCTCCGCGGCAACGAACGGCGCCGCCTCCACCACCCCGTACGGCAGCACCCCCGCCACCCGGAAACCCCCGCCGTGAGCCGGCCCCGCATGCACCATGCCGCCGACCAGCCGCGCCCGCTCACGCAGCCCGGTCAGCCCCTGCCCGCCGCTGACCACCTCGCCCGGCGCCACGCCCCCAGCCGCCCCATTGATGATCTCGACGACGAACGAGTCCGGCTCATACCGCAGCTCGACACCGATCGGCGCGCCGGGAGAGTGCTTGTACGCATTGGTCAGCGCCTCCTGCGCAATGCGGTACGCCGCGTGGTCGGCCGCCGCGGCGAGCGGCCGCACCTCGCCCGTACGCCGCAGCTCCACCGTGTTCCCCGCCACCCGCGCCGCCTCGACGAGCCCATCGATCCCGGCCGTCCCGCGCGCGGACCGCCCCGACTCGTCCACCGGCGGGGGCCCTTCGACCCCGTCCCGCAGAATTCCGACGACCTCACGCAGCTCGTGCATCGCGGTCACCGAGGCGCCCCGCAGCACCCCGACCGCCTCCCGCTGCCGCAGCGTCAGCTCGGGGTCCACCTCCAGCGCCCCGGTGTGCACGGATATCAGCGCCAGCTGGTGCCCGAGGCTGTCGTGCATGTCCTGCGCGATCCGCTGCCGCTCACGCAGCCGCGCCTGCCCCGCCACCATCGCGTGCTCACGCAGCAGCTGGGCATTGCGCTCCTGCAGCGCATGCAGCAGGGTCCTGCGCTGCGTCCAGTACCGGCTGGCCAGACCCGGTACGACCGTCGTCGCCAGGAAGTACAGGGTGGTGAACAGCACGAGGCTCATCGGTGGCTGCTGCGACCAGGAGTCCAGGAGGACGATGGCGTCAAAGAGGACGTACGCGATGGTGAACGCCGCCAGCGTCCGTCCGGCGCCCACGATCCTGCGACCCGCCGACCACCCCACGACCATCAGCAGGGGGGCGAAGCCGCTCAGCAGCGACGCCAGCGCACTCGTCACCACCAGCACCGGCGCGGGCATCCGCCGCCGCAGCAGCGACAGCACCGCGGCCGCCACTCCCACGGCGAGCAGCCGCAGTCCCTCGCTGCCCAGCAGTTCCTCGGTCCCTGCCGCCATGAGGCCGAGCACCAGCGCGAGCACCGCCTCGCCGGCGGTCCGCCGCCGCGACCACAACTCGGGCGCCGCCAGCCACTGCCAACCGGCCCGGAACTTCGATGACGCGTCCACGCCCGAACCCTAAGCAGCGAACCCCGCCGTCCACGGCCTACTTTCGTCGCACGCGGCAGCGACGAACGTCGCTCAGCCGATGCCTGCCCGGTTGCTGGTGCGGCTCGGTTACTGATGCCTGCCCGGTTACTGATGTGCGCTGACGTCTTCGCTCTCGGGGGGCTTGGTGGGTTCTCCGCGGCGGACCGAGCCAGGAGCACGGGCGGCCGGGTGGTCGGCGTGCGCGGAGGAGGTGAGCTGCCAGGGAACGCTGGTGACCATGACTCCGGGGGTGAAGAGCAGCCGGCTCTTGAGCCACAGTGCGGACTGGTTGTGCAGCAGGGCCTCCCACCAGCGGCCGACGACGTACTCGGGGATGAAGACCGCGACGACGTCCCGCGGGCTGTCGCGCCGGATGGAACGGACGTACTCCACGACCGACCGCGTGATCTCTCGGTACGGGGAGTCGAGGACCTTGAGCGGCACCGGGATTTCGTAGTCCTCCCACTGGCGTTGGAGCGCGTTGGCCTGCTCGCGGTCGACCGCGACGGTGAGTGCTTCCAGGTGGTCCGGCCTGAAGGCGCGGGCGTAGGCCAGTGCCCGCAGGGTGGGCTTGTGGATGGTGGAGACCAGCACGATGGCCACCACGCGGGAGGGCGGCTTCATCTCACTGCGCGGGTCGGTGACCGCCAGTTCGGCCGCGATGGCGTCGTAGTGACGTCGGATGCCCCGCATCATCACGAACAGGACGATCGCGGCGAGCACCGCCAGCCAGGCGCCCTGGGTGAACTTGGTGGCCAGCACGATGACCAGGACCAGGCAGGTGATGACCGCGCCGGTGGCGTTGATGATCCTGGCCATCTGGTGCCGACGGCGCGTGGCGGGGTCGGGCTCGGTGCGCAGTTCACGGTTCCAGTGCCGGACCATGCCGGTCTGGGAGAGCGTGAAGGAGGTGAACACGCCCAGGATGTAGAGGTGGATGAGGCTGGTGACATTCGCCTTGTACGCCCACAGCAGCAGACCGGCCACAATCGCCAGGGCCAGGATTCCGTTGGAGAAGGCGAGCCGGTCGCCGCGGTTGTGCAACTGGCGCGGCAGATAGCGGTGCTGGGCGAGGATCGAGGCGAGCAGCGGGAAGCCGTTGAAGGCGGTGTTCGCGGCGAGGATCAGGACCAGGGCGGTGGCTGCCTGGATGAAGTAGAAGCCGACGCTGTTCTCACCGCCGAAGACGGAGGCCGCGAGCTGGGCGATGACGGTGCGCTGGGTGTACGAGGAGCAGTCGCCGGTCAGACCGGTGAGCCGGCAGGCATCGTCGGTGATGTGCACCTTGGCGACGATGGCGAGGGTGGTGACGCCGACGAACATGGTGATGGCGATGATGCCCATCGCGGCCAGGGTGGCCGCCGCGTTGTGTGACTTGGGCTTGCGGAACGCCGGCACACCGTTGGAGATCGCCTCCACACCGGTCAGTGCCGTACAGCCGCTGGAGAACGCGCGCAGGACGAGCATCACCAGGGCCAGTCCCGCCAGGTTCGCGTCCCCGGGCTCCGGCTTGATGCCGTACGCGGCGCTCTCGGCCACCGGTGCGTCGCCGAGCAGGTAGCGGAGCAGGCCGGTGCCGACCATGATCAGCACGCCGCCGATGAACAGATACGTCGGAGCGGCGAACGCCTGGCCGGATTCGCGCACCCCGCGCAGGTTCATCGCGGTCAGGGCGGCGACGAAGATGAGCGCCATCAGTACCCGATGGTCGACCAGGGCGGGCACGGCCGAGATGATGTTGTCGACCCCGGAGGCGACCGAGACGGCCACGGTCATCACGTAGTCGACCAGCAGCGAGGCGGCGACCACCAGGCCGGCGGAGGGGCCCAGGTTCGTCGAGGCGACTTCGTACGATCCGCCGCCGCTCGGATAGGCGTGCACGACCTGGCGGTAGGAGAGCACCACCACCGTCATCAGCGCGACGACCGCGGCCGCGATCCACGGCGTGAAATGCAGATAGGCCAGCCCGCCGAGGGTGAGCACCAGCAGGATCTCCTGGGTGGCATAAGCCACCGAGGACAGCGGGTCGGAAGCGAAGATCGGCAGGGCGAGGCGCTTGGGCAGCAGCGTCCCGCCCAGCTCCTCACTGCGCATGGCCCGGCCGATGACCAGCCGCTTGAGAATCCCTGTCACGTTGAACACGGCGCGAGCGTAAGCCGCGCCACCTGCTCAACAGCACGACTCCGATAGGGGGACAGGCATCAAGAACTCGTTAGGATTCCCTACCACTGCGTACATATGGCGCAATTGATCCCACGGCGACCGCCCGGGGCAGGGAGTCGCGGGCGACCGGCCGTCAATGCCTTGCGAGAAGCCCGGGAGAACTAGCCTCCGACGGTGAGTGCGGCTTCCGCCTGCGTGAGCGTCGCCGGGTGGCCGAAGAGTCCGGGCAGGCCGCCCGAGTGCAGAAGGATCGTGCGCTGTCCAGGAACGATGTCGCCGTCTTCGGTCGCTGCGATCAGGCCGGCCATCGCGCGTCCGGTGTAGATCGGATCGAGCACGATGCCTTCGGTGCGTGCGGCCAGCGTCATCGCGGCCATGACCCGCTCGGTCAAAACACCGTAACCGTCGCCGACCTGGTCGAGCCGGAGCCTGAGTTCCTCCGGCGCGCGGTGCATGCCGGACAGGCCGGAGGCCAGTTCGGACACGGTCCGGGCAGGGTCGGTTACGGCACCGCAGTGGACGCCGAGGACGCGCGCGGGACCCAGCACGTCGACCAGGCCGGCCATGGTGCCACCGGAGCCGACCGCGACGACCACGGTCGCCAAGTCGGGAGCTTGGGTGAGGAGTTCGCGTCCGCATTCAACGTACCCGCGCGCACCGAGCACGCTCGAACCACCGAAGGGGATGAGCGCGGGGACAGCGCCGCGCCGTCGCAACTGCTCCGCCACCTGCTGGGCGGCGGAGCGGAGAGCCGCGGCGTCGACGGCACCGGCCCACACAACCGTGGCGCCGAAGAGCCCGTCGAGGGCAAGGTTGCCGGAGGCCGACGAGCCGGGTGAGCCTGCGAGCACGAGTACGACGTCGAGCCCCAGCCGGGCGCCGGCTGCCGCGGTCAGCCGCGCGTGGTTGCTCTGCGGCGCGCCGGTGGTCACAAGGGTCGTCGCGCCGTCGGCCAGTGCCGCGCCGCAGAGCCACTCAAGTTTGCGGATCTTGTTTCCGCCGCCGCCCAGGCCGGTGAGGTCGTCGCGTTTGATCGACAGGTCGTCCGGGTTGAGGCCGAGTGCACCGGCCAGCCGCGGCATGGGTTCGAGCGGGGTCGGCCACGTGCCGAGCGTGGCCCGTTGCGGGGTTCGGCTGTCGGAGGTCATCGTCACCAACCTTTTCCGCGATGCTCCTGGGCTCACACCGGTGCGGAACGGGTGAGGAGTGAGAAGGCGTGCTCGGCGCTGCGCCCGAGGGTTTCCCGGTCGTGCCCGGCGTTGGCCGACTCGAGAAGTCCCTCTTCATCTTCACCGTACGTTCTCAGGTCGGTGCAGCGAGGCGCCCGCCCGCTGAGCGCCAGCACGTCTACCGGGTTGGACAGTGCCGTGGCTGCGACCACTGCCCAACCCGGAGTCTTCACGTCAGCCGTTCGAGTTCGGGGTGCTCATGCTCGCAGGCGTTGTCGATGCCGTACGTGCCCCAGGCGGGGAACGGGTCTTCCGCAGGGATCGCTTCGTCATCCCCGCAGAGGCGAGCGGTGAGCGCGGCGTTCAGGGCACTTGCCTGCAACCCGGTGCCGATGAACACGAGCTCCTGGCCCTGTGCGCAATCCGCCTCGCGGACACCGGAGGGCTCGAAGCGGGCGATGGCACCTGCCTGTGACCACAGGCCCGTCACGTTGGGGCGGCCGACGAGCCATGCGGTGTCGGCGACGGACCCCGCTGCATCCCGATCAGCCTCGGCAGTCCCGCCTGATCGGAGCCGACCTTGCGATAGATGTCCGACAGCAGCCGGGTCACCATCTGGTCCTGGGCACCCAGTGCCTCGGCGATGCGGGCGTTCGACCACCCGCGAGCGGCCCATTCGGCCACTGTCCGCTCCTGCGCGGTGAGCGACTCCGTGGCTGCGGTGCGCAGCTGGAGCGGCCACAGACCGGCTGCGTCCAGCTCCTCGCGGGCCCGCGCCGCGAGGGCGTCGGCCCCGCCCTGCACGGCGCCTTCCAGTCCACGGTGAAGTTGCTCGGCGGCGCCCTGCGGCAGCCCGGCACGGCGCAGTGCGACGCCGTGGTCCACCAGCGCACACGCCAGTTCGTAGCCGGAAGGGGAGCGCTCGAGGTGTACGACAGCCTCGGCCAGTAGGGTGACCCGCTCCGCACCGTGGGTCACCGACGCCATGGCACGCAACGCCTGCCCGATGGCGGACTGGGTACCGAATCGGCAAGCCCTGCGAACACCTTCGGAGGCGAGCTCGAGAGCCCGTTCCGGGTCGGAAGCTTCCAGCGCCTGGGCCAGGTGGAGCTGCCAGGGGCACCAGGCGGGGTTGCGCATGCCGCGCGGTTCGAGCCGCTCGCCGACCCGGACGAGCTGCTGCTCAGCTTCCCGCCGCATGCCCAAGGCGAGCAGCAGCTCGCTGTAGACGGTCTGGGAGTCCGGGTACACCACGGCGCTGGGCACGACCTCGCCGTAGCTGTACGTGGTGGCGAGTTCTTGGGCGTCCCGGGTGCGGCCGCGGGCGAGCAGGATCTCGATGAGGATGCCGATGGCGAAGTACTGTGCGGGCACCTGGCGCCCGACCCTGTCCGCGATCCGCAGTCCGGCGCGGACCAGGGTCTCGGCCTCGTCAAGGCGTCCGCGACGATGGCGGATATAGCCCAGAAGCGTGTAACCGAACGAGAGATGGGCGCCGCGCCAGCCCTTGCTCTCGCATTCTGCGATGCCCCTGTTGAAGAGTTCCTCCGCTCGTCCGGGCTGGTCGCAGTACATGAAGGTGAGAGCGACCAGGACCGGGACCTCGAAACCCCACTGCTCGTCGGTCCACTTGAGGCCCTCGCCGAGGGCTTCTTCCGCGTAGTGGAGCGCGGTGGCCGCAGGCTCGCCGCGCACCATGGCGTCCCAGGCGCGCAGCCCCAGGATGTACCGCTCGGCTGTGCCCCGGCCGGTGAGGTGCTCGGCGAGCCGGGCCAGCCTGCGCGAGCGGGCGGGCGAGTCCTGTTCGTCGGCCCGGAAGGCGTTCCACATGAACTGCTCCGCCTGCATGCGCAGCCGCGTTCTTGTGTCGGTGGCCCCCCGGGCAGCTTCGGCAACCGTCACGGCGGCCTCGGCCATCCGGTCCGAGTGGCCGAGGGCCTGTGCCAGCCGGTAGACGATTGCCTCGCGCAGTGCCGGGTCCAGGACGGGCTCGTCCAGTGCGGCCCGCAGATGGTTGACCGTGGTCGCGGGTTCGGTCAGCAGGGCGGAGCAGCCGAGTTCGAACAGGAGGTCGGCCCGCTCCTCCAGGGCGGGTGGCTCGCGGAGCGCCCGGGCGAGGCAGCGCCGGGCGGCCTCGGGAGCACCTGCCCTGAGGTACTCGCGGGCGGCTTCGCGGAGCTGTCGCACGGCCCAAGGGTCGCTCTCGGGGTGCATCTCCAGCAGGTGCCGGGCAGCTGTGCTGGCGCCGAGGCCCGCACTCGACACGATCGCGGCGGCCTGGCCGTGCATGGCGACACGGAACGCCGCGGGAATCGCCCGGTAGACGGCGGTGGCGACCAGCGGGTGGAAGAACTCCAGACGGTCGTCTTCGGCGGCGTCCGGAGCCGCGTCGGCGAGGATGCGGGCCTCGCGCAGCCGGGCGACGGCGTCGGCGGACTCGGCCTCGCCCAGTCCCCCGACGCTCGCGGCCAGGCTCCGGGATGCCTCGGAGCCCAGCACGGCGGCACTCCAGGCGAACCGGACGGCGGAGGTGCCGAGGCGCTCCAGCCGCTCGACGAGTCCGCCGCCCTTCACCGCGGAGGCGAGCTCCCGCAATTCGGGAACGTGTACGAGCTGCGGCTTCAGCCCGCGATCGGCGACCTTGGCGACCAGTTCGACGGTCTCGAAAGGGTTCCCTCCGGTGACCGCCCAGGTCTCACGGCAGAACGCCTCATCGGCTTCCTCACCCAGAGTTTCCCGGACGATGCGGCTGACCCCGCCGGGGGTGAGCGGAATGAGGTCGAAGGGGCGCGATCCAAGGCGTTCGGCCAGCCTGCCGAACGCCACCGCATCGACGGGGAGTTCATCGGAGCGGTAGGCCACGACGAGTAGCATCGGGAGTTCGGTGACCCGCGGCGCGAAGCCGGTGAGCCAGGCCAGCGACTCGGCGTCGGCCCAGTGGGCGTCGTCCAGCATGACCACCAGCGGCGCGTGCTGCACGGCGAAGCGGGTGGCGATCCAGTCCAGGCCGTCCCGCACCCCCTGCGGATCGGGGGAGACGTTGCCGTTCCCCGCCACCAAACCCACAGCAGGGGCGACGATGTCGTACCAACTGCCCAGCATCTTGCGGTGTTCCTTCTCGGAACCTGCCGCAAGTACGGGCTGGACGAGCTGGCGTACGACATGGAATGCCACGCCCTGCTCCTGCTCTCCTCCACAGGCGAAGAGCACCGTGCAGCCGCGGGCCACGGCCCTCCTGCGCACCTCGGTGAGGAGTGTGGTCTTGCCGAGTCCGGCCGGCCCGGCGAAGGCCACTAAGCCACCCGTGCAGGGTGCGACCGGCCCGGTGAACGACGCGCCCAGGTCGGTCAACAGGGCATCCAGTGCCGCGAGTTCCGCGTCACGTTCCAGTAGCAGTCGGCGCGGTCGCCCCGGCCGGTCTCCCGTGTAGGCCACATCCGTTCCTTCGGCCGCGTGTCGGTCCCCGAGTATGCGAAGCGTACGCCCGCCGAGACGTTCCGTAGTCCTCAGCGGAGGTCTTGCCCGCGGAGACGAATGGATTCTGGTAATACCGGCAACCGCACGGCGGTTCCTCTGTCCCCAACCTCCCGTATGCGCCTCCCCAGGGGGCGCATACGCGGTCGCGTACGCCGGTATCACGCCACATGACACCCGTCGCTCACGGTCGCTCGGGTAATGCGGCGCCTAGCCTCGTAGGGCGGCGAGAACGCGTCAGACCTGCACCGCCGAGCCGGTGGGATGCGCCGCGACACCCAGGGGGTGCGTATGGCGAACACGATGACTTCCGGCCTTCACCCGGTCCCCTCGGACCCGACCCGGCGCACCGCGGCCATCAGGATTCCGTTCCCTGCCCGCTTCAGCCCGCACGCGGAGCGCGCACGACGACACACACTGCAGTGGCTGCAGGAGACGGCCTTGCTGACGGGGGAAGCCGAGACGGCAGAGTACGACGCGCTGCGGCTCGAGCGGCTGATGGCGTACTTCTATCCCGACGCCACAGGCAACGACCTTGAGCTCGCGGCCGACTTCAACGCATGGTTCTTCATCTTCGATGATCAGTTCGACGGTCGGCTGGGGATGCGGCCCGCGGCGATCGAGCATTTGGTGACCACCCTCGTACGGACCATGACGGCGGATGGCACGCCCATGGTGCCCGGCAGGGCGGGCCCACCGCTCGTCCAGGGGTTCCGAGACATCTGGCGCCGGGCCACCGGCGGGACTCCGTACGGCTGGCAGCGTCGGTTCCGTACACATTGGCAGGCCTACATGGCCGCCTATCAAGGGGAAGCACACCACCGGAACGCCGACCGCCTGCCTTCTGTTGAGCAGCTCCTCAAGGTCCGGCGGGACTCCATAGGCGTACAGCCCTGCCTCGACTTCACCGAGAGGTGCGGCGGATACACCCTGCCGGACGAGCTGCACGACTCTTCCCCACTCCGGGAGATGCGTGAGATCACCGGCGATGTGGTGATCTTCGTCAACGACATCGTCTCGCTCGCCAAGGAACTGGCCGCCGGGGATGTGAACAACAGCGTCATCGTCCTCCGCGAACAGGAGGGCTGCTCCCTGGAGCGGTCCGTCGAGCACATCGCCGCCCTCGCCAATGCGCGGACAGCCCGATTCGCCCAGCTCGCCGCCACCCTTCCCAGGACGCTGAGCGAACGGAGTGTGCCTGCGGAGGTGCGCGGGCACATCGACCACTATGTGGAGGGCATGGGTCACCTGATGGCGGGCAACCTCGCCTGGTCGCTCGCGACGTCCCGCTACGACGTGGCCGGGATCGCCGCCGTGAGCGGCGGACGGCAACGGCCCTGGGCATACCTCGCCGCGGCAGCCGAGTCCTTGGCCGAACGCGTTACGCGGAACGCGGGGACAGAGAGTTGAGCAGCCTCTTCGGCTGCGACGCAGCCTCAGCCTGAGACGCCTTCCCGATGCGGCATCCCTGCCGACGAGGCCGCCGCCTTCCTGCGAGGGAACTGATGGGCGCCGCCACCCCCACGGGGCAGCGCAGCGATCGGCACGAGCGCCTTCTCCACCGGGCAGCTGACCCCCACCGGCTACCTCGCACCGACCGGCCAGCGATCAGCTCCAGTCGCACCGGATGAGAATCATCTGAAGATCAGAGTCCGCATCGTGAGGTATGCCACGATGTGGGCTCTTTCACGTAAAAACGCCCCGAACCGCTCCGAGCTCGGACAGTTACGCGCTCCGAACAACGAGAAACGGGCCCCACCAGGACTTTCGTCACTGGTAGAGACCCGTTTCGTCGGTTTCTCTTTGTGCGCGAGGGGGGAGTTGAACCCCCACGCCCTTTCGGGCACTGGAACCTGAATCCAGCGCGTCTGCCTATTCCGCCACCCGCGCATTGGGTGTTGCCGCCCGTCCCCCACCTGTTCGGTGCGAGCGCCTGGCGACTTCCAGAAGATTAGCACGCGGCACAGGGTGGATTCACATCCGATTGTTTGGCGCACACGGCCGGCGAACAGAGGGAACGGAGGGCGGCAGCCCCCCACTCCTTCTGGGTGCACCCTGGGTGCGGGACACTGTCATAAGGCCGCCTCTACGATCCGTGTGAGAGGTGACACTCATCGACGGGGCAGACAAGGGGAACCAGCCGATTTCCCGACGCGTGGATACGATCAGTAAGCAGTACCAGGACGGCAACGACGGAGGAGGTGCCCCATGGGAGTCCTGAAGAAGTTCGAGCAGCGACTCGAAGGTCTGGTCAACGGCACCTTCGCCAAGGTGTTCAAGTCCGAGGTCCAGCCCGTCGAGATCGCCGGCGCCCTCCAGCGCGAGTGCGACAACAACGCGACGATCTGGAACCGCGAGCGAACCGTCGTACCCAACGATTTCATCGTCGAGCTCAGCGCGCCCGACTTCGAGCGCCTGAGCCCGTACTCCGGCCAGCTCGGCGACGAACTCTCCGGACTGGTCCGCGACTACGCCAAGCAGCAGCGCTACACCTTCATGGGACCCATCAAGGTCCACCTGGAGAAGGCGGACGACCTCGACACCGGTCTGTACCGGGTGCGCAGCCGCACTCTCGCGTCGAGTACGTCACAGTCCCCGGAACGGGCTCCGGCAGGCCCCGGCCCCGCCGCCCCCCAGGGCGGCGCCCGCGGCGGCTACGGCTACCCGCCCACCGCCGCACCTCCCATGCCGGCCGCGCCCCCTCCGGGCGCCGGCCGCCCCGGCCCCGCGCCCGTCGCGGACCGACGCCCGGCACCCGGTCCCGGACCGATGCCGAGCACCCAAGTACGACGTTGGATCGAGATCAACGGCACCCGCCATCAGATCTCCCGCCCGACGCTGGTGCTGGGTCGCAGCACCGACGCCGATGTGCGGATCGACGACCCCGGCGTCTCGCGCCGGCACTGTGAGATCCGGACCGGAACGCCCTCGACGATCCAGGATCTCGGGTCTACCAACGGCATCGTGGTAGACGGGCAGCACACCACCCGCGCTACGCTCCGCGACGGCTCGCGGATCGTCGTGGGCAGCACCACCATCGTTTACCGGCAAGCCGAAGGGTGAAGCGGGGGCAATGTCAGAGCTGACCCTGACGGTCATGCGGCTAGGTTTCCTGGCCGTTCTGTGGCTGTTCGTGATCGTGGCCGTTCAGGTCATCCGAAGCGACCTGTTCGGTACGCGCGTCACGCAGCGCGGCTCACGCCGCAATGCCGACGCGCGTCCGCAGCAGACGCGCCAGGCCGCTGCGCCACCACAGCAGCGCCAGCAGGCCTCCGGCGGCCGCCAGCGCCGCGGTGCGCCCAGCAAACTCGTCGTCTCCGAGGGCACCCTCACGGGCACCACGGTGGCGCTGCAGGGCCAGACCATCACCCTGGGCCGGGCACACGACTCCACGATCGTGCTGGACGACGACTATGCGTCCAGCCGGCATGCCAGGATCTACCCGGACCGTGACGGCCAGTGGATCGTCGAGGATCTCGGGTCCACCAACGGCACATATCTCGACCGGACCCGACTCACCACCCCGACACCGATTCCGCTGGGCGCGCCGATCCGCATCGGCAAGACCGTCATCGAGCTGCGGAAGTAGTACGACAATGAGCGAGCGGAGCGAGCGAGCCGCAGCGGTCCCGACAGCGGACCGGCACGGGCTCCCGACCGGAGGGTGGGCAGTGTGGCTCGAGACCGGCTGTACCCCGAGCCGACGGGCGAGGTGCGCATGAGTCTGTCTCTGCGCTTCGCCGCCGGGTCACACAAGGGCATGATCCGGGAGGGCAACGAGGACTCCGGCTACGCCGGACCCCGCCTCCTGGCCATCGCCGACGGCATGGGCGGCCAGGCCGCCGGTGAGGTCGCCTCCTCGGAGGTCATCTCCACACTCGTCACGCTCGACGACGACGTGCCCGGCTCGGACATCCTCACCTCGCTCGGTACGGCCGTACAGGGCGCCAACGACCAGCTGCGGCTGATGGTCGAGGAGGATCCCCAGCTCGAGGGCATGGGCACCACGCTCACCGCCCTGCTCTGGACCGGCCAGCGGCTCGGCCTCGTGCACGTCGGCGACTCACGCGCCTATCTGCTCCGCGACGGCGTACTGACCCAGATCACCCAGGACCACACCTGGGTGCAGCGGCTGGTCGACGAGGGCCGGATCACCGAAGAGGAAGCCACCACCCACCCGCAGCGCTCCCTGCTGATGCGCGCGCTGGGCAGCGGCGACCATGTCGAGCCCGATCTCTCCATCCGCGAGGTCCGCGCCGGCGACCGGTACCTGATCTGCTCCGACGGACTGTCCGGCGTCGTCTCCCACCAGACGATGGAGGACACCCTCGCCGACTACCAGGGTCCGCAGGAGACGGTGCAGGCGCTGATCCAGCTCGCACTGCGCGGCGGCGGCCCCGACAACATCACCTGCATCGTCGCGGACGTCCTCGACACCGACTCCAACGACACCCTGGCCGGGCAGCTCAGCGACACCCCGGTCGTCGTCGGCGCGGTCGCCGAGAACCAGCTCCAGCTGAACGACGGCGGCGCCATGCAGACCCCGGCGGGCCGCGCGGCCGGCCTCGGCCGCCCTGTCCCGCCGCAGACCTCCGGCGGCTTCGGCCCGCCCGGCAGCGGCGACGGCATGGGGTACGGCGGAATGCCGCCCGAGGGCAGCTTCGGCGCATACACCGACGAGGACTTCATCAAGCCCCGCGGCGGCCGCAAGTGGCTGAAGAGATCTCTCTACAGCGTGCTCGCGCTGGCGGTCGTCGGCGGCGGTCTGTACGGCGGCTACAGCTGGACCCAGACCCAGTACTTCGTCGGCTCCAAGGACGAGCACGTCGCCCTCTACCAGGGCATCAGTCAGGACCTCGCCTGGGTCTCGCTCTCGAAGGTCCAGAAGGACCACCCCGAGATCGAACTCAAGTACCTCCCGCCCTACCAGCGCAAGCAGGTCGAGGCGACGATCACCGAGGACAGCCTCGACAAGGCGCGAACCAAGGTCCAGGAGCTCGCCGACCAGGCCGCTGCCTGCAAGAAGGACGAGCAGCGCCGCGACGCCGCCGACCGCGCGAGCACTCCACCGCCCGGTGAGGGCGAGGCCGGTGGCACCACCGGCAAGCCCACCACCCAGAACGCCAAGACCAAGCCGACCGCAGCTACTCCGTCTCCGGGTCCCACCCTCTCGGAGGAGGAGCAGAAGCTGGCCTCGAACTGCGGAAAGCAGTAATCGGCCGTAGGGGGCCTTCTCCACCATGAGCGTTGTCACCAACACCACCACGATCGGCGCGATCGAAGCACCGAGCCGCCGCAACACCGAGCTGATGCTGCTCGCGTTCGCCGTCGTCATTCCGGTGTTCGCGTACGCCAACGTGGGCCTTGCGCTGAGCGGCGAGCTCCCGGCCGGCATGCTGTCGTACGGCCTCGGCCTCGGGCTTCTCGCGGGTGTCGGCCACCTCGTGGTCCGCAAGTTCGCGAAGTACGCCGATCCGCTGCTGCTGCCGCTGGCGACGCTGCTCAACGGCCTCGGCCTGGTGCTGATCTGGCGCCTTGACCAGTCACCGAGACTGGCCTACCAGGGCTCTGCGGCACCGAACCAGCTGATGTGGTCGGCGCTGGGCGTTGCCATGTTCATCGCCGTGCTGGTGTTCCTCAAGGACCATCGCGTCCTTCAGCGATTCACGTACATCTCGATGGCGGTCGCGCTGGTCCTGCTCGCTGCCCCGGCGTTCTTCCCCGCCGACTCAGCCAACTTCGGTGCGAAGATCTGGATCCGCCTCGGCCCGCTCTCCCTCCAGCCCGGCGAGTTCGTGAAGATCATTATCGCGATCTTCTTCTCCGGATACCTGATGGTGAAGCGTGACGCCCTGGCCCTCGCCAGCCGCCGCGTTATGGGCCTGTACCTGCCGCGCGGCCGTGACCTCGGCCCCATCCTCGCCGTGTGGATGCTCAGCATCCTCATCCTCGTCTTCGAAACCGACCTCGGCACCTCGCTGCTCTTCTTCGGAATGTTCGTGGTCATGCTCTACGTGGCCACCGAGCGGACCAGCTGGATCGTCTTCGGTCTGCTGATGTCAGCGGTCGGCGCGGTCGTCGTCGCGACGTTCGAGCCACATGTGAAGGCACGTGTGGCGGCCTGGCTCAACCCGATGGCCATCTTCCTGCCGCCGGACCAGCGGCCCAAGGGCCTGATCTCCGACCAGGCGGCGCAAGCGCTGTTCGCCTTCGGCTCCGGCGGGACGCTCGGCACCGGCCTCGGCCAGGGCAACTCGGACCTGATCAACTTCGCCGCGAAGAGCGACTTCATCCTCGGCACCGTGGGCGAGGAGCTCGGCCTCGCCGGAATGATGGCGATCTTCCTGATCTACGCGCTGATCGTGCAGCGCGGCGTGCGCACAGCGCTCGCCGCCCGCGACCCCTTCGGCAAGCTTCTGGCCATCGGCCTGTCCTCAGCGTTCGCCCTCCAGGTCTTCATCGTCGCAGGCGGCGTCCTCAACCTGATTCCGCTGACCGGTATGACCATGCCGTTCCTCGCACAGGGCGGTTCCTCCGTCATCACCAACTGGGCACTCGTCGCCATCCTGATCCGGATCAGCGACACCGCGCGCCGTCCCGCGCCGGCTCCCGCCCCGTCCCCCGACGCCGAGATGACCCAGGTGGTCCGACCGTGAACAAGCCCCTGCGCCGAGTGGCGATCTTCTGCGGCCTGCTCGTCCTCGCCCTGCTGATCCGTACCAACTGGGTCCAGTACGTGCAGAGCGAGGAGCTCAACAGCCACAAGAACAACAAACGCGTCCAGATCGAGCGGTACGCCTACGAGCGCGGCAACATCATCGTCGACGGCAAGCCCATCACCGGCTCCACCGCGACCAAGGACAAGTTCTACAAGTTCAAGCGCACCTACATCAACGGCGAGATGTGGGCCCCCGTCACCGGTTACGCCTCACAGGCCTTCGACGCCAACCAGATCGAGAAGCTCGAGGACGGCGTCCTCACCGGCAACTCCGATCAGCTCTTCTTCGACCGCACCATGGCGATGTTCACCGGCGACAAGAAGCGCGGCGGCAACGTCGTCACCACCCTCAGCGGTGCCGCTCAGAAGGCCGCCTACAAGGGCCTCGGTGACAAGAAGGGCGCCGTCGCGGCGATAGACCCCAAGACCGGCAAAATCCTGGCGCTGGCCTCCACCCCGTCGTACGACCCCTCCTCCTTCGCCGGCTACGGCGCATCGGACGAGAAGGCATGGGTCGCGCTCGAGAAGGACAAGGAAAAGCCGAAGCTCAACCGCGCACTGCGCGAGGTCTACCCGCCCGGCTCCACCTTCAAGGTGGTCACCGCCGCCGCCGCGCTGGAGCACGGCGAGGTCGACGACATCAACGCGGCGACGGACACCCCGGAGCCGTACATCCTGCCCAACACCCGCACGCCGATGGTCAACCACGCCAACGGCTGCAAGAACGCCAGCCTGATGAAGGCGCTCGAGGTCTCCTGCAACTCCGTCTTCGCCAAGCTCGGTGACCAGGTCGGCCGGGACAAGATGCTGGAGACGGCGCAGAAGTTCGGCTTCAACAACCCGGAGATCGACACCCCGGTCCGTGCGGCCGCCTCCGTCTACAACAAGACAATGGACCGCTCCAGCAACGCGCTGTCCTCCATCGGCCAGTTCGACACCGCCACCACCCCCCTCCAGATGGCCATGGTCGCCGCGGCGATCGCCAACGACGGCAAGCTGATGAAGCCGTACATGATCGACCAGCTGGAAACGCCCAACCTCGACATCATCAAGAAGAACGAGCCGGAGGAGATGAGCCGCCCGCTCTCCCAGAAGAACGCGCAGCTCCTCCAGCAGATGATGGAGAACGTCGTCGAGAACGGCACCGGCAGCAAGGCCAAGATCGACGGGGCCACGGTCGGCGGCAAGACCGGTACCGCCCAGCACGGCGAGAACAACAGCAAGCGGCCGTACGCCTGGTTCATCTCGTACGCGAAGACCGACAGCGGATCGCCGGTCGCCGTAGCGGTCGTCGTCGAGGACTCCAGCGGCATCTCTCGCGACGACATCACCGGCGGCGGTCTCGCCGGTCCCATCGCCCGCGATGTGATGCAGGCGGTACTGGAGAGCAAGAAGTGACGCGAATCACGTCCACTGTCCATACCTGCACATTGCGATACCGGTCGGGTATCAGGTGACCGTCGCGGGCGGATCAGGCACGGCGTGCCCGGTAGCGTATGCGCGAACAGCACACCGCCGGACCACACACGGGTGCGGTCAGGACTGACGGAGAGGGCTGGAACAGCTATGGAAGAGCCGCGTCGCCTCGGCGGCCGGTACGAACTGGGCTCGGTGCTCGGCCGTGGTGGCATGGCGGAGGTCTACCTCGCCCACGACACCCGGCTCGGCCGCACCGTCGCCGTGAAGACGCTGCGGGCCGATCTTGCCCGCGACCCGTCCTTCCAGGCCCGGTTCCGCCGTGAGGCCCAGTCGGCCGCCTCGCTCAACCACCCGGCGATCGTCGCGGTCTACGACACGGGCGAGGACTACGTCGACGGGGTCTCGATCCCATACATCGTCATGGAGTACGTCGACGGGTCCACGCTCAGAGAGCTGCTGCACTCCGGGCGCAGACTTCTGCCCGAGCGCACGCTCGAGATGACCATCGGCATCCTCCAGGCGCTGGAGTACTCGCACCGCGCCGGAATCGTCCACCGCGACATCAAGCCGGCGAACGTCATGCTGACGCGCACCGGCCAGGTCAAGGTCATGGACTTCGGCATCGCCCGCGCGATGGGCGACTCCGGAATGACCATGACGCAGACCGCGGCAGTCATCGGCACCGCCCAGTACCTCTCCCCGGAACAGGCCAAGGGCGAGCAGGTCGACGCCCGCTCCGACCTCTACTCCACCGGCTGTCTGCTCTACGAGCTGCTGACGGTCCGGCCGCCGTTCGTCGGGGACTCCCCGGTCGCGGTCGCCTATCAGCACGTACGGGAAGAGCCGCAGCCGCCCAGCAACTTCGACCCCGAGATCACGCCCGAGATGGACGCGATCGTGCTGAAGGCGCTGGTCAAGGACCCCGACTACCGCTACCAGTCGGCCGACGAGATGCGCGCCGACATCGAGGCCTGCCTCGACGGCCAGCCGGTCGCGGCAACGGCGGCGATGGGCGCGGTCGGCTACGGCGGCTACGCCCCGGACGACCAGCCGACCACGGCACTGCGCCAGGCCGACCCGGCCGGCCAGACCTCGATGCTCCCGCCGGTGAACCCGGACGACGGCGGCTTCGGCGGTTTCGACGACCGCCCGGACCGCCGCCGCCAGAAGAAGTCGAACACCTCGACGATCCTGCTGGTACTCGCGGGCATCCTGGTGCTGGTCGGAGCGGTACTGATCGGCAAGTCGGTCTTCGGCGGCAGCGACGGCAACAACAGCACCGTGCCGGTGCCGCTGCTCGTGGGCAAGCCGTACCAGGAAGCCGAGCAGCTGGTGATCAACGCCGGCGTCAAGATCCACCAGTCCGGCAAGGACCGATGCGACCAGCCGAAGGGCAGCATCTGCAGCCAGACGCCCAAGGACGGCAAGATGAAGCAGGGGGAGACGGTCGAGGTCGTCGTCTCCGAGGGCGCCCCCAAGATCGAGGTCCCCGACGTCACCGACAAGCCGGTCGACAAGGCGACGGACATCCTGGTGAGCAAGGTCTTCAAGGTCGAGACCAAGGAGATCGAGTCCGACCGGGAGCCGGGCACCGTCCTCAAGCAGGACCCACAGGGCGGCTCTCAGGCCGAAAAGAACTCGACGGTCACGCTCACCGTAGCCAAGCAGACCAAGATCAACGTACCTCCTGTCGTGGGCCAGCAGTTCGACGCCGCGAAGAGCCAGCTCGAAACCCTCGGGTTCGTGGTTGTCCGGAGCGACGTCGACTCGGAGAAGCCGTTGGGCGAGGTCATCGAGCAGGACCCGTCGGGCAACTCGAAGGCCGCCAAGGGAGCCACGGTCACGCTGAAGGTCTCCAAGGGACCACCGCAGCAGACCGCCCAGGTGCCCCAGCTGTTCACGCAGACACTCGGCCAGGCCAAGCAGCTCCTCGCCCAGGCGGGACTGCAGCTCGGCACCGTCGACGGTCCGAACGACGACAACGCCCGGGTCGTCGCCCAGGACCCGCAGGCCGGTCAGCCGGCGACGCCGAATCAGCCGGTCAATGTGAAGACCATCGCCGGTGACGGCGGGGGCAACGGAAACAACGGCGGCGGCGGCAACGGCGGAATCTTCGGCGGCGGCTAGCAGCCCTCCGCACCCGCACTCCGTAAGGCAGAAGCCCCGGCACCCAACCAAAGGTGCCGGGGCTCTGCTTTTGCCGTCAACCACCTCGCGCACGTTCTCGACCGTCGGTCGTGTCTTCATATGTCCCGACTCGTTGGGCCGGATGGGGCGGGGACTCAGGCTCCGCCCTGGCCGCACCGCCAATTACACGAGTAGACAGGGACGGGCACGTGATCAACGAAGCCGTACTGCTGGAGTCGAGGTCGCTGCGCAAGGGTGTTGTCGCGCGAACAGAGGTGCTTGACAGAGTCAAGACGCTGTCGCTGCTGCCGGACGGCATGCATGTGACGACGGCAATGGTCGCCGCTTACTTCGAGGTCGCCGAGACCGTGATCAACAACCTTCTCAGCCGACACCGCGAAGAGCTCGAGGTAAATGGTCTACGGGTCCTGCGGGGCGCTGAGCTGCAGGAATTTAAGGAACTCACACTGAGTTCCTATCCTGAGAGTTATCCACAGCCCCGTTCAGGCATGGCCGTCTGGCCACGTCGAGCCGTCCTCAACGTCGCGATGCTGCTCCGCGACAGCGAAGTCGCACGTCAGGTGCGTACATACCTCCTCGACATGGAGTACATGGCACGCACCGCCCCTGTGGACAACTCCGTCCACAACCCCGCCGACTCCCCCGCCAGCTCCCTCGACGACTGCATCGACCGGCGCATCACCCACATCCTCGGCACAGCCGTCGTCCCCATGTTCAACGCCCTCATCGAGACCTCGAGCGAGCACCGAAGGGAACTGATCGACCTACGCCAGGACATCCAGCGCGTCGAGCGCAGGCTCTGCCACCACCACTCTCAGCTACGGCGGCTCGAAGGCCCACGGAAAGACCGGGTACTCGCCGGAGTCATGGGCGCCATCGACGCCATGAACGGTTACGAGTTCGAAGATCACGTCGCCGACCTCCTGCGCCGCGACGGCTGCACCGACGTCGTCGTACGCGGCGGCCATGGTGACCGAGGCGTGGATATCACAGGGCGTACCCCTGACGGACGCCCACTCGTCGTCCAGTGCAAGAGGTTCGCGCCCCACAGCTCCGTGACCAGCCCCGACATCCAGAAGTTCCTCGGGGCCGCCAAGGTGCTGCACAAGGCCGACGTCGCGCTCTACGTAGCGACGTGCCCGTTCACCAGGGACGCCCTCAACATCTCAGCCGAGGGCGGTATCACCGCCGTACACCGAGGGCTGCTGGAGACCTGGAGCGCGGGCACGCCGCTGAACGTACTCAGGTAGCCGACGCGGCACAGAAGCATGGAAGGGCCCGAAGTCGCAAAGGTAAGTTGCGACTTCGGGCCCCAGTCATCCTAGACCGACTGGCCTCCTTCAAGGAGGTCCGTCAGCGCAGCTCCGCCGGCGGCGTACGGTCCTTGTCGACCTTCTCCGTACGCTCCAGCTCGCCCCACACGACGTAGCGGTAGTCCGAGGTGTAGACGGGCGTGCACGTCGTCAGTGTGATGTAGCGGCCCGGCTTCGACTTCCCCGACTCCTTCGGGACCGGCTGCAGCACGTCCACGTTGTACTTCGAGGTCTCTTTGAGCTCGTTGTAGACCTTGTAGACGTACCAGGTGTCCCGGGTCTCGAAGACGATCGGATCGCCGTTCTTCAGCTTGTGGATGTTGTGGAACTTCGCTCCGTGCCCGTCCCGGTGCGCGGCCAGCGTGAAGTTGCCCTTGCTGTCCCAGGGGAGCGCCGACTTGATCGGGTCCGCGTAGTAGCCCGCGATGCCGTCGTTGAGGCTCTTGGTGTCGGTGCCCTTCTTCACCAGCACCTCGCCGTTGCTCATGGCAGGTACGTGGAGGAAGCCGATGCCGTCCTTGGTGTCGAGCGCGCCAGGAGCGCCGTTCCAGCCTTCGCGCATCTGGTCGCCCTGCTTGGAGGCCGCACGGTCGGCGAGAACGTTCGTCCACCACAGCGAGTAGACGACGAAGAGCGCCAGCACCACGCCCGCGGTGATCAGCAGTTCGCCGAAGACACTGATGACGCCGGCGATCCGGCTACGCGCACGTGCCACTGCACCTGTTCCCGTCTTGAAGTCCCACAGCGTTCAGCCGACAAGCGCGTCGGGTTTGCCCTTGCTGCGCGGCCGTTCCTCGACCATCTTGCCCCACACGATCATTCGATACGTACTCGTAAATTCCGGCGTACACGTCGTCAGCGTGATGTACCGGCCCGGCTCGGTGAATCCGGAGCCGGGCGGCACCGGACCGATCACTCCCACGTTCGACGGCGAGGTCTGAGGGAGGGTACGCACCGTCTTGTACGTGTAGTACGCGTCCTGAGTCTCAACGACGACCACGTCCCCCGGATTGAGACGATTGATGTAACGGAACGGTTCGCCATGGGTGTTGCGATGGCCCGCAACCGCGAAGTTGCCCGACTTGTCCGCGGGCATCGCGGTCTTGAGCTTGCCCTCGCCGTAGTGGCCGACCATGCCGCGGTCAAGGACGTTGTGCTTGCTGATGCCTTCGGCGATCGGGACGACCACGTCCAGCTTGGGGATATACATGAGGGCGAAACCCTGCCCGGGCTCGAACGCACCGGGCTTGCGGCCCTTCGCCCAGTCGTCCTGGATCTTGTTCGCCTCCTGGCCGGCCTCCTGACCTGCGCGTATGTTCGTCCACCAGAGCTGGTACGTGACGAACAGCAGCATCAGCACGCCGAAGGAGATGAAGAGCTCCCCGATGGCGCGGCTGGCGATGACGGCGGGGCTGTCCTTGAGCGCACGCGCAGCACGGCGGGCCTCGACGCGCGAAAGAGGCTTGGCGGGCCCGGCGTCGGCCCCGGCCGAGGCGGCGGCAGCGGGCTGAGCACGCCTACGGCCCCGGCCGCCCTTGGCCGCCTTGCGACGCTCGGCCCGCCCCGGACCTGCAGGGGTCTCCGCGGCGCGACGCGTGTCCGACGTACGCAGCGCGACGGTCTCGTCGTCCGGTACGGGTATCGGCTCGGACACCGGTATCGGCGCGGGCGCGGACATGGGTTGCGGCTCGGGAACCGGCTCCGGCTGTACGTACCAGTCCCGCTGATAGCCCTCAGGATCGTCCACGGCGTACTGGCCGTACCCGGACCACTCCTGAGGCTGCGGCTGCGGCTCCTCCGCCTCCGGAACGCTCGGGGCCTGGAACCACGGCGAGCCGTGCCCCCTCGGCGGCAGCGGGCCCGTCAGCGGGTCGTACTCGTCCTCAGGGCCCACGGGACTCACGCCAAGGCCTTGCCCACCACCGGTGCGAGCCCCGCCGAACGGCCGACCGCCCCGGTGTCGCCGCACTGCTCCAGCCAGTTGGCGAGCATCAGATGGCCGTGCTCCGTGAGGACCGACTCGGGGTGGAACTGCACGCCCTCGACGGCCAGTTCACGGTGGCGCAGCCCCATGATGATGCCGTCCGCCGTCCGCGCCGTGACCTCCAGCTCGTCCGGCAGATCCGCCGGCTCGGCCGCCAGCGAGTGGTAGCGGGTCGCGGTGAAGGGCGAAGGCAGCCCGGCGAATACGCCCTTGCCCTCGTGCGTGACCAGCGAGGTCTTGCCGTGCAGCAGCTCGGGCGCGCGGTCCACCACACCGCCGTACGCCACCGCCATCGACTGCATCCCCAGACAGACGCCGAAGACCGGAACGCCGGTGTCCGCGCAGTGCCGCACCATGTCGATGCACACACCGGCCTGCTCGGGCGCTCCGGGACCGGGGGACAGCAGTACGCCGTCGAAACCGTCCTGCGCGTGCGCGAGTTCGACCTCGTCGTTGCGGCGGACCTCGCACTCGGCGCCGAGCTGGTACAGGTACTGGACGAGGTTGAAGACGAAGCTGTCGTAGTTGTCGACGACGAGGATGCGTGCGCTCATCGGGCCGCCCCCGCTCCGTCGACCGTCACATCATTGAACGGAAGCAGCGGCTCCGCCCACGGGAAGACGTACTGGAACAACACGTAGACGACCGCCAGAGCGAGCACGAGCGAGATGAAAACCCGCACCCATGCGTTGCCCGGCAGATGCCGCCAGATCCAGCCGTACATGCTGTCCCTTTCCGTTCGGTACCGCACCAGACTAAAGGGCGGCAGGGGCACATGGGTCAGCTGTGCAAAGCTTCCGGTTTGCCGTCGGTCACAGGCTGGGTGGCGTCCAGATGCGCCCAGGCGATCAGCCGGTGGCTGCTGCCCCATTCCGGATCGCATGTGGTCAGCGTCAGATAGCGGCCCGGGCCGTCGAATCCGGACTTGCTCGGGACGGGGGCGAGGACGCCGACATCGCTCGGCACGGTCCGGTACGGCTTCTTGTCGATGCGGTACGTGAACCAGGTCGTACCGTCCGTCAGCACGACCGCGTCCCCGGGCCCCAGCTTCGGGAAGTCCTTGAACGGATCGCCGTACGTGCGGCGGTGGCCGGCGACCGAGAAGTTGCCGCTGCCGCCGAGCGCGGCGGTGGAGATGTAGTGGCCGAGGCCCTTGTGGAGGGTGCGCGCCTCGGTGCCCTGCAGAACCGGCCAGTCCCAGCTCCTGCCGAAGCGGGGGATGTACATGACCGCGAAGGGCTTTCCGTCCTCGTACGCCTTCGGGACGGGAGTCGCGGTGCGACCGGGCCCGGGGGCCGCGACCGGACCCTGCGACCACGTGTCCTGGAGCTGATCGATCTGGCCGTCCGTGGCGCTACCGGCCTTGATACCGGTCCAGAACAGCACGTACACCACAAAGAGCACGATCAAGGTGCCGACGGTGATGCAGAGTTCGCTGACGGTCCTGACGATCAGACGCACCGACACCGGCTCCCCCAAGCACTGCCCAGCCCAGCCCAGCCCCTGCCCCGCTCTGCCCAGCACTACCCAACGGGCTTCGCGTAGTGGAGATCCACTGTGCCCGAGTAGCCGGGGAGAGTCACCGCCTCGTGCTCGCCGACTTTCCAGCCGAGGCCGTACGCCTTCACATACAGCTGGTAGTTCTGGATCGCCGGGGATGCGGTGAGCGCCTTCTTGAGGGCGCTCTGGTCACCGACAGCGGTGATCTTGTACGGCGGGGAGTAGACGCGGCCCTGGAGGATCAGCGTGTTTCCCACGCACCGCACGGCGCTGGTGGAGATCAGCCGCTGGTCCATGACCTGGATGCCCTCGGCGCCGCCCTTCCACAGTGCGTTGACGACGGCCTGCAGGTCCTGCTGGTGGATGACCAGGTCATTGGCCTGCGGCTCGGGGTAGCCGGGGGCCGCCTGTGCGTTCGGCGGGGCGTCGTTGAGGGTGACGGTGACGGCCGGACCGCTGAGCTTCTTGGTGCCCGCGGCCTGCTCCAGGGCGTTCAGCTTCACATCCTCGGCCTTGGTGGAGCCGTCGTCGCGCCGGGCCAGGGCGTCGACGTCGGCGCGTACCGCCGCCGTGGACTCGTCGAGGGCACCGTTCTTGGTGCTGCGCTGCTGGATCAGGTCGGAGAGCTTCAGCAGCGAGGCGTCCGTACGGATATTGGTGCCCTTGGCGGTGTTGAAGCTGGTGACGAAGATCAGCCCGGCAAGAGCGAATACGGCAGCCGTCAACAGCCGGACCGTCCCGCCTGTCACCCAGCCACCACCCCTCATCGGACTTCGCCCCTCTTCCTCTCCGTCGAAGCGGTGAACCGGCCCTTGGGGGGAGTCGGCAGAATTGCTCAACGTACCCTTATCTCCTCAGGCCCCGCGGAAGCACTACGCTAACGGACGCCCGGGGGCGGCAGTGGTCCCCCTCGCTCCAGCCCCGGCGCCAGCCACAGTTCCCTGCGCGGTCACGCAGCGCATCGACAGGAGAGTCCCTCGTGCCGAAGTCACGTATCCGCAAGAAGGCCGACTTCACGCCGCCGCCGGCATCGAAGCAGGCGACAAACATCAAGTTGACGAGTCGCAGCTGGGTCGCACCAGTGATGCTCGCGATGTTCCTCATCGGGCTCGCATGGATCGTTCTCTTCTATGTGACCGAGGGCGATCTGCCGATCAAGAGCTTCGGCAACTGGAACATCGTCGCCGGCTTCGGTTTCATCGCCGCCGGCTTCGGCGTCTCGACCCAGTGGAAGTAGCTGTTCCGCAGCCCGCCCGTCAAGCCCTGCCCTGAGGTTATCCCCAGCGTTATCCACAAGCGGGGGAAAAGGTCAGACGATCTGTGGATAACTCTCACAGCATTGACGCCGGTGTGACTGCATCGGCCATGTTGGTGAAGCGACCCGCCCCTTGTCCCTGCTGGGAAAAGCCCAGCTCAGCGACAAGGGGCACGCTTGTTCCCCACAGCATGCACAAGATCCGACACACGCTGTGGACAACCTTGGGGAAAGGTCTCGCTCAGGTGAGCGAAGCGGTCCTGACCAGCACGGTCACGGCGATGGCCAGGAAGACCGCGGCACAGGTCCCGAACTGCACCAGGTTCCGGCGCTCGCGGGGGGCGTGCACCAGGCCGAAAGCGATGGCGATGCCCGCGATCAGGCCGCCGACGTGCGCCTCCCAGGCGATGCCCGACCAGGTGAAGGTGAAGAGCAGGTTCAGCGCGAGCAGCGCGATGACCGGCCGCATGTCGTAGTTGAGGCGGCGCATCAGTACTGCGGTGGCGCCCAGCAGCCCGAAGATGGCGCCGGAGGCGCCCAGCGAGGCCTGGTTAGGGGACGCGATCAGATACGTGAAGGCGCTGCCGGCCAGTCCGGAGAGCAGGTAGAGCGCGAGATAGCGGACGCGGCCCAGCGCCTGCTCCAGAGGGCCGCCGAGCCACCACAGGCCCAGCATGTTGAAGGCGATGTGCCACACCTGCTGGTGCAGGAACATCGAGGTGAAGAGCCGGTACCACTGGCCCTCGGCGACACCGTCCACCGGGACGAACGGCGCCGGCGGCCACTGTGCGATCAGAGCCAGTTCGTTGACCACGCGGTCGCTGGCCGCCGCGGCGATGAACACCGCGATATTGATGACCAGCAGGATCTTGGTGACGAGGTGGGGGTGGGCCGCCACCGCACCGCCGGCGAGCGTGCGCGGCTGGTTGGCCGTCGGGCCGTGTCCCGTACCGGATCCGGTACGGACGCATTCGGGACACTGGAATCCGACCGAGGCGCTGACCATGCAGTCCGTGCAGATCGGCCGCTCGCAGCGGGCGCAGCGGATGCCGGTCTCGCGGCCCGGATGCCGGTAGCAGCTCGGCAGGCCGTGTTCGGCCTGCGGCTCCTGTGGCTCCTGTGGACTGCCTGGCGCCTGGTCCATGAGGTCCCCTCAATCTCCCTAGCTCAACACACCGCCCCGTCCATCCTTACGGACGGACGGGGCGAATTGGTTCCCCCCGGGGGCCAGGCACGGGTTCACACACAGGATCAGCGCAGAACCGAGCCCGGGACGCCGCCTGGGACCGCACCCGGGGACCAAGCCCCGGTGATCAGCCCTGGCGGGTCTCGACGACGACCGACTCGATCACGACGTCGTTGAGCGGGCGGTCGGTGCGCGGGTTGGTCTGGGCGCCGACGATGGCGTCCACGACCTTCTTGCCCGCGTCGTTGCTGACCTCACCGAAGATGGTGTGCTTGCGGGTCAGCCAGGCGGTGGGCGACACGGTGATGAAGAACTGCGAGCCGTTGGTGGCCGGGCCGGCGTTGGCCATGGCGAGCAGGTACGGCTTGTCGAAGGCGAGGTCGGGGTGGAACTCGTCCTGGAACTCGTAGCCGGGGCCGCCGGTGCCGTTGCCCAGCGGGTCACCGCCCTGGATCATGAAGCCGCTGATCACGCGGTGGAAGACCGTACCGTCGTACAGCTTGTCCGTGGACTTCTTGCCGGTCGCCGGGTGGGTCCACTCACGCTCGCCCTGGGCGAGTTCGACAAAGTTCTTGACCGTCTTGGGCGCGTGGTTCGGCAGAAGCCGGATCTCGATGTCGCCTTGGTTGGTCTTCAAGGTGGCGTACAGCTGCTCGGCCACGATCTGCCTTCCGTAAGTCTTCTCTGACGTCCAACGATCCTCGCACGCGAGAGACGCCTACGGATAAAAGCCGCCGAGTCGCCGCCGGAGCGGCGCGTTGTGAGGCGAACCGTGGCATTGTCGTCCACAAGCTCCCGACATGACCCGGATGCCCGCCCCACATGCCGGGGCGGCACTCAACAGGCATGATTTTCAAACGGGTGGAAAGGCGAAACTGTGCCGAACTGGGGATAAACCCCAGACCCCAGAACGCCACCGATGAGGAGGATCCCGTGACCCGCATGGACAGCGTGCGCGCCGCGACCGGTACGGCGAAGGAGAGCGTGCAGCACGCCGCGGAAGTGGTGGCGCCCTACGCCGGGACGGCCAAGGAGCACGCCGCGCATTATGCGCACGAGGCCGGCGCGCGGCTTGCGCCCAAAGTCTCGAAGGCCGCTGATCAGGCCCGTGTTCAGTACTACGTACGTGTCGCGCCGCATGTCCCACCGAAAGTGGACAAGGCCGCGCACCGAGCCGCGACCAGGGCCCGGAAGGCTGCTCGTCAGGCGGCGGACTACACCGTTCCGCGTGTCGAGCACGCGGTGGCGGTCGCTCAGCCGGTACGAGAAGAGGCTGCGGCCCGCTCGGCTGCCGCGCTGGCCGCACTGCGCGGACAGGTGACGGCCAAGGAGATTCAGAAACTGGTGAGGAAGCACGAACGGCGGTCCAAGGCCGGACGCCTCGCCAAGGGTGTCGCCATCATCGGCGCGGTGGTCGGTGGAGCTTTCGCCGCTTGGAAGTGGTGGGACAAGCAGGCCAATCCCGATTGGCTGGTGGAACCGCCCGCTGCCACGGAGGTCTCCGACCGCGCCCCGCTGGCGTCCGTCGACGGCAGTGGGCAGGATGATCTCGACCCTGAGGTGCAGGCGAAGCAGGATGAGGCGGAGGGTTCGGATCCCGACGATCGCCGCTGACCGGGTAGCGCCCTTGTGATCTGTGGCGCCGGGAGACGTGAGTGCTCCCGGCGCCTCATGCCGCGGCGAGCGCCGGTTCCGCGACGGGGGCGGGGACGGACCCGGATGCGGGGGCGGATGCGCACCGTGGTGCGGGGGCGGATGCGGACCGTGGTGCGGGGGCGAAGTTCAGTGAGCCGTAGGCACTGTCGGCGTCGATCGCTTGCAGATGCCGTGTGGCGGGCGAGGAGCCATGGGCTTCGGCGCGAATACGCTGCTTGATCGTGGGCGGCAGCGACCTGTCGCGTGCCGTGGGGCTCCATCGCGTATTCGGCGCCGGCAATGTCGCCCGAAGGGCTTGCGCGCGCACCTGCTTCGGCAGGCTCGGCAGGGCCGGCTGGTCCGGCGTCTGCAGGGCGGCCCGCTGCGCGGCGGTGGCCGCGGTGGTCAGCCCCATCGAGGCAAGCAGCGCAAAGAACGCGGCAATGAATGCGGTCCACAGATTCTTGACCTTGAAGGCGGCCATGACCCCTCACTTTCGGGTTGAGCGATCTACATACCTTTCTCATGATGTGTACGCATCTCGAGAAGTGAGGGAGCGACGCCACCGCTGTGCAGTTCTTCGGATGAACACCACTCGGACGGTCCAATGACGGCCCTATGAAATGGCAAGGTGCGGTTGAGCCGAGCCCGGCGGTGACCGGAGCCGGCCGCGTCCGGAGTTGCGTGGCGGCATGGGTGATGTATGGACCCGGCGGTACGCAAGGGCACGCGGGACGCGCAGGCGGCCGAGGACGAACGGGATCACGCCGGCACGAGGAACGGGCCGCTGGTCCGGCAGGCGGGGTTGGCTCCCATCCCCACCACGGCTCCCTCTCCGTACGGCAGGGCGCGGATGTGTGAGCCCGCGTATCCGTCGGGAGTCAGAAACACGTCCCAGGCGGCCATCCAGTCCTCGGTGCGGCCGGTCTCGGGGGAGACCACGGGCTCGCGCCGCGGCACCACCCGCTCCTGGGCGATGAAGCCGCGGCCCGCGGTCTCGTCGAGCACCTGGCGCCATTCGAGGTCGGTGAGCTCCCAGCCGACATGAATGCCGGAGCCGGCGAAGTCCGCACGGGGTTTGACGATCAGCTGCTCCCGGTGCTCGCGGCAGTGCTCGACCAGCGTGGGGGTCAGCTCCCGGGTCCAGGGCAGCACCCGGTCGACCAGGTCCTGCTCCGCGGCGGTGAACGCCTCCCGGCCGCGTTCGTCGGACAGCAGCGCGAGGCAGCCCTTGTTGGCGTACAGAGAGCTCTGGAAGGTGGTGAACAGCACCACCCGGCCCTCCTCGTGGGCGCGCAGGATCGGCTCGATCGCCTCCTCGCCGCCGGGGGTCCGGACGGTCTGGGCCGCGGAGAAGTAGCGCAGCACCACATCGACGGGGGTGCCGTCGAGCAGCAGTCGGCCGTCCTGCTCACGGATCTGGCTGACCTCGCCGACCCGCAGGTCGATCCCCAGGCGCTGCATCATCTCCTGGAAGGAGCGGACCAGATGCAGGTACGGGGCGAGGCCGCCGTCCCCTTCGACGAGCGCGACGACGGGGTCCGCCCCGCCGGTCAGCGGGGCTGCGGCGGTGCGCAGGGCGGCGGCGATCCGCTCGCCGGTGTGTACGTAGGTCAGCCGCTGTTCCTCGGCGAAGTCCCGGAAGTCCGGGACGTCGAGGAGGGCCCGCTGGATCTCTGCCCGGTCGGCTCCGCCGAGCTCGCTGCCGACGTTGAACTCCAGCAGCTTGAAGGAGGTGCCGTCGTGGTAGATGTCGGCGCGGCCGTACGGGACGGGCTCGCCGCCCGCGAAGCGGCACATCAGGGCGGCCTGCCGCTCCGGTATTCCAAGCGCCTTGCAGTACGCGTCGAGGTCGCCGCCGAAGAGGCGGTCGGGCAGCTGGGTGAGGAGGTCGAAGACCGACCGTATGTCGGCGGCGAAGCCGCGCATCTGCGGCTCGTCGATGAAGAACGGCCGGGGCAGCAGCCGGTGGCCGCAGGACTCGTGGAACAGCGGCGGGAACTCGGCGCGGGCCATCGCGTGGAGCAGCCCGGTCTTCCCGTTCAGGCACTGCTGGTTGTAGGTCTCGGTGACGCGCTCGGACATGACACGTCCCCCCTTCGGGCTTGGGCGGTCTGGGTGGAGTGCGGTTTGTGCGGTGCCGTGCGGTGCGGTGCCGTGCGGTGCGGTGCGGTCTATTCGGAGGGCAGTTCGCGCATCGTGCGCAGCGGGGAGAGGAACACCGGCAGCCAGGCAACGGCCAGGCCCACGGCCCCGGTCCCCAGGGCGGCACGTACGGAGACGTACTCGCCGATGAGCGCGGCGAGCGCCGCGCCGATCGCCAGCGCCCCGGTGAACAGGAAGCGCATGGTGGCGTTCATCCGGCCCAGCAGTGCGTCCGGGGTGACGCGCTGGCGGAAGCTGACCATCAGCACGTTGTCGACGCCCATGCGGATCGTGACCAGCAGCCAGCAGCCGGCCGTGAGCCAGAGCCACGCGCCACGGTCCACCACCAGCGGTACGGCCAGCGCGAAGGGGGCGGTGGAAAGACCGAGGATCCAGGGCGCCCGGCCGGCGCCGAGGCGCTCTCCCACCCGGCGGGCCGCGAGCGCGCCCAGGAAGACGCCGACGCCGCCGACGGAGAGAAAGAGGCCGACGGTCCACACCGAGAGGCCCAGTTCGTCGCGGAACAGCACCGGGATCATCGTGGTGATGGCGAAGACGGAGAGATTGGTGCAGGCCCCGGCCAGTGCGACCGGCCGCAGTACGACATGGCCGAAGACGAACCGGACACCTTCCCCGATCTCCGAGGCGAGGTTCTTCCGTACGTGGGACGGCTTGTCCTGCCGCTTGCGGATCCGGGTCAGGCAGAGCGCGGACCACAGGAAGCCGAACGCGTTGGCGAGCACCGCGACCGGCGCGGTGAGGGCCCCCACCAGGAAGCCGCCGCCGCCCCTGCCGCCCACCTGGAGTGCCGCGTCCCAGGCGCCCAGCTGCGCGTTCGCCTGGACCAGCCGGTCCCGGCCGACGAGGTGGGGGAGATAGCTCTGGGCCCCGACGTCGAAGAAGACGGTGGCGCAGCCGGACAGCAGCACCACCGCGTAGAGCTGCTCGATGGTGAGCAGGTCCAGCCAGGCGGCGGCGGGCACGGAGGCGAGCAGCGCGGTACGCGCCAGGTCGGTGACGATCATGACCCGGCGGTAGCGCATCCGGTCCACCCAGGCCCCGGCCGGCAGCCCGATGAGGAGGAAGGCGACGGTGGACAGCATGCCCAGCAGGCCGACCTGACCCGGTGACGCGTCGAGTGCCTCGATGGCCACGAGGGGCAGGGCGATGTAGCCGATGTGCGTGCCGACCTTGCTGACCACGGCCGCCGCGAACAGCATCCGGAAGTCGTGGTCGCGCAGGAGCGGGACGGTCTCCGTGCTGTCGGGGGCTTCCGCGTCCGCGCTGTCGGCGGTCGCCGCGTCCGTGCTGTCGGCGGTCGCCGCGTCGTCGCTGCCGGTCTTCCTCGGTGTCGTCATCAGGCGTCCCGCGCTCCGTCCGCGGCCGGGGCGGTGTGGAAGCGGAGGATCTCGTCGACCTCGGCGCAGCGGCGCGCGGCGTCCGGCGTGTCCTTGCCGGTGGCGATGACGTATCCCATGGCCCGGTCCCAGCCGGCCCGGATCGCGGGCACGGTGTCGCCCACGTTCATCTGCAGCAGGACCCCTGTGTCGGCGCCGGAGAGCTCCACCAGCCCCGGCACTCCGGGCAGCTTCGTACCGACCGGCGCCTGCCGCACCTCGATGCCGGACTCCGTCAGCCGCTCGATTCCGTCGAAGCCGGTGATCACGCCGGGCTCGGGCGCGAAGAAGCGGATGTGGCCGGCGCCCACCGCCCGGGGCGCGTGCTCGGGCAGTTCCTCGATGGAGAGCGGGACGGACAGGAACATCCGGGAGAAGTCCAGTCCGTAGGCGCGCCGCAGGATGGAGGGGGTGCCGCCGCCGCCCATGCGGCTGTGGGACTCCAGCATGCGCGGGCCGTCCGGGGTGAGGATGAACTCGGTGTGGGTGGGGCCTTCCTGGAGGCCGACCTCGTTGAGCAGGGCGACGGTCTGTGCGTGCAGCTCACCGGTCCACTCGGCGCCGTACGCCCCGGGGATGGAGTGCTCCATTTCCACCAGGTACTCGTCCAGCACCGAGGTCATCAGGGCGACCGGCAGATGGCGGCCGCCGAAGGAGAACGCCTCGACGCTGATGACCGGGCCGTCAAGGAACTCCTCGGCGAGCGCCCTGGGGTAGCCGGCGGCGCTGAGCGCGTCCCAGGCAGCCGTCGCCGCCTCCTTGTCGTCCAGGATGTGCACATCGGCGCTGGCGGTGCCGTCGACGGGCTTGACGACGATCCGGCCGCCGATGGTGTCCAGGAACGCGGTGAGGGACTCCGCGCTCTCGACGACCTGGTACCGGACCGGGCTGACGCCGGCCCGGGCGAGCGCCTCGCGGGTGAGCACCTTGTCGTACAGGGCGCGTACCGCGGCCACGCTGTTGCCCGGCAGGCCGAGTTCCTCGACGACGACGGCGGTGGGGACGGCCCCGGCCTCGCTGGTGGTGAGCACCCGCTCGAAGGGGCGCTCCTCGTGCAGCGGGCGCAGTACGTCCAGCAGCGCGCCGGCGTCGGACAGGTCGGCGTGGACAATGCGCTCGCAGTGGTCCTGCAGCATCTCCTCGTACATGCCGGGCATATGGACCAGCACCACGTCGAGGCCGAGGTCCTTCGCCGACATCACCGAGTGGGAGTGCCCGCCGACGACGGCGATACGGCGCCTGGTGCTGGTGGGGCTGGTCATTCGGTCTCCAGTCGAAGAGTGGTGGTCATCTCCCGGAAGGCCGGGTCGAGTTCGTCCTCGGTGTCCACGGTGAAGATGAGGTGGCCGTGGCCCTGGAAGGTCTGCGGCGGTACGAGCAGCTGGTCGCCCGGCGTCTTGTAGATCTGCACTTCGTCGACGCGCGGGTCGGCACTCACCTCGTCGAGACCGACGGCACCGGTGAACGTGCCTGCCCTGTCGGGGAAGATGTTCCAGAAGCCGACCGGGGTGGCCCGCTCCTTGGGCTCGATGCGCGGCGCCCGCCCGCTCGCGAGGTCCAGCACCGCCTCGACCATGTCGACGCCGGTGGAGAGCAGGACGGACCGGTAGATGGGGCCGCCGCCCATCCGGGCCGCGGCCTCCAGCACGACCGGTTCGGCGTCACCGCGCAGCCGGAACTCCACATGGGTGGCGCCGGTGGTGATGCCCAGCGCGCGGTGTACGGCCACGGTGGCCTCCTCGACCGCCCGCACTGTCGCTTCCGGGAGCCGGGTCGGGGTGCAGGCGTACACCTCTTCGAAGGTGGGCCCGGTGGGCAGCGGCTTGTCGTGGATGGCGAGGGTGCGGGTGGTGCCGTCGTGGACGAGCGACTCGACGCATATCTCGGCGCCGGGCACGAACTCCTCCAGCAGCAGCCCGCCTTCGTACTCCTGGTGCGCGGCGCTGTGCAGCGGGTCGTAGGTGAAGCCGTCCCAGGCGCCCTTGAGGAAGAACTCGAAGTGCTCGGCGAGCTCGTCCTGGTTGTCGACGCTGCGTACGAACATGCTGCCGGTGCCCAGCACTGGCTTCATCACCAGCGGGAAGCCGGTGTGGCGGGCGATCTCGCGGGCCTCGTCGAGAGAGTGCGCGATGCCGTAGCGGGGCTGCGGTACGCCGCCGGCCGCGAACGCCTCGCGCATGACCCATTTGTCGCGGGCCAGCCGCGCGGTCTGCTCGCTCACCGAGACCAGCCCGAACTCGGCCGCCACCCGGGCGGCCGAGGGCACGGGCGCCTCGGCGAAGGTGACCACCGCGGAGAACGCCTCGCTCTCCTCGGCCGCGAGGGCCTTCACCGCCGCCAGCGTCTCGTCGATGCTGCTGGTGTCGGCGATGACGACCCGGTCGACGTACTCCGCCTCCCACTCGGGGTCCTTCATCACCAGCAGCAGACGCTCACCGTGCTCGTGGGCATACTGCTGGGCCCTGGCCAGATGGCGGCGGCGGCTGAGGTTCTTCTTGTGGAGTACGAGGATGCTCATGGCGGTGGTCTTCTGCCTTCCGGTCAGGTCAGCTGGGACAGGCGCGCGAACTGGTCGTCGGTGAGCTCGATCTCGGCGGCGCGCATGTTCTCCTCCAGGTGGGCGATGGAGGAGGTGCCCGGGATCGGGATCACCACGGGCGAGCGGCGCAGCAGCCAGGCGAGCGCCACCTGGGCGGGGGTGGCGCCGAGCTCCCGGGCGATACCGGCAACCGGGCTGCCGGGGGCGGCGTGCTCGCCGCGTGCGATGGGCAGCCACGGGATGAAGGCGATGTTCTCCCGGGTGCAGTAGTCGAGTACGGCCTCGTGCGAACGGTCGGTCAGGTTGAACATGTTCTGCACGCTGACCACGTCGAAGTAGGCCTTTGCCTCCTCGATCTGCTCGACGGTGACCTCGGAGAGGCCGAGGTGGCGGACCTTGCCCTCCTTCTGGAGCTGGGCGAGGGCGGCGAACTGGTCGGCGGCCGGCACCTGCGGGTCGATCCGGTGCAGCTGGAAGAGGTCGATGCGCTCCACACGCAGCCACCGCAGGCTCAACTCGCACTGCTGGCGCAGGTATTCGGGACGGCCGAGCGGCTTCCACTCGCGCCGGGACGGCCGGCTCTGGCCCGCCTTGGTGGCGATGACCAGGCCGTCCTGGTAGGGGTGGAGAGCCTCGGCGAGCTGCATCTCGTTGGTTGCCGGGCCGTAGGCGTCGGCGGTGTCGATGAACTCGACACCCAGTTCGACCGCCCGGCGGGCGACCTTGAGCGCGCCCTCGGGATCGTCGGGCAGGCCCCAGTTGCCGTCGCCGGTGAGCCGCATGGCGCCGAAGCCGAGGCGGTGGACAGGGAGGTCGCCGCCGAGGGCGAAGGTGGCCGGCTGGTCGCTCATGGTGTGTCTCCGTTCGTGGTGCTGGTGGTGAGGAGCAGCTTCCCGGTGGAGGCGCGGCTCTCCAGGGCCCTGTGGGCCTCCCCGGCCCGCTCCAGCGGGAAACTGCCGCCGATGTGTAGGTCGATCCGGCCGCCGGCGACGAGTCCGAAGACATCGGCGGCCCGGTGAGCCAGTTCACCAGCAGTGGCAATGTGGTGGTCGAGATTCGGCCGTGTGACGAACACCGAGCCCGCGGCGTTGAGCCGCTGCAGGTCCACCGGCGGCACCCGGCCGCCGGCCTGGCCGAAGACCGCCAGGGTGCCGCGGGGCCGCAGTGAGTCCAGACTCGCGTCGAAGGTGGGGGCGCCCACCCCGTCGTACACCGCGGCGACCCCCTCTCCGTCCGTCAGCTCCCGTACGGCCGCGGCGATGTCGTCCTGGCCGTGCCGCAGGACCTGCCAGGCGCCGGCCGCGCGGGCGGCCTTCTCCTTCTCGGCGGTGGAGACGGTGCCGATCACCCGGCCGCCGCGCAGCCGTGCCAGCTGGGTGAGCAGCAGCCCCATCCCGCCTGCGGCCGCGTGCACGAGCACGGTGTCGCCGGGGCGCACGGGGTAGGTGTCGTGCGTCAGGTAGTGGGCGGTCATGCCCTGCAGCAGCACCGCGGCCGCGGAGCGGCAGGTGAGGCCGTCCGGGACGGGCACGGCCCGGTGGGCGGGGATCACTGCGCGTTCGGCGTAGCCGCCGGGCTGGTTGGCCCACGCGACCCGGTCGCCGACCCGGTGGCGACAGGCAGCTTCGTCCGTCTCCGGTCCGAGTGCGATGACGACGCCCGCCGCTTCGGCGCCCGGGATGAACGGCAGTGGACCGGGGTAGGCGCCCGACCGCCGGTAGACGTCGATGAAGTTGACGCCGGCCGCCTCGACCGCGACCAGCAGCTCCCCGGCGGCCGGACGCGGGTCTGCCACCTCCTCGGCGCGCAACACCTCGGGCGCGCCGAACTCCCGTACCAGCACGGCCTTCACGACAGCGGAACCTCCGTGATCCACTCGGCGAAACGGTCGTCCTCGCCGCGCATCAGCCGGCCGTACGCCTGGGAGAGCCTGCGGGTCACCGGGCCGGGCGTGCCGTCGGAGACCGTCAGCCCGTCGATGGTGGTGACGGGCAGGATCTCCCACGCCGTCCCCATGAAGAAGATCTCGTCGGCGAGATACAGCTCGCTGCGGTCCACCTCGCGCTCCTCGACCGGCAGGCCGAGACCGCGCAGCAGGACGAGCGCGGTGTCCCGGGTGATGCCCGGCAGGACGCCGCTGCTGAGTGAGGGGGTGGCGACGACTCCGTCGCGTACGAGGGCGAGGCAGGCGCCCGCGCCTTCGCTGACCTTGTGCCGCTCGTTGAGCATGACCGGCCAGTCGTGGCCGTTCTCCCTGGCCTCCATCATCGCGAGCCGGCCGTTGTGGTAGTTCGAGAACGCCTTGGCGCGCGGTGGCATCGAGGACTCGCCGACCCGCAGCCAGGAGCTGACGGCGGCGCGGCAGCCGCGCTCGGTGTCCAGGGCGCTGCGGAACGGCCAGGAGTCGACGATCACTTCGCAGACCGCGTCGGCAGGGACCATCTGCTCCCTGATGATGCCGCCGGGGAAGGCCCAGGGCCGCAGATAGGCGTCCTGCCGGTAGCCGTTGACGGTGAGCAGTTCCACGACGGCCCGGTGCAGTTCCGCCGCGGAGTACGGCAGGGAGAGGCGGCAGAGCCGGGCGGAGTCGGCGAGCCGGCGCAGATGGTCGTCGAGCCGGAAGACCAGCAGCCGCTGCCCGTCGGCGGCGAGGTAGGCCTTGATGCCTTCGAAGACGGCGGCGACCGAGGCATGGCCGACCGCGTTGACATGGACTGCGGCCTGCTCCCAGGGCACGAGCTCGCCGGAGCGCCAGATCCACTCGGGGTTCGAGGCGTCCGGGCTGGCCAGGGCCTCCAGTGCGGCTGCGGTGGTCATACGGCGGGTGTCCCTTCGGTGCGGACGCCGTCCGCCTGCGGGTCGTAACGGGTCGGGTCGTAACGGGTCGGGTCGAGGCCGGTCACGTCGTAGTGGCTCGGCTCGTAGTGGCTCGGGTCGTAGTCGTTCAGGTCGTAGTCGCTCAGCGAGGGCAGTACGGCGTCGGCATGGACGAGTTCCGCCGGATCGCCGACCGCGTTGGGCACGGCGACACAGCGCACTCCGGCGGCGCGGGCGGCACGTACCCCGATCGCCGAGTCCTCGAATGCCTCGGCCCGGGCGGGCGGGCAGCCGAGGCGGCTCAACGCCAGTTCGTACAGGTCCGGGTGCGGCTTGTGGCGGTCCGTCAGATCGCCCGTCACCAGGAACGCGAAGCGGTCCCGCACTCCGAGCCGGTCCAGATGCGGAGCCACCCAGGCATGCGGCGCGCTGGAGACCACGACGGCCGGCACCCCGCCGTCCCGGGCGGCGTCGAGCAGCTCGCGTACCCCCGGCCGCAGCGGCTCGCTCCGGCACAGGTCCAGCTTGCGCTGCTTCCTGCGGGCCACCAGGGCAGGCGTGTCCCCGCCGCCGATCAGGTCCGCGAGATGGCCGGCGGCGAGCCGTTCGCCGTCGGCGCGGCCCACCATGGAACGCCACAGCCCGTCCGGGAACTCCAGGCCGCACTCGGCGTAGATCTCCCGCCAGGCGCGGTGTCCCGCGCTCTCGGTGTCGCAGATCAGGCCGTCGAAGTCGAGGAGTACGGCGCCGGGTGCCGCGGCCGCCGTCACTGGGCCGCCCCTGCGGGTGCCCTGTCGCGTGCGGTGGCTGGCACCGGGCCGAGGACCTTGTCCGCGTACTCGTTGGAGAACACCCCGGCCGGGTCGAGCAGCGTCCGTATCCGCTGGAAGTCCTTCCAGCGCGGATAGCGCGGCGCGAGCACCTCGGCGGTCGCCGTGTGCGCCTTGCCCCAGTGCGGGCGGGCCCCGTACTCGCGCAGCACATGCTCGGCGGCGCGCAGAATCTCGATCTGGCCCGCGGTCCGCGGCACGGTGACGTTGATATAGCCGGTGTCGCGTCCGTACGCGAGGCTGAGCGGCAGGTCGTCGCCCGCACTGACCCGTACCAGTACCGAGTACGGGGAGTACGCGCCCAGCCTGCGCAGCACGGGCCGCAGGGCACGCAGCGCGTCGGCGGTGCGCTCCAGCGGCAGCGCGTGCTCCATGGCGAGGAACCGCACCGGCTGCGGGAAGGTGAAGACCCGGTGGCTGGTGTCGATGTACGGGGAGTCGGGCCACAGGCCGCCGACGCGACTGGTGAGCCAGGGCACCGTGCCCGAGCCGCCGACCCGGCCGGCCTGGCCGGTGATCCCGCAGCGCACCTCGTCGAGGGTGGACGCATAACGGCGCAACGGGGCCCGGGGGGTGGCCGGTTCGTCGGTGCGGTCGATGGAACGCACGCTCACCCGGTCGGTCCAGGGCAGCCAGTTGAGGCTGGGGTGCTCGCTCTGCCCCGCCCACTGCGTGAAGCGCTCGAGCAGCGCGTCCAGCGGCTCGGAGTGCAGCCGCAGCCGGAGGTTGAACGCGGGCACGCAGCGCAGTGTGACGGTGGTGAGTACGCCGAGGGTGCCCAGCGCGGTCCGTACGCTCCCCCACAGGTCGGGGTCGTCACCCGGGCCGACGTCCCGGGCGACGCCGTCGGCGGTGACCAGCCGGACCCGGGTGACCTGGCCGGACAGCGGCGGATGGGCCAGTCCGGTGCCGTGGTTGCCGGTGGACAGGGCGCCCGCGACGGTCTGCTCGGCGAGAGTGCCGATGTTCTCCAGCGCCAGTCCCTGGCGGTCGAGTTCCCTGCAGAGGACGCCGATCGGGGTGCCGGCGCGGACCGTGACCTCCCCGGCCGCGCGGTCCACGGCGACGACCCCGGAGTACGAGGTGAGGTCGAGCAGCACGCCGGGCGTGGTCGCCAGGCGGTTGAACGAATGGCCGGTACCGGCCGCCCGCACGGTCAGTCCGCTGCCTGCGGCGGCCCGTACCGCCTGGACGATCTCGTCCTCGCCGGTGGGGCGGACGAGCTGCGCGGGAGCGCAGCCGACCGTGCCGGACCAGGTGCGCCAGGTGGATCGCTGCACCGTATTCCTCTCCTCGGACTCTGGTCTGCTCGGACTCTGGTCTGCTCGGACTCTGGTCTGCTCGGACTGATCTGCTCGAACTCGGGGTCAGTGCCGGGCGCAGAACCGTTCCAGGGCGTCCCGCCAGTGCGGCAGGGTCAGCCCCAGGGCGGCCAGCCGTTCGGTGGACAGCGACGAGTCGCGCGGCCGGCCGCCGACGAAGCCGCATTCCGCCATGGTCAGCGGCTTCGGCTCGGGCATGTCGGGGCGCAGTTCACGCATTGCCAGCCCGACGTCGTACCAGCTGGCCGTACCCGCGTTGGCGACATGGACGGTGCCGGCCACCGGCTCGGGGCGGGTGAGCAGGAACACCAGCGCCCGGGCCAGGTCCCCGGTGTACGTCGGCAGGCTGTACTGGTCCGCGACCAGGGCGGCCGGCTCACCGGCGGCGGCCAGCCGCAGTGCGGCCAGCACCACGTCCACCCGCTCGTCCGCCCCGCCGAACAGCCAGGAGGTGCGTACGGACAGCGCCCGGTCGCCCAGCAGGCCGCAGATGCGCTCGCCGGCCAGCTTGGTCAGCCCGTACACACTCAGCGGGCTGGGCAGGTCGGTCTCCCGGTAGCCGCCGTCCGGCGGGGCGGCCCCGTCGAAGACGTAGTCGCTGGAGATGTGGACCAGCCGGCTGCCGGTGCGCCAGCACGCGTCGGCCACGTTGCGCACGCCCGCGATGTTGACGCGCAGCGCCAGCGCGGGATCCCGCTCGCAGTCGTCGACCACGGCGTGCGCGGCGGTGTGGACGACGACATCGGGACGGAACTCCCCGATGGAGCGGCCGACCGCGGCCGCGTCCGCGATGTCGAAGTCCTTGACCGAGACGCCGTGCACGTCCCAGCCGCCGGTCACCGGGTCGGCGGCCAGGGCGGCGGCCAGGGCGGTGCCCAGCATGCCGTCCGCCCCGGTCAGATACAGCCGCGTGGGGGCACCCATCACAGGTGACCGAACTCTTCGAGCAGCTCCAGCACGGTCGCACCGGAGGAGATCTTCTCCCGGATGGTGCGCTCCTTGCCGATGTTGAGGCGGGTGCCCTCCAGTACGTCCTCGGCGAGCGCGGGCGGGACGACGGCGATGCCGTTCTCGTCCGCGACAAGGATGTCGCCGGGGTTGATGACCTGGCCGCCGACCACGACGGGGACGTTGACCTGGACCGGCTCGGTGCGGTCGTGCACGGCGGTCGGCGAGGGCCGCGGAACGGTGGAGCGGTACCAGAGCGGGAAGTCCAGGTCGCGGATCTCGTCGACGTCACGCACGGCGCCGTCGACGATGCCCGCGCCGATCCCGGCCTTCAGGGAGAGGGTGGACATCAGCCCGCCCCACATGGCGGTGAGCGGGGTGCCGTGGCAGGCGACGACGACGATGTCGCCGGGCTGGGCGCGGGCGAGCACCGGCATGCAGTCGACGAGGTCGTCGATGGAGAGGTTCACGGTGAGGGCGGGGCCGACGACCTTGTGCTCGTGGCGCACGGTTTGGAAGCCGCCGATCGCGCCGACGCGGCGGCGGGCGTCGGTCACGAGGCAGCTGGGGCTGTACTCGTCCAGGACCGCGCGGAAGGCGTCCACGATCTCCTGGGGCGGCCGTACGAGGTCGTTGTAGACGGTTTCCATCAGTACGTACTCCTGTTCAGCGCGGATTTCGGCGATCGGCGCGTCTCAGCGGGTGTCAGCCGGTGTCAGCGGGTGTCAGCGGGTGTCGTTACGGAGTGCGGCGGCGAGCGCCGCGGCGTCCAGGCCGTGCGCGGCGAGTGCCTCCGCCTCGGTGCCGCAGCGGGGAACCTCGGTGAGGCCGATCCCGTGGAAGCGGGGAGTCGCGGCCAGGCCCAGCTCCAGCAGGGCGCGGGCGAGCGTGTCTGCCTGCCCGCCCTGCGCGTAGTGGTTCTCGACGACGGTCAACGTGTCGGCTCCGGAGGCCAGTTCGGCGAGCCACTCTGGGTCGACCCGGTTGAGCCAGGGGAGCTCGACCACCGTCAGCTCGATGCCGTCGGCGGTCAGCAGTTCGGCCGCGTACAGCAGCTGCGCGAGGACGACAGGCCCCGAGCCGACGGCGACGGTGCGCCCGCCCTCCCGTACCACCCGGCCGTGGCCTGCCCGAAGCGGCGCCGCGGGCAGTGCGTCCACCTCGCTGCGTACGGGCGCGCTGACCAGCCGGAGGTAGACGCTCTCCTCGGCGGTGGCGCAGAACTCGACCGCGGCCCGGACCCCGGCCGCGTTGGCCGGCTCCAGGACCAGCAGGTCCGGTACGGCGCCGAGGGCGCTGATGTCCCGTACCGCCTGGTGGGAGTGGCCGGGTGCGGCCGGGAGCAGACCGGCGAGGGAGCCGGTGTAGACGACCCTGCGGCCCTCGGTCGCGTTGTTGTAGATCTGTTCGTTGGGACGCGAGTGCAGGAAGCAGGAGAAGGAGTGGACGAAGGGCAGCTGCCCGCCCGCGGCGAGGCCGCCCGCCGCCGACACCATGTCCTGCTCGGCGATCCCGAATTCGAAGAAGCGGTCCGGGAATTCCTCGGAGAAGGGGATGAGTCCGGTGTCGAGGACCAGGTCGGCGTCGAGCGCGACGACCCGCGCGTCCCGGCGTGCCAGATCCACCAACGCCTCGCCGTACACCTGCGGCAGCCGCTTCGCGGCCACCTCGACGGCCGGGACGGGACCGGGGACCGCGGTCTCGACCCGCAGCGGCCCGAGGCCGTGGCGGTCCAGCAGCTCGGATGCTGTGGCGCTGAGTTGGGCGTACGCGGAACGGTGGTCCTCGGCGGAGGGTGCACCGCTGTGGAAGCGGTACATCCACTCGCCGTCCCGCAGGGACGTGGTGGCGGCAAACGTCTCGCAGCCGGCGCCCTTGACCGTATCGGCGATGATCACCGCCGGCCCGTCGGGGAAGCTCTCCGCACGCTTGCGGAAGACGGCCTCCAGCTCGAGCGGGTCATTGCCGTCGCAGCGCAGCGTCCCCCAGCCGAAGGAGCGGAACTTCGCCTCCAGGTCGCCGAGATCACTGACGTCGGCCACCCAGGTGTCGGACTGGATCTTGTTGTGGTCGACGACGACGGTGAGTTCGCGCATCCCGTGTCGTACGGCTCCGGCGAGCGCCTCCCAGTTCTGGCCCTCCTGGAGCTCGCCGTCGCCGGTCAGCACATAGATGCGTCGGTCCCGGCCGTGCAGCCGGTCGGCGAGGATCAGGCCCTTGGCCTTGGAGATGCCCATACCGAGAGAGCCGGTGTTGAAGGGCATGTGCGGGGTGTGCACATCGGGGTGTCCGGGCAGCCCGTCGATCCGGCGCAGCCCGTGCACCAGATGCTCGTCGAGTGCGCCGAGGCCGATGAGCGCCGCGTACAGACCGGGTGCGTCATGGCCCTTGGAGGAGAAGTAGACGTCACCGTCGTCCTCGAACGGCCGCCGCATCTCGTGGAGATGGAGGTGCGTGACGATGTCGGCGGCACTGAAACTGGAGCCCAGGTGCCCGGACCCGGCCCGCATGATCATGTAGAGGGTGTTGATCCGGCTGAGTGCGCTCACAGCACGCGAGCCGTCGTACGGATCGGAGATCCCCTCCCGTACGCGGGCGAACTCGGCCGCCGGCACCCAGTGCAGGGTGGTGGTCATGGCTGACTCCGTTGGTCGTGGGTGGTCACCAGCACACGAACCCGCCGTCGACGACGAGTTCGGTCCCGGTGACGTACCGGCTCATGTCGGAGGCGAGGAACAGCAGTGGCCCGACGAGGTCGTCCTCGGTGGCCATCCGCCGCAGTGGGACGCGGGCGGTGAACTTCTCGCGGAACTGCGGGTCCTGCCCGCCCAGTACGCCGCCGGGCGACAACGTGTTGACCCGGACCCCGGACGGCCCCCAGAAGGTGGCCAGATAGCGGGTCAGAGCGGCGACTCCGGCCTTGGACATGCCGTAGGCGGGCGGCTTGAGGAACGGCGGATCCAGCTCGATGTGGTCGTAGAAGCGCGGGTCCGGCGCCACGCTTCCGTACAGCGAACCGATGTTGATCACCGAGCCGCGCCCGCGCCGGGCCATTTCCGTGCCGAACACCTGGCAGGTGCGCAGCACCCCCGCCGCGTTGACGTCCAGAACAGCGCTGGAGAGCTCCTCCGGGATGTCCTCGAAGAGCCAGCTGCCCGATGCGGCGGACGGCGGCTGGTCGATGCCCGCGTTGTTGACGAGGATGCTGGGCGGGCCGTGCCGGGCAAGGCACTCGTCGAGGGCACGCTGGACGCTGCTCCGGTCGGTGACGTCCCCGTAATGGAAGGCGAACCGGCCGGCTCCCTCCTCCTGGCTGTGCTCGGTCAACTCCTTGAGCACCTCTTCTTCGGGTTCGACCCGGTCGAACCCGAAGACATCGGAACCCGCCTGCAGAAACGCCTTGGTCCACACCCTGCCGAGCTTGCCGCCCACCCCGGCGACCACAGCGGTCCTGCCGGTCAGGTCGGACAGCACGGCGTCAGCCCGCCCGTCCTACGCCGGCGGCCGTGTCGGCTCTGTCGAGCAGTTCGGGCGCGAAGGCACCGTCGGCCGGCAGCGATTCGCGCAGCGTGCGGCCCAGCACCTCGTCGAGCCGGTACGGCTTCATGCCGTCGCCCGGTGACCTGGCGATGACGTCCTCGGCGGTGACCGTGTGGCCGGCCGGCAGATCGCGGACCGCCACGAGCTTCTTGCCCATTTTGCGCACGGCCGGGGCCTCGCGCTCGCTGCACACCTTCTCCGGCGAACCGAGCGTCCGGCGCGTGCGCTCCAGGGACGCGGTCAGATCGGCCAGCAGTGGCGGGTCGAGGGAGAAGTGGTGGTCGCTGCCGGGACGGGTCTGGTCGAGGGTGAAGTGCTTCTCGATCACCCTGGCGCCGACGGCGTACGCCAGGCAGCTCGCCTCGTTGCCCAGATCGTGGCCGGAGAAGCCGACCACCACGTCGGGGAACTCCCGCCGGTAGGTCTCGATCACCGACAGATGCAGGTCCTCGGCGCCGGCCGGGTAGACGGCGGTGCACTGGAGCAGCGCCAGCCGGTCGTTGATCGGCAGGATCGTGTCCACGGCCCGCCTGACCTCGTCCATCGTCCCACCGCCGGTGGAGACGACCAGTGCCTTGCCGGTCTTGGCGGCATAGGCGAGAAGGGGGGTGTTGGTGAGGTCCGCGGAGGCGATCTTGATCGCCGGGAGATCGATTTCCATCAGGAAATCCACTGACGGCATGTCGAATGCGGTCGAGAAGAAATCGATGCCCAGCTCCTGGGCCAGCTTGGCGAGGTGCAGATACTCGTCGCGCCCGAACTCCAGGAATTCACGGTGTGCGCCATAAGTGGCGCCGTAGCTGTTCCGGCCGGTGTACGGCTGGTTGTACATCTCGCGCGTGAACAACACCTTGTTGTCGCGCTTCTGAAGTTTCGCTGCCGACGCTCCGGCCGCTGCAGCCAGCCGGAAGAGCTCTTCCGCTTTCTCCAGGCTGCCTTCGTGGTTGTGCCCGATCTCGGCGATGACGTACGCCTCGGTGTCATCGGCTATTCGGCGGTCTGATATCTCAAGTTCGCGCATACCTGTGCCGTCTTCCTTCCAATTCCGGATTACTCGACGACATTCCGCGGGCCCGAGCACAACTCTGCCATCGGCGAGGCCACGACAAAAGGAATACAGGCGGTATAGCGCTGTCCTAAGATGGCCAGTCCACTAGTGGACTCGGACGGAACGGGCATATGGCGACATCAAACCGGCAAAATGCTCCTAAACTGGACGCTTCCTGTGTAGCCGCGTACGACCACGCAGTACGGCGGGGCGTCTTCACCGACAGCGACATCGCCGAGCAACTCTCGTGCGATGCAGCCGAGGCCGCGCGCATACGTACCGTACTGACCCAGATGCGACTGCTGATCTTCCCCGGCACGGACCAGCCGCCGGTCCCCGCCAACCCGGAGGTGGCCGAAGCCGAACTCTCCGCCCATCTGGAGGCCGGCATCAGCGAACGCCGCGAGCAACTCGCCCAGATCCACCGGCAGATGCGGTCGATCGCTCCGATCTACGTCAAGTACCGGCAACTGCATCAGACCGCACCCACCGTGCGGCTGGTCGAGGACCCGGCGGAAGTACGACGCGAACTGGCCGCAGCCACCCGCAGCTGCACCAGTGAGGCGTTCACCATTCAGCCCGGTGGTGGACGCAGTCCCGAGGCGCTCAACGAGGCCGTCGCCCGTGACACGGCGATGCTGGAACGGGGCGTGACCATGCGGATCCTCTACCAGCACACCGCACGCGCCAACCTGGCCACCCGTACCTACACCCGCAAGGTCACCGACCTGGGGGCCGAGGTGCGCACGGCCGAGGAGATCTACGAGCGATTGATCATCTTCGACCGGTCGACGGCCTTCGTTCCCCAGGAGCGGGTGGGCGGTCGCCCGCCGGGGGCCGCGATAGTGACGGATGAGACCACCGTCGGCCATTTATGGCGTATGCACGACAAGATGTGGCTCTCCGCCAGTCCCTACGACCCGCGCGATGTCGAATACACCAGTACCTCGGAAGAGATCAAGACGTCCATACTGCGGCTGATGGCGACCGGGCTGAAGGACGACGTCATCGCCCGCAAGCTGGGCATGGCGACCCGCACCTGCCGCCGCTACATGGCGGGCATCATGGATGAACTCGGCGCCACCAGCCGTTTCCAGGCCGGGGTGCGGGCCGCAGCGCAGGGCCTGGTCAAGCCGGAACCCAGCCCGCAGATGGATGGCGAGGCTGCCGACTCCAGCTGATCCGGACCCGCCTTCCTCCCGAAACGCGCGGGTGGCCGCCGGCGAAACCGGCGGCCACACGTGTCTTCAGACCTCGGCGGTCAGATCTCGGCGCTCAGACCTGAGACCTCTGCGCTCGGACCTCTGCGCTCAGTGCTCAGTGCTCAGACCTCCGCGCTCAGCGCTCATGGCAGCAACAGCAGCTTCCCGATGGTGGCGCGGTCCTCCAGCAGACGGTGTGCCTCCGCCGCCCGCTCCAGCGGCAGCTCCCGCGAGACCAGCGGCCGGATCGCGCCCGTCGCGAGCAGGGCGAAGACCTGCGCCGCCCGGGCGCGCAGCGCGTCGCTGTCCGGCACATGGTCGCCGAGCGTCGGCCGCGTCACATACAGGGATCCGCCGGAGCGCAGCAGCCCCGTGTCGAGCGGGGGTACCGGCCCGCTGGACGCCCCGCACAGCACGAGCATCCCGCGCCGCCCCAGCGCACGCAGACTGTCCTCGAACGTGGCCGCGCCCACGGAGTCGTAGACGACCTGCGCGCCCGCGCCACCGGTGAGCTCGCGCACCCGCTCGCCGAAGCCCTCGTAGCGCAGGGCGTGCCGGGCTCCCGACTCCAGGGCCGCTTTCTCCTTCTCCGCACCGGACACCACCGCGATCACCGTCGCACCGCGGTGCGCCGCCAGCTGCACCAGCAGTCGGCCGAGGCCGCCCGCGGCGGCCAGCACCACGACCGTCTCGCCCGCACCGACCGGGTGGGTGTCATGGGTCAGATAGTGGGCGGCCAGGCCCTGCAGCAGCACGGCGGCGGCATCGCGCGCCGCAACCCCGTCGGGCACCGGAACCAGTTTGCCCGCGGGCACCGCCGCGGTCCGGGCGTAGGCGCCGCGGTGGGTCGCGTACGCCACGGTGTCGCCCGGCGCGAAGCCGGTGACACCCTCGCCGGTCTCCATGACCGTGCCGGCGGCCTCCTGCCCGGGGATGAAAGGGAGTTCGCTGGGGTAACTGCCGTCGCGGTAGTACACGTCGATGAAGTTGACGCCCACCGCGTCGTTGCGCACCAGGACCTGGCCGGGCTCAGGGACGGGCGGCGCCGGCTCCTCGGGCACGAGCTGCTCGGGTCCTCCCGGCCGGTGTACTCGGACGGCTTTCATGGGGTCCTCCCAAGGGCTTGTCACGCGGCTTCGCTCCGGTATTCCCGGAAGTCTCACCGAACAACAGCGGAAAGTAGTTGATGTCACCGGTGAGTTCGGCCAGCAGCGAGCCGATCGCGGGCGCCGTGCCCGGACCGGCGCGCAGCTGCTCGCGATGGCGGCGCAGGCTGCTCCCGGAGAGCGGCAGCCGGCCGGCCGAGAGGTAGCGGATCGCTCCCGAGGCGTCCCGTCGGGGAATCACCTCGGACCGGGCGTGCTTGCTGGCGCTGAAGGGGATGTCCAGCCGGCCGTCGGCGAAGGCTTCGATCACCGCGGCCGTCGTGTCGGGCCGTTCGAGGACGGGCTCCACAATCTCCGCCACCTCCGCCAGGATCCAGCCCAGTTCCTCGGCAGTCTCCTCCTCGTTCGGCGCGACAAAGCCGAGCAGCGGAGAATTGGCGCGCTGGGCCAGCCGGATGCCTGCCGCGTTCGCCGCGGCGTCCGGGATGCCGTACGCCTCCTGGTAGGTCTTGGTGAGCAGTTTGGACGCGCCCCCGAGCCTGGCGACCAGCGCCCCGTAGAGGATCAGGTCCTCGGCGTTGCCCCGCTCCTTGGGGAAAACTCCCATGAACTCATGGAGTACGGCGTGGACGTCCACGCCGTCGGGCAGATAGCGCCCGGCCAGCAGCGGAATCGCCCGCAACGCGGCGACGTCCTGGGCGAGCTGTCCGCCCTGGGGGTACGCCATCGAGATGCACCGCACCCCGGCCCGCGCGGCGAAGACCGCCTCGAGCACGCTGATGGCGAGACTGACGGAGGGCGGCACCAGCACCGCGGTGAGGGTGCCGAACAGCTCCCGGTCGACGACGACCCCGAGCTCCGCGAGATCGCCGCAGCGCCGGTCCACCACATCCCAGGCGGCGAGCGAATCGGCGAGCGGGACGTCCTTGGAGTAGGGCAGGTTGTACGAGATGCCACCGCCTTCGAACGAGGTGATGCCGGCGGCCACCGCCACCTCGAACATCAGCCGCGCGTCGGGGGAACCGTGCCGGATCTGCAGCGGCTGGGCCACCGACTCGTTGAGCTCCCGGCCGCGCTGCCAGCCGTGTGCCACCAGCGGATAGCCGTTGAGTTCGCGCGGGCTGAGATGGGCGAGCCTGCGAGCCCGCTCGAAGTTGCCCAGCCGGGTGTGGGAGTCGATGGTGATGGTGAGCAGATCGGGGGCGCCCTCCGCGGCCAGCTCCGTCAGCAGCTCGCGCATGGCGTCGTGGCCGCCGACCCCGCAGCGGGGCTGCACCGCCAGGCGGCCGGACTCCCGGGCCCGGGACAGTACGTCGGCTGCGGACTCCTTGCCCAGCGACCGGATGTAGCCGACCGACTCCGCGAGGGGCGGCAGCCGCGCTCCGTCGGTCATGACGCTGCGCGCGACCGGGCGGCTGCGTCGGCGGCAGACCTTCGCTCGTCGCGCAACCGGTCGAGTACGTCGGGGAGTTCGGAGGGGTCGTCGAGGATGTGGTCCACCCCGAGCGCGTACAGCCTGTCCAGCGCGGCGGTCTCCTTGTGGCTGCCCACCGAGAGGTTCCCGCCGAGCACGACCGGGCAGGCGATGGCGCCGGACTTCTTGGCCGCCGGCAGGTCCCGCAGATCCTCCTGGGCATGACCGTTGAGACTGCCGATGATCACCGCCTCGGCCTCCGGGTGCTCGGCGCAGGCGGCCGCGAACTCACTCACGGGGGTGCAGGTACCCAGGTTGATCACCTGGAAGCCGATGCTGCGCAGGGAGTGGGCGATGAGATGGTTGGCCACGGCGTGCGCGTCACTGGCGGCGACGCCGAGGATGACCGACCGTCGCTCCTGGTTCTGATCGTGCTGGTGCACCGGCTGCTCCGTCATGGTGATCCGTTCCTGATGGCTGATGCCGGCCCGTCAGTCGTCGAACGCGGCGAAGAGTTCCCGCTTGCTCACCGAGGCGATGCGCCCGGCGTCGTACTCTTCCGGGTCCGCCACGGCGATCGAGTCGAAGACCCTGTTGATGGCCGGAACGAGCCCCCAGACGTGCTCGTACGCGGGCCAGCCGCGGTGCCCCGTCTCCAGGTCGCGCTGCCGGGCGAAGAGGTAGTCGTGCCATTCCCTGCTCGCCGGATACCGGTGGTGGTAGTCGTGCACGACGGTGTCACCGGTGAGCACCAGGTAGCGGGCAGGGGCGTGCACGAAAAGCATCCGCACCGTCCACCGGCACCACGCGCCGGCCCCCTGCCGCGCCGGTGCGGCCTCGCCGATGAATATGGCGTTGGTCAGGCTCGCGAAGTACTCCCGGCCACGCCGCACTTCGGTGCCGACCGGGGGGAAGGTGTGCTTCACGCAGAGCCGCAGGATGTTGCTCATCTGGAACAGCGGAATCAGCGGCACACACCACACGACCAGGAAGGCGGTCCAGGTGCCCGTGACGGCGGTGGCGACGGTCAGGCCTCCGTACAGCACTCCCGCCGTGGCCTTCTCGGCCGACGCCGAGGCGGTCCAGAAGGACCGCGCCCGTGCCACCGCGAACTGGAGGTGGAAGAGCGGCGAGAACATCCTGCCCAGCACCCGCCGCCACATCGCCTCCCGCGTCATCCCCGGCGTCAGGCCCAGGCTGATCAGGAAGGCCTGCACGGTGGGGTCGCGGAGCGTCATGTGGTGCGCGGCGTGGTGGTCGGCCACATGCTCGCGGCTGTAGCGCTCGAAGTTCTGGATCACCAGCACGGAGGAGACGGCCCGGCCGATGACAAGGTCGGCGGTACGGCGGCGGTACATATTGCGGTGCGAACACTGGTGGAAGATCATCATGCGCAGATTGCGCATACCGTGCAGCGTGACGGCCCAGCCGGCCGGCAGCAGGAGCAGCCACCAGCCCGCCAGTGTCCAGGCCGCGGCGGAGAGGGCAGCACCGGCCGCCATCGCCCCCGCGGCGGCGATCAGGTGGTAGCTGGCAGTCCACCCAGGCGATTTCTGGCCAGTAATTGGTTTTCCAGTGAACAATGTTAGCCGGTGCTGCAGAAATCCGGGCAGGACCCGCATCGTTTCCCGGGGGTCCATTCCCCCGTACTTCTCGTCGGTTCGCTCCGACCGTGGTGACTCGGCCGCCATCCTGCCCCTCTCGGAGTTTCCGTCACACGGCCCGGGCCGGAATTCCCCCCGCCCGGGCCGATGGATCACTCACGCCGAAACCTCAGGTGTTTCAGTCCCACCCTGTGTCATCGGTGAATCCGCCGGAATGCGGAAGAGGAACGTCCCATCCCGTATCAGCGACAACACCCCCGGAAACCGGACGCGCACTGCCCCATACGGTGCCGCCACCTGCGGCCGAGGCTGCAGCGCCACCGCCTGTGATCAGCACACTCGTGAATGCCGCGATCGCGGCCAAGTGAATACGACCTGACATGCGTTTCCCCCATCAATTGGCCGCCTGTCGACAGCGGCGAATTGCAATTGGCCCAAATACTGTCACCAATGGGCGGGCGGGGCGCGGGAATGCGATGTCCACAAAGAGACAGGCCAGAAGTGGACTTGGACAGAACGGGCGAGCCAACGCCGCACGGTCCGCAGTCACGCAGGCCCGGTGATCACCGTGCCGCCCCCGTCCCAGGCCCGGCGGCCACTGCACGGAAGTCGGCTCGGGCAACAGCACCACCGGACATCACCCAAAGACCACCGAACACAGCGAAGCGGTCCGCATCATGATCATGATGCGGACCGCTTCGTCTGCACTATCGGGCAAAACTCCCCACCGATCTACGTTTCCGCAGGTCAGAGGGGGTTTTTAAGATGTGGAGCCTAGGGGAGTCGAACCCCTGACATCTGCCATGCAAAGACAGCGCTCTACCAACTGAGCTAAGGCCCCGGATGGGTGGGCACGACCGAGCACAACGTCCTCGGCCACCGCCGCAGACCAGAGTACCGGGTCACCCCCGGGATTCTGCAAAAGGATTGGGACTCCCGGTCGGCGACCACTCTCCGTAGGATGCTCGACGTGGTTCGCAGCAGCGAAGCCCGCTTGGGGAAGCGATGGGGAGACGCGATGGACGCAGCTCAGCAGGAAACGACCGCAAGAGCCAGAGAGCTGCAGCGCAGCTGGTACGGAGAGCCGCTGGGGGCGCTCTTCCGCCGGCTCATCGATGATCTGGGTCTGAACCAGGCCCGGCTCGCGGCGGTGCTCGGTCTTTCGGCTCCGATGCTCTCCCAGCTGATGAGCGGCCAGCGCGCCAAGATCGGCAACCCCGCGGTGGTCCAACGGGTCCAGGCGCTGCAGGACTTGGCGAGTCAGGTCGCCGACGGCAGTGTCAGCGCGGTCGAGGCCACCGACCGGATGGAAGAGGTCAAGAAGTCTCAGGGCGGCTCCGTTCTGACCGGCACCAGCCAGAGCACCAGCAGCTCGGGTGCGCCGACTGTGCGCCGTGTCGTACGCGAGATCCAGTCGCTGCTGCGGTCGGTGGCGGCCGCGGGCGACATCATCGATGCGGCGGACTCCCTCGCACCGAGCCACCCGGAACTGGCAGAGTTCCTCCGGGTGTACGGCGCAGGGCGCACCGCCGACGCGGTCGCCCACTACGAGTCGCACCAGAGCTGACCGAGGCGGAAGGCCTCACTAGGGAACGGGGAGCGGGCGCAGCGCAATGGGTGAGGTCTTCGCTGGTCGGTATGAACTGATCGACCCGATCGGACGCGGTGGTGTCGGCGCGGTCTGGCGTGCCTGGGACCACCGGCGCCGACGCTATGTGGCAGCCAAGGTGCTGCAGCAGAGCGATGCGCACACGCTGCTGCGCTTCGTCCGCGAGCAGGCCCTGCGGATCGATCACCCGCATGTCCTTGCCCCGGCCAGCTGGGCCGCGGACGACGACAAGGTGCTGTTCACCATGGATCTGGTGAGCGGCGGATCGTTGGCGCACGTCATCGGCGACTACGGACCGCTGCCGCCCCGTTTTGTCTGCACGCTGCTCGATCAGCTGCTGTCCGGACTGGCCGCGGTGCATGCGGAGGGGGTCGTGCACCGCGACATCAAACCGGCCAACATTCTGCTCGAGGCGACCGGAACCGGGCGGCCGCATCTACGGCTGTCCGATTTCGGGATCTCCATGCGCAAGGGCGAGCCGCGCCTCACCGAGACCAACTATGTGGTGGGCACGCCCGGCTATTTCGCGCCCGAGCAGATGCTCGGTGCCGAGCCGGACTTCACGGCCGATCTCTTCGCGGTCGGTCTGGTCGCGCTCTATCTCCTCCAGGGCCAGAAGCCCGACTCCAGGGCTCTGGTCGAGCACTTCGCCAACAACGGCACCCCGGGCGCTCCCCAAGGCATCCCGGAGCCGCTGTGGCAGGTGCTGGCCGGTCTGCTGCAGCCCGATCCGCAGGTCAGGTTCCGTACCGCCACGGGAGCGCGCAAGGCGCTCACGGCCGCCGTCGAGATGCTTCCGGACGCCGGCTCCGACGAAGAACCGGTCGAGGTCTTCGACCAGATCGGGCCGCTTCCCGCCGGATTCGGCCCCACCGGCCCCGCAACGGCCCCCCAGGCAGGCCAGCAGGCCGCTCAGGCGCCCGTACAACAGTCCGCCCAGGCTCCCGTGCAGCAGCCGCTCCCGCCGTCGGAGACGGGAAGCTTCCATCTGGCTCCGCCACCCCAGCAGCCGCCCGCACAACTCCCGTACACGGCACAGCCGTCCACGCCTCCCCCCACGCCTGCGGCCGCGGAACCAACGCCGACCCCCAAGCCCACACCCGTACCGGTGCACAGCGCCTCCCCCCTTCACACTCCGGCGCTCGAACATCCCGCGCAGTCCCCGACCGCGCAGACCGCCCCGACTGCCCCGGTGCAGTACGAACAAGCTCTTACTCGTGCATACACCGCTCAGAGCCCGCAGGTTCCGCTCTCGCACGCACCAATTCCGCAGGCGGCCCACAAGCGACCGGGACCGCCCCCGAAGGTTGCGGTCCCGGTGCTGTTCATTGCGCTGGTCTGTTTCGCGGTCGGCATCTGGGCGCTGACCCAGGCCTGAACCACCGGGCCTGAACTACCAGGCGGGGGGCGACCCGTACTGCCCCGGCGCCTGGCCGGGTGCCTGTCCCTGACCCTGCCCCGGCGTCTGCCCGTACATCGGCGTCTGCCCGTACATCGACGCCTGCCCCGGTGCCTGCCCGGGCGTCTGCCCCTGAGCCGGCGACTGAGCGGATGCCGCCGGCACCGCAGCCGTCCGCCGCCGCGCGAGCAGCGTCCACGCCCCGAGCCCCAGCACCAGCACGGTCCCCGCGCCGATCCCCGCAGCAGCAACCAGCTTCATCGTGTCGCTCTTCGCCGCCTCGGGAGCGCTCTTCCCGCTGTCCGCCGCCTCCTGGTCGTCCTGGGTGACCTCGAAGTCCCCGGCCGGCCCCGCGTACGCCGGGGCGTGCTCCGCCTCGCCCTCGATGTTCACCCGCAGAGTCAGCGGAATCGCCTTCTTGCCGTACTCCTCGGCGATCTCCGGATTGAGCGTGACCGACAGGTAGTACCAGCCGGCGAAGCGCATGGCACTGGTGGCGCTGTCGGAGTCGTACCGGTTCGCGTACGCCACCGGAGGCAGCGGATCCAGCGCGACCGACTTCTGCTTGCCGTCGTAGTACACGCTGACCTTGTTGTTCACGTACCCGCGGGCCGGGTTGTGCAAGGACAGCACAAAGGCCTGGCTGACGCTCTGGGCGCTGTCGGCCACCGTGCTCGTACCGAGGTCGGCGCTGGCGAAGATCTGCTGTCCCCAGTTCACCGGCACCCGGTAGAAGAGCGTCTGGCCCGGCGTGATCTCGTCCTGCCACTCGCCCTGCTTCAGGCTGGTGGCGTCGGTGTAACTCGTTCCGCCTGGGCGCTTCTCCGGGCCGCCTGCGGGTGCCGCCGGCGATGCGGAGGGCCAATTCTCGGGCGGTGCGGTAGGAGCGGCCGCCTTGAGACCGGGCTCGGAGGCGAAACGCATCTCGACGTCCCATGCTTCGGGCGTGGAGGTCGCGTCGCTGGTCCGCTCCAGGAGGACGTAGTACGTGCCGGCCTCCTGGCAGTTGCTGCCCTCCTTCTCGATCGTCCGGTCCGCGTACGCGGCGACCGGCCGGGCGTACTCTGCGGAGCCGAACTGGGCGTAGTGGTCACTGCACTTGGCGCCCGAGCGGTCCTCGATGCTCACCGTGAGCTTGTCCGAGTACGCGACCTTCGTGTCCAGTTTCGGGACGACCACCGCAGAGATGTACGCGTTGGTCGTGCCGTCCAGATCGATGCGGTAATAGTGCTTCTCGCGGGGCTTGATCGTGTCCTTGTAGGTCGATCCGGCCTTCAGGGGCGGCCCGGCGGTGTTGGACGCCGTGCCCTGGACGGGCTTCGCCGCGCTGTCGAAGGTGTACGGATTCGGCTCGCCGGCCGCCCACGACTGCCCGGGCAGCGCCGCCACCGCGCACATCGCCGCCATGCAGGCCAGCGTCGCCCGGCCTCTGCCGCGCTGCCTCTTCACGCGCTTCTCCTTGTTGTGTCCGTGCCCGTGTCCGTGCGTGTGGCCGTGTCCGTGCGTGTGGCCGTATCGGCGGCCGTACCCGTGGCCGACCTGCGTCGTACCAGTACGAGTACCAGGATCGCGATCAGGACGACCGCGCCGCCTGCCGCCGCCGCGGCCGCAGTGCCGGTCCATCCTGCCCCGGCGGCCCCTTCGCTGTCTGCGCGGGCGGCCGAATCACCCTGCTTGTGCGTCTCCTTCGCCAGGGCGGGAGCGTCGTGCTGCGGGCCTGCCAGTTCGTCGCCCAGCACCGCCACCCGTACCACCACACCGATGTGAGGGTTCTCGGCGATTTCGGCCGCCTTCGCACCCAGCGTGACGGCGATGTAGAAGCCGCCCCTGGTGTGCACCGGGACGACGTTGGGGCTGGACTCGTGGCGGTTGGTCCAGGCAACCGGCACGGTGCCCATCTCCAGCGCCATGGGCCGGCCGTTGTAGATGCTCTGCGGGCTGAACTCCCCGGTGCCGCCGCCGACCGGCGCCCGGTCCGGCGTGAAGACCTGCGTGGCTCCGTAGGACCACACCGAGGCAGAGCCCGCCACGGTCGGCTCGTTGGCGAACTCCACGTCGTACCGCAGCTGCTGCCCCCAGCCGACCGGGACCTTGTACCAGAGCGTCTGCGACGGCAGGACCTTGTCCCGCCACACGCCTTGTCCGAGCTCCTTGGCGTCGTTGAAGCCGGTGCCGCCCGTCACGTCCCGCGGGTCTCCGGTCGGCAGCAGGGCGTCCTTGTCGCCCTCCCCGTACTCCGGCTGCGACTGAGCGGGCGTCACATCCTTGGCCAGCGGCTTCTCCACCCCGTACGTCAGCTCCAGCGGCCACCGCGCGGCGTCCGAGCCCTTCTTGCTCTCCCGCTCGACGACCAGCCAGTACCGACCCTCCTTGTCACAGCCATCCGTGCCCTTCTCGCTCCGGATCCGGGCGACCGCCGAGGTGAGCGGGGTCGCGCCCTCCTTCTGGAAGAAGCGCTCGGTGCTGGTCCCGCAGGAACTGTCAGTGCCGTACACGATGCTGGTGCGCAGGACGTCGAAGGTGTCGACCGCCGCCCCGGGCTGCGGCACCGCCGTCGCCGAGAAGTCCACAGTCGATTCGGCATCCAGGTCGACCGCGTAATAGCGCTGCTCGCCGGGTCCGATGGTGTCCAGATACTGCCCCGGTACGAGAGCGGGCGCCGCGTCCCGTTTCAGCGCGCCCTCGACCGGCTTGCCGCGGAAGCGGTAACCGTCCGCGGACAGCTGTGCCGAGCGCTGCAGCTGGCGGGCGAGGGCCTTGGCGTCGGGCGCGTCGTAGTAGCGGCCGTTGCCCGCCTTCGCAATGCACTCCAGCTGCTGCCGTGCCGCGCCCCGCACCTGGAAGCCGACGGTATCGATGCGCAGTCCGACACCGTTCTTGGAGAGCTGCTCGGCGACCTCGCAAGGCTGCGGGGAGCCGCAGTTGTCCTCGCCGTCGGAGACCAGCAGGATCGTGCGCGTCCCGATCGCACCGTCCGCGCGCCTCGGCAGGTCCTGGGCGGCCTTCTGCAGTGACAGTCCGATGGGCGTGTCGCCCTTGGGCCGTACGGCGCCCACGGCCTGCTTCATGGCCGCCCGGTCCAGTGGCTGTACGGGCCGGGCCAGCCGGGTGTCGGTGCAGCCCTTGGGCCGATCGGCGCCGTAGACCCGCAGGCCGGTGGGAAAGCCGTCCGGAAGGGCGTCCACGACGGTTCCGACCGCCGTGCGGGCGGATTCCATCCGGGTTCGGCCCGTGCCGTCGTCGTCGGCCATGGAGCCGGAGGAGTCGAGCACCATCACCAGGCCGCTCTTCCCGTCCGGCGCTTCGGCCCGCTCCGCCTGCTGCGCCTGCCCGGCCTGCTGCGCCTGCCCGGCCGCGCTTGCGGCAGACAGCGGCCCGGCTGCCAGTGCGAGCAGCACCGCGCCGATCGTTGCCCCCGTCGCCCGGCAACCCAGTCGTGCCTTCACCCGTGTCCCCTCCCGAAACCCAAGTTTGCTCTTGCAATCTAATGATTTGCGGAGGTGAACTCAAGAGGGGCATTGTCACGGTCCCGCAACGGCACCGGCCCCCCGGGGCCCGGGCAACACGGAGCCCCGGCCGCTTCAGCGACCGGGGCTCCATGATTCAAGACTGCTGCGTCTCACACACCCGAACCTGCGGGCACGGAGTCGGTCGCCTCCGTCCACAGATCCTGCTCGGCGCGATCCGCCTGGATCTGGCGGTACACGAGGAGCCCGCCGATGGCGGCCAGTGCGACCAGGAGAAGCTTCTTCACCGCGCGACCTCGTCTTTCCTTGACGTATGAGGACTTCTGGCGCCCGACTATACACACCGACCGATACCGATCGGTGACCTGCGTACGCGCCAACTCCGGTCTCGGACAAAGCGATCGGCCCGGACGGAGAATCCCCGTCCGGGCCGAATCACAACTGTGGGGCTAACAGGATTTGAACCTGTGGCCTCATCCTTATCAGGGATGCGCTCTAACCAACTGAGCTATAGCCCCGCCGCGCTCTGCGCTGACCTCTGAAGATTAGCGCACGTGCCTGGCAGCGCCAAAATCGGTTACTCGTCCTCCGCCAGCGTGAGCTCGACACCGCCCACGAAACCGGCGGACAGGTTGTAGATGAACGCCCCGAGCGTCGCCAGCGCTGTGGCCAGCACCACATCGATCACCGCGATGACCGCGGTGAAGACCAGCACCCGCGGCAGCGACAGGAACGACTGAAGATCGAAGCCATTGCTCTCGTTCGAGCCGGTGGCCTCGCTGATCGTCCCGCCGACCGTGGAGAAGACGCCCATGGCGTCCATGACCATCCACAGCACCGCGGCCGCGATCACCGTGCAGATGCCCAGCGCGATGGAGAGCAGGAAACTGACCTTCATCACCGACCACGGGTCGGCCTTGGCCACCCGCAGCCGCGCCTTGCGGGTACGCGGCGTCGTACGCGCCCCGGTCCGCGGCCGCCGCACAGCGGTGCCCGCCTGCTGCCCGCCCTGCATCTGACCCACGCCCTGCGGCGAGGGATACGCCTGAGGCGGGTGGTACGGCTGCGCTGCCTGCTGCTCGCCGCCGTGCGTCTCGTACGGGGGCTGGGGCCCCCGGGTGTCCGTCACCGTAACTCCCTGGGAGTCCGCGGCAGGGCCACGGGCACCGTTCGCTCCGGAAGCGGCCGATCCGGCGCCCGTGGCTCCACTCACGCTTTACTCCTCGTGCTCCCCGGCCGAGGGCTGAGCACCCTCGACTGCCGCCTCGACCGTCTCGATGTCGGTCCCTTCGACCTCTTCGGTCCCTTCGACCTCTTCGGTCCCTTCGACCTCTTCGGTCCCTTCGACCTCTGCAGCCGCTTCGACCTCTTCGGCCTCGCGACCGGCCTCGGCGTTACGAGCGATACCGACCACGGCATCGCGCTTGCCCAGGTTGATCAGTTGGACGCCCATGGTGTCACGGCCCGTCTCCCTGACTTCATTGACTCGCGTACGAATCACACCGCCGCCGAGCGTGATGGCGAGGATCTCATCCGTCTCCTCGACCACCAGCGCACCCACGAGCGACCCGCGGTCCTCCACGATCTTGGCGGCCTTGATACCGAGGCCGCCACGACCCTGGACGCGGTATTCGTCGACAGCGGTCCGCTTCGCGTACCCGCCGTCGGTGGCAGTGAACACGAACGTACCCGGCCGGACAACATTCATCGAGAGGAGCTCGTCTCCCTCACGGAAACTCATCCCCTTCACACCCGATGTCGCACGCCCCATCGGACGCAGCGCATCGTCCGTTGCGGTGAACCGGATCGACTGCGCCTTCTTGCTGATGAGCAGCAGATCATCCGACGCCGACACCAGCTCCGCGCCGATCAGCTCGTCGTCGCTGCCGTCCTCCGTCTCCCGGAGGTTGATCGCGATGACACCACCCGAACGGGGCGAGTCGTAATCCTTCAGCGACGTCTTCTTGACCAGGCCGCCCTTGGTGGCGAGCACCAGATAGGGCGCGGCGTCGTAGTCGCGGATCGCAAGGATCTCGGCGATCTGCTCGTCCGGCTGGAAGGCCAACAGGTTGGCGACGTGCTGGCCGCGCGCGTCCCGGCCGGCATCCGGCAGCTCGTACGCCTTGGCACGGTAGACCCGGCCCTTGTTGGTGAAGAACAGCAGCCAGTGGTGCGTCGTCGACACGAAGAAGTGGTCGACGATGTCGTCTTCCTTCAGCTTCGTACCGCGTACGCCCTTGCCGCCGCGCTTCTGCGAGCGGTAGTCGTCCGTCTTCGTACGCTTCACATAGCCGCCACGCGTGATGGTGACGACGATGTCCTCCTCGGCGATCAGGTCCTCAATGGACATGTCACCGTCGAAGGGCACCAGCTTGGAGCGCCGGTCGTCGCCGAACTTCTCGACGAGGACGTTCAGTTCCTCGCTGACGATCTGACGCTGCTTCTCGGGCGAGGCCAGGATCGCGTTGTACTCGTTGATCTTGGCCTGCAGCTCGTCGTGCTCGGCGACGATCTTCTGCCGCTCCAGTGCTGCCAGTCGGCGCAGCTGCATCTCGAGGATGGCGTTGGCCTGGATCTCGTCGATCTGCAGCAGGCCCATCAGGCCCTCGCGCGCGATCTCGACCGTGTCACTGCGCCGAATCAGCGCGATGACCTCGTCGATCGCGTCAAGCGCCTTGAGCAGACCGCGGAGGATGTGCGCCCGCTCCTCCGCCTTGCGCAGGCGGAACTTCGTACGCCGGACGATGACCTCGATCTGGTGGTGCACCCAGTGGCGGATGAAGGCGTCCAGCGACAGCGTGCGCGGCACACCGTCGACCAGCGCCAGCATGTTCGCGCCGAAGTTCGTCTGCAGATCGGTGTGCTTGTAGAGGTTGTTCAGCACGACCTTGGCGACCGCGTCCCGCTTCAGCACGATGACCAGGCGCTGGCCCGTACGGGAAGAGGTCTCGTCGCGGACGTCCGCGATGCCGCCGATCTTGCCGTCCTTCACCAGGTCGGCGATCTTCTGTGCGAGATTGTCCGGGTTGGTCTGGTACGGAAGCTCCGTGACCACCAGGCACTGGCGGTTCTGGATCTCCTCGACCTCGACGACCGCACGCATCGTGATGGAGCCACGCCCGGTGCGGTACGCCTCCTCGATGCCCTTACGGCCCACGACCAGCGCGCCGGACGGGAAGTCCGGGCCCTTGATGCGCTCGATGAGCGCGTCGAGCAGCTCCTCGTGCGTGGCGTCAGGGTTCTCCAGCGCCCACTGCGCGCCGGCCGCGACCTCGCGCAGATTGTGCGGCGGAATGTTGGTCGCCATACCGACCGCGATGCCCGCCGAACCGTTCACCAGCAGGTTCGGGAACCGGGCCGGCAGAACCGTCGGCTCCTGGTTGCGGCCGTCGTAGTTGTCCTGGAAATCGACGGTCTCCTCGTCGATGTCCCGGAGCATCTCCATCGACTGCGGCATGAGCTTGCACTCGGTGTACCGCATGGCGGCGGCCGGGTCGTTGCCCGGAGAACCGAAGTTGCCGTTGGAGTCCACCAGCGGCATCCGCATCGACCACGGCTGGGCCAGGCGGACCAGGGCGTCGTAGATCGAGGAGTCACCGTGCGGGTGGTACGTACCCATGACGTCACCGACGACGCGGGCGCACTTGTAAAAGCCCTTCTCGGGCCGGTATCCGCCGTCGTACATCGCGTAGAGCACACGACGGTGGACGGGCTTGAGACCGTCCCGTACGTCGGGCAGCGCACGCGAGACGATGACGGACATCGCGTAGTCGAGATACGAGCGCTGCATCTCCGTCTCGAGCCCGACGGGCTCGATCCGCAGCACCTGCTCTTCTTCTTCAGTGGTGGCGGGAGTGTTCTCGTCGGCCATTGCTGGTCAAGATCCTTTCGAAGCGGTCAGCTGAGACCGACTCAGATGTCGAGGAAGCGGACGTCCTTGGCATTGCGCTGGATGAACGAGCGCCGCGCCTCGACGTCCTCGCCCATCAGCACGGAGAACAGGTCGTCGGCCTGCGCCGCGTCGTCCAGCGTGACCTGGCCGAGCACGCGGTGGTCCACGTCCATCGTGGTGATGCGCAGCTCCTCGGCGTTCATCTCGCCGAGACCCTTGAAGCGCTGGATCGAATCTTCCTTGATCCGCTTGCCGTTCTGCTTGCCGAGTTCGACGAGCGCGTCGCGCTCACGGTCCGAGTACGCGTACTCGAAGTCGTCCCGGCCCCACTTGATCTTGTAGAGCGGCGGGCGCGAGAGATACACGTGCCCGGCCTCGACCAGCGGCCGCATGAAGCGGAACAGGAAGGTCAGCAGCAGGGTGTTGATGTGCTGACCGTCGACGTCGGCGTCCGCCATCAGAATGATCTTGTGATAGCGGAGCTTCTCGATGTCGAAGTCCTCGTGGACCCCGGTGCCGAAGGCCGAAATCAGCGCCTGGACCTCGGTGTTCTGCAGGATCTTGTCGATCCGGGCCTTCTCGACGTTCAGGATCTTGCCTCGGATCGGCAGGATCGCCTGGTACATCGGGTTACGCCCGGACTTCGCCGAACCACCGGCGGAGTCACCCTCGACGATGAAGATCTCGCACTTCGTCGGGTCGTTCGATTGGCAGTCGCTCAGCTTGCCCGGCAGCGAAGCCGACTCCAGCAGGCCCTTGCGACGGGTCAGGTCGCGCGCCTTACGGGCCGCGACACGCGCCGTCTGCGCCTGGATGGACTTGCGGATGATGTCCGCGGCCTCGTTGGGATTGCGGTCGAACCAGTCGGTGAGGTGCTCGTGCACGACCTTCTGGACGAAGGTCTTCGCCTCGGTGTTGCCCAGCTTGGTCTTGGTCTGACCCTCGAACTGCGGCTCGCCCAGCTTGACCGAGATGATCGCGGTCAGACCCTCGCGGATGTCCTCGCCGGAGAGGTTGTCGTCCTTCTCGCGCAGCAGCTTCTTGTCGCGCGCGTAACGGTTGACCAGGCCCGTGAGCGCGGCCCGGAAGCCCTCTTCGTGCGTACCGCCCTCATGGGTGTGGATCGTGTTCGCGAAGGAGTACACACCCTCGGTGTACTGGGAGTTCCACTGCATGGCGATCTCGACAGAGAGCAGCCGCTCCTTGTCCTCCGCCTCGATGTCGATGACAGTCGGGTGGATCAGATCGCCCTTGCGGGAGTTCAGGTACTTCACGAAGTCGACGATGCCGCCCTCGTAGTAGTACCTGACCGTCCTGGCGGGCGGCTCCTCGTCCGGCTCCTCGGGGGCGTCCGCGCCCGCGGTGGCCTTGGCCGACTCGCGCTCGTCGGTCAGCGTCAGGGACAGGCCCTTGTTGAGAAAGGCCATCTCCTGGAAACGGCGGGAGAGCGTCTCGAAGGAGTACTCGGTCGTCTCGAAGATGTCCGGGTCGGCCCAGAACGTGACCGTGGTACCGGTCTCGTCGGTGGGCTCGTTCCGCTGGAGGGGGGCGGTGGGGACGCCGAGCTTGTACTCCTGTGTCCAGCGGTAGCCGTCGCTCTTGACCTCGACGGAGAGCTTGGACGACAGGGCGTTGACGACCGAGACACCGACGCCGTGCAGACCGCCGGAAACGGCGTAGCCGCCGCCGCCGAACTTGCCGCCGGCGTGCAGAACGGTCAGCACGACCTCGACGGCCGGCTTGCCCTCGGACGGGACGATGCCCACCGGGATACCGCGGCCGTTGTCGACCACGCGTACGCCACCGTCGGCAAGGATCGTGACGTCGATGGTGTCCGCGTGCCCGGCGAGGGCCTCGTCGACGGAGTTGTCGACGACCTCTTGCACAAGGTGGTGAAGTCCACGCTCACCGGTCGAGCCGATGTACATGCCGGGGCGCTTGCGGACCGCGTCCAGACCCTCGAGGACGGTGATCGCGCTGGCGTCGTACGAGGCTTTGACCTCGCCGTTGCCGCCGGCAGGAGTGGACGGAATGTTCTCGTTGGGGTTGCCGGAATCGGCCACGAAGCGCCCTTTCTGGCACAGCACAAGCCGTTCTCCGGGCAAGCGGGAGCGGCTGCGTCGTTCGACATGTTCCGCGAGTGGGCGGGATTGTCCATCAGTCTACCGGTACCGCCGACCCGAATGGGGGTTTGCCGGTAGCTGAGTCCGCATGTGCCGCCCTGAACCGTATCGGTCCGACTCCCCATATCCGGGAAGGGGCTTCAGGAGGCTCACACGGGCATTGAGCGCTTCGGCCTGTCAACCTCCCGCTACGGTGAGGGACACCTCACATGCCTCGCCCGGTTTCCCCCGGCTCGTCCTGCCCAGGGGACACGGCTGCGTTTGGCGGGCAGGGGGCCTGGGAGGTCGGGGCGAGGGCGAGCTCGACGCGCAGGGGGGCACCGCAGGCTGCTGCCGCGACGGGTGCGGGGCCCGATCCGCGGGGCGGGGGAGCCCGGCGCATGGAGGCACGGCGCGCTGCTGCCGTGAGGGGCGCGGGGAGGATCCCGACACCGGGCGGGGCTGGGGCACGAGTCCGGCGCAGGGCAGTACGGCGGGCTGCCAACGGCCCGAAACTGCACAAGGAGCCTGGGGCGGACCCTCCACACCAGGCGAGGGAGCCCGACGCAAGGTGGACGGCTGCCGCGGGCTGCCGGCGCGGCGGCCCGAGGCGGACTCGCGCCACCGGACGGGAGCGTTCCAGTCGCCCCCCCACTCACCGCATCTCGGCGCGAAGCCGCCGAAAAGCGGGCTCGGGGCGCAGCCCCCCGGTTTCGGGAAGGGGCGGGCACGGGGAGACAGACGCGCCCTCAGCCGTACGTGTCGCCCGGCCCCACACTCCCCGGCGCCCTCAGCGGTCCGTACCTCCGCTGCGGCCCACCCGGCCCCAGCACCTTGATCAGCCTCACGGTCCCCTGCCCCAGGTCCTCGTTCAGCCGCGCCACCAGCCGCGGCGCCAGCAGCCGCAGCTGCGTCGCCCACGCCGTCGAGTCGCACTGCACCGTCAGCACGCGCTCGTCCTCGTCGTACTTCTGCGGCACGCAGTGATTCGCCAGGTCCGCGCCCACGATCTGCGGCCAGCGCCCCATCACCCCGCCCACCGCCGCCGGCGTCTCCCAGCCCCGCTCGGTGATCAGCCGGTTGATCGCCGCACCCAGCGGCAGCGGATCGCGCCCGTCCGCCCGCGCCCCCGACCTCAGCCCGCCGCCCCGCCTGGCCTGCTTCTTCTGCTGAGCCGCCGCACCGCGCGCCTTCGCCTGCTCCTTCGCCGCGCGCAGCGCGACCCGCGCCAGGTCGACGCCCGACGACTCGGGCACCTTCGGCGACTCCGCCGGCTCCCCGGACCCCACCGGCTCGTCGCTCATACGCGCTCCACCTCCCCGTTGGCCACCGTGTACCGCGCCCCCGCCAGCACCCCCGGCACATCGTCGTCGACCGCCGCCGTCACCAGCACCTGCTCGCCCGGCGCCACCAGTTCCGCCAGCCGCTCCCGGCGCCGCGCGTCCAGCTCCGCGAAGACGTCGTCCAGTACCAGCACCGGCTCGTTGCCTTCGGCCCGCAGCAGCTCGTACGAGGCCAGCCGCAGCGCCAACGCGTACGACCAGGACTCGCCATGGCTGGCGTACCCCTTCGCCGGCAGCTGCCCCAGCTTGAGCACCAACTCGTCCCGGTGCGGCCCGACCAGCGTCACGCCCCGCTCGATCTCCTGCTTGCGCACCTCCGCAAGCGCGCCGATCAGCTGTGCGTACAACTCGTCGCGACCGTGCACACCGGACCCGCCGTCGCTACCGACCCCGCTCCCGGCAGAGGAGGAGGAACGGTACTCCAACGCAACCGGTCCGCCCCCTGGCGCCAGCGCCTCGTACGCCTTGTCCGCCAGCGGCTGCATCGCCGCGATCAGATCGATCCGCTGTGCCAGCAGCTCCGCTCCCGCCCGCGCCAGATGCTGGTCCCACACATCCAGCGTGGACAGATCCATCCCGCGCCCGCCGTGCCGTCGCGCCATCGCCGCCGACTTCAGCAGGGTGTTGCGCTGCTTGAGCACCCGCTCGTAATCGGACCGCACCCCGGCCATCCGCGGCGACCGCGCCGTTATCAGCTCGTCGAGGAACCGCCGCCGCTCGCCCGGATCGCCCTTCACCAGCGCCAGATCCTCCGGCGCGAACAGCACCGTCCGGACTATCCCCAGCACATCACGCGGTCTGACCTGTGAAGACCTGTTGATACGGGCCCGGTTCGCCTTCCCCGGATTGAGCTCAAGCTCGATCAGCTGGGAGCGCTCGCCCTGCGTGACGGCGGCCCGGATGACGGCCCGGTCGGCCCCCATCCGTACCAGCGGAGCATCCGACGAGACCCGGTGGCTGGCCAGCGTCGCGAGATAGCCGACCGCCTCGACGAGGTTCGTCTTGCCCTGCCCGTTCGGCCCCACGAACGCGGTGACGCCCGGGTCGAGCGGGACCTCGACCCGGGCGTACGAGCGGAAGTCGGCCAGCGACAAATGCGTGACGTGCATGGATGTACGCCGACCTCCCCCGGCTCAGGGTTACTTCTTGTTCTCCACCGCGTGGCCGCCGAACTGATTGCGCAGCGCCGCGATCATCTTCATCTGCGGGGAGTCGTCCTGACGGGACGCGAACCGCGCGAACAGCGACGCGGTGATCGCGGGCAGCGGCACGGCGTTGTCGATCGCGGCTTCCACAGTCCACCGGCCCTCGCCGGAATCCTGTGCATAACCGCGCAGCTTCTCCAGGTGCTCGTCCTCGTCCAGCGCGTTGACCGCCAGATCGAGCAGCCAGGAACGGATGACCGTGCCCGCTTGCCAGGACCGGAAGACCTCGCGTACGTCGGTGACCGAGTGGACCTTCTCCAGGAGCTCCCAGCCCTCGGCGTAGGCCTGCATCATGGCGTACTCGATGCCGTTGTGGACCATCTTGGCGAAGTGACCGGCGCCGACCTTGCCCGCGTGGACCGCGCCGAACTCGCCCTCGGGCTTGAGCGCGTCGAAGATCGGCTGGACCTTCGCGACGTGCTCGTCCTCGCCGCCGTACATGAGCGCATAGCCGTTCTCCAGGCCCCAGACACCGCCGGAGACACCGCAGTCGACGAAGCCGATGCGCTTGATACCGAGCTCGACCGCGTGCTTCTCGTCGTCCGTCCAGCGGGAGTTGCCGCCGTCCACCACCACGTCGCCCGGCTCGAGCAGCTCGGCAAGCTCGTCGACAGTGGACTGGGTCGCGGCTCCGGCCGGGACCATCACCCACACGACCCGCGGGCCCTTCAGCTTGCCCACAAGCTCCTCGAGGCTGTGGACATCGGCGAGGTCCGGATTGCGGTCGTAGCCAATGACTGTGTGGCCTGCGCGGCGGATGCGCTCGCGCATATTGCCGCCCATCTTGCCAAGGCCGACGAGACCGAGCTCCATCACAGATTCCTTAAGCGTTGTATGCCGATTCGTACCCGGCTCTGAGCCTACGCCCGGCCGGTACGCACGGCCCCGACGGGCCTGCTCGGGCGGGAGCAGCCCCGTCGGGATCACACCTTCAGCTCACTCGGCAGGCTCAGCCGGACAGCCGGACGGGCATGATCAGGTACTTGTACGCCTCGTCCGCCTCGGCATCCACAGCCGGCTTGCCGCTCAGCAGCGCGGGCTTGGTCGAGGTGGTGAAGGACAGCTGGGCGACCGGGGAATCGATGGCGCTCAGGCCGTCGAGCAGGAAGGTCGGGTTGAAGGCGATAGAGATGTCGTCGCCATCGAGGTTCGCGTCGACACGCTCCACAGCCTGTGCATCGTCGCTGGAACCGGCCTCGAGGATCAGCACGCCCTGCTCGAAGCTCAGCCGCACCGGGGTGTTCCGCTCGGCGACCAGCGCCACACGCTTGACGGCCTCTACGAAGGGCGCCGTCTCGATGACAGCGATCGAGTTGAACTCGGTGGGGAAGAGCGTGCGGTACTTCGGCAGATCGCCTTCGAGCAGTCGGGTCGTGGTCCGCCGCCCGGCACCCTCGAAACCGATCAACCCCTCGCCCGCACCCGAGCCCGAGAGCGCAAGCGTGACCGTGTCACCGCTGGTCAGTGCCTTGGCAGTGTCCAGCAGCGTCTTGGCGGGCACCAGCGCCACGGCGGACGCATCGGGGTTCTCCGGCTTCCACAGGAACTCGCGGACGGCGAAGCGGTAGCGGTCGGTGGAGGCCAGCGTGACCGTGTCGCCCTCGATCTCGATGCGTACGCCGGTGAGGACGGGGAGCGTGTCGTCGCGACCGGCGGCGATGGCGACCTGTGCGGCGGCAGAGGCGAAGATCTCACCGGGCACGGTGCCCGTCGCGGTCGGCATCTGCGGCAGCGCCGGGTACTCCTCCACAGGCAGGGTGTGGAGTGTGAATCGCGAGGAGCCGCAGACCACGGTCGCGCGTACACCGTCTGTGGAAATCTCCACCGGGCGGTTGGGGAGAGCGCGGCAGATGTCGGCGAGCAGCCGGCCGGAGACCAGAACGGTGCCGTCCTCGTCCACCTCCGCCTCCACCGAGACACGGGCCGAGACCTCGTAGTCGAAGCTCGAGAAGCTGAGGGCACCGTCCTCCGCCTTCAGAAGAAGGCCCGCGAGTACGGGTGCCGGCGGACGGGCCGGGAGGCTCCGGGCCACCCAGGCCACCGCCTCCGCGAGTACATCGCGCTCCACCCGGATCTTCACCGGAACCGCCTCCTGCTGTTGCTGGCTCGCCCTGCTGGCCTTCGTCGTCGGCTGTATCGCCGGGGACCAGTCTGACGTACGGCACCGACAGTCGGTGCGGGTCGGGGTCAAGTCGTCGCAAGAGGTGTCGGACGCTCCGGGCGTCAGTTGTGCACAGGGCCTTCTTCGAAGCGAATTTCCCGGTAACTCTAGGTGGGAGTAGTAGTAGGGCCTGTGGAAACGGTGGATAACGCCATCTGTGCAGGTCAGACCCGTTTTTTTGTCCACCGGGCCTGTGGGTGGAGCCGGTGGACAACCGGGCCCATCTGTGGACGCCCGAAAGTTCTGCACATCCGATGCACAGCCCTAGGGGACTTCTCCCCAGTGCTGTCCCCAGCTTTACCCACGTTCCCCACAGCCCAACCGACCTCGTTGGTGTGACGCCTTTCACTCGACACGGTGAGACCTGGGGTTTCGTTGCCGAACAGTGGACAGGGCTGTGGAGAAGCTGTGGGCAACGCGGCATAGCCTGTGGGCCGCCAGTGGACAACATGGATCACGTCCTGTGGACGGTTTCTGTGTCCACAGTCTGTGGAGCACGGTTGGCCACAAATCCACAACCGTCTGACCTCGCGCGATGAAGTCTCAGTAATCGCCCCTGTGGACGCAATCTGGACAACTTCCCAGTCCCCAGGCTGTGGACGGAAGATCGTCCCCAGATCTGTGGAGAACCCGCCCCGTCGCCGCGTATTCGAACACCGGACATCTGCGGGACAGCTGGGGAACGCCGAAGGGCGCCCCGGGACTTCGTCCCAGAGCGCCCTTGAAGACCTCTTCGGCGGCTGCTGTGCCGGCCTGTCAGCCGTTCTTGATGCGGTTGGTGAGCTCGGTGACCTGGTTGTAGATCGAGCGCCGCTCGGCCATCAGCGCACGGATCTTGCGGTCCGCGTGCATCACGGTCGTGTGGTCGCGGCCGCCGAACTGCGCGCCGATCTTCGGCAACGACAGGTCGGTGAGCTCACGGCAGAGATACATGGCGATCTGGCGGGCGGTCACCAGCACCCGGCTGCGCGAGGATCCGCAGAGATCCTCCACCGTCAGCCCGAAGTAGTCGGCGGTCGCCGCCATGATCGCACTCGCGGTGATCTCGGGGGCCGAGTCCTCCCCACCGGGGATCAAGTCCTTCAGCACGATCTCGGTGAGCCCGAGGTCCACCGGCTGCCGGTTGAGCGACGCGAACGCCGTCACCCGGATCAGCGCACCCTCCAGCTCGCGGATATTGCGAGAGATCCGCGAGGCGATGAACTCCAGCACCTCCGGCGGAGCGTTGAGCTGCTCCTGTACCGCCTTCTTACGGAGGATGGCGATCCGTGTCTCCAGCTCCGGCGGCTGTACGTCGGTGGTCAGACCCCACTCGAAACGGTTCCGCAGTCGGTCCTCCAGCGTCATCAGCTGCTTGGGCGGCCGGTCCGAGGAGAGCACGATCTGCTTGTTGGCGTTGTGGAGCGTATTGAAGGTGTGGAAGAACTCCTCCTGCGTCGACTCCTTGCTCGCCAGGAACTGGATGTCGTCGACCAGCAGGATGTCCACGTCGCGGTAGCGCTTGCGGAAGGTGTCGCCCTTGCCGTCGCGGATCGAGTTGATGAACTCGTTGGTGAACTCCTCGGAGCTCACATACCGCACCCGCGTGCCGGGGTAGAGGCTGCGCGCGTAGTGCCCGATGGCATGCAGCAGGTGGGTCTTGCCGAGTCCCGACTCCCCGTAGATGAAAAGGGGGTTGTACGCCTTGGCCGGTGCCTCGGCGACCGCGACGGCCGCAGCGTGCGCGAACCGGTTGGACGCACCGATGACGAAGGTGTCGAAGAGGTATTTCGGGTTGAGGCGGGCATGTGGCTCGCCGGGACCGGGAGCCGGCGACGGCTGCGCTCCCAGCGGTCCGGGTGCACCCCCGGGAGCGCCGCGGTGCGGGGCCTGGTGCTCCGGCAGCTCGTGCCGGTCCGGTCGCTGCTGCTGGTGCTGCTCGTACTGCTGGCGCTCGGGCGGCTGCGGCTGCCGGTAGTCGTGCTGGGGCTGGCGCGGCCGGCCGGTGGCGTACGGCTCGCGCCATTGCTCCGCAGCCGGGTCGCGGTCCTGGAAGCCGCCGAGACGAGGCTGCTGCCAGGACAGGTCCTCCTGGGTACGCGGCCAGGCGCCGGGTTCCGGTCGCTGCTGCTGGTGCTGCTGGTATTCGGGATAGGCGGGGCGGACGGTGGGAAGTCCGTCGTCGCCGGGCCGGTGCCCGTACCCCTCGTAGTGGTCGTTCTGGCGGGGCTCGTCGTGCTGCGGGCCCTGATAGCGGGGCGCCTGCTGCTGTTGCGCGGGCGCCTGCGGGGCCGGGGGCTCGCCAACCGAGTCGTCGACGGTGATCGCGATACGGATCGGACGGCCGCACTCACGGCTGAGGGTCTCGCTGATCAATGGGGCGAGCCGGCCTTCGAGGACGCGCTTGCCCCATTCATTGGGAACGGCGAGGAGAGCGGTGTCGGCCACCAGCGCGAGGGGCTGGCAGCGCTCGATCCACTGCTTGTCCTTGGGCTCGATCCCCTGCTGGCCCTCCGCGAGGAGCTGCTCCAGCACTCGTGGCCACACTGCGGCAAGATCGGCAGGTACGTCAGCCACAAGGCACGCTCTCTCACAGGTCCCGTCCCACGAATGTGTGGTTCTCGGGACGGGATGGGAAGACAGGCAGGAAAGGAATTGGAGTTCAGCCACGGTAGTCAGGCCGACCCGCGCGGTTCAAGTTGTTGTCCACAGCCTGTGCACAGTGGACCACGTCATGGGTCTGGTTTGACCGGATGGCGTAGCCGCGCGTACCGTAACCAGGTCGAGTTGTCGATGGCTGCTGCCGCCTGCCTCCGATGGGCAAAGATCACGGTCTGTGATCGTGAAGCGGTGCACTCGGGCGTATACGCGAGCTACTCGTGGGCGCACGGTGACAGCCAGGCGATGTCCCGCCATCTACGAATCATTTCTGGAGCCCCCGAGTGAGCAAGCGCACCTTCCAGCCGAACAACCGTCGTCGCGCGAAGACCCACGGCTTCCGCCTGCGGATGCGTACCCGTGCCGGCCGCGCGATTCTCGCGAACCGCCGTGGCAAGGGTCGCGCCAGCCTGTCCGCCTGATCGCTTACAGGTCATGACGTGCTGCCTACCGAGAATCGGCTGAGGCGGCGCGAGGACTTCGCGACCGCGGTACGCCGGGGACGTCGGGCCGGACGCCCGCTTCTCGTCGTCCATCTAAGCAGCGGTGCAACGGACCCGCACGCGCCTGGGGAGAGCGCTCCCCCGACGTGTGCGGGTTTCGTCGTGAGCAAGGCAGTGGGCGGCGCGGTCGTACGCAACAAGGTCAAGCGGAGACTGCGCCACCTGATACGCGACCGTCTCGCCGAGCTGCCCCCCGGTAGCCTGGTGGTCGTACGGGCGCTGCCCGGTGCGGGCGACGCCGCTTATGAACAGCTGGCCCGAGACCTGGATGCCGCTCTTCAGCGGCTGCTGGGAGGGGGCGCGCGATGAAGTACCCGCTGCTGGCTCTGATCAAGCTGTACCAGTGGACGATCAGCCCGCTGTTGGGGCCTGTCTGCAGGTACTACCCGTCGTGTTCCCACTACGGATTTACGGCCATCGACCGGCACGGCGCGGTGAAGGGCACAGCTCTCACCGCTTGGCGGATCCTGCGGTGCAATCCGTGGTCGCCGGGCGGCGTGGATTATGTGCCGCCGCGCAAGCGCCCGCGGTGGCACGAAATGCTGCGCGACGCCTTGCGCGGCAGCAAGGGCGGGCACTCCGCAGCTGATGTGCCTTCCCGGGGGTCGGCCCCCGAACCCCCGAGCCCGGCCGCAGAGTCTTCGCCCAATGCTCAAGGAGCCTGATTAGTGGACACGATTGCCAGTCTCTTCAGCTTTATCACCACACCTGTTTCGTGGGTCATCGTCCAGTTCCACACGCTCTATGGGGCGATCTTCGGCCCCAACACGGGCTGGGCCTGGGGACTGTCCATCGTGTCGCTGGTGATCCTCATCCGGATCTGTCTGATCCCGCTCTTTGTGAAGCAGATCAAGTCGACCCGGAACATGCAGGCGCTCCAGCCGAAGATGAAGGCGATCCAGGAGCGCTACAAGAACGACAAGCAGCGTCAGTCCGAAGAGATGATGAAGCTGTACAAGGAGACGGGCACCAACCCGCTCTCCTCGTGCCTTCCGATCCTCGCGCAGTCGCCGTTCTTCTTCGCTCTGTACCACGTGCTCTCCAGCATCGCCTCGGGCAAGACCATCGGCGTTATCAATGAATCGCTGCTGGACAGTGCCCGGCAGGCACACATCTTCGGTGCCCCCCTGGCGTCGAAGTTCACGGACAGCACGAAGGAAGTCGCTGCCCTCGGCGCCTCGCTGACCGATGTGCGCATTGTCACCGCGATCATGATCATCATGATGTCGGCGTCGCAGTTCTACACGCAGCGCCAGCTGATGCAGAAGAACGTCGACCTCACGGTGAAGACGCCGTACATGCAGCAGCAGAAGATGCTGATGTACATCTTCCCGGTGATCTTCGCTGTGATGGGTATCAACTTCCCCGTCGGTGTCCTTGTCTACTGGCTGACCACCAACGTGTGGACCATGGGCCAGCAGATGTTCGTGATCAACCAGAACCCGACCCCGGGCAGCAAGGCCCAGGACCAGTACCTGCAGCGGCTGCTGAAGGGCGTCACCGCCCACAGCGAGGTGCGTTCGCGGCGCAAGCGCAGTGTCGTCCAGGCGATCGTTGCCAAGGGCGTGGACCGCAACGACAACGAGCGCAGGTTCATCAGCGGTCTGGCCAAGGCGGGCTTTGCCGCTCAGGCGGACGGCACGGTGGCCAAGAGTGACACCGCTGTCGCCGAGGCCGATGGCGGCGCAGCGCAGCGGCGGCAGCAGCCCAAGCGTCAGACCAAGGCGAAGCGGCAGTCCGCCAGTGCCCAGCCGGGCGCCGCCAAGAGCTCTGAGGGCGCCGACTCCGAGTCGAAGCCCTCGCTGCAGAAGGATGAGCCGCAGGACGCCAAGCCGAAGCCGGCGGGCAAGCCCTCAGGCTCCGCACGCCAGCAGCCCAAGTCCGGACAGCGCAAGGGTCAGCAGCGGCCCAAGCACCCGTCGTCCAAGAAGTAAGAAGGAGTCCATCCGTGACGGAAGGCACCATCTCCGCCCCCGCCGAGGGCGGCGACACCCTGACCCGCCTCGAGCAGGAAGGGGAGATCGCGGCCGACTACCTCGAGGGTCTGCTCGACATCGCTGATCTCGACGGCGACATCGACATGGACGTCGAGGCGGACCGGGCAGCGGTCTCGATCATCAGCGACCGGGACAGCCGGGATCTGCAGAAGCTCGTGGGCCGCGACGGCGAGGTCCTGGAGGCTCTCCAGGAGCTGACGCGGCTCGCAGTGCACCGGGAGACCGGGGACCGGAGCCGGCTGATGCTGGACATCGCGGGCTTCCGGGCCAAGAAGCGCACGGAGCTCAGCGAGCTGGGTGCGAAGGCGGCCGACGAGGTGAAGAGCACCGGTGAGCCGGTGAAGCTGAACCCGATGACGCCCTTCGAGCGCAAGGTTGTGCACGACGCGGTCGCGGCCGCGGGTCTGCGGAGTGAGTCCGAGGGCGAGGAGCCGCAGCGCTTCGTCGTCGTACTCCCGGCCTGACCTCGATTGTTTCCTCGGCCCCGTCTGTTCGCAGGCGGGGCCGATCTTTGTCAGCCTGATAGTCAGCCACCACAGTCCACATTGCGACAGTGCGGTACGGAAGGACGGTTCCCGTGACGGAGGCAGCAGAGCTTCCCCAGGCGCCCGAAGAGGCGCGGACGGTATTCGGAGAGTTCTTTCCGGAGGCTGTGCGGTACGCGGAGCTGCTCGCTGACGCGGGAGTCAAGCGGGGCCTTATCGGTCCCCGTGAGGTGCCGCGGCTGTGGGAGCGGCATCTCCTGAACTGCGCGGTGCTCTCGGAGGTTGTGCCCGAGGGTGTCACGGTCTGCGATGTCGGCTCCGGGGCCGGTCTGCCGGGCATCCCGCTGGCGCTGGTACGCCCGGACCTGAAGATCACCCTCCTCGAGCCGCTGCTGCGGCGGACGAACTTCCTTCAGGAAGTGGTCGAACTGCTGGGCCTGGACCATGTGACCGTGGTCCGGGGCCGAGCCGAGGAAGTGCTTGGGAAGCTGCCTCCCGTGCATGTGGTGACGGCGCGAGCCGTGGCACCGCTGGACCGGCTGGCGGGATGGGGAGTGCCTCTGCTGCGTCCGTACGGAGAGATGCTGGCGCTCAAGGGTGACACTGCCGAGGAGGAGCTCCAGGGGGCCCGTGCTGCGCTGAGCAAGCTCGGTGTGGTGGAGACCTCAGTGCTGCACGTCGGTGAGGGGATCGTGGAGCCGCTCTCCACTGTGGTGCGTGTGGAAGTCGGAGAGAGTCCCGGCGGAGTGCGCTTCGCGGCGAAGCGGGCCAAGGCCGCCCGGACCAGTCGTACCCGACGGCGTCGCTGATCCGTACAGTCCGTACTGTCTATCAGCGATGCTCCATACAAGCTGCCATACGTACGCATTTCGGAGTGTCGTGCGGCTGTAGTCCCGCGGCGCGTGCATCGTGTTTCACGTGAAACGTCGCTCACTGCTGCAGGGAATCATCAGCCGCGGCCGTGCTGCCGCCCCGATGCGGGACCGGAAGCCCCTCTTGAGGGCTACGGAATTGTCCACAGAGGTGGATTCCTCCACAGAACCACGGGCCTCGCTGGTTCACGACCCCGAAAGCATGGCAGGCTCTGTGCATTGCGAGCCTGAAGTCGAGGAGAGTGAATCCTTGCGGTCCGACGCCAACATCGCGGGACCGATGACCGATCCGGTCCCCGGTCCCCGTACGGAGCCGTCGGGGGAGGATGTTTCACGTGAAACACCGCCCCCGATGGACGACACCCCCATCGGCCGTGCTGCCCAGCTGGCCGTGGAGGCGCTGGGGCGTGCCGGTGAGGGTCTGCCCCGACCTGAGCAGACACGCGTCATGGTGGTCGCCAATCAGAAGGGCGGCGTGGGCAAGACCACCACTACGGTCAACCTCGCTGCCTCGCTCGCGCTGCACGGCGCGCGCGTTCTGGTGGTAGACCTGGATCCACAGGGCAACGCCTCCACGGCGCTGGGGATCGATCACCACGCCGAAGTCCCCTCGATCTATGACGTCCTGGTGGAGAGCAAGCCGCTCTCCGAGGTGGTCCAGCCCGTCCCGGACGTCGAAGGTCTCTTCTGCGCCCCCGCCACCATCGATCTCGCCGGTGCGGAGATCGAGCTGGTGTCGCTGGTGGCGCGGGAGAGCCGACTGCAGCGGGCGATCCAGGCCTATGAGCAGCCGTTGGACTACATCCTCATCGACTGCCCGCCGTCGCTCGGTCTGCTGACCGTGAATGCGCTGGTCGCCGGTGCCGAGGTGCTCATCCCCATCCAGTGCGAGTACTACGCACTGGAGGGTCTGGGCCAGCTGCTGCGGAACGTGGACCTGGTCCGCGGTCATCTCAACCCGGACCTGCATGTGTCGACGATCCTGCTCACCATGTACGACGGCAGGACCCGGCTGGCCTCCCAGGTGGCCGACGAGGTGCGCAGTCACTTCGGCAATGAGGTGCTGCGGACGAGCATTCCGCGCTCGGTGCGTATCTCGGAGGCGCCGAGCTACGGACAGACGGTGCTGACCTACGATCCGGGTTCCAGTGGATCCCTGTCGTATCTTGAGGCGGCGCGTGAGATCGCGCTGCGGGGGGTCGGGATCCACTACGACCCGCAGCATGCCCATGTGGGCAGCCAGAACAGCCAGCAGAACATGTCGGAGGGGATCCAGTGAGTGAGCGACGTAGAGGATTGGGGCGTGGGCTGGGTGCGCTGATCCCTGCCGCTCCCCAGGAGAAGGCGGTGCCTCCTTCCGGGGCTTCGAGTTCTTCGGGAGCGGGTCCGGTGCTGACCGCGGAACGTGGTGTGGCGGCGGCGAAGGTGACGACGCTGCCCAGCGCTTCCCCTCCGTCGGAGGCGATCACGCCTGCGCCGGAACCGGAGGCTGTGCCGCAGCCGGTCGAGCCGGCCGGCGCGCACTTCGCGGAGTTGCCGATCGACACCATCACGCCCAACCCGCGCCAGCCGCGTGAGGTGTTCGACGAGGACGCTCTTGCGGAGCTGGTCACCTCCATCAAGGAAGTGGGGCTGCTTCAGCCCGTTGTCGTTCGGCAGTCGGGGCCCGAGCGCTATGAGCTCATCATGGGCGAGCGCCGCTGGCGGGCCTGCCGTGAGGCGGGTCTGGAGCGGATTCCCGCGATCGTCCGGGATACGGACGACGAGAAGCTCCTTCTGGATGCGCTGCTCGAGAACCTGCACCGTGCCCAACTGAACCCGCTGGAAGAGGCTGCCGCCTACGACCAGCTGCTCAAGGACTTCAACTGCACGCACGACCAGCTGGCCGACCGGATCGGACGCTCGCGTCCGCAGGTGTCCAACACGCTGCGCCTGTTGCGTCTCTCGCCTCCCGTCCAGCGCAGGGTGGCTGCCGGGGTGCTGTCGGCCGGTCATGCGCGGGCGTTGCTCTCGGTGGAGGACTCCGAGGAGCAGGACCGGCTTGCGCACAGGATCGTGGCTGAGGGGCTCTCGGTGCGAGCGGTCGAAGAGATCGTGACCCTGATCAACTCGAGTCCCAAGAGCACGTCCAAGCCGAAGAGTCCGCGAGCCGGTGCCCGTCTGTCGCCGGCGCTCACCGACCTGGCTTCACGGCTCTCGGACCGGTTCGAGACGCGAGTGAAGGTCGACCTCGGTCAGAAGAAGGGGAAGATCGTTGTCGAGTTCGCGTCGATAGACGATCTGGAGCGGATCCTCGGCACCCTCGCCCCCGGCGAGGGACGGGTCCTGGAGCAGGGACTCGGCGAGGAGCCCGTTGAGGGCGACGAGGGCTGAGCCCTTCCGTAATACCGTCAGGGGCGGGCCGTGTCCGATCGTTGGAGGAACACGGTCTGCCCTTTGCCGTCGCCCGGTATCCGTGCCAGGGCTGGGTGGATACGATGCGTTCTGGTATGGCGCATACACCTTGATCCACCTCAGAGGGAGGGCGAGGGCCATGCGATCGGTGAGCCGCAGCCAACTGGTGACAGCCGGCTTGGGCCTGGGGGCAGTCGGCGGGTTCGTCAGCAGCCTGCTCTGGGAGAGGAGCGCGCTGGCAGCCGCTCGTAGCGCGGCAGGCGAGGGAAGTGAGGAATGGCCTTCATGGGGCGTCGGCTTGCACCACTCACGCTGGACAACCTTTCGGACCTTCCCAAGCGCTGTCGTGCGTGTGTCTTCTGGGAACTTGATCCAGTCAGTGGAGAAGCCGCGGTAAAGGCGGGAACACCCTCACTGGAGAAAGAGGCCTGGATCTCGGCCGTGCTGCTCGAGTGGGGCTCCTGCGGCAGGGTCGTCTACGTCGACGAGGTACCAGTCGGCTTCGTTCTCTATGCGCCTCCGGCGTATGTGCCGCGCTCCACGGCTTTCCCGACGAGCCCTGTTTCACCGGATGCCGTGCAGCTGATGACCGCTTGGATCATGCCGGGGTATCAGGGTCAGGGGCTCGGGCGGGTGATGGTGCAGACCGTCGCCAAGGATCTACTGCGGCGGGGCTTCCGGGCGATCGAGGCGTTCGGGGATGCCCGCTGGAAGGAGCCTGCCTGTGTGCTGCCCGCCGACCATCTGCTGGCCGTGGGATTCAAGACCGTGCGTCCCCATCCGACGTATCCCCGGCTGAGGCTGGAGCTGCGGACAACGCTCTCCTGGAAGGAAGACGTGGAGCTGGCGCTGGACCGGCTGCTCGGGGCTGTTCAGAAGGAGCCGGTGCTGCGGCCGTTGTGAGTAGGAAAGCGAGAATGGGCTCATCCCGGTGAGGGATGAGCCCATTCGTGTTTCACGTGAAACAGCGGCGCGGTGCTACTCGCCGATGAAGCCCTCGAGGTCGCGGACGATCGCGGCCTTCGGCTTCGCACCGACGATCGTCTTGGCAACCTCGCCGTTCTGGTAGACGTTCAGCGTCGGGATGGACATGACCCCGTACTTGGCGGCGGTGGCCGGGTTCTCGTCGATGTTGAGCTTCACGATCTCGATCTTGTCGCCGTGCTCGGCCGCGATGGCCTCGAGGGATGGCGCGATCTGGCGGCAGGGACCGCACCAGGCGGCCCAGAAGTCCACCAGTACGGGCTTGTCGCTCTTGAGGACATCCTCCTCGAAGGTGTCATCGGTCACGTTCTTCAGGGCGCCGGCCACGGCGGCCTCCTTACTTCTTTGCGGGGTGTGAGGGGGATGGTGCAGGGGTCAGACCGCGGAGGTCTTCTCCGGCTCGGCGGCGTTCTCGCCGTCGGCAAGCGCGGAGAGGAAGCGCTCAGCGTCGAGGGCGGCGGAACAGCCCGTGCCGGCGGCGGTGATGGCCTGACGGTAGGTGTGGTCGACGACATCACCCGCTCCGAAGACACCGGTCAGGTTGGTGCGCGTCGACGGCGCCTCGACCTTCAGGTAGCCCTCGTCGTCCAGCTCGAGCTGGCTCTTGAAGAGCTCGGTGCGCGGGTCGTGGCCCACGGCGATGAACAGTCCTGTCACAGCGAGTTCGGAGGGCTGGCCCGTCTTGGTGTTGCGCAGGGTCAGACCGGAGAGCTTCTGCTCGCCGTGGATCGCGGCGACCTCGCTGTCCCAGGCGAAGGAGATCTTCGGGTCGGCGAAGGCGCGGTCCTGCATGGCCTTGGAGGCGCGCAGGCTGTCGCGGCGGTGGACGATGGTGACGGACTTGGCGAAGCGGGAGAGGAAGGTGGCCTCTTCCATCGCGGTGTCACCGCCGCCGATCACGGCGATGTCCTGGTCCTTGAAGAAGAAGCCATCACAGGTCGCGCACCACGAGACGCCGCGTCCGGAGAGCGCGTCCTCGTTCGGCAGACCGAGCTTGCGGTGCTGTGAACCGGTGGTGACGATCACGGACTTGGCGCGGTGAACGGTACCTGCCGTGTCAGTGACAGTCTTGATCTCGCCCGTGAGGTCGACGGAGATGACATCATCCGGGACCAGCTCGGCACCGAAGCGCTCTGCCTGTGCACGCATGTTGTCCATCAGGTCCGGGCCCATGATGCCCTCGCGGAAGCCGGGGAAGTTCTCCACCTCCGTCGTGTTCATCAGTGCACCGCCGGCGGTGACGGCCCCCTCGAACACCAGCGGCTGCAAGGATGCGCGCGCGGTGTAGAGCGCAGCCGTGTAGCCGGCGGGTCCGGAGCCGATGATGATCACGTTACGGACGTCGCTCACGGGTTTCTTCCTCGTTTCTGCGGACTGCCTGCTGCCTACGGGGCCGGTTCAATGACTCTCACCCCACCCAACGGATCCTACGGGGCGTGCATTCCCGGTACGTCCGAGCGGCGCGGAGGCGTGTGTCAGGGGCGAGGGTAGGCGGTCGTCAGCAGGAGCTTGCCCGTCGGTGCGGGGGCGGTGTCGACGCAGGCCGCATCGATCACATACGCCTGGACCTGACCGCTGTCCGTGGAGTGCGGCAGCACGACGAGGTAGGCGTTACTGCCCTCGTACTGACCCCGCTCGAAGGCGATCGGAGCATCGGTCCGGCCGGTGCCCTTCTGGATACAGGGAGGCACAGTCATGTCCGGCTTGCTCTTGGGCGAGACGGGGTTGGACTGGCTGTCGATAGACGGCCCCTTCTCTATCCTCGGCTCCCTTTGACCGAGGCTGGTGGCGACCAGAGCCTGCACGCGGCCCTGCAGGCCGGACTCGGAGAAGTCTTGGGTGCCACCCGCAGTGGAGCTGACGCTTGCTTCCTTCTTGGCGGCGTCTGCGCTGTTGTCGCCGGTGGACTGCAGGGACTGGAGGAGCAGGACGCTGACGCCTACTGCGGCCGCGCTGAAGATGGCGCCGAGGACGGCTGTGCGGCGGCGCCGTGTCCGGCGGCTGCGGCCGGGACCGGTGGCAGCGCGCGGGCGGCCCGCTGGCCGGTCGGTCGTCGTGACGTCCGCCTGCTGAGCGACGGGCGCTGTTTCACGTGAAACAGCGGCGGCCTCTGCGGGAGCGGTGGCGTCCAGAAGAGCCTCGGCGGCCAGAGCGGCATCGATACGGCCTGCGATGTCGGCGGGCATCCGGTGCGCTCCGGGCAGTGTGCCGAGCAGCCCGCGAATCTCCTCGAGGGACGTGCGTACATCCGCGCACAGGGGACATCCGTCGAGGTGCTGTCGCACATCGGCCGTGCGCTCCAGCGAGAGAAGACCTTCCGTGAGGTCGGAGATCTCCGAGACGTCCGGGTGCTGAGTCGTGTCGGCCGTGGATGTCACGCGCGCCCACCTCCGCCCTTCACAGCTGCAGGGTCATTCGGCCCTGCGTCCCTTTGTCCCGACGCCGGTGGGACGGATGTCCCCGGCGTCCGGTTCCTTCCCATGCTGACCTCGGTGTTATCCCCGGTATCGCTCCGCAGATGAGTGAGCATGGGCAACAGCCGTGCCCGCCCACGCGCGCATCGGCTCTTGACGGTCCCCGTGGGCACATCGAGGACGCGGGCCGCCTCCGCGACGGGGTAGCCCTGCATATCGACAAGCACCAGCGCGGCCCGCTGATCGACGGGAAGTTTCGCCAGCGCGGCCAGTAGTTCGCGGTGGAGATCCTTGCGCTCGACCGGAGCTTCGGCGGACTCATGAGGCTCAAGTAGCTGCTCCAGCCGCTCGGTGTCGTCGACGGGGGAGGTCTTCCGTGAGGAAGCCTTGCGGGCCCGGTCGAGACACGCGTTCACGGTGATGCGATGGAGCCAGGTAGTGACGGCGGACTGGCCGCGGAAGGTATGGGCGGCCCGGAAGGCGGAGACCAGGGCGTCCTGGACCGCGTCAGCAGCCTCCTCACGGTCGCCCAGGGTACGCAGGGCGACGGCCCAGAGCCTGTCGCGGTGGCGCCGTACAAGCTCACCGAAGGCATCCGGGTCCCCTGCGACATGGCGTGCCAGAAGGTCCTGGTCGCTTGTGTCGCCGAGTGTCGCGTCGTCCAACGGTGAGCCCCCTCCCCTGGTGCCGTCAGCTGGTGATCTTGATCTCCGAGACCTTGCCCCGGAAGTTGCCCTCGTCACTCTGTGGCAGCTTGGTCAGCCAGACCAGAACGTACCGTGCCCGTACCGGCTTGCCGGGCTTGAGGGACACATTCGAACCGGATCCGTTGGCGACCTTGTTGAAGCCGTCGAGGGTTGTCGGCTCGGACGAGGCATCTTCGGACGCTGTCCGCAGCTCCACGGAGGTGTCACCGCCGAGGAAGGAGACATCCACGGTGCCGACCTGCTGGACCTTGCCGAGGTCGAGAATGATGCCGACGCCCGGCTTCAGCCGTCCGAAGTCACCGCTCTGGAAGTAGCCGTCGGTGGTCCAGAACGTCGCAGGGTCGCCGTCGTAGCTGTTCTTTATCCCGGCCGGTTTCTCGGAGTGGTCGCCGAGCGGGTCGAAGTCACGGGCACCGGTGATGGCGACCGGCTTGCCGGATTCGGGTGCGGCGTTTTTTTCGCCGCTGTCCGTCTGCGAGCTGCCTGGATCGACCGAGTCCTTGTCGCGGTCGATCAGCTTGTCCGCCACCTGCCAGCTGCCCAGCCCCAGGGCGGCGATGAGCAGCGCGGCCACGGTCCACTTGAGGACCTTGCCGGTGCGGCTCTGGAGCGGTGCCGGAGGGGAGGGAACCGGCTGGGTGGTGCTCGTGCCCGGGCGGGGCGCGGGACGGGCGTAAGTGCCCTGCTGGTAGGTCGTGCGCTGGTATTCCGGTGGTGAGGTGAACGCGGGCTCCGGCGGGCGGATGCGCGGCATCGCCGCCACAGCCTTGGCCAGCTCGTCGGGCGTGGTGCACGGCGGCTCCTGGCGGGAGGCAGTGGCACCGTCGTTGACCAGGGCCCGCATGGCGAGTTCCGAGAGGCCGCGGTGAACACCGGCCCGCACCTGGTCGGGGGCGAGCAGTCCGACGCCCTTGGGCAGCCCGGAGAGGCCGTACGCGTCGTTCTCGTACGGCCAGCGATGCGTCAGCGCCGCGTAGAGAAGCGCACCGATCGCCTCGGTGTCGGCACGCTGTGGTCCATCGGCGGTGATTCCGCGCAGAGCCGCGTTCACCGCGAGGCCGCGGATCCGGTACTGCCCGGTCGAGCTCCGCAGCACCGCGCCCGGGGTGAGCCTGAGGTGGGCAAGGCCTTCACGGTGCGCCGCGGCCATGGCCTGAGAGAGCTGGTCGACGAGCTGGTACGCGTCGTGAGGCTCCATGGGGCCCATGGCGAGCAGAGCTGTGAGCTCCGTTGCGTCAGGAATCCACTCATGGACGACGTAGACGAGATCGTTCTCTTCGACGGCGTCCAGGACCTGTACGAACCGAGGGTCGCCGAGGAGCGCGGAGGAGCGGGCCGCCGCGAGCACTGAGCGCGCCCTCGGGTGATCGGCAGGGAGCAGATGCACTCCCACCGCACGGCGCAACTTCTCGTCGACAGCACGCCAGCTGCTGAAACCGTCCAGACGGGTGACGCACTCCTCGAGGCGGTAGCGTCTGGCGAGTTTGTGGCCACTATGCATTTCGGGCGCCGCGATGGCGGGTTCGGTGCCCTGCCGTTCGCTGCCCGTGTCCGGTGCGGTCTTCTCCGCCGAGTTCTGGGATTCCGCCGCCCCGTCGGTCGTGGCCTTGCCCGCCTGCGCGGTCAGCGGGTCGTCTCCGCTGTTGTCGGCCACGTCGACGGCGGCCGTGCTACGTTCCGCCACCGTCGTTCCTGCCTCCCCATCCGTTGCGCCCTATCCAAAAGCCATGCCAATTGTGCCCACAGTCGGCCGCTATGCACGACACACGGCGGCCGACGATGGTTGTGCGGTACTCGCGTCCTACCGTCCGAGGCGTCCGCGGACCATTCCGACCAGGGCGTTGAGCTCATCGATACGCATCCGCTTCGCGGCGACGAAGAAGACGCCCAGCAGGACGATTCCGCCGGCGACCAGCGCGGCGAGCGAGCCTGCAGCGCCGCTGCCGAGTCCCTTCATGACGAAGAAGGCGACCGCACCGCCGGCGGCCGCGGCCGGGACGGAAGCCATGCCGAGCCGGGTGTACGTACGCATGACGCGGGAGCCGTCCAGGTCGCCGTCCAGCCGGTTCTTCAGCCGCCGCCAGGCGACGCCCACGCCGACGGCGTAGGCGAGGCCGTACGAGGCGCCCATACCGACAACCGCCCACTGGGCCGGCAGGACCACGTAACAGAGCGCGGAGGCGGCGGCATTGACCCCGGCGACGATGACGGTGTTGTAGAAGGGCGTGCGGGTGTCCTCGTACGCGTAGAAGCCGCGCAGTACGACGTACTGCACGGAGAACGGGATGAGGCCGAGGCCGAACGCCATGAGGATGAAGCCCATGCCCCGGGCGGACTCCAGGCCGCTGGAGGCGAACAGGAGCGTGGACATCGGGACGCCGAGGGCGAGGAACGCGAAGGCGACCGGGACGATGGCGACCGCCGAGTTGCGCAGGCCCTGGGAGATGTCGTCGCGTACGGCCCCCGGGTCGTTGTCGTGGGCTGCGCGGGAGATGCGGGGCAGCAGGGCGGCCATCACCGAGACGGTGATGATGGCCTGCGGCATGCCCCAGATCAGCTGGGCGTTGGAGTAGGCGAGGATGCCCGCGCCGGACCTCCCGGAGGCCTCACCGGCAGCGGTGGCGAGCTGGGTGACGACCAGCACACCCGCCTGGTTGGCGAGGACGAACAGCACGGTCCACTTGGCCAGCTTGACGGTCTTGCCGAGGCCGTGGCCCTTCCAGTCGAAGCGGGGACGGAAGCGGAAGCCCGTCTCGCGCAGATACGGGATCATCGACAGGGCCTGGACGGTGAGACCGAGCAGGGTGCCGATGCCCAGCAGCCGGACACCCTCCGGCGGGATGGTCTGGACACCCATCTGGGATTCGGCAGAGGTGCCGTAGACCCAGATGAACAGGCCAAACGTGGCGATCATGACGATGTTGTTGAGGACCGGAGTCCACATCATCGCGCCGAACTTCCCACGTGCGTTGAGGATCTGGCCCATCACCACGTGCACGCCCATGAAGAATATTGTGGGCAGGCAGTACCGGGCGAAGGTGACGGCGACGCTGTTGGCCGCCGGTCTGCTGGCGATGGTGTCCGACATCAGATGGATCAGCAGCGGTGCCGCGAATACCGCGATGGCGACGATGATCCCGAGCGCCACCATGACGAGGGTGAGCAGACGGTTGGCGTAGGCCTCGCCGCCGTCGTCGTCGTTCTTCATCGAGCGCACCAGCTGCGGCACGAAGACGGAGTTGAGGCCGCCTCCGACGGTGAGGATGTAGATCATCGTCGGCAGGGTGTACGCCACGGTGTAGGTGTCACCGAGCAGTGAGGCGCCGAGCGCAGCGGTGATAACCAGGCTGCGGACGAAGCCAGTGAGGCGGGAGACCAGGGTGCCCGCGGCCATCACCGCGCTGGATCTCATCAGGCCGGAGACCCGGCCGCTCGGCTTTTTCGGGGCGGGCGGCGCCGGGATCGGCTCGGGAGTGGGCGAGGGCTGACCCGATGTCTGCTGGTCCCGGTAAAGGTGCGCGAACGCGTCAGGCTCCGGTTCCTCCTCGCCGGCCCGGGTGACCAAATCGTCCACGCCCGTGAACTGGGTGGTCCTGGCGTTCTCCCCGTACGGCAGATGACGCGACGGTCCGGCGGGCTCGGGCGGCGGGGTCTGCGCCCAGACGTGGGGGTCCGGGGCATGCTGCGGAGTCGGCGGCTGCTGGTACAGGGCCGGCGGTTCCTGATACGTGCCCGGAGTCGGCGGCGGGTGCGAGGCGCGGTCGTAGAGCGCCTCGGTCACCGGGTCCTGCGCGGACAGATCCTGCGCCTGGTAAGGATCACGGGCGTAGGCGTCCTGGATGTACGGGTCCTGTGAGTACGGTTCGGGGGCAGGCTGCGGCGGCGGAGGAACCTGGTCTGCCGGGTCTCCGCCCGCGCCCTGACCGCGGTCACCGTCGTACGGCGCGTTCATTGCTACCCCACCTCATCGTCCCCGGCCGGCCGGCCACGACATCGCTCAACGGTCCACTTTCTCACCCGTGCCCGACGGGTCGCCGCTTTCCGGTCCGGTGTCCGGTGTCGGGTCACTCGCCTGCCCGGGATCGGGGCTGTTGATGTCACCTTCCGAGCCCTCAGTGCCCTCAGCAGCCTCCTCTGTGCCCTCCGCATCCTCCGCGGCCGCCTCGCGGGCAGCCGCGCGCTTGCGCTGGCTGTACATCCTGACGCCTGCGAGGACGAGCAGCAGGACGCCGCCCGCGATGACGAGCATCACGGTCGGTGTGATCTCGGAGACCTTCACCGTGAACTCCATGGGCAGGCCGTACGGCTTGCCGTCCTCGGTGTAGAGCTGGGCCGTCATCTGCACCGGGCCGTTGGCGTTGGCCGAAGCGGCGAATTTCACCGACTGGCTGTGGCCGCCCTCGACCTTGATCGGCTGCTCGGCGATGCCCTTGTCGTGGTCGAGGCTGAGGCGCGTGGGGTTGTCCGACCTCAGCCGCAGCACCAGATGGTCGATGCCCTGGACCAGCTTGTTCTGCACGGTGACCGGGATTGTCGCACTGCGTCCCGACAGAGTCACCTGCGACTTCTCGATCAGCTGTACCTCTTCGGTGAGGCTCTGCAGATAGGTCCGCACACTGTCGCGATACAGCTGGGCCGCCGCAGGGCTGCCGCGCCAGGACGTCGACATCTCCCGGTCGATCGCCCGGCCGAACGGCGTCACCACCCGGTCCTGTGCGGTGAGGATGACCTTGAAGTTGTCCAGGGTGTTCTGTGTGGTCCTGATGTCCTGGAACGCCTGGACCGGCAGCTCCTGCTTCCGCAGCTGACCGGGGTAGCGGGAGGAGGCGGGCACCTTGGTCGTCGCATCGGCGTCGGGCTTGGCGCCCGCGGCTGCGACCAGATCGAGCGGCTGGGTCCAGCGCTGAGCATTGAGGGCTTGCAGCGCGCGGGCCATGGACTGCGCCTGGGACGCGGTCGGCATCCGCTGCGGGGCGACGACGATGCTCCGCTCCTTGCCCGGGACCTGAAGGGTCAGCGCGAGCGTCTGAGCAAGGAACTCCTGTACAGCGAGAGTGGAAGTCCCGGTCTTCAGCATGTCGCCCTGGAAGGCGGTGGAGAGCCGGGCGTCGGCGACCACCGCCGTCGTCCCGCCGCCAATCGGCCGCGCCGAGCTGGGCGTGTACGACAGGTTGTCCCGCAGGCTGTCGCTGCGGGCGATCACCTTGTGGGCGCCGGCAGAGGTGGCGACGTCGACGATCGAGGAGTCGATCGCTCCGTCCACCGGCCAGGCGAAGTCGACGGTCGGCTTCACATGGACGATCGTTTCCACCGTCGTCTCGGCGACTTCGGTGGCCGGCTGCAGATGGCTGAGAGAGCCGGAGATGTCCTTGCCGCGGTGGGCCAGGGACGCCAGATCCGGGTCGGCGAACGGCAGAGCGACGACCTTGCGCCCCTGCACCGCGGCTTCGACGGAGCGCAGCCACCGCTTGGCCAGTGCCTGGTTCTTCCCCGCGACGGTGGTGGTCCCGTTCTTGACCTGGTAGTTCCTTGTCATCGCATCGACTGTGGCCAGCAGATCCGGGTCGATGACCCAGGTCACGGGCAGATCGCTGCCCAGCGAGACGAGCTGCTCGAGCCGCCCGCCGGGCGCAAGTTCCCTGGCCAGACTCTCGTCCTCGAAGACCGGGGTCTGCTGCTCGTCGGACCCGGTTTCCGCGGTGAGGTGCGTCGAAGAGATCAGCGGCCAGAGATAGGTGAACTGGGTTTTCTTCTCCGTGGCCTCGGGCTGCCAGGGCAGGAAGGTGCGCTCGATGCCCAGCACATGGTCGAAGGGCTCGGCCGGGGTCTGCCCGGACAGGGACACACCGAGCTGGTAGACGCCGTCTTCGGTGAGTTCGAGGTCACTCAATGGGACCGAGAGCTTGAAATCCCGGCTGATGTGGGAGGGGAGCTTCGGGATCTTGACCGTGTACTTGCCGTCGACCGGCGCAGGGTCGATGCCCGCGGCGTAGCCGGTCCGCTCGGCGGCACGGTCGATGGCAGTCCTGCTGGACAGCGTCGGCCCCACCCGTAGATCGACCTGAGCGTCGGTGACGGTCTGCTTGCCCTTGTTGTACACCGAGCCGGAAATGGTGAGTGTGTCGCTCTTGCCCGGGGCGATCGGCGTAAGAGTGTCGAGAGACACATCGACTGTGCGGGAGCTTGTGGCGGTTTCGGTGGTCTCGGCGGCGTGCGCGGAAGCAGCGGCAGGACCACACAGCAGTCCGGCCACGAGCGGGGCGCCGGCGATCAGGGAGGCTGTGCGTCGCAGCCACCGGCGGGCAGGAGAAGGACCCATCCCCTGGAAGTCTGCCGCCTCGGCCACGCGCTCGCCCGTCCCTTGTCGTCTGGTGCCTCTGGTGCTTCTCGGCTCTTGCGTCCACGCATGGTAACGAGGTGCGCGGCGCCGAAGTGCCGCGGAGTGCCCCACATGATCGGAGGGAGCTTCCGGGGCGGCCATAAACAGGGGCGCTCAGGTCGGCCCCGGCACGTACCCTTTTCTGTTGTGCCGAACGCCAATGAAGAGAACCCCACTGCACTGAGCCAGGTGCAACGCCGCGCGGTCAGCGAACTGCTGCGGGTGTCCCCTGTCGCCGACGACCTCGCCCGCCACTTCCAGGAGGCCGGGTTCAGCCTTGCCCTGGTCGGGGGCTCGGTCCGGGACGCACTGCTCGGCCGGCTCGGCAATGACCTGGACTTCACGACGGACGCCCGTCCCGAGGACGTGCTGAAGATCATCCGCCCCTGGGCGGACTCCGTGTGGGAGGTCGGGATCGCCTTCGGGACGGTCGGCTGTCAGAAGGGCGGCTACCAGATCGAGGTCACGACGTACCGCTCAGAGGCGTACGACAGGACGTCCCGTAAGCCCGAGGTTTCTTACGGCGACTCGATCGAGGAAGACCTCGTACGCCGCGATTTCACCGTGAACGCGATGGCCGTGGCGCTGCCGGAGAAGGAGTTCATCGATCCGCACGGCGGTCTGGAGGACCTCGCCGCGCGCGTCCTGCGGACCCCCGGTACGCCCGAGGAGTCTTTCTCGGACGACCCGCTGCGGATGATGCGGGCCGCCCGTTTCGCCGCGCAGCTGGACTTTGAGGTGGCGCCCGAGGTCGTCACCGCGATGAAGGAGATGGCGGACCGTATCGACATTGTCTCCGCCGAACGGGTGCGCGATGAGCTGAACAAGCTGATCCTTTCCACCCACCCCCGCAAGGGGCTGGGACTGCTCGTCGACTCCGGCCTGGCCGACCATGTGCTGCCCGAACTGCCTGCCCTGCGTTTGGAGAGTGACGAGCACCACCGGCACAAGGATGTGTACGAGCACTCGCTGATCGTCCTCGAGCAGGCCATCGACCTTGAGGAGGACGGCCCGGACCTCGTGCTGCGGCTGGCCGCGCTGCTCCATGACATCGGGAAGCCGCGGACCCGGCGCTTCGAGAGCGACGGTCGCGTCTCCTTCCACCATCACGAGGTGGTGGGGGCGAAGATGACCAAGAAGCGGATGACCGCGCTCAAGTACTCCAACGACATGGTCAAGGACGTCTCGCGGCTGGTGGAGCTGCATCTGCGGTTCCATGGCTACGGGACCGGGGAGTGGACCGACTCGGCAGTGCGGCGGTACGTACGTGATGCGGGGCCGCTGCTGACCCGGCTCCATAAGCTGACCCGCTCGGACTGCACCACGCGAAACAAGCGCAAGGCTAGCGCCCTCTCCCGGGCCTATGACGGGCTTGAGGATCGCATCGCGCAGCTTCAGGAGCAGGAGGAGCTGGACGCCATCAGGCCCGATCTGGACGGCAACCAGATCCAGGAGATCCTGGGGGTGGGTCCCGGTCCGGTGATCGGCAAGGCGTACGCGTTCCTGCTGGAGCTGCGCCTGGAGAACGGGCCGTTGGGGCATGACGCGGCGGTCGCGGCGCTGAAGGAATGGTGGGCGACGCAGAGCTGAGTGCGGGCGCTGAGTGTGAAACGGCGCCATGTTTCACGTGAAACATGGCGCCGTTTCGATACGCCGAGGGCGGTGTTTCACGTGAAACACCGCCCTCGGCGTATGCGGCTACTTCTTGATCTCGTTCAGGCAGAGCACGAATTGGTTACCCGAGCTGCGCCTTCCCCCACGCGTCTGCTCGACATAGCTTGCATCGGACTTGCAGCTGCTCGTGTCCGTCGTGTTGGGGAGCATCTCAGTGACCTTGTAGGCAGCCTTGGAGTCGCCGCAGTCCACGACCTCAAGATCGGCGTTGGCCGTGGATCCGCTGTTCTTCATGCAGTCGCCGACTTCCGCCTTGTCGGCATCGTCCTGGCTCATGAAGTAGGCGACCGCGAAGACGATCAGGGCTATGACGGCCACGATGATCTTCAGGATGGTCTTGGCGCCGAGGCCGCCGCCACGGGACGAGGGCGCCGGCGGCGGGGTGCCCCACTGCTGTTGCTGCGGCGGGTGCGGCTGCCCCTGCTGCTGCGGGTGGCCGTACCCCGGCTGTTGCTGCTGCGGGTAGGGCTGCTGTTGCTGCTGCGGATATCCGTAGCCGGGCTGCGGCGGGTACGGCTGCTGTGCGTACGGATCAGGGTGTCCGTACGCGCCCGGGCCCTGCTGCGGCGGGTAAGTCATGCGGGAAGTCCCCCGTAAACGTTTGCGATCCTTCGTTTGACGCGGGCACGCTATAGCACTGTGCCAACACGGCTCCAACGGGCCATAGTTGCGGCGACAACCGCGTAGATGAGCGCGACCATGACGACCAGGGGCACCGACCGGCCGTCAGGAGGCAGCATCAGCACGGCGACTCCCGCAGCGCCCACGAAGGCGACGTTGAAGAGCACGTCGTAGAGGGAGAAGATCCTGCCGCGATAGGCGTCGTCCACCGATGTCTGCACCACGGTGTCCGTCGAGATCTTTGCGCCTTGGGTGATGAGCCCCAGGACGAACGCGGCGACCAGCATCGGTACAGGCGCGAATGGCAGCCCCAGGGCCGGTTCGAGGACGGCTGCCGCTCCCGAGCACGCCACCACCCAGCCGAACTGGCCGAGCCGGCCGACCGCCCAGGGGGTCAGCACGGCCGCCGCGAAGAAGCCGGCGCCCGAGATGAGGATGGCCAGGCCCAGCAGAGCCAGGCCGTCCGACTGCTTCTCGTACCAGGCGTACCGGCACAGCATCAGCACCATGACGGTCAGTGCGCCGTAGCAGAAGCGCATGAGCGTCATCGCGGCCAGCACGCGGGCTGCCCTACGACGCTCGGAGAGGTGCCGCAGTCCGGCCGCGAGCCCATGCGCCGTGGACGCCAGCGCGGCAGTCAGCCGCGGCTGCACCAACTCCTGCTCGGGGCCGAGTAGTTCACGTGTCATCCGGAGCGAGGCCAGTGCCGAGCAGAGGTAGAGGGCGGCGCCGAGCAGCACCACCGCGGCATCGGAGTCTGCGGACACCAGCCGTACCGCGAAGGCGAGTCCCCCACCCGCGGTCGCGGCGAGGGTGCCGGCCGTCGGCGAGAGGGAGTTCGCCATGACGAGCCGGTCGGTGTCGACCACACGGGGCAGCGCGGCCGAGAGGCCGGCCAGCACAAAGCGGTTGACCGCTGTGACGGACAGGGCCGAGGCGTAGAAGAGCCAGTCGGGTACGGAGGCCAGGATCAGCAGTGCAGTGACGCCGGCGAGAAGAGCCCTCAGCAGATTCCCGTACAGGAGGACCTGACGGCGCTGCCAGCGGTCCAGCAGGACGCCCGCGAAGGGGCCGATCAGGGAGTACGGCAGGAGCAGCACGGCCATGGCGGAGGCGATTGCGGCCGGGGAGGTCTGTCTCTCCGGGGAGAAGACCACGTACGTGGCGAGCGCCACCTGATAGACGCCGTCGGCCGACTGGGAGAGCAGTCGGACCGCCAGCAGCCGGCGAAAGTCGGTCAGGCGCAGGAGTACGCGCAGATCACGTACGACAGGCATGCGAGCAAGCGTCACATACGCGGAGGGTCCCCGGGCGGATTACCCGGGGACCCTCCGCGACTGAGCAGGACGAACGCTTAGCGCTCCACTTCGCCCTTGATGAACTTCTCGACGTTCTCGCGAGCCTCGTCGTCGAAGTACTGGACCGGCGGGGACTTCATGAAGTACGAGGAGGCGGAGAGGATCGGGCCGCCGATGCCGCGGTCCTTGGCGATCTTCGCGGCGCGAACGGCGTCGATGATGATGCCCGCGGAGTTCGGGGAGTCCCAGACCTCGAGCTTGTACTCGAGGTTCAGCGGCACCTCGCCGAAGGCACGGCCCTCGAGGCGGACGTAGGCCCACTTGCGGTCGTCCAGCCAGGCCACGTAGTCCGACGGACCGATGTGGACGTTGTCCTCGCCCAGCTCGCGGTCGCGGATCTGGGAGGTGACGGCCTGCGTCTTGGAGATCTTCTTGGACTCCAGGCGGTCACGCTCGAGCATGTTCTTGAAGTCCATGTTGCCGCCGACGTTCAGCTGCATCGTGCGGTCCAGGACGACGCCCCGGTCCTCGAAGAGCTTCGCCATGACGCGGTGCGTGATGGTGGCACCGACCTGCGACTTGATGTCGTCACCGACGATCGGCACGCCGGCCTCGGTGAACTTGTCCGCCCACTCCTTGGTGCCGGCGATGAAGACCGGGAGAGCGTTGACGAACGCGACCTTGGCGTCGATGGCGCACTGCGCGTAGTACTTCGCAGCGTCCTCGGAACCGACGGGCAGGTAGCAGACCAGGACGTCGACCTGCTTGTCCTTGAGGATCTGGACGATGTCGACCGGAGCCTCGGCCGACTCCTCGATGGTCTGGCGGTAGTACTTGCCCAGGCCGTCGTAGGTGTGGCCACGCTGCACGGTGACGCCCGAGTTCGGCACGTCGCAGATCTTGATGGTGTTGTTCTCGCTGGCGCCGATGGCGTCCGCCAGGTCGAGGCCGACCTTCTTGGCATCCACGTCGAAGGCGGCCACGAACTCGACGTCAGAGACGTGGTATTCGCCGAACTGGACGTGCATCAGACCCGGCACCTTGCCGGCCGGGTCGGCGTCCTTGTAGAACTCGACGCCCTGCACCAGCGAGGCGGCGCAGTTTCCCACGCCGACGATGGCTACGCGAACCGAACCCATTCCGGTTGCTCCCTGTGTGATCTCGGTATTCCGGATGAAACCCTGCGGATCGCAGAGCCTTACTTGGCGGTGTCGTCGGACGGATCCGGCGGGGTGGAGGGTCCTGGGGACATGCCCCCGGACGACTCGGCACCCCTGTGCCGGGGCAGGCCGCCCGTCGCTCCAGGTGTGTTGTCCTGCTGAGCTGAGCTCTCGGGTGAGGGCTGTCGCTGATCCCGCCCCGCTCGCTCGCTCTCGATGAGCTCGTTCAGCCAGCGCACTTCGCGCTCCACGGACTCCATTCCGTGGCGCTGCAGCTCAAGCGTGTAGTCGTCGAGGCGCTCGCGGGTACGAGCCAGGGAGGCGCTCATCTTCTCCAGACGCTCCTCCAGCCGGCTGCGACGGCCCTCGAGTACCCGCATACGCACCTCGCGCTCCGTCTGCCCGAAGAAGGCGAAGCGAGCTGCGAAGTGCTCGTCCTCCCAGGTGTCCGGTCCGGTGTGCGAAAGCAGTTCCTCGAAGTGCTCCTTACCTTCCGCCGTCAACCGGTAGACGATCTTGGCGCGGCGCCCTGCGAGTGATGCGGCGAGGGCGTCCTCAGGAGCGCTTCCCGGCTCCTCGATCAACCAACCGTTGGCGACCAGCGTCTTGAGGCAGGGGTAGAGGGTGCCATAGCTGAAGGCCCGGAAGATCCCCAGCGAGGTATTGAGCCGTTTCCGCAGCTCATAGCCGTGCATCGGGGCCTCACGGAGAAGACCGAGCACGGCGAACTCGAGGATGCCGGAGCGCCTGCTCATCGTCGCCTCCCTCGCCGCGTCGGTCTCTTATGTCGTGCTGATGTATCGACTCGATACATCAGCACGATAGAACGAGGTTTCTGCTGCGACAAGAGGGGCCATGGTGAACGGCGTCACATCGTCAATTCATAGGGGGCGAATTGCCTGATTTGGGGTGAACTTTGGTGCTAGGTAGGTTTTGACCGTGCGTAGTCTGTGCGGCATGCAGACCGCCGGGAACCATGTGACGCCTGAGAGCGTCCTTGGCGTGGATGTACAGCGGATGAGCTCTTTGCGGGGCTGGTCCGTATCCATTTCGGGGGGACCGGAACTCAACTGCCGCTTCCAGGCGTCTCGCCTGCCCGAGGAGTAGTCGTTCGATGAGCGAGCACCGTCGCAAACCGCCGCAGCAGCCGGGTGGCGGACGGGCCGGGGCCAGGCGCGCCGCCCAGCCGCCCGCCGGCCGCCGCGCAGCCCCGAGCCGGGGCACCACGTCAGGCTCCCCTTCCGCCTCTTACGGCGAGGAGCGTCCGTACAGCGGCCGCGCCGAAGCCCGCCGTGCCGCCCAGCGCAGCGGCGGTGGTCGCAGACGAGCGGAGGAAGGCGCGGGCGCCGGTCACGGAGGTCGCGGTGGCGGCCGACGCGGCGGCGGCGGCGGTGGCGGGGGCCATGACGGTCCCGGCCGCGGTCGCGGGGGGCGTCCGTCCAAGAAACGGATCATCGACTACCCGCGCCACAACAAGTACGGATGGCGGCGGTGGGTGCCGTCGTGGAAGCTCGTCACCGGGCTGTGCCTGGGCTTCGTCGGCAGCCTGATGGCCGCGGCGACCATCGCGTACGCGATGGTGCAGGTTCCGGACCAGGACAAGGCGGCCAAGGCGCAGAACAACGTCTACTACTGGGCGGACGACACCCCGATGGCCGCCACCGGCGGCGAGATCAACCGGCAGATCATCCCGATCTCGCAGATCCCCGAGAACATGCAGAATGCGGTGATCTCGGCGGAGAACAAGACGTTCAAGAGCGACTCCGGCATCGACCCGATGGGTATCACCCGGGCCCTGGTGAACATGGCCAAGGGTGGGCAGACCCAGGGTGGCTCCACCATCACCCAGCAGTATGTGAAGAACGCGCGGCTCGGCGACCAGTCCCAGACCCTGAGCCGTAAGTTCAAGGAGCTCTTCATCTCCATAAAGGTCGGCACCGAATTGGGCAAGCCGGAGATCATGGAGGGCTATCTGAACACCTCGTACTACGGACGCGGTGCCTACGGCATTCAGGCCGCCGCCCGCACGTACTACGGGAAGGACGCATCGAACCTGAACGCGGGCGAGTGCGCGTTCCTCGCCTCGCTCCTGAAGGGCGCCACCTACTACGACCCGGCCGGCGCCGTGGACATCGACGCAGCGGCGACGCCCCAGGCCAACACGGTCCGCGCCACCAAGCGCTGGAACTGGATCCTCGACGAGATGGTCAAGGACGGCCACCTTCCTGCCGCCGAGCGGGCCACGTTCAAACAGCTCCCGATGCCCGTCGCGATCAAGAAGGACGCCCAGCTGAGTGGGCAGGTCGGCTACCTGGTGGACCTTGCCAAGTCCAACTTCCTCAACAACAACGACCAGGGCATCGACTCCGACGACCTCGCGAAGGGCGGCTATGAGATTCACACGACCTTCGAGAAGGACAAGGTCGACAAGTTGAAGGCCGCGGTCAAGAAGGTCCAGGACGCCAACATCAAGCCCAAGAAGCGCCCGGACACGGACACCTTCGTGCAGTTCGGCGGCGCCTCGGTCAACCCGAAGACCGGCGCGATCGCCGCCGTCTACGGCGGCGACGATGCGACCAAGCACTTCACCAACAACGCCAACGAGACCGGTGCCCAGGTCGGATCGACCTTCAAGCCGTTCGTCCTGGCGGCCGCGATGGAAACCGGTGTGCGTGACCCCCTCAAGCCCGAGGAGCAGGGGCTGGATGATCGCAAGATCGTCGATCCCGACAAGAGCGTCTACAACGGCAAGAACAAGCTCAAGATCAAGAAGTACGACGGTTCCATCTGGACGAACGAGAAGGGAGAGGAGTGGCTGCAGACCAACGACGGCGGCGAGTCGTACAAGAACATCACCTTGCGTGAAGCCATGGTCCACTCCGCCAACTCGCCCTTCGTGCAGCTGGGCATGGACATCGGCATCCCGGAGGTCAGAAAGTCGGCGGTGAAGGCCGGCCTGCTCGAGTCCTCCTTGTCCAAGTCGAACGTTCCGTCCTTCTCGATCGGTATTTCTTCCCCCAGCGCCATCCGGATGGCCGGCGCCTACGCGACGTTCGCGGCCAACGGCAAGCAGCGCGACCCGTTCTCCGTCAAAAAGGTCGAGCACGAGGGCAGGACGGTCTACGAGCACGAGGACAGGACCAAGCAGGCCTTCACCACGGCCGTCGCGAGCAATGTGACCGACGTGCTCAGGTCTGTCGTCGACGAGCCCGAGGGCACCGGCAAGAACGCCCGGCTCCCCGGCCGGCAGGTCGCCGGAAAGACCGGTACGACCGACGGCAACAAGTCGGCCTGGTTCGTTGGCTACACGCCCCAGCTGTCGACCGCCATCGACATGTACCGGCTCGACGACAACGAGAAGAGCAAGAAGCGCGAGTTCCTGGAGATGTACGGCACCGGCGCCCAGGACAAGATCCACGGAGCGTCATTCCCCTCCGAGATCTGGCAGACGTACATGAAGGATGCGCTCAAGAACACGAACCCCGAGCCCTTCCCCGAGCCTGAGCCCATCGGTGAGGCCGTCTGGGGTGGCGGCGCGTCCAGCCCGGCACCGACGCCGTCCAGCACGCCGTCCAGCACCCCGTCCTCGACCCCGTCGGCTACGCCATCGGGTACGCCGTCCACCAGCCCCAGCCCGAGCCAGTCGTGCAATCCGTGGCAGGACTGGACCTGCGGCACCCCGGGCGGCGGTGGCAATGGCGGAGCCGACGGTGCACCCAGCGGCACCCCGTCGACCAGTCCGACGGCGACACCGCCAGGAACCAACGGCGGCAACGGCGGCAACGGCAACGGAGGCATCTTCGGAAGGCCGGCCGGCTAGCGGCCGCCGATTCCCCACGGCAACGCCGCGAGGGCCGCCGCCCGGTACGCACAGCACCTGTGCGCTCCGGTGCGGCGGCCCTCGCCGTCTCCCCGACCCCGTACGGCAGGATGTGCAGCATGCCCAGCGCAGAAGAGACGAGCGTGTACCAGGACCGGCGGGACCGGCGAGACCGGCCGGAGCAGCCGGATGTACGGCCCACGCGGCGGGACTCCGTCGCCGCCTCCGGCAGCGAGCTGATCGGCGGTCCGGCCGGCCGCTGGGCCTGGCGCGGAGGCAACGGCTGGCTCACTCCCGTACGTGTCATCGCACTCGTGGCGATCGGGATGTTTGCGCTCGGCATGGTGCAGAAGATGCCGTGTTACAACTGGGCCTGGTTCAGGGGCGCCAGCTCCCAGTACACACATGCTTGCTATTCGGACATTCCGCACCTGTACCTCGGTCGCGGCTTCTCCGAAGGTCTCATTCCGTACTTCGACCGGTTGCCCGGCGACATGGAGTACCTGGAGTACCCCGTCCTGACAGGGCTGTTCATGCAGGTCGCGTCGTGGCTCGACGTGGCCGGCGGCTCCATGCAGAACCAGGAGCAGATGTACTGGATGGTCAATGCGGGCCTGCTGATGATCTGCACCGCGGTCATCGCCGTCTGTGTCACCCGCACACATCGCCACCGTCCCTGGGATGCACTGCTGGTGGCCCTGGCGCCCGCCTTCGCGCTCACCGCGACCATCAACTGGGATCTGCTGGCCGTGGCGCTCACGGCCGCAGCGATGCTGATGTGGTCACGCGGCCGGGCGCTGGCCTTCGGCATCCTCATCGGGCTCGCGACCGCCGCCAAGCTCTATCCCGTGCTGCTGCTCGGTCCGCTGCTCCTGTTGTGCTGGCGGGCGGGCAAATGGCGAGAGTTCGCCACTGCGTCGCTCGGTGCGGCAGCCGCCTGGCTGGCGGTGAACCTGCCCGTGATGCTGCTGGCGCCGGAAGGGTGGAAGAAGTTCTACACCTTCAGCCAGGAGCGGCAGGTCGACTTCGGCTCGTTCTGGCTGATCATCACGCAGCGTACGGGCGAGCCACTCGAAGTCGAGTCGGTGAACACCTACGCGACGCTTCTGATGATCCTGGCGTGCGCGGGCATCGGCGCGCTGACGCTCAGCGCGCCGCGGCGGCCCCGTTTCGCACAGCTCGTCTTCCTGGTCGTCGCTGCGTTCATCATCACCAACAAGGTCTATTCACCGCAGTACGTACTGTGGCTGATTCCGCTCGCCGCGCTGGCCAGGCCGCGCTGGCGGGACTTTCTGATCTGGCAGTCCTGTGAGGTCATGTACTTCCTGGGGATCTGGATGTACCTCGCGTACACGACCAGCCCCAAGCACAAGGGCCTGCCGCCCGAGGGCTACCAGGTCGCGATCGCCCTGCACCTGCTGGGGACGCTGTACCTGTGCGCGGTGGTCGTGCGGGACATCCTGAAGCCGGAGCGGGACGGCGTACGGATGGACGGATCGGACGACCCGTCGGGCGGTGTTCTCGACGGGGCCGACGACGTCTTCGTACTGGGGCATGCGGCCCATCCTCCACGGCATGCGGCGCAGGCAGTGGAGGGACAGCGGGTGCAGTGGGGGAAGCCGTCCCAGGAGTCCGGTACGGAACCCCAGCCGTCGGCTTAGGGCTCTTGGGGCAGGGGACCTGGCCGGAGGGGCTCAGCGGTCGACGAGGCGGTCGAACTGCGTCGTCGTGTGGCGCAGATGAGCCACCAGTTCGTCGCCGACCTTCGGCTCCTGCGCGTCCGACGGTACGAACAGGATCGAGACCTGCATGTGCGGCGGCTCGGCGAACCAGCGCTGCTTGCCCGCCCAGACGAACGGCGAGAGGTTGCGGTTGACCGTCGCCAGGCCCGCGCGCGCGACACCCTTGGCGCGCGGCATCACACCGTGCAGAGCCTTCGGTGCCTCCAGGCCGACGCCGTGGGACGTACCGCCGGCGACGACGACCAGCCAGCCGTCGGATGCGGTCTTCTGCTGGCGGTAGCCGAAGCGATCGCCCTTGGCGACGCGGGTGACGTCGAGGACGGCGCCGCGGTACTCCGTGGCCTCGTGGTCGCCGAGCCACAGCCGCGTGCCGATACGGGCGCGGAATCGGGTCTGCGGGAACTGCTGCTGAAGACGGCCCAGTTCCTCGGCGCGCAGATGGCTGACGAACATGGTGTGCAGCGGCAGCCGGGCCGCGCGCAGCCGGTCCATCCAGCCGATGACCTCCTCGACCGCGTCGGAGCCGTCCGTGCGGTCGAGGGGGAGGTGGAGCGCGAAGCCTTCGAGGCGTACATCCTCGATCGCGGCGTGCAGCAGGCCGAGCTCCTGCTCACTCACGCCGTGGCGCTTCATGGAGCTCATGCACTCGATGACGACCCGCGCTCCCACCAGGGCGTGCACACCGTCGACGGACGAGACGGAGCGGATGACACGGTCAGGCAGCGGGACCGGCTCCTCGCCGCGCCGGAAGGGCGTGAGGACGAGGAGATCGCCGCTGAACCAGTCCTTGATCCGGGCCGCCTCGTAGGTGGTGCCGACGGCCAGCATGTCCGAGCCGAAGCGGGAGGCCTCGTCCGCGAGCCGCTCATGACCGAAGCCGTAACCGTTGCCCTTGCAGACCGGCACGAGGCCGGGGAACTGGTCGATAACGGACTTCTGGTGCGCCCGCCAGCGCGCGGTGTCGACGTAGAGGGAGAGCGCCATGGCCGGCCCGGAACCTTTCTGGTGGCTGCGGTGTATCAGAGATATGTACGAGATCTATGAGACTACGGCGTGGTGCACGGCAACGTCAGCGGTGTCGGTCGCGGCGTCGCCAGTAGCGACTTCAGCGACGCGACATGTAGATGTCGAGCGCCTTGTGGAGCAGCTTGTTGAGCGGGAAGTCCCACTCGCCGACGTACTCGACGGCCTCGCCGCCGGTGCCGACCTTGAACTGGATCAGGCCGAAGAGGTGGTCGGTCTCGTCGAGGGAGTCGCTGATGCCGCGCAGGTCGTAGACGGTCGCGCCCATCGCGTATGCGTCCCGCAGCATCCGCCACTGCATCGCGTTCGAGGGCCGGACCTCGCGCTTGTGGTTGGCGGAGGCGCCGTAGGAGTACCAGACATGGCCGCCGACGATCAGCATCGTCGCGGCCGCGACGTTCTCGCCTTCGTGGCGGGCGAAGTACAGCCGCATCCGGTTGGGGTCCTCGCCGTTCAGGACGGACCACATCTGCTGGAAGTACGACAGCGGGCGGGGCCTGAAATGGTCGCGCTCTGCGGTGACTTCGTAGAGCCGCTGCCACTCGGCGAGGTCGTCGTAGCCGCCCTGGACGACCTCGACGCCGGCCTTCTCGGCCTTCTTGATGTTGCGTCGCCACAGCTGGTTGAAGCCCTTGAGGACATCGTCCAGCGAGCGATTGGCGAGCGGTACCTGGAAGACATAGCGGGGCTGTACGTCACCGAAGCCGGCGCCGCCGTCCTCGCCCTGCTGCCAGCCCATCTTGCGCAGCCGGTCGGAGACCTCGAAGGCGCGCGGCTCGATATGGGTGGCCTCGACGTCACGCAGCCGCTTGACGTCCGGGTCCTGGATACCGGACTTGATGGCGGCCGCGTCCCAACGGCGAATGACCACCGGCGGGCCCATCTTCACGGAGAAGGCGCCCTGCTGCTTGAGATGGGCGAGCATCGGCTGCAGCCAGTCGTCCAGGTTCGGCGCGTACCAGTTGATCACCGGGCCCTCGGGCAGGTACGCGAGATAGCGCTTGATCTTGGGCAGCTGGCGATACAACACCAGCCCGGCACCGACCAGTTCACCGCTCTTGTCGAACCAGCCAAGGTTCTCCGAGCGCCATTCGGTCTTCACATCAGCCCACGCCGGGACCTGGCAGTGACTTGCCGCGGGCAGGCTCTGGATGTAAGCCAGATGCTGCTCTCGGCTGATGGTCCTCAGGGTCAGGGTCATGCGGGGCGCTCCTCGGCAGGTGTGTCCCCATGGGTACAGGGGCTCCGGCTCTCGCGCCGAAGCCTACTGCGCTGGGGGAGCGCCCCGGATGGCTGTAGGGAAGGAGCGGCCTTGTGGCCCCGTCCCCTCCTGTTCTGCTCTGCCCTGGCTAGATGATTCCGCCGAAGAGTCCGCCGTGTGCCATGCCGAGGTAGAAGCCGACCGCGGAAGCGCCGAGACCGATGATCAGCACGAAGCGTTCGCGGGTCGTCGCCGAGATGAACTGCCCGTACGCGCCCGTGATGATTCCCACCAGCCCGGCCCACGAGCTGAGCAGATGGAGGTTGTAGAACATCGCCGAGACGAAGGCGACAGCGCCGAGCACCAGCGTCACCGCCATCAGGGTGTCCTGAAGGGGATGGGGCTTGCCGTCGGTGGCGAAGAGGGAGACTGAGGACTGACGTCGCATTGCCTGTGCCATGAGGCACCTCCTGGCGTTGCCGGAAGGCGGCGCATCGTAGCGCCGCGCACACCCGATGTGTACAGATTGCGTCTCCTGGCCACCGGATTTCAACCGGAAGCCTGTCTGCAGGTACTCTGTACGGTCTGCACCGGTGTCTGCCCAGGCCAGAACGCGATCCTCCCGGATTGTCAGTGGCGGCCGATACCGTTGCTTACGCATCACGACCCTCCTGCCACGGAACGACCGTGGCCGCTGAGTCCAAAGGAGGTGGGTTCCACATGCGTCACTACGAGGTGATGGTCATCCTCGACCCCGATCTCGAGGAGCGCGCTGTCTCCCCGCTGATCGAGAACTTCCTCTCCGTCGTCCGTGAGGGCAACGGAAAGGTTGAGAAGGTCGACACCTGGGGCCGTCGTCGTCTCGCTTACGAGATCAAGAAGAAGCCCGAGGGCATCTACTCGGTCATCGACCTGCAGGCCGAGCCTGCGGTCGTCAAGGAGCTCGACCGCCAGATGAACCTGAACGAGTCGGTCCTCCGGACCAAGGTCCTCCGTCCCGAGACCCACTGAGCACCTAGCTCAGAGGTCATCGGGTTCGAGTAGCAGCAAGCAGCCAGAAGCAATCCCCGCCGAGAGGTTCACCCATGGCAGGCGAGACCGTCATCACGGTCGTCGGCAATCTCGTCGACGACCCCGAGCTGCGCTTCACCCCCTCCGGTGCGGCGGTCGCGAAGTTCCGTGTCGCGTCCACTCCCCGCATTTTCGACAAGCAGACCAATGAGTGGAAGGACGGCGAAGGCCTGTTCCTCACCTGCTCGGTCTGGCGTCAGGCGGCGGAGAACGTCGCGGAGTCGCTTACGCGAGGCATGCGCGTCGTCGTGCAGGGCCGGCTGAAGCAGCGGTCCTACGAAGACCGCGAGGGCGTCAAGCGCACGGTCTACGAGCTGGACGTCGAGGAAGTCGGCCCCAGCCTGAAGAACGCCACGGCCAAGGTCACCAAGACCACCGGTCGCGGTGGCCAGGGTGGCTATGGCGGCGGTCAGCAGCAGGGCGGCGGCAACTGGGGCGGCGGTCCCGGTGGTGGTCAGCAGCAGGGCGGCGGCGGTGCACCCGCCGACGACCCCTGGGCCACCAGTGCGCCGGCCGGCGGCGGCCAGCAGCAGGGCGGTGGGGGCGGCTGGGGCGGAAGCTCCGGCGGTTCCGGCGGCGGCTACTCGGACGAGCCTCCCTTCTAAGGGCAGCTCGTACCCCACTTCTTGATCACACAGGAGATACACCATGGCGAAGCCGCCTGTGCGCAAGCCGAAGAAGAAGGTCTGCGCATTCTGCAAGGACAAGACCGTGTACGTGGACTACAAGGACACGAACATGCTGCGGAAGTTCATTTCCGACCGCGGCAAGATCCGTGCCCGCCGCGTTACCGGCAACTGCACGCAGCACCAGCGTGACGTCGCCACGGCCGTGAAGAACAGCCGTGAGATGGCGCTGCTGCCCTACACGTCCACCGCGCGATAAGGGAAGGGTGACCGACCAATGAAGATCATCCTCACCCACGAGGTCTCTGGCCTCGGTGCCGCCGGCGATGTCGTTGACGTCAAGGACGGTTACGCTCGCAACTACCTGGTCCCGCGTGGTTTCGCGATCCGCTGGACCAAGGGTGGCGAGAAGGACGTGGCGCAGATCCGCCGCGCCCGCAAGATCCACGAGATCGCGACCATCGAGCAGGCCAATGAGATCAAGGCCCGGCTCGAGGCCGTAAAGGTGCGTCTGGCTGTTCGCTCCGGCGACGCCGGCCGCCTCTTCGGCTCCGTCACCCCGGCCGACATCGCCTCGGCGATCAAGGCTGCCGGTGGTCCGGACGTCGACAAGCGTCGCGTTGAGCTCGGTTCGCCGATCAAGACCCTGGGCTCGCACCAGGTGTCTGTGCGTCTGCACCCCGAGGTTGCCGCGAAGCTCGGCGTCGAGGTCGTCGCCGCGTAACGCTGCGCTCTGCAGAGCACGCGCTGCATAGCACGTGAGGGCCGCACCCCCTGGGGGTGCGGCCCTCTTGCTGTTCGTCCCAGTCGTCCATTTGTCGCCTGTTTCACGTGAAACATCGACCGTGGAACCCCGGACAGACGGTCTTTCAGCGCGTCGCACCGGTGACGAGCCAGCGACCGGAGCGCATTCTCAGCCAGAGCGTCAGCATGCGCACAGTCATCATCAGGGTCATGGCCCACCACAAGGCGGTCAGTCCGCCACCGAAGGTGGGGATGAGCAGGGCGACCGGCGCGAAGACCGCCAGCGTCACCAGCATCGCCCCGGCCAGGTAAGAGCCGTCACCGGCTCCCATCAGTACGCCGTCGAGGACAAAGACCACGCCCGCGATCGGCTGAGAGACGGCGACCACCAGCAATGCCGGGAGCAGGGTGCTGTGCACCGCCTGGTCGGTGGTGAACAGAGGGAGTAGGAGTGGTCGGGAGGCCACGATCACGATGCCGAGAACCACACCGGAGGCGACGCCCCACTGCACCATGCGGCGGCAGGCCTGCTGGGCGCCCTCGGCGTCGTCGGCTCCCAGATAACGGCCGATGATCGCCTGCCCGGCAATGGCGATCGCGTCGAGCGCGAAGGCCATCAGGCTCCACAGGGAGAGGACGATCTGATGGGCGGCGATCTCGGTGTCACCGAGGCGGGCCGCGACGGCAGTGGCGATCATCAGGACTGCGCGCAGCGAGAGCGTGCGGATCAGGAGGGGGACACCCGCCTGAGCGCTGGCCCGTATCCCGGCTGCGTCGGGGCGCAGGGAGGCACCGTGCCGACGTGCTCCCCGTACGACCACGACCAGATAGGCGGCGGCCATCGCGCACTGGGCGATAACGGTCCCCCAGGCGGAGCCGGCGATGCCGAAACCGGCGCCGTAGACGAGGGCGACGTTGAGTGCCGCGTTGGCGGCGAAGCCACCGATGGCCACGTACAGAGGGGTCCTGGTGTCCTGCAGGCCGCGCAGTACGCCGGTGGCGGCCAGCACGATCAGCATCGCGGGGATACCGAGGCTGGAGATCCGCAGATATGTGGTGGCGTACGGTGCGGCGGTGTCGGAGGCGCCGAAGAGCTGGACGAGCCAGGGGGCGGTGGGCAGGGTGACGGCGATGACGGCGACACCGAGCAGCAGGGCGAGCCAGATACCGTCCATGCCCTGCCGGATGGCGGCCGCGAGATCGCCCGCGCCCACGCGGCGTGCGACGGCGGCCGTGGTGGCGTAGGCGAGGAAGACGAAGATGCTGACGGCGGTCATCAGAAGGGCCGAGGCCACCGCCAGTCCGGCAAGTTGCGGCGTGCCGAGGTGGCCGACGATGGCGCTGTCCACCATCACGAAGAGAGGCTCGGCGACGAGGGCGCCGAAGGCGGGGACGGCGAGCGTGATGATCTCTCGGTCGTGCCGTTGCCGACGCGCCTTGGGTGCTGCGGGAGCCGCTGTCATGGCATCAATCTAATCTTCCACAGGTAAGAGATGCAATCGCCTTGCAGTCCTTACCGATCCTCTCGGTGCGCCTTCGGCTGAGTGCCGTTTGTTCTGATCTTGGTCCAGTCGGGAAAGTTTTTCTCCCCCACAGCCAGTGGACGGAAAAGAGCCAGGTCAGCGCGTGTGTGGCGGGGTGACTATGAATTTGTCCACAGTGCTGTCCCCCGGTCCGTGCACAGGTTCCGCAGGGTTCTCCACAACATCTGGTCCGTCGTCCACATGGCCTGTGGATAACCAGATTGGCTGACGGTGCCGACGGGCCTACCGTGGACCGTCGCCCGACGCGCCGGAAGCGGAGTCTGGCCGTTCGTTTTGTCAGTGTCGTGCCGTAGAAAGAGTGGCACGGCGAGGTCCGCGGAGCGGACGGGAGGAGGTGGCCCGGGTGAGCATTTCCGAGCCCTTGGACGACCCGTGGGCCGCAGACGGTCCCGGTGATCGTCTGCCCGTCTCCCGCCAGCGTCGCGGCGAAGGCCGCGGTGGTCGAGAGGACCAGCACGAGCGCGGCAGGGACAGCGGCGGCTGGGACGGAAGCTCCCCCGGCTTCGAGCGCGTGCCTCCCCAGGACCTGGACGCCGAGCAGTCCGTCCTCGGCGGCATGCTGCTCTCCAAGGACGCCATCGCCGACGTCGTAGAGATCATCAAAGGCCACGACTTCTACCGGCCCGCCCACGAGACGGTCTACACGGCGATCCTCGACCTCTATGCCAAGGGCGAGCCGGCCGACCCCATCACCGTCGCCGCCGAGCTGGTCAAGCGAGGCGAGATCACCCGGGTCGGCGGAGCGCCGTACCTCCACACGCTGGTCCAGTCGGTGCCGACCGCGGCCAACGCCTCGTACTACGCGGAAATCGTCCATGAGCGCGCTGTGCTGCGCAGACTCGTGGAGGCCGGCACCAAGATCACGCAGATGGGATACGCGGCCGACGGCGACGTCGACGAGATCGTCAACTCCGCCCAGGCCGAGATCTACGCCGTCACCGAGCAGCGCACCAGCGAGGACTATCTGCCGCTCGGCGACATCATGGAAGGCGCGCTCGACGAGATCGAGGCGATCGGCTCGCGCAGCGGCGAGATGACGGGTGTACCGACCGGGTTCACCGACTTCGACTCACTGACCAACGGTCTGCACCCCGGCCAGATGATCGTCATCGCGGCCCGGCCCGCCATGGGTAAGTCGACGCTGGCGCTGGACTTCGCCCGGGCCTGTTCGATCAAGAACAACCTGCCCAGCGTGATCTTCTCTCTCGAAATGGGGCGCAATGAGATCGCGATGCGCCTGCTCTCCGCAGAGGCGCGGGTGGCGCTGCATCACATGCGCTCCGGGACGATGACGGACGAGGACTGGACCCGGCTGGCGCGCCGCATGCCGGATGTCTCCCAGGCCCCGCTGTATATCGACGACTCCCCGAACCTCTCCATGATGGAGATCCGCGCGAAGTGCCGACGGCTGAAGCAGCGCAATGATCTGAAGCTGGTCGTCATCGACTATCTGCAGCTGATGCAGTCCGGTGGCTCGAAGCGCGCCGAGAGCCGTCAGCAGGAGGTCTCGGACATGTCCCGAAACCTCAAGCTGCTGGCCAAGGAACTCGAGCTCCCGGTGATCGCGTTGTCCCAGCTGAACCGTGGCCCCGAGCAGCGTACGGACAAGAAACCGATGGTCTCCGACCTGCGTGAATCGGGCTCCATCGAGCAGGACGCGGACATGGTCATCCTGTTGCACCGCGAGGATGCGTACGAGAAGGAGTCTCCGCGCGCGGGCGAGGCGGACCTGATCGTGGCCAAGCACCGTAACGGTCCGACGGCCACCATCACGGTCGCCTTCCAGGGGCACTACTCGCGCTTTGTGGACATGGCGCAGACCTGATCGAGCAGGCTGTAGGGTCTCAGATTTCGCGGCACAATCTCAGATCCGATGGCACATCTCCGCCTTCGTGAGACTTGCTGGTCGGGGCGATCACCCTTTCGGGTGATGGAGACTCCAGTCCGTCCGCTCGCCGATGTGGCACTGACTCCCTTGGCTGCACGGGCCATCGGCCGTGGGCTGAGGGTGTGCGATGGACAGCGCCACTGCGACGGTGAGGATCCGTCGACAGCGCGGTCCTCTCGTAAAGGACCGGGGTTGGGGCACGGCGCCCGTCGACCTTCTGCAGTCGACTCGCCCCTGGCGGACGTCGCCCGGTGCCAGCGCTTCCAGCGCATCAGTGGTCTTCCCGGCGAAGCAGCCCCCGGCCAACTAGGCCTCAAGGAGGCGCAGTTCCGAGCAGCGAGCATCCGCTATGCCGCCCTCCAGACCCCCGAGTATGAGTACGACAACAGATTCGGATCACAGCTGAACTGCCCGTCTCAGAATGGGAAGGCCACGATCGTTATCTAGGGTCAATCGGTTATCTGTGCAGCTCGGGCCGCTGGTGACCGTGTCTGGTCGCCGGGGGCGTATCGGCTCCAGCTGGCGATTGTTGATGAGTTACTCCGAGGAAGCCGGCCCGTCGTCGGCCGGTCGCGGCCGCCGTGATCACGGTCATCGCCATGCGCTTCTTCGCGGGTCCGGCCGTTCCTGTGCCCCGCCGGGATGTTCCTCAAGGGCTTGCAGTGGCAGCACTGCCAGTGTGGCCGGACGCCACGTGGAGCTCCGCCCATCGGGTCATCCTGTGGAGGTGCCGGGACAGGCCGTGTCGCATGGCAAGGGCCGCGATGATGCCGGTCCCGCGGCCGTGTTCTTCATGTTCCGCAGGGGGCGGTCTCTCGGGTGATCGGCCAGGTCGCGGTACCGGCCCAGCATCTGCGACCTCGATACGGAGTGTGTGACGGCCGCCGACCTCGGGCATCGACAGCCGCAGTACTGCTGGGGGCAGTGCGTGGGCAATCGCGTTGGTGATCAGTTCCGAGATCACCAGGATGGCGTCGTCTGCTATCTCCGTGGGCAGGGCCCAGCGGGCCAGGACCGTGCGTGCGCGGTGGCGCACGGCGGAGACGGCCTCAGGGATGTGCGGCAGCGGGAGGATGTACTCGGTCCGCGGGTGCGGTACCACGCTGGTGCCAGACGTGGTCATGGCCGGAGTGGTCATCCTCGACCACCTCCACTTGTCTCGGCTTCTCATATCGGAAGCGGCGGCTCGTTCGGTGCGGTGGCGCGTGGCCGGCTATTCGGCGGTGGCGAGGATCTCGGCCAACGCGGTGACGGCCTCGTCTGCGTCGGGGCCTTCGGCGCGGACGGTCACGCTGCTTCCGGCGGTTGCACCCAGGCCCATCACGGCGAGGACGCCGGTGGGGTTGACAGTGCGGCCGCCGTGCTCCAGCTGTATTGCGCTGGTGTACTTGGCTGCGGCGCGGGCGAGTTGGCCTGCGGGGCGGGCGTGCAGGTTGGCGGGCAGGACGACGGCGATTTCGTGGCTCACCGTGGTCGTGGCGGTGGACTCAGAGCTTGGGGACATGACGGGCCTCCTTGGCGGCGTTGGCGACGGTCTTCAGGTCGGCGCCGGATGCGGCAGTGACGACGGCTGCGACGGCTCCTTCGACGAAGGGTGCGTCGACGATGGTGACGTCGGTGCGGGGATGGTCTTCCAGAACGGTGCGGGCGGTCAGGACGGAGCTGCCGAGGTCGGGGAGGACAACGACGCCGGCTCCGCGGTCGGCGTTGCGGATGGCGGCCAGGACGAGGTCGTAGCTGGTGCCGATCCGGCCGTCCTCAGTTCCTCCGGCGGTGGCGAGGGGGACTGTGTCGGAGCCGATCTGCTCCACCAGCAGGCGAAGGCCCGCGGCGAGCTCGGCGCTGTGGGACACGAGTACGATGCCGACAGGGTTGCTCATGAACAACCACGCTATATCTCAGAACGTTGTTCATCAATACTGAACGAGGAGAATTCTTCGATGGTGCAAGCGGTGCAGCGGGCGGTGCAGATCTTGCGGGAGCTCGCATCCACGGGTCCCCGGCTGGGTGTGACCGAGCTGGCCGACCGCTTGGGCGTGGCCAAGCCGACCGTCCATGCCCTGCTGCGCACGCTGGAGGGCGAGGGGCTGGTGGTGCAGGACCGTGACAGCTCCAAGTACCAGCTCGGCCCGGACCTGGTGCAGCTGGGCAACGCCTACTTGGACACTCAGGAGCTGCGGACCCGCTCGCTGACCTGGGCGGACCAGCTCGCCACCCGGGCGAACGAGGCGGTGTGGGTGGCCGTGCTCACCGGCGACCACGTCCTGGTGGTGCACCACGCCTTCCGGCCGGAGGGTGCCGTCCAGATCCTCGAGGTGGGAGCCAGCATCCCGTGGAGCACCTGCGCCCTGGGTAAAGCCATCGTGGCCTTCGCTCCGGCGGCCGAGCGTGAGCGGCTGCTCGCGGGCGACCGGGCAGTGCTCACCGGCGCCAGCATCACCGACCCGGAGGAGCTGGCCGGCCAGCTGAAGGAGATCCTCAGGACGGGGTACGCGATCGAGGACCAGGAGTCCGCCATCGGGGACGCGGGCATCGCATCCCCTGTCTTCGACCGCTCCGGCGAGGTGGTCGGCGCCATCGGCATTGTCGGCCCCGTCGAGCGGCTGCTGGCCGAATCGGCACGTCAGGATCTTGCGGTCGCGGTCCGGGAGACCGCCCGCAACCTCTCCCGCGACCTGGGTGCCCCGCGGGGGACCGCCCGCATCGCCGGCCCCTGACCTGCCCGCCCCGCCCCCCACCGGCCTCGCGCGCACCTGACCTGCACACTCCGCATCCACCTGCAGCTCGGCCGCGGCGTCCGCCGTCCCCGCCACCTGCCCCTCGCCCAGGCCCCTCGGCGCATCGCCGTGGGGCCTTCTCCGTGTCCGCAGTGCCCGTAGTCGCCGAACCTCTTGACAGGCGTGAAACGCAGGCTTAACTTTCGGAACAACGTTCATCCATAGTGAACGACTTCCCGGATTCCGCTGGTTATCCGGTTTCCCCTGAGCCGGCCGCCAGGTTGCCCGACCCTGACCACCTGGCGGCCACCTCCCTTCATAGCCCGCTCCACGCGGAGGAGGTGAGACGCCCAAGCTGCCGCTCGGCACTGGGCGCCATCAATGGAAGAAAACACCTACCTACAGAAGCTTCTCGCCGAGATGCTGGGCACCGCGGTGCTGGTGTTCATCGGCGTCGGTTCAGTCCCCGCCACGCTCATAGTCGGCGGCGACGCGCCTTTCACCATGGCGCAGCTGGGAATGATCTCGCTGGCCTTCGCCACCGCCGTCATCGCCATGGTCTATGCGATCGGCCATATCTCCGGCTGTCAGATCAACCCGGCCATCACCCTGGCGCTCGCCGCCACGAAGAAGATGCCCTGGCGGGACGTCCCCGGCTACATCGCAGCGCAGGTGGCCGGGGCGGTGCTGGGCGCGCTTGCGATCGTCGGAGTGCTGGGGAAGAAGGCGGTCGACGTCGGCCTCGGTATCGCCGCCTACGGCACCGGTGTCGGCGCCGGGCAGGCATTCTTCGCCGAAGCAGTCGGCACGTTCATCCTTGCTTTCGTCGTCTTCGGGGCCATCGATCGGCGCGCGGCCGGCGGCTTCGCGGGCTTGGCCATCGGCCTCGGCGTGTTCGCGATCATCATTCCGGTGGCGCCCGCCACCGCCGCGTCCATCAACCCGGCAAGGACGCTCGGCCCGATGATCACCGGCGAGCTTTTCGACGGCACGGTCCACTGGGACCAGCTGCCCGTCTACCTGGTCGCCGAGGTGATCGGCGCGGTTGCCGCCGGCGTTCTCTACACCGCCCTCAACGCCCACCGCAAGGCAGCCGCAGCCGAGCACCGAGCCGGCCAGCCCGCCACTGCCGAAGGAGCCCTGTCATGAAGAAGCTCATCAACGCCCCCGAGGCGGTGCTGGACGAGGCCCTGGCCGGCATCGCCGCCGCCCACCCCGAACTGAAAGTCGACGCGGAGAACAAGGTGATCGCCCGCGCCAACGGCACCAGGACGGGCAAGGTGGCCCTGATCTCCGGCGGTGGTTCCGGGCACGAGCCCTTGCACGGCGGTTTCGTGGGACTGGGCATGCTGGATGCGGCCTGTCCCGGGGAGGTGTTCACCTCGCCCGTCCCCGGCCAGATGCTGACCGCCGCGCAGGCCGTCAACGGCGGCTCCGGCGTGCTGTTCATCGTGAAGAACTACACCGGTGACGTCCTCAACTTCCAGATGGCTGCCGAACTGGCCGCCGAGGAAGGCATCACGGTGGAGACCGTGCTGGTCGACGACGATGTCGCCGTCCAGGACTCCACCTGGACCGCGGGGCGCCGCGGCACCGGCGCCACCGTCTTCGTCGAGAAGATCGCCGGTGCTCTCGCCGAGAACGGCGCCGACCTCGCCGCCGTGGCGGAGATGGGCAAGCGGGTCAACGCCGCCTCCCGGTCCTTCGCCGTGGCACTGACCGCCTGCACCACCCCCGCTTCGGGCAAGCCGGGCTTCGACCTGCCCGAGGACGAGATGGAGGTCGGCGTCGGCATCCACGGCGAGCCCGGCCGCCGCAGGGAGAAGCTCCGGTCGGCCAAGGAGATCGTGACCACTGCCTTGGACGCGATCCTGGCCGACCAGCCGCTTGTCGCCGGGGACGAGACCATCGTCTTGGTCAACGGCCTCGGCGGCACACCGCTCATCGAGCTGTATGTGGTCTTCAACGAGGTCGCCGCCGCACTCGCGGACAAGGGCGTGGTCATCGCCCGCAATCTTGTTGGGAACTATGTGACCAGCCTGGACATGGCCGGTGTTTCCATCACCGTGTGCAACGCCGACGCCGACATGCTGTCTCTGTGGGACGCACCCGTGAAAACCCCCGCCCTGCGCTGGGGCGCCTGAACCGAGCCGGGGGCGGGGCCGCGCGATACGCGAGGGCCGGGCCGGAGCCTTCCCGCGCCAGCTCTCCCGGACCGCACCCCCGGATCCGCCCCCGCCCCCGGCTCACCCAACCGTGAACTGCCACGCACCGACCATGAACGGAGACTCCGTGGACATCGACCTCGCCCGCACCTGGGTGCAGGCCATTGCAGCCGCCGTCGACAAGCACAAAGACCACCTCACCCAGCTCGACTCGGCCATCGGCGACGCCGACCACGGCGTCAACATGAAACGCGGCTTCTCCGCCGTCACCACGGCCCTGGCCGACTACAAGCCGGACACCGTCGGGGCCGTGCTGGTCAAAACGGGCACCACCCTCATCTCCAGCGTCGGTGGCGCCTCCGGCCCGCTGTACGGCGGCGCCTTCCGCGCCATGGGCAAGGCCCTTGACGCACCCACCGCCGACACGCAGCAGTTCGCCACCGCACTCGCTGCCGGCCTGGAAAGCATCCGGAAGCTCGGTTCGGCCGCACCCGGCGACAAGACCATGATCGACGCCTACGCCCCCGCGCTTGCCGCCTTCCAGCAGCACGTCGGCGCCGGAGCCGACTTCGCCGCCGCGGCCCTGGCCGCCGCTGGCGCTGCAGAGGAAGGTATGCGCGCGACCACCCCCATGCAGGCGCGCAAGGGCCGGGCCTCCTATCTCGGTGCCCGCAGCATCGGCCACCAGGACCCGGGTGCCACCTCCACCGCCCTGATCTTCCGCGAACTCGCCGAGGTGGTGGCTTCCCGATGATCCGCCGCACCTACGCCGGGCATACCGCCGCACCCGGCATAGCCCTGGGGTTCCTCCACCGCACCGACCGCCCGCCCACCAGAACCGCGCTCCCCCACCGCACCAGTGGCGACCCCGCACAGCAGATCACCGACGCCTTCGATGCCGCCGCCGCCCGCCTGCTCGACCTGTCCACCTCGCTGCGTGAACAGGGCAAGGACGAAGAGGCCGACATCATGGAGGTCAACGGCTACATCGCGCAGGACCACGAGCTGCGCGAACAGGCCATCAAACGAGCGAACGACGCCCAGCCGGTACCCGTCGCCGTCCGGCAGGCCATCGATACCTACGCCCGGACCATCGCCGCCCTGGACGACCCGACTCTGGCCGAACGCGCCGCCGACGTACGGCAGGTCGGCCGCCGCGTCCTGGCCCACCTGCACGGCGACACCGGCCACGCACCCGACCAGCCCCTTGTCCTGGTCGCCCACGAGATCGGTGCGGCGGACCTGCTGGAACCCGGCCAGACGGTCACCGCCGCCATCTCCGTGACCGGCGGCCCGAACTCCCACGCCGCGATCGTCGCCCGCTCACAGGGCATCCCCTTCCTCCTGGCCGTCGACCCCCAGCTGCTCGACCTGCCGGACGGGCAGGAGATCCTGCTCGACGCCGACCGGGCCACCGCGGTCGCCCACCCCAACGACGACGAACGCGCAACCGCGCTCCACGCCATGGACGCCGCCCGCACCCGCAGACTCGCGCTCGCCGAAGAGCGCCACCTGCCGGCCCACACACTCGACCACCACCCCATGGTGCTGCGGGCCAACGTGGCGACCCCGACCGACGCCCGCGCAGCCCTCGCGGCCAACGCCGAGGGTGTCGGCCTGCTTCGCACCGAGCTGCCCTTCCTCAACCACCCCGCCTGGCCCACCCGCAACCAGCACACGGCCACACTCGTCCCCGTCCTGCGCGCACTCGCCGGACAGACCGTCACCGCCCGCACCCTCGACTTCGCCGACGACAAGCTCCCGCCGTTCCTGTCCCGCCTCCAGGGCGCGCGGATCGGCCGCGGTCTGCCGCTCATGCTGGCCCAACCCGACGCCTTCGCCGATCAGTTCCGCAGCCTGCTCGGCGCGGGAGCAGAGACCGATCTGCGCATCATGATCCCCATGGTCGCCGGCATCGACGAACTCCGTGCCTGCCGACGCCTTCTCCAGGCCGCAGCCGCCGAAGCCGGTGTCCCGACCCCGCCGCTGGGCATCATGGTGGAACTCCCCGAAGCCGTCGCCGCGGCCGACGACCTCGCCCGCGAAGCCGCCTTCCTCTCCATCGGAAGCAACGACCTCACCTGCCAGATCCTGAGCCTGGACCGGCGCGACCCCACCGCCACCCCCGCCATGGCCGCGCACCCCGCCGTCCTCAACGCCATCGCCCAAGTCGTCACCGCCGCCCACCGCCACCACCGCCAGGTCTCCGTCTGCGGGGACGCCGCGGCCGACCCCCTCGTCACCCCCCTCCTCATCGGCCTCGGCTGCGACATCCTCTCCGTCGCACCCGCCGCCCTCGACGAAGTACGCGCCCGCATCCGCCGCCTGCGCCATGACACCTGCGCCTCCCTGGCGGCCATCGCCCTCACCCGCGAAACCGCCGAAGAGGTCTGGCGACTCGTCGAGCAGTGCTGCCTGCCGTCGCTGCCCTGACCCGAGGCGCACATGGCGCGATCAGTCGAGCGTAGGCAGGTCCGACCGGACCGGCCCACCAGGATTTGCGTGAAGCGCAAGGTGACGCCCTGACAAATCCTACTGGTCCATCCCATTTAAGGGATTTCTGCTGATGTTCTTATCCATGTCGAGAAGGGCCTGAACCGTGAAGAAACTCATCAACTCGCCCGATGAGGTACTTGCCGATGCTCTCGTGGGCGTGGCCGCCGCGCACCGCTCACTGACGGTCAACACGTCCGACCGCTACATCATCCGCGCGGGCGGGCCGACCACTGGGAAGGTCGGTTTGGTGTCAGGTGGCGGGTCCGGGCACGAGCCGCTGCACAGCGGGTTCGTCGGGTACGGGATGCTGGATGCGGCCTGTCCTGGTGAGGTGTTCACATCTCCCGTGCCGGACCAGATACTCGCCGCCACGCGTGCCGTTGACGGCGGGGCGGGGGTGCTGCACATCGTGAAGAACTACACCGGCGACGTGCTGAACTTCCAGATGGCCGCCGACTTGGCCACCGACGACGGCGTGCAGGTGGAGGGCGTCGTGGTCAATGACGATGTCGCCGTGGAGAACAGTACGTGGACGGCGGGCCGACGGGGTACCGGGGCGACCGTGTTCATGGAGAAGATCGTCGGTGCGGCTGCCGAGCTTGGCGCGGACCTGGCCTCGGCCGCGGCTTTGGGCCGGGAGGTCAACGACCGGTCCCGTTCGTTCGGGGTGGCGCTCACGCCGTGCACGGTGCCCGCGGCGGGCAAACCCGGCTTCGAGCTGGGCGAGGACGAGATCGAGCTGGGCGTCGGCATCCACGGCGAGCCCGGTCGCGCCCGCGGCAGGCTCGTCTCCGCCAAGGAGATCGTCGGTGTCGCGTTGGACGCCATCCACGCCGACATGCCGCTCTCAGGCGAAGTGCTCGTGATGGTCAACGGCCTGGGTGGCACCCCACTGATCGAGCTGTACGTGGTGTATGCCGCGGTTGCAGAGTGGCTCGCCGGCCATGGCGTGTGGATCACCCGCAACCTGGTCGGCAACTACATCACCAGCCTGGAGATGGCCGGCTGCACGATCACGGTGTGCCGGCTCACGCCGCAGCTCACCTATCTGTGGGATGCCCCCGTCGAGACCCCCGCGCTGCGCTGGGGACGCTGAACGGTCTCGGACACCGACGACAAACCCCACAAGGGAGAAGGACGACGATGGACGCGAGCATGTTCCGCGCCTGGATCCATGAGGCGGCCCAATTGGTGGCCGAGAACGCCGATCATCTGACCCGCCTCGACTCCGCTGTCGGCGACGCCGACCACGGCATCAACATGCGCCGTGGTCTGCAGGCGGCGGTGGCAATGCTGGACGAAACCGACCCGTCCACCCCCGGTGCGGTGCTCGCCACCGTCGGCCGGGCATTGATCAGCAAGACCGGCGGCGCCTCGGGACCGCTGTACGGCACCGGATTCCGGCAGGCCGCGGGGACCCTGGGCGAGGATCCCGACGTGTCTGCGGCACAACTTGGGGCGGCCTTGGCGGCTGCCCTCGCCGGCATCCAGCGGATCGGCGCGGCGCTCGAGGGCGACAAGACGATGATCGACGCCCTCAGCCCGGCCGTGACCGCCTACCAGGCCGTCACAGACACCGGCGGCGACCTGACCAACGCTACGCGCGCGGCATTCGACGCCGCCGTGCGGGGCCTGAAGCAGACCGTCGGCATGCAGGCCCGGAAGGGCCGGGCGAGCTATCTCGGCGCCCGCACCATCGGTCACGAGGACCCCGGCGCGGCGTCGACCGTGCTCATTCTGTCTGCCCTTGCGACTGTCACCGCGGCAAGCGAGCGGCCAGGCGCAGGGACGGCGTCATGAACGTGGTGTCCGACTGGTGGACCGGCACGAGGGTGGCTCCCGGCACGGCCCTCGCGGCGTCCTGGCGGGTCGAGCGACCGTGACCCGCTGGTACCTGGTCCTCGACCGCCTACCCCCCGCTCGTACATGGCGATGAGGACGCGCCGCAGCAACTCGGGATCGGTCACGGTCTTTCGGTCAGGCGCTGGGCCGGCACGGACAGCAACCCCTCTTGCATGTCCGGTTGGTCCACGGCTCCGAGGGCGGCCTCGCCACTGGCACGGCCGAACTCGCCGGCGATGCAAGGCTCTACCGCTGACGGGCACAGATGACGGACGGCTGGGCACCGGTACCGAACGGATCGCCGCAGCGACCGCCACCGAAGAAGTGGTTGCGATCTTGAACAGCTCCGAGACCGACGCGTAGTCAGCTGCCCCAGGCACCTGCCAGGGGGCGCACGTTCAATGGCGGGGAGAGGTGCGAGGGCAGTGCAAACACAATCCGCGGTGGATCGCCACGGCACGGAACCGGTGCAGACACCTCGGGCGAGAAACAACGGTTCCGACAACGGCAGTACCGAGTCGGGCAATACCGAGCCGGGACCCGTGCGTGCAGGTGGAGGGTGCCGCCCACGCCGGGGCAGCAATCAGACGGCATTCGCCCCGAGTAATTGGAGTGTGCGCACCCAGCTGCTGGCTGTGGTGCTCATCCCGATCATCACCGCGCTCGTACTCGGCGGTCTGCGGATCGGCTCGGCCGTGCAGAACGCACAGGACATCAACAACGTCCGTCAGCTCGTTCGTATCGTTGACAAGGGCACGGGGCTGTTGGAGGAGCTTGAGGACGAACGCGATCTGACCGCGCTCTACGTTGCGGCCGGGCGTACGAGCGACACGAGTCGGCTGGACACTCAGCGCTCCCAGGTAGACGCGGCGCTCGCCCGCGTCCGTGCCGAGGCCGTCCATGTCCACCGTGGGACGAACCCCGTCCTGGCCACCCGGCTCGCTGTGCTCGGCGCCTTTGGCGGGAAGGTGGCGTCACTGCGCCACACGGTAGCCCACTCGAAAATGCGCTTGCTGTCCATGGTCAAGGCATACACGGCGTTGATTGCCGAGCTCACCGACGCCCTTGACCTTCTCACGCCGGACATCGCCCACCAGACCCTTGCCGTGAAGGCCGGTGCGCTCAAGACCTTCGCACAGGCCACGGAGGAAGCCTCCCGGCAACGCGCGCTGCTCGGCGGCGTGCTGACCCAGGGACACTTTGATTCGGACGAGGCCCAGGGCCTGACCCTCGCCAGCAGGCAGCAACAGGCGTTGACCGGCGAGTTCCTGTCCGGTGCGCCGCCGGCCCAGCGTCAGTTCTACGAGCGCACCGTCACCGGAAGCGACGTCAACAAGGCCGAGATGCTCGAGAAGCAGGCGCTCGCCGGGCAGGGCACGAGCCGCCTCCGTCTCGACGCCGGCGAGTGGTTCGACACCATGACGAGCAAGCTCGAGCTGATGCGTCTGGTCGAGAAGCGGCTCGTCGGATCGGTCGAAGACGAGAGCTCGCGCGAGCAGCACCAGGCCGAGCGCACAGTGTTCGTCTCCTCGCTTGTCGTGCTGTTGATCCTCCTGCTCACGCTCGGTGTGACGCACGTCCTCGTGCAGTCGATTGTCGGCCCGCTGCGCACCCTGCGCGCCTTCGCGCTCGATATCACGGAACGCCGCCTGCCCGAGGTGGTCCGGCTGCTGCGGGGCTCCAGCGGTGCGCAACTGGAGGCCATCGAGGCCGAGCCCACGGGCATCAACTCGACCGACGAGATCGGGGGTGTCGCCGACGCGTTCGACGACGTCCATCGCGACTCCGTACGGCTGGCGTTCGAGCAAGCGCAGCTGCGAGGCCGTATCAACGCGATGTTCGTCAATCTCTCGCAGCGCAGTCAGAGCCTCGTGGAACGGCAACTGGAGCTGATCGACCATCTGGAGAGCGGCGAGCAGGACCCCGACCTGCTCGCCAGCCTCTTCAAGGTTGACCACCTGGCCACCCGCATGCGCCGTAATGGGGAGAATCTTCTCGTCCTCGCGGGCGAGGAGGCGGGCCGCCGCTGGAGGGCCCCGGTGCGGCTCGTGGATGTCCTCCGGGCCGCCACCAGTGAGGTCGAGCAGTACCAGCGTGTGCAGCTACGCGGATTGGTAACCGCTGACGTCGACGGCCGGGCAGTGAACGACATCGTTCACCTCATCGCGGAGCTGCTGGAGAACGCGACCACGTTCTCCTCGCCGGACACCGAGGTGCTCGTCACGAGCCAGCTGCTGTCCGGCGGCGGCGCGAAGGTTGAAATCCAGGACAGCGGCATCGGCATGACCGCAAAAGACCTTGAGGAGGCCAACGAGAGGCTCCTGAACCCGCCAGTCGTCGACGTCTCGGTGGCGCGGCGCATGGGTATGTTCGTCGTCGGCCGGCTCTCCGGCCACCACGGCATCCGCGTCCAGCTCCGCGGGCCATCCCCCCGCGGCATCACAGCAGTGGTCATGCTGCCCCAGAACTTGGTCCGGGAACACGGAAATCACATGGATCCTCCCGGACTGTCAGCCAGGTACAACTCCGAAGGACGCCTCACCGGCTGGCGCAACTACGACACGACCGAGCAACTCAACGACAGCGCGCTGGCCAAACGCGCGTACCGGACACGCCGTCACGGCGCCCGCTCGGCCAGCAAGGAGAAAGGGCTACCGCGACCCTCTCCGCGCCATGGGGATCCCCCGGGCCGGAGTCCGGGCGAGGCTGGGTCCGGATCCCATCGCCGAAAGCAGAGGGCGTACCCCGAGGCCCCGCATGCCGGAACAGAGACCGAAACGCGGCACCGCGTCCTGGACACGTCGATGTCCAGTGACAGTGCTGACAACGAGAACGGGTTGCCCAACTCCGAGGCCGTCGAGTCTGAGCGGCCCCGGCGGTCGACGGGGCGACACGCCGCTCCGTCGATACGGGCCCCAGCTCTCACCGAACCGCCTCAGCTGGCCTTGCCTGCCCCACCAGCCCCACCAGCCCCGTCGGACACGTCGGCGAAGGCACCTCGCGCCGCCCCACGCTGAGGAGGCAACGCCGTCGCTGTCGCCGAACAACGAGGCATCGCAGGTGGCGATGGCGCTCAGGACTCCTGCGACGGAAGGCCCCACCCCCGCAGGCCTTCCCCTCCGTATCCCCATGGCACAGACCGTGCCGGGATCGGCGGACGAGCTTTCGACGCCGGCTCCCGCTCGCCGCGTCACCCGGTCGCCGACGGCGTTGCGTCGCAGGTGGTCAGGCTTGCAGAGAGGACGTGAAGCCGGAAAGCTTGCGGCCGTGGCGACTCGTCCCCCGGTGCGAAACCGACCAGAGGGAGGAGAGCACGTGACCGGGCTGAGCCAGGCCGCACCGAACCTCAACCGCCTGACCGTGTTTGACCTGGCCCGATGGGACAGCTGGGTGAGGCCTGCCGCTCTCGCGTCTACTGGAAACCGTCACGCCAGATCCTGGGCCTGGACCGCCGCGACCCGGCCGCCACCCCGGCCATGCCGCACACCCCGCCGTACTCGACGCCATCGCCCGAGTCGTCACCGCAGCCCATCGCCACAACCGCCAGGTCTCCGTCTCGGCGACGCCGCCGCGCACCCCGTCGTCACCCCCTCCTCATCGGCCTCGGCTGCGACATCCTCTCCATGGCCCCGGCCGTCCTGTCGCTGCTATGAAGCACACGACATCCCTCATCCAAGCCCCCCATCCCGGTTCGGACATCTCCGTTCTCTCCGGACACCTGGAGAGCCTGCCAAGGACTGCACTACCCCCTGGGCCGGTTCGAGCGGCAGGTCGCGAGGAACGGATCCCGGAGGACACCCCGTATGCACCTTGAACGCCCCATCGCCTCGCCGATCTCGCCCTTCGGTCTGGGCCTGGCCGCCGTCGGCCGTCCCGGCTATATCAATCTGGGTCGTGACGCGGACCTGCCCGCAGACCGCTCGGCCACCGTTCTGCGCGCCCATGCGCACCGGCTGCTTGACGCGGCCTACGCCCGGGGCGTGCGGTACTTCGATGCCGCCCGCTCCTACGGCCGGGCCGAGGAGTTCCTCGCCACTTGGCTGGAGGCCCGTCCCGATGCGCGGGATCTGGTGATCGGCAGCAAGTGGGGCTACACCTACACCGCCCACTGGCGCACGGACGTCGAGGTGCACGAGGTCAAGGACCACAGCACCGCGACGTACGACCGGCAGCTCGCGGAGACGCGTGCGCTGCTGGGCACCCGGCTCGACCTCTACCAGATCCACTCGGTCACCCCGGACAGCCCGGCGCTGACCGATTCCGCATTGCACGACCGGCTGGGCCGGCTCGCCGCAGAGGGGGTGACCATCGGACTGTCCACCAGCGGCCCGGCCCAGGCGGAAGCCATCCGGGCCGCGCTGGAGATCACGGTGGACGGCGAACCGCTCTTCGGCAGCGTGCAGGCCACCTACAACCTTATGGAGCCGTCAGCGGGGCCGGCGCTGGCCGAGGCGTACGCCACCGGGCGCACGGTGATCGTCAAGGAGGCCATGGCCAACGGCCGCCTGGCCGATCGGCACGCCACGGGGTCGGACACCGTCCTGCTGCGCGAGATCGCACAGGAGGCTGGCGTGCCGTGCGACGCCGTGGCTCTGGGTGCGGTCGCCGCGCGGCCCTGGGCGGACATCGTCCTCTCCGGCGCGGCCACGATCGAGCAACTCACCAGTAACCTCTTGGCGGCGGACCTGCGCCTCGATCCCGATCAGTTGGAACGGCTGGCCGGGCTGGCCGAGTCCGCCGAAGGCTACTGGGCGCATAGATCGCGGCTGGCCTGGGCGTGAGAGGTCCGGGCCGGGGCCCCGCCCCCCCCAGCCGTACGCTCGCATCCCGAGAACTGCGCATCCGCACCGTGTGTGTCCAACTCGACCGTCCGGAGCGGCACCCGGGTCCAGCTGCCGAGGATCCGTGAGACGAAGTGAGACACACAGCTGCCGACAGCGGTGAGGTACGCACAGAACTGCAGGTCATGCTGTCCGACGTGGGAAACGAGACCCTGCACCAACTGTGAGATCTCATGAACCATGGCCCACTCTCACGATCTTGGCATCGAACGCGGCATCGGAACAGAGAAGGGAAGTCGTAGTTCAACGGAATGACGGCCGCCGGTCATTGGCGACGACCATGAGGAAACGCCACATTCCTGGACTGAGCCGTTGTGCCATCGCTGTGAGACACCGGAACAACCGCTGGTCAGCAGGCACGGTCTGTGCCACGAGCGGCGAGACCCTACATCCCTTTCTCTTTGGCGACGGCCTTTTTCTCTGGCCCAAGGGACGGGCAGATCGACGAGGACCGGCCCTGGCCGCCCTCCGGCGCTTCGAGCCTTCGGTGCCGTGGCGTACGTTCCGCTGGCGGCACGGCCAGAAGCACTACTCGGGCACGTACGGGACTGGCCCGCCCGCGCCGTCTGGCCCGACCACGGCATCCCCCGCGCGGTCTTCGTGGAACGCGAGGCTCTCGAAGAGGCGATGGGGTCGGCTCAGGTGGAAGGATCCGGCGCGGGCACCACTGGCTGGGACCATCAAGACGGCTGTCTATCCGCGATCTGAACTTGGCGTGGCAGTGTCGCCTGAGGCCGTTTCGGGTTTTGTGTAGAGGACCTCGCGGGCCTGCTCCGCGGCGCGGATGATGCTCTCGCCGACGAAGTCGACGAAGCGGGCGATGTTCTCGAGGCGGGCGGCGGCCGGGGTGTCGGGGCCGAGGATACTGACGCCCTGCCGTGCGGTCTCGGAGAGCTGGGCGTGGGATCGGGCGCTGGCGATCATCCCCTGGTACCAGACGTCGTTGTCGACGACGTAGCGCTCGCGGCGGCGTTCGTCGCGTTCCCGGCGGATGAGGCCCTGGCCTTCGAGGAGCGTGATCGCTTTGGAGATGGACGCCGGGCTGACCTGGAGGTGCTGCACGAGTTCGGACGCGGTGAGGCTGCCCGCGTCGGTGGTGTAGAGGGACACCAGCACCCGCGACGTCATCTTGGGCAGGCCCGATTGCATGAGGAGGGTGGTGAACATCTCCTCGTACTCGCGCACGGCCTCGGCGTCGCGTCCGTGGGCCTGCGGGGGCGCCTCCGGCCCTCGGGGCGCGGTCTGCCTGCGCCGGTGGGTGCGGCGTTCGGTGGCGCGGTGGGCCAGGTCGGCGCGGTAGGCGGTGGGGCCGCCGTTGCGCATCACCTCGCGCGTGATCGTCGAGGTGGGGCGGTCGAGGCGTCTGGCGATCTCCGCGTAGGCGAGGCCGTCGGCCAGTCCCAGCGCGATCTGCTGGCGTTCCTGCTGGGTGAGTCTGCCTCCCGGCATCGCGGTCTCCTTCGTGGTCCTTGGTGTCTCCAGTATAGCGTTCACTCCTAATTCATTGCAACGAACGGGGTGACTGTTGTTGCATTAGAACCAAAGTCATTGCAACGCTTTCTTGGCTTCTACCTGCAATGATGGCGATTATGCGCAACGATTGTGTTGCCAGATCTTTGAATGCAACGTAGCTTTTCCAGCATCGGAAACAACGAACCGAAGGAGAGCACGATGCAGAAGTTCGACACCCCCGCCCAGGTCTCCGCCGTCCTTGACATCCCCGCGGGACGCATCCGGTTCATCGCCGCCGACCGGGCCGACACCACGGTCGAGGTCCTGCCCGCGGACGCCTCGAAGGGCCGCGACGTGAAGGCGGCGGAGCAGACCACGGTCGAATACGGCGACGGCGTCCTGCGGATCGAGGCCTCACCGGCGAAGAACCGGATCCTCGGCAACTCCGGATCCATCGAGGTGACCATCCAGCTGCCCGTCGGCTCCCGCATCGAGGCGAAGGCGGCCAGCGCCGAGCTCCGGGGCGTCGGACGGCTCGGCGACGTCGCCTTCGAGGGCGCGCAGGGCTCGGTCAAGCTCGACGAGGCCGAAAGCGCCCGCCTCACCCTCCTCGCCGGCGACGTCTCGGTCGGCCGCCTGGGCGGCCCCGCGGAGATCAGCACCCAAAAGGGCGACATCCGCATCGCCGAGGCCGTGCGCGGCACGGTCGAACTGCGCACCGAGTCCGGCGAGATCTCGGTCGGCGCCGCCCGCGGAGTCTCCGCCTCCCTGGACGCCGGCACCAGCTACGGCCGGATCCACAACGCGCTCAAGAACACCGACGGCGCCGCCGCCGGCCTGAACATCCACGCGACCACCGCCTACGGCGACATCGCCGCCCGCAGCCTCTGAGGAGCACCCATCATGACCAACCTGGCCATCGCGGCGAACGGGCTGCGCAAGTCCTACGGCGACAAGGTCGTGCTCGACGGCGTCGACCTGGCCGTCCCCGAAGGAACGGTCTTCTCCCTGCTCGGCCCGAACGGCGCCGGCAAGACCACCGCCGTGAAGATCCTCTCCACCCTCATCTCCGCCGACCCGGGCACGGGCGACATCCACATCGGCGGCCACAACCTGGCCACCGACCCCCAGGCGGTGCGCGCCGCGATCGGCGTCACCGGCCAGTTCTCCGCCGTCGACGGCCTGATCACCGGCGAGGAGAACATGCTCCTCATGGCGGACCTGCACCACCTCTCCCGCAGCGAGGGGCGGCGCACCGCCGCCGAGCTGCTGGAGCGCTTCGACCTGGTCGAGGCGGCGAAGAAGCCCGCCTCCACCTACTCCGGCGGCATGAAGCGCCGCCTGGACATCGCCATGACGCTGGTCGGCAACCCGCGGATCATCTTCCTCGACGAGCCGACCACCGGCCTCGACCCGCGCTCCCGGCACAACATGTGGCAGATCATCCGCGAGCTGGTCTCCGACGGCGTCACCGTCTTCCTCACCACCCAGTACCTGGAGGAGGCCGACGAGCTCGCCGACCGTATCGCCGTGCTCAACGACGGGAAGATCGCCGCCGAGGGCACCGCCGAGGAGCTGAAGCGGCTCATCCCGGGCGGGCACGTGCGGCTGCGGTTCGACGACCCGGCCACGTACCAGTCCGCCGCCGTCGCCCTGCGCGAGGTGACCCGGGACGACGAGGCGCTGTCGCTGCAGATCCCCAGCGACGGCAGCCAGCGCGAGCTGCGCTCCATCCTCGACTGGCTGGACTCGGCCGACATCGAGGCGGACGAGCTGACCGTGCACACCCCCGACCTCGACGACGTGTTCTTCGCCCTGACCGGCGGTGCCGCCGTCCCCAACCAGCCCAAGGAGACCGTCCGATGAGCTCCCTCTCCCTCGCCGTGCGCGACTCGTCCACGATGCTGCGCCGCAACCTCCTGCACGCGCGGCGCTACCCGTCCCTCACCCTGAACCTGCTGCTCACCCCGATCATGCTGCTGCTGCTCTTCGTCTACATCTTCGGCGACGTGATGAGCGCGGGCATCGGCGGCGGCGGGGCGGACCGCTCCGAGTACATCGCCTATATCGTCCCGGGCATCCTGCTGATGACCATCGGCGGCACCACGGTCGGGACCGCGGTGTCCGTCTCCAACGACATGACCGAGGGCATCATCGCCCGCTTCCGCACGATGGCGATCCACCGCGGTTCGGTGCTCGTCGGGCACGTCGTCGGCAGCGTGCTGCAGTCGATCATGAGCGTGGTCCTCGTGGGCGCCGTCGCCCTGGCCATCGGCTTCCGGTCCACGGACGCAACCGCCCTGGAGTGGCTGGCGGCGTTCGGGCTGCTCGTGCTCTTCGCCATGGCGCTCACCTGGGTCGCGGTCGGCATGGGCCTGATCAGCCCGAACGCCGAGGCCGCCAGCAACAACGCGATGCCGATGATCCTGCTGCCGCTCCTCTCCAGCGCCTTCATCCCGGTCGACACGATGCCGGGCTGGTTCCAGCCGTTCGCCGAGTACCAGCCGTTCTCGCCCGCCATCGAGACGCTGCGGGGGCTGCTGCTCGGCAGCGAGATCGGCAACAACGGGTGGCTCACGATCGCCTGGTGCCTGGGTCTCGCGGTGCTCGGATACTTCTGGTCGACCTCGAAGTTCAACCGCGACCCGAAGTAACGGCCATGACAGCGCGGGCCGCCTCCCGCAACTCGTCCCGCCCCAGGGCGGCGTACTCCGACACCGCGTCGACGTACGCCGCCCCGTCGGCGTTCTCGGTGTTTCGCGGCCGCATCGGGCTCTCCCGCGATGCGCGAGGCAGCCCAAGTCCTCGGCATCAACCAGTCGGCCCTGGTGATCCAGATCAACTGTTGGTGCCGACGAACGAATCACCGGGAATCGTCCAGCCGCTGGAAGTCGGGAGGCTACGGCCCGGGAGCGGGTGGAGCGTACCCGGGAGCAGAACGCGGAGCTGAGCCGGTGACTGGTGGCTGAGGAGGAGGCGCTGTCCCGGCTTGTGATCACCTGGGAGACAGTTGAGGAGATCCTGGGCGAGGCGGCGCCAGGCGGTGCGCGCGACGGCGGGGACGCGACCGTGTGTGGCGAAACAGGTGGCCAGACCGATCAGGAATCGAGAAGCACCGGTCACGGGGGCGCAGCTAGCGTGACTGCCATGGACATCACCATTCACACGAGTTTCCTCCCGCATGACGACCCGGACGCGTCCCTGGCGTTCTATCGCGACACCCTCGGTTTCGAGGTCCGCAGCGACGTCGGACAGGGCAAGATGCGCTGGATCACGGTCGGCCCCGTCGGCCAGCCCGGCACGTCCATCCTCCTGGCGCCGCCGGCCGCCGACCCCGGGGTCACCGAGGACGAGCGCCGCACCATCGCCGAGATGATGGCCAAGGGCACCTACGGCTGGATCCTGCTGGCCACCCGGGACCTCGACGGCACTTTCGAGAAGGTGCAGGCCGGCGACGCCGAGGTCGTCCAGGAGCCGACCGAGCAGCCGTACGGCGTCCGCGACTGCGCCTTCCGCGATCCCGCGGGCAACCTGGTCCGCATCCAGGAGCTTCGCTGAGCCGTCCGGTCATCGATCCGGCCACGATGGCCGGTGCCGCGACCACCTGCGAAGAATACGGCGGCCAGCGCTTCCAGGCAGTTGTCCTCGCCCCCCCCTCGGCGGCCGCACCATCGCAGAGGTGCTCGCGATGTCGGCCGCCAAGGCCGAGGCGCGCACGCCGACCGCCCACAAGGGCGGCGTCTACATCCTCGCCGAGCCGACCACCGGCCTCCATCCCGCCGCCGTCGAGCAGTTGCTCGGCCTGCTCGGCCTGCTCGACCGGCTCGTCGGCTGCGGCAAGCCGGTCATCGCCATCGAGCACCTCGCCGCCTACCTCGGCATGCAACCCAGGTGCTCGCGGACATCGATGAAAAGGAGTTCTCCCATGTGTCACCCCTCGTGGGGGCGCGCACGCACCGCGGCGCACCGCCTGAGCGACCTCGCGCGGCTGCGTCGCGTCCGCGACCGGATCGACCGGGAGTACGCGCAGCCGCTGAACGTCGAGGCGCTCGCCCGCGGCGTGAACATGTCGGCCGGGCACCTCAGCCGCCAGTTCCGGCTGGCCTACGGCGAGTCGCCGTACGCGTACCTGATGACGCGTCGCATCGAGCGCGCGACGGCGCTTCTGCGTCGTGGCGACCTCAGCGTCACCGAGGTCTGTTTCGCGGTCGGCTGTTCGTCGCTGGGCACCTTCAGCACCCGCTTCACCGAGCTGGTCGGCATGCCGCCCAGCGCCTACCGGCGCCGCGCAACGGGCGCTGCGGCGGGGATGCCGCCGTGTGTGGCAAAACAGGTGACAAGACCGATCAGGAATCAAGAAGCGCCGGTCGCCGAGCCGCAACTAGCGTGATGGCCATGGCATCCATCGAATCCGTCACCCTCGACGTGGCCGACCCCACGGCCGCCAACCGCTTCTACACTGCCGCCTTCGGTTTGGACACGCAGATACGCCTGCGGGCCTCGGAGGCACCCACAACCGGCTTCCGTGGGTTCACGCTGGCGCTCACGGTGTCCCAGCCGGCCACCGTCAACAGCCTCATCGACGCCGCCCTCGACGCCGGCGCCACCCCGCTGAAGCCTGCCGCGAAGTCGCTGTGGGGCTACGGCGGTGTCGTACAAGCCCCGGACGGGACGATCTGGAAGGTCGCGACCTCGGCGAAGAAGGACACCGGCCCTGCCACCCGACGGGTCGACGAGATCGTGCTCCTGCTGGGAGTCGCGGACGTGGCCGCGAGCAAGCGGTTCTACGTCGACCAAGGCCTTGCCGTGGCGAAGAGCTTCGGCCGCATGTACGTCGAGTTCGCTGCTGGGTCGAGTCCCGTCAAGCTGGCGCTGTACAGGCGCCGTGCCCTTGCCAAGGACGCCGGCGTCTCTCCCGACGGCACCGGGTCGCACCGGCTCATGATCGGCGGCGATGCCGGGCCTTTCACCGACCCGGACGGGTTTGCATGGGAGGCCGTATCGCTGGCACCCACGCCCTGATGTGTCGCTGCTGCCTGCCCTGCCCGGTCACCGATCACGAGACAGCCGCCGGGCTCGGGGCGTGCCGGGTGCCGAGCTGATGCGCCCGCCGCGCGCTGGAGGCCGTGGCGTCCGCGAAGCCTGCGGCCTCGGCGAACCGACCGATGACCGGCGGAGCCCGTGCCCTGAAGGAATGGCTCTCCACGAAGTGACTGGAGGAAGCATGACGGGCGCGCCGCCGCGTGGACTTGAGGAGAGGCTGCGGGACACTCGCGCGAAACTGGAGAGCGACGTCGATCTCTGGGTCGCGACGTCGGGTTCCCCGGGCGGCGTCCACCTCATCCCGCTCTCGTACCTCTGGGACGGGACCGCGTTCCTCATCTCGACGCCCCGCGCCTCGGTCACCGGCCGCAACTTGCTGGCGGACGGCCGGGTGCGACTCAGCCTCGGGCCGACCCGCGACGTCGTTGTCGTCGACGGCACCGCCGAGCCGGTGGACATCGCCGACCTCGCCCCCAATACGGGCGACGCGTTCGCGGCCAAGACCGGTTTCGACCCGCACGAGTTCCACGAGCCCTACCAGTACTTCCTGATCCGGCCGCGGCGCATCCAGGCCTGGCGTGAGGCGAACGAGCTGCGGGGACGCGTCCTCATGCGCGACGGCCGCTGGCTCGACTGACCACCGAGCACGGGAACACACCGGCCCCACACGGCGAGCGGTGCGGCTGAGGACGTGGAATGGTCATGCACGGGCAACTGCTGCGCGAGCCCGACGATGCGGAGAAGGTGCCGCGGGCCCACCTGCTGGCTCGCAAATCGGCCGACGTGCTCAGCCGCCGATCGCTGTGCTGACCAGCGCTTCGAGTGGGGTGGAGTTGGTAGAGGGCGGGTGCTGCGTCAGCGGCACATGGCGACGGCGCCTTCGACCGCGGCGACGATGCCCCGTCAAGCCTTTTCGGTGTCGAGAGGCCTGCGCCGCGCCTCCGTATACCGCGTATTCAAGTCGACGTGGGGGACCGGCAGCGATAGACCTGCCCCATGACTTCACCTTTTGAAGAGCTGCTCCCCGGTACGCAACGAGCCCTTCTGCATCGCATCGCCGTCGCTCAGTCCGAAGGGCGCGCCCCCTCGTTCGTCGCCGCTGTGGCGCGCGAGGGACACCTGGTCTGGACGGGTTCCCGTAGCTCGGTCGACGGACATGCCCCGGACGCCGACACCCAGTACCGCATTGGCTCGATCACCAAGACCTTCACGGCCGTCCTGGTGCTGAGGCTGCGTGACGAGGGGCTGTTGGATCTGAACGACCCTCTGGAGAAGCATCTCCCCGGCACGGGTGTGGGGGATGTGACCGTCGCTCAGCTCCTCGGCCACAGCGCCGGCCTGGGCGCGGAATCCCCGGCGCCGTGGTGGGAGCGGACGCCGGGCTCGCTCCGCCCCGAACTCTCCGATGTCCTCGGTGAACAGCCGCGGATGCATCCCGTCGGCCGTCGCCACCACTACTCCAACCCCGGCTATACACTGCTCGGTTCGCTGATCGAGGCGGTACGCGGGGCGTCCTGGGAGGAGGTCCTGCAGCGCGAGATCCTGGAACCGCTCGCCATGGACCGTACAAGCGCACAGCCTCGGGCCCCGCATGCCGGCGGCTGGGCGGTGCACCCTTGGGCCGATGTGATACTCCCCGAGCCCACCGAGGATCTCGGTCTGATGGCTCCGGCGGGACAGCTCTGGTCGACCGCCGCCGATCTCTGCAGGTTCGCCGCATTCCTTGCCGAGGGCGACGACCGCGTGCTGAGCGCCGCGTCCGTGCGGGAGATGCGGACGCCGTCCGTGCCGCCGGAGGTGGGCGAGTGGGACAGCGCCTACGGCCTGGGGATGCAGGTCCAGCGGAGGGACGGGCGCACTCTGGTCGGGCACACGGGCTCGCTGCCGGGCTTTGTCGCGGGACTCTGGGTGAGCGTGGACGACGGGGTGGCCGCCGTCGCGCTCGCCAATGCCACCTCGGGGCCGCTTACCGCGGTGGTCGCCGCCGATCTCGTGCGGATCGTGGCCGAGGCCGAGCCGCGTATCCCTGAGCCCTGGCGGCCGCTGCCCGAGGTTGATCAGTCGCTCCTTGAGCTGACCGGGCCCTGGTACTGGGGGACATACGCCTTCGGTCTGCGCCTTGGCGCCGACCGTGGTGTGGAACTGCAGCCGCTCCGCGGCACCGGCCGCGGTTCGGACTTCGTTGCAGAGGCGGACGGGACCTGGACGGGCCTTGACGGCTATTACGCGGGGGAGACATTGCGCGTGGTGCGGCGGGACGACGGGTCGGTGAGCCATCTCGACCTGGGGTCGTTCGTCTTCACACGTGCGCCGTACGAGCCGGGCGAGGCGGTGCCCGGTGGTGTGGACAAGGAGGGCTGGCGCGGACTCCGGAGCTGAAACGGATGTCCGCCTAGAACGGATGTGGACTGAAGCGGATGAGGACGTGAAACGGAGGTGATGTTTCACGTGAAACGGGCGCGAGGCTGACCCCGGGCAGCCGTCAGGCAGTCAACTCCCGCTCCAGCGGCGTACGGAAGCGGGGCGTGATCCGTGCCTCTCCCACCCACGCCGACAGTCGGGAGGCCTCCGCTTCGATCGCGGCGGCGGCCTCACGACCCGGGTCGGTCAGCAGTCGCCAGACGATCTCGCCGGTCCGCGCGCTGGGTCCAGCCGCCGATGATCTCTCCGTTCCACCACACGGTGGGGCCGATATTGCCCGAGCGGTCGAAGAGCGCGGCGCGATGGTCGACGCTGAGATGAAAGCCGCGGTCGGCCCAGGCCATGGCACTCGGATCGAGCGCGGGGAGCAGTGCGGCCCAGGACTCCACGGGCGGTTCGGGCACGGTGTCGCCGGGCGCCACATAGCCCATGCCCGCATCGAGGCCGACCTCCTCGGCGCCGGCGGCGGCCAGCGCTTTGCGTACGTCGCCGAGGGTCCACCCCGTCCACCATTTGAGGTCGGCCTCGGTGGCCGGACCGTACGAGAGCAGCCAGCGCCTGGCCAGTTCGGCCCGTGCCTCGGCGGCTGGCAACGGAGGCCATGGCTCGCTCGCCGTCCACCGGAACTGGCTGGAGGTCCAGGAGCCGCGCGGCCGGTCCCGCCGGATGCGGCCGTCGGCGGCGAGTACGCGGATCACCCGGCTGGCCACGCCCTGCACCGTCTCGTACTTCTTGCCGGGGAAGATGGTGATCTTCGTCCGAAGGGCCGGAACATCGGTGGAGAGCTGGCTGCCGGTCGCGGCGCCGCGTGCGGCGAGCGCGGCCAGGACCGCCTCCTCGGCTTTGGCGAGCCACTGGTCGTCCAGCCCGTTCCCGTCCTCCGCCAGATGACTGATGAGTGTCCTGCGCTCCTTGGCGGCGATGAAACGCGCGGTGGACGCATCGACATACGGGGCGAGTTCGGCGGAGACGGCGAAGAGCGTGCGCCGCATGGAGAGCAGCCGGACCAGCGTCACGTCCTCGTACAGGGACTGCTCCACGGCTTGGACGCCCGGGTCGGTGAGGCGTGCGCAGGCGGAGAGGAAGACGGTCGAGGCGTCGGTGGCGTGCAGTGCGACGATCGCGTCGGCGACCGCCACCGGTGTGTCACCCCGTACGGACGGGGCCAGCAGATGGCGGCGGCCGAGCCGGATGCGGCGCTGCTCGTCACTGATCCGGTGCACGATGAATTCCCTTGGTCAGAGCGGGAGTTTGAACCCCACATGGGAGGCGGTGAAGCCGAGCCGCTCATAGAAGCGGCGGGCATCGGTGCGGCTGACGTCCGAGGTCAGCTGCACCAACTGACAGTCCTGGCGGCGCGATTCGTCGATGGCCCATTCGATGAGCCGGGTGCCGAGTCCGCTGCCGCGCTCGTCGGCGTGGATCCGGACGCCCTCGATGATCGAGCGGGTGGAGCCGCGGCGGGACAGACCGGGGATGATCGTGAGCTGGAGCGTGCCGACGACCCGGTCCTCGCGTACAGCGACGGCCTGGTACTGATTCGGGTCCTGGGCAAGCCGCTCGAAGGCGGCGGTGTACGGGGCGAGGTCCTCCGGCGATTCACGCTGAGCGCCCAGCGGGTCGTCGGCGAGCATCGCCACGATCGCCGGGATGTCTTCGACTGCCGCCGACCGTATTTCCAGATCGCTCATGATCGGCAGACTACGCGGGGACCCGCAGTTCCTCGACAGTCCTGACCAGGGGAGCCAGCTCGGGGTTCTTGGCTGCCTCGTCGAGCGCCTCGCGCAGAGCCGTGTCGTTGGTGGGCCGCGCCTCGGCGAGCAGCTGCAGGCCGGCCTCGGTGACGTCGGTGTAGATGCCGCGCCGGTCGGTGTCGCAGAGATAGCGGGTCAGCAGGCCGCGGTCCTCGAGGCGGGTGACCAGGCGGGTGGTGGCGCTCTGGCTGAGGACGACGGCGTCGGCGACCTGCTTCATCTGCAGATGGCCGCCGGGGCCGCTGTGCTGGCGGCTCAGGACGTCGAGAAGCGAGTACTCGCGCATGCTCAGGCCGTGCCGGGACTCGAGGGCGCGCTCGATATGGGCCTCGATCTTCCCGTGGAGCAGGGAGAGAGCGCACCAGCTCTGAGAGAGAGCGGTGAGTGCGGGATCGGTCGCGGTCATGTGTCTTCCTCCTCCGGGCCGGAGCGGCTTCTCACCAGAATAGACGACGAGCGCAATAGCCCGCGCTTGCAATTAGTCAGCGTCTGCAATTATTGTCGACGCTCGTAAGGCGCAGATGCAATCGTCTCGGAAGGTGTTGTTCCATGCCACTCGCGCTCCTCGCCCTCGCCATTGGGGCCTTCGGTATCGGCACCACCGAGTTCGTGATCATGGGGTTGCTGCCCGAGGTCGCCACGGACTTCGGGGTGTCGATCCCCGCAGCCGGGTTCCTGGTCACCGGCTATGCGCTCGGCGTCGTACTCGGCGCCCCGCTGATGACCGTCCTCGGCACCCGGATCTCCCGTAAGCGCATGCTGATGCTGCTGATGGGACTCTTCATCGCGGGAAACCTGCTCTCCGCGGTCGCCCCGGTGTTCGGCGTGATGCTCGCCGGCCGGGTAGTCGCCTCGCTGGCGCACGGCGCGTTCTTCGGCATCGGCTCGGTCGTCGCGGCGGATCTCGTCGCCCCCGAGAAGAAGGCCGGCGCCATCGCGATGATGTTCACCGGTCTGACAGTGGCCAATGTCGTGGGCGTTCCGCTGGGCACCTTCGTAGGCCAGAGCATCGGCTGGAGGGTGACCTTCGCCATCGTCGCCGGGCTCGGTGTCATCGGCCTCGTCGGCATCGCGAAGCTCGTACCCGACATGCCGAAGGTCGAGGGTGTACGGCTGCGCCACGAGCTGGCCGCCTTCCGCAATGCGCAGGTGCTGCTCGCCATGGCGATGACGGTCCTCGGCTTCGGCGGAGTCTTCGCCGCCATCACCTACATCACGCCGATGATGACCGAGGTCACCGGCTTCGCCGATGGCTCCGTCACCTGGCTGCTCGTCCTCTTCGGCCTCGGCATGGTCGGTGGCAACCTCGTCGGCGGCAAGTTCGCGGACCGTGCCCTGATGCCGATGCTGTATGTGTCGCTGGGTTCCCTTGCGGCCGTGCTCGCCCTGTTCACGCTCACCGCCCACAACAAGATCGCGGCGGCCGTGACCATCGTGCTGATCGGTGCCCTGGGATTCGCGACCGTCCCGCCCTTGCAGAAGCGGGTCCTGGACCAGGCTGCCGGAGCCCCCACGCTGGCCTCTGCCGTCAACATCGGCGCCTTCAACCTCGGCAACGCGCTCTCGGCCTGGCTGGGCGGCATCGTCATCGCGGCCGGCCTCGGTTACACCGCCCCCAACTGGGTCGGCGCCGCCCTCGCCGCCTCGGCTCTCGCCCTCGCCGTCCTCTCACGCCGTCTCGAGCGCCACACCGACATCAGCCAGGTCATCGCTGCCTCCAGCCCCGACGCGGCGCTGGCCACCGCAGCCCACCGCTGAAGGTGGATCTGCCCGACCGGCTAGCCCGCCGCGACCGTCAAAGGTGCAAAGCGGCGGGTCCAGTCGCCCGGGAGGCCCGGGATGCCGTACGTCATCACCGCGTTGAAGGCGATCGGCTCCAGGCCGTGCTCCTTCACCCAGGTGAGCAGCTCCTCATGGCGTACGTCGATATCCGTACGGAGCGGCCGGTCCGTGCCCGTCGCCAGCGAGGCGATCAGCGCCTGCGCCGTCTCCGTGTCCCGGGCGATCAGTGGTCCGACGACCTGAGTCTCCATGTTCGGCCAGGCCGCCGCGTAGCCCGTCAGGACGCCGTCCTCCTCCGCCACCCGGAGCTGGTCCGCGAAGGCGGGCAGGCGCGTGATCATATGGGTGCGGTCCAGGCCGAAGACCTCGGTGTCGAGGCGGAGGACGGCCGGGAGGTCCTCGGCGGTCGCCGGGCGGGTGAACACTTCGGCGGCCGGGCCCGAGGCATGGAAGCGGCCGCGGACCATTTCGACGCGGCCAGTGTTCATGAAGCCCAGCTCCTCGTAGAGCGGCTGTCCGTTCGAGGTGGCGTGCAGGGTGACCGGGGTCTCCCCGGTCACCTCGAGCACATGCTTCATCAGGCGCCGTCCGACGCCCTGGCGGGCGAACCGTTCGGCGACGAGCACCATCCCGATCGCGGCGAGCCCAGGGCCGTACGAAGTCAGTACGCAGGCGGTCATCAGTCCCTTGCCCGCCGGGTCGTCGATGCCGAACCCCGTCCCTGCCGTCAGCAGCAGGCCCCATTTGTGCTCCTCGCGAGGCCAGCCGCGGTCCTCGGACAGATCGGCGCAGGAAATGAGGTCATCCGTGGTCAGACGGCGAATGGGCAGCTCGGAGAGCGGTGTCGACATAGAGGTCAGGCTGTCTGACGCGGTGATCGTTCGTCCAGTGCTTTCGGTGAAGTGGCCGAGACGCGCGACCGCCGGCCGCGCCGCGTGAGACCCCACGGCTTGAGGACGGAGATGACGGTCATGAAGACGTATGTGGTCAGGGAGACGGCCGGGCCCATCACCAGGTCGAGCGGCTCGGCCAAGGGAGTGCCGGACGAGATGGTGTCGACCGCGTTGTTGACCCCAGGGCGCAGAGCGAAGAGTGATGCGGTGATGGTGACGAGGGTCAGCCAGAACTTCGTATAGACCCAGCGGTGTCTGGCAAGGCCCCATTTGGTGCGGAGCGACAGCAGCAGACCACTGATCAGGGTCAGCATCGCGACCGGAATCACCAGCCAGTCCGTGAAGACCTTCATCGAGCGGCACGTGGCCTCGATCATCGGCCCCGACTCGGTGGTGGCGGCGGTGACGGCAAGCGCGAGCAGACCGAGCGTGAGCCCGAGCCAGCCGGCGGATGCGGCGACATGGACGACGAGGAGGGCCCGGCGAGTGGGGCGCCTGAGTGGTTTCACGTGAAACACGGTGCCGGGTGGGCCGGACCATCGCGTCTGACAGCGGGAGTAATCGCGAGTACTAGCCTCGGCGTACATGGAGAGAACACGCAGGCTGCACATATTCGATCTCGACGGCACACTGATCCGCGGATCGGCGGCGCCCGTGGAGATATCCCGGCAGCTGGGGCTGCTGGAAGAGATCGGCGAGTTGGAGCGGGACATCATCGCCCGCAGGATCGGCCCGCCGGAGTATGCGGTGCGTGTGCACGCTCTGTGGGCCGATCTCACCGAGGCGCATGTGGCGGCCGCTTTTGAGACGGCGCCCTGGCTCGACGGTATCCAGGAGGTGTGGCGGGAGATCCGTAAAGGCGGCGACTACTGCGCCGTCATTTCGCTCTCTCCCTCCTTCTTCGTGGAGCGGCTGCTGGGCTGGGGAGCTCATGCGGCGCACGGCTCACTCTTTCCCGAGCTGCCCTTCACCCGGCCCGTGGACCCCGCTGGCATTCTCAACGCGGCCGCGAAAGTGAAGATCGCTGATCGGCTTTGTGCAGACTTCGGGGTTGGTCTGGACGCATGTGTTGCATACGGTGATTCCATGTCCGACGCGGAGATCTTCGCGTCGGTGCCCACAACGGTGGCGGTGAATGCCGACCACCATCTGTCGGGTCTGGCTACACACACCTATATGGGGGGCGATCTGCGCGAGGCCTATGAACTGGTGCGATTTCGCAGATAGTTCAGCAGCTCCGGGGGTCCGGGAGACCCGGCACAGGGACATGGGGGCATTGGAGCCTAACGGGAAAGCGGGTTCGGATGCCCGGACTTTCCGCTCTTTGTCCAATGCGGTCCCGCCGCCTGGCATGCTGCGACGACGGGCGCTGCGGTCAATGTCACAATCCGGGCTTACTTCTCCCTAATCGGCGCGTGGCCGAGGTTAGTGTGGGCCGGCAGCAGTCTTGAGGCAGAACGGGGAATTGAGGCACGTTCCGGACCAGCGGAAGTGCGTGGACCGACCGAAAGATGTTCGAGGCGAGGCAGACAATGGACGCTCCGACCACCACGTCGGCCGACAACGGCACTGCAGGCGACAGCGGCGGAGGCGGATGGTTCACCCCTCGTAAGCAGCCGGCCCAGGGCCGGGCCGCCCCCACTCCCGCCCCCGGTGAGGGGGCGTCTGCGGGTGATGGCGGGCAGGAGCGAATAGTCGCCCCGCGGCGCCCCGTCGCCTCCATACGCCCGGTGGGCTCCGGTCCGTCCCGTACCGCCCCGTCGCCCGCGGCTGATACTCAGGCAGCCCATGTGGCCGCTGCCGCCGCCCCCATGGCCGACGCCCCGCTCGATGAGACTGCTCTCGACGAGGTCCCCGTCGACGACCTCCCGATCGAGCACGACCCGATCGAGCGCGCCCCGGACGAGCGCCCCCCGATCGACAACGCTCATGAGGCCCGTGAGGCCCACGCAGTCCACGAGGCCCCCGGCCGCCACGAGGCCCCCACCCCTCATGAACCACCACCCGCCGCCCCCGCGGACCCCGCTTCCCCCGACGCCATTCTCATCCGCCGCACCATGGCGGAGATCGCGCCCGTCGCCGACAAGGTCACCTCGTACTTCTACGCCCTGCTCTTCGTCCGCCATCCCGAGCTGCGTGGCCTCTTCCCCGCCGCCATGGACGCCCAGCGTGACCGGCTCCTCAAAGCCCTGCTCACCGCCGCCGATCACATGGACAACGCGGCCGTGCTCACCGACTACCTCCAGCACCTGGGCCGCGGCCACCGCAAGTACGGCACCCAGGCCGCGCACTACCCGGCCGTCGGAGAAGCGCTGATCGGCGCGCTGACCCGGTACGCCACGACGACCTGGGACGAGGAGACCGAGGCCGCCTGGGTCCGTACGTACATCACGATCTCCCAGATCATGATCGACGCGGCCTCCGAGAACGAGCGGCACGCTCCCGCCTGGTGGCACGGCGAGGTGGTGTCGCACGACCTCAGAACTCCTGACATCGCGATCATCACCGTTCGCCCCGACCAGCCGTACGCCTTCCTGGCCGGCCAGTACACAAGCGTGGAAACGCCCTGGTGGCCGCGGATCTGGCGGCACTATTCCTTCGCCGGAGCGCCTCGCTCCGACGGTCTGCTCTCGTTCCATGTCAAGGCGGTCCCAGCCGGCTGGGTCTCCAACGCCCTGGTCCACCACGCCCGCCCCGGGGACATTCTGCGCCTCGGGCCGCCCGCCGGCTCGATGACCGTCGACCACACCACCGACAACGGTCTGCTCTGTCTGGGCGGCGGTACCGGTATCGCCCCCATCAAGGCGCTCGTCGAGGATGTCGCCGAGCACGGCGAGCGGCGTCCGGTACAGGTCTTCTACGGAGCGCGCACCGATTTCGACCTCTACGACATCGACACGATGCTGCGGCTCCAGCAGACGCACCCCTGGCTCTCGGTCCGCCCGGTGGTCGACGGCCGGTCGCAGTTCCCGGACGCCGTACGGGAGTACGGCCCGTGGTACGAGTACGACGCCTATCTCTCCGGACCGCCCGGAATGATCCGCAGCAGTGTCAACGCGCTGCGCGGCATCGGCATCCCGTCCGACCGGATCCGCCACGACTCCCTCGAAGAACTCGTGGCGGCCGGCGACTAGCGGCGTGCTGGGTGGCCTACTAACCCAGGTCGGGTGCGTGCATCGCGCGTACGCCCTCGATATTGCCGTCCAGGTAGTGCCGCAGTGACAGCGGTACGAGATGGACGGCCGCGATTCCGACCCGGCTGAACGGCACCCGTACGATCTCGTACTCCCCGCAGGGCTCGTCGATCTCCGGGCCGTGCCGCCGCGCCGGGTCCATGGACTCCAGTCGGCAGACGAAGAAGTGCTGCACCTTCACCCCCGTCACACCGCCGTCCGCGATGTGTTCGACAGTGTCGACGAAGCAGGGCACCACATCGGTGATCTTGGCGCCGAGCTCTTCGTCCACCTCCCGGTGGAGCGCGTCGACGACGGTGGCGTCCTCGGGCTCGACCCCGCCACCGGGCGTGAGCCAGTAAGGATCCACTCCGGGCTTGGTGCGCTTGATCAGCACGAGGTCGCTGCCGTCCAGCAGGATGGCGCGTGCGGTGCGCTTGACCACAGGTCGTTCGGTCATGGCAAGAGAGTGGCCCACTCCACCCGTTCTGAAACTCTTGTCCGCCCTGCGGTCACCAGTCGACGGCCGCGCGCAGCAGCCACTCGTGCGCCCGCGCGATGTGCGGAAGGGCGAGTGTGCCGGTGCGTACGACCAGAAAGTACGTACGCAGCGGGGGCACCGGAGGGTCGAGCAGCGCCACCACCCGGCCGCGCTGCAAGGCGTCCTCGCACAGATAGCGCGGCAGCACGGCGAGCCCGGCGCCCGAGGCCGCGGCCTCCAGGACCGCCCGAAGATCGGGCGCGATGACGGCGCCCGCGGCGGCCGGCCGGGAGTCGAAGACGGCGGACCAGTAGCGCGAGACCAGCGGCAGGGACTCGTGCACCTCCACGACCGGAAGCTGCTCGAGCACCACATGCCCCTTGCGCAGGACGCCGGGCCCCAGCCGCGCCGCCCAGCGCGGCGAGGCGACGAGTACGTGTTCCTCGTCGCAGAGCGGAGTCGCGGTGAGCAGCCCGCCGCGTGGACGGGCCGTGGTGATGGCCAGATCGTGGTGTCCGGCGGCCAGCCCCTCCAGTGTTTCTTCGGAGTTCCCGAACGAGGCGCGCAGCGCCAGTCCCCGGGAGATCAGCGGGGTGAGCGCGGGCAGGGCGCGCAGCGAGGTGAACTCCGGGAGACCGGCGAGATGCAGGGTCCGTACGCCCGCCTCCTCGTCGAGCCCGGTCTCGGCGATCTCCACCAAGGCGTCCAGATGCGGCGCGGCCCGGTGCGCGAGCTCGTCGCCGATGGTCGTGGGAGTCACTCCGCGCGCCTGGCGCAGGAACAGCGGGCGGCCAAGCTGCCGCTCCAACGTGCGGATCTGGCCGGTCACCGCGGGCTGGGAGAGGCCGAGCAGCGCCGCGGCGCGGGTGAATGAGCCGGCCCGGTGCACCGTGACGAATGTGCGTAACAGGGCCAGATCCATGCCATGCCCTCCCGACCCGACGATACGCGCCCGACGATGCGGCCTGACTGCGCCCAACGGGCAATGCCCGCGGACCCGGCCAACTATAAATAAGTCGATAGGTCGCTGTCGCTACTGTGATTGGACACTGACACAGAGTCAACTAGCCTTGGTCACGCGGTTCTTGACGCGTGGAACCGAGGGCGGCCCGAGCCATGAGGGGGGAGGCTCGGGCCGCCCGTTGTACGTACAGCCGCTCAGCGCGCCGACGTACACCGGCGTACGCCCCCGGCCCCTGTGCTACGGCCCCGGCCTACGGAGTTGAGTCCGCCGCCTCGTCCAGCGCCTCGTCCAGTGCCCGCAGCACATCTGCCACCAGGTCCTCGGCGTCCTCTGCGCCCGCCGAGAAGCGGATGAAGCCATCCGGTACGGCGTCGCCGCCCCAGCGTCCGCGCCGTTCCGCGGTGGAGCGCACGCCACCGAAGCTCGTCGCGTCGTCCACCAGCCGCAGACTGTCCATGAAGCGTTCCGCGTGGCCGCGGTCCGGCAGGACGAACGAGACCACACAGCCGAAGCGCCGCATCTGCAGCGAAGCTGTCTTGTGCGAAGGGTCCGTCGCCAGGCCCGGATAGCGCAGACCGGTCACCTCGCCACGCCCGCTCAGCGCCTCCGCGAGCGCCAGCGCGTTCGCGCACTGCCGCTCGATCCGCAGCTGCAGCGTGGCCAGCGAGCGGTGCGCGAGCCACGCTTCCATCGGGCCCGGGATCGCTCCTACGACCTTGCGCCACTGCCGTACACCCGCGGCCAACTCCGTATCACGGCAGGTCACATGGCCGAGCAGGATGTCGCCGTGGCCTGTCATGCCCTTGGTGTCGCTGGCCACCGAGAAGTCGGCGCCCAGCTCCAGCGGGCGCTGGCCGAGCGGCGTCGCCAGGGTGTTGTCGACCGCGACCAGAGCGCCGGCCGTGTGCGCCGCCTCCGCGAGCCGCCGCACATCGCACACATCGAGCCCCGGATTGGACGGTGTCTCGATCCACAGCAGCCGGGCGCCGTCCAGGACGGACAGCTGTGCGTCGTCGCCGGTCGGCGCGGTGCGCACCTCGACGCCGTACGCCTCGAGCCGCTCGCGCACCAGCGGCAGCGCCTGATAGCCGTCGACCGGCAGCACCACTGCGTCACCGGCCTTGAGCTGTGAGAAGAGCACGGCCGAGACCGCTGCCATGCCCGAGGCGAAGGTCACGGTCTCGACGGACTCCCCCGGTGCCTCCAGCTCGCCGATCGCCCGCTCGAGATGCGTCCAGGTCGGGTTGGTGTCACGGCCGTAGGTGTATGGCCCGGTGGCTTCGCCCGGCAGATGGAAGTGGGCCGCGAAGACCGGACCCGGCAGGGTGGGTTCGTACTTCACCGGCTCGGGCAGCCCCGCCCGTACCGCCCTGGTGCCATCCCCTGTCTTCAGTGGGGAGGTCTCATGTCCCGCGCTCATGCAGCTCGCTCCTCGACAGCTGTCCGTACCGCGTCGAGCAGGCCCTCGCTGGCCGCCTCCACCATGTTCAGGCACTCCTCGAAGCCGTCCATGCCGCCGTAGTACGGATCCGGAACATCCAGATCCGCGACGGCCGATGGATCGTACGCCCGCAGCAGACGTACCTTCGCGGCGTCCGCGGCTGTCGGCGCGAGCCGCCGCAGCTCCCGCAGATGCCCCTCGTCCAGCGCGATCACCAGATCGAGGAGCGGGAACCAGGCGGCGCGGAACTGGCGCGCGCTGTGCCTGGACTCGTAGCCGCCTGCCTCCAGCACGGCGACGGTGCGCCGGTCGGCACCGTCGCCCTCGTGCCAGCCGTCCGTGCCGGCACTGTCCACCTCCACCACCCGGTCGAGTCCGGCGTCCGCCACTCGCGCGCGGAAGACGGACTCGGCCATGGGCGAGCGGCAGATGTTGCCGGTGCAGACAAAACAGATGCGATACGCAGAATTCACGCGGTACTCAGTCCTTGTCGGGCAGGGCGACATTCATCGCCCATGAAACGACGGAGATGATCAGGCCGCCGAGCACGGCCGTCCAGAAGCCCTCGACATGGAAGTTCAGATCGAACTGGTCGGCCAGCCAAGAGGTCAGTAGCAGCATCAGGGCATTGATCACCAGCGTGATCAGCCCCAGCGTGAGGATGAACAGCGGCAACGTGAGCAGCTTCACCACCGGCTTGACAAGGAAATTGACCAGCCCGAAGAGCAGGGCCACCAGAACCAGCGTCCATGCCTTCCTGCCGGTGCTGTCACCGGTCAGGGTGATGTCCTGCAGCAGCCAGATCGCGACGAGCAGGGCTGCCGCGTTGGCGATCGTCTTGACTACGAAATTCTTCATGTGTCTGATCGTGGCAGACGTGATCGGACCAAGGCAGGGGCGGACGGACGATGAAGGCATTCCGACTGGACGAGTTGGAGGCGGAGCGCGCCGCCAATGACGGTGCGTATCTGCAGTTCCTGCGCGAACGGAACATGTCGGTCGGCCTGTACGCACTGGACGCAGGCGAGCTCGACCCGCAGCTGCCCCACCGCCAGGACGAGGTGTACTTCGTCGTCAGTGGCCGGGCCGCCATCACCGTCGGGATGGAAACGACGCAAGTCGGACGGGGCAGCGTGGTCTATGTCCCGGCCGGAGTGGCGCACAAGTTCCACCACATCACCGAGGATCTGCGGGTCATGGTGGTCTTCTCTCCGCCTGAGAGCTGAGCGGGACCCTGTCCTGTCCCTAGGGGTTCGGTCAGGGGAGTTCAAGGGCCTGCGAGCCCCCGTTGCCCCTCTCTCCCGCCTAGCATCGAAGCCAGGAACTCAGAGAAACGAGGTAAGGACGATGGCTGTGCGAGAGATGTTCGCGGGGATGCCGTGGTGGGTGAAGTGGGTTGCTGTGCCCGTTATCGCCCTTGTTGTGTTCGGTGGGCTGATTGCCAGTGTCGTCGGCTTTGTGATCGGGCTGCTCTTCAAGGCTCTGGTCTTCGTCGCTCTCGTCGGCGGACTCATCTTTGTCGTACGGAAGTTCATGGCGTCCTCGAGTTCGAGCAGCGACTGGTAGAGCGACCGGTGCCCTTGGTCGGCGTCGGCTGAGCCGGTGCGACGAGCAGATCCGCCGTGAACATCGGGCCCGCAATCGAGGTCATGGCCGGATCCTGTCGCCGTGATGGCCATTTCCCTCCCTTCGCCTGGACGAGCGATTACTGCCTGAGATCGAACAGATACGTAGCGGTATGGCTGGGCTGCTAAGTTCGCTAACCTTCTCTATCAGTATCTGAAAAATCACTCCTTGTGATCTTCCAGCGCTTCCAGCACCATTGCGTCAAGAGGGCCATGGGGTGCCAATCCTGGCCGTTTTCAGCAGGTTTCATTCACTGCTTCAGCCACTGCGGGGTACACGATGCGTGAGTCGGTCCATGCCGAGGTCCTCATGAGTTTCCTTGTCTCAGAGGAGCTCTCCTTCCGGATCCAGGTGGAGCTCCGATACGAGACGGAGGACCCCTACGCGGTGCGGATGACCTTCCATCTACCCGGAGACGCCCCCGTGACCTGGGCATTCGGCCGTGAGTTGCTGCTCGACGGCATCAACGGGCCGAGCGGGGACGGCGATGTGCACATTGCGCCGACCGGGCCCGGAGGGCTGTCCGACGTCGGCATCAGGCTCCAGGTCGGCCGCGACCGGGCGCTGTTCCGGTCGAGCGCGGCGCCATTGGTGGGCTTCCTCGACCGCACCGACAAGCTGGTGCCGCTGGGGCAGGAGCGCACACTGGGCGAATTCGAGGGCAGTCTGGAAGAGGCGCTCGGGCGCATCCTCGCCGAGGAGAACGCCGGTTGAGCGGTGGCCGGAGCGCCGATGATCTACTTCTTGCGGCGGCGGCCCTTCCCGCTCCGCACCGGCGGCACCGGCGGACCGCTCACCGCGACTGACGCTCCCGCCGAACTCGGCCGGTCCGCGGACACCACCATCGCGGCGAGCGCGGTGGTCACCGGAACCGAAGCAACCAGACCGATCGACCCCACCAGCGTCCGAACGATCTCCACCGCCACCAACTCACTGTTGGCCACCGTGCCCACACTGCTCTGCGCGATCGAGAAGAGCAGCAGCAGCGGCAACGCCGCGCCCGCGTAAGCGAGTACGAGCGTGTTCACGACCGACGCGATATGGTCCCGGCCGATCCGGATGGCGGCCCGGTAGAGCCCGCGCGGCCCCAGGCCCGGATCCGCCTGGTGCAGCTCCCAGACCGCCGAGGTCTGGGTCACTGTCACATCGTCGAGCACACCGAGCGAACCGATGATGACGCTGGCCAGCAGCAGACCGCTCAAGTCGATGTTCGGAAACAGGCCATGGATCAGGCCGGTGCTGTCGTCGGTGTTGCCGGTCAGGCTCGCCCAGCCGATGAAGAGCGAACCGAGCAGTCCGATCAGCAGCAGCGAGATCAGCGTGCCGAGGACCGCGACCGACGTACGTGCGGTGAGTCCGTGGCACAGATAGAGAGCGATCAGCATGATGGCGCTCGCCCCGATCACCGCGACGATCAGAGGATTTGAGCCCTGCAGGATCGCGGGCAGGATGAACAGGGTCAGTACGGCGAACGAGGCGGCGAGCGCGATCAGCGCCATCACACCGCGCATCCGTCCCACCAGCACCACCGCGAGCGCGAAGATCCCGGCCAGCAGCACCATCGGGAACTTCCGGTCCACATCGGTCACGGAGTACTGAAGATCGCGGGGCGCATCGGGCGCGTACGCCACCACCACCCCCTGGCCCTTGCTCAACTGCCGTGGAGCGTCCGGCTGGACGATCTCGGTGAAGGTACGGCCCTTGTCCTTACCGCTGGTGACCTCGATCGTCGCCTTCGCGCAGCTGCCCCGCTGGGAATTGGCCGCCTCGCGCCCCTCGGGCGTGGAGGTGTCGCCGGTCGGCGGCACCTGCGCCGCATTCACGTCCTTGCAGTTGACCTTCTCGACCGTCACCACCTTGCCCTGCTCGGTCTGCCGGTCGAAGCCGACACCGCTGCGCTGATGGTCGGGAGCGCCGCCCGGCCAGAGCACGAACAACCCGACCAAAACCGCGGTGGAGAAGGGAATCAGCACCGCGGCGATGACCTTGCGAAGGTGCTTGGAGACAGGCGCGGCCGGCCCATGGCTGTGCGAATGGCCGTGTGCTTCGGGCTTCTGCTGCGAGGAGGTCACCGGCCGATCATCGCAACAACGGGAGGGGCCCACTGTTCAGCACGCCAGAAATGACGCTAGCGTGGTGGCACCTTTGCACACGCGGGAGCTCGGAGCACCGGGCTGAGAGGGCGCTGACCTTCGTACGAGTCGTGACGAATCGTACGGAAGCCGCTGCGTCGACCGCCGAACCTGTTACCGGGTAATGCCGGCGTAGGGAGTAGGTCTCATGACCGTTCAGGATGCACGCACGCCTGCCGCCGACCAGGCGGAGCGCAAGCCCGGCTGGCACAAGGGGTACGTCGAGGGTTCGCGCCCCGACCTCCGGGTGCCGGTCCGGCAAGTGCACCTCACCAATGGCAAGGACGTGACGCTGTACGACACGTCCGGCCCGTACACCGATCCCACCGTCGAGACCGACGTCCGCCGCGGCCTGCCGCCGCTGCGGGAGAACTGGATCATCGGCCGCGGCGACACGGAGGAGTATGCGGGCCGCCCGGTCCGCCCCGAGGACGACGGGATCAAGCACACCTCGCCGCGCGGGGGACTGCGCAACCTCGACGCCGTCTTCCCCGGCCGCCCGCGCCAGCCCCGCCGGGGCCGCGACGGCCAGGCGGTGACACAGCTCGCGTACGCACGCCGCGGTGAGATCACCCCGGAGATGGAGTACGTCGCGATCCGTGAGAACGTCTCCGCCGAGGTCGTCCGTGAAGAGATCGCGGCGGGCCGGGCCGTCCTGCCCGCCAACGTCAACCACCCCGAGATCGAGCCGATGATCATCGGCAAGCGATTCCTGGTGAAGGTCAACGCCAACATCGGCAACTCCGCGGTCACCTCCTCCATCGAGGAGGAGGTGGACAAGATGACCTGGGCCACCAAGTGGGGCGCGGACACGGTCATGGACCTTTCCACCGGCCGCAACATCCACACCACCCGCGAGTGGGTGCTGCGCAACTCCCCGGTCCCGATCGGCACCGTGCCGCTCTACCAGGCGCTCGAGAAGGTCGACGGCAAGGCCGAGGAGCTGACCTGGGAGGTCTACAAGGACACGGTCATCGAGCAGGCCGAGCAGGGCGTCGACTACATGACCGTCCACGCGGGCGTGCTGCTGCGGTACGTGCCGCTCACCGCCCGCCGCAAGACAGGCATCGTCTCCCGCGGTGGCTCGATCATGGCGGCCTGGTGTCTGGCGCACCACAAGGAATCGTTCCTGTACGAGAACTTCGAGGAGCTCTGCGAGATCCTCGCCTCCTACGACGTGACGTACTCCCTCGGCGACGGACTGCGCCCCGGCTCGATCGCGGACGCCAATGACGAGGCGCAGTTCGCGGAGCTGCGTACGCTCGGCGAGCTCAACACCATCGCCAAGCGCCACAACGTGCAGACGATGATCGAGGGCCCGGGCCATGTCCCGATGCACAAGATCAAGGAGAACATCGACCTTCAGCAGGAGATCTGCGAGGAGGCCCCCTTCTACACGCTCGGCCCGCTGACGACGGACGTCGCGCCCGCGTACGACCACATCACCTCCGGTATCGGCGCCGCGATGATCGCCTGGTGGGGAACGGCGATGCTCTGCTACGTCACGCCCAAGGAGCACTTGGGCCTGCCGGACCGTGACGATGTGAAGACCGGTGTCATCACCTACAAGATCGCGGCGCATGCGGCGGACCTCGCGAAGGGCCATCCGGGAGCGCAGGAGTGGGACGACGCGCTCTCCGACGCGCGCTTCGAGTTCCGGTGGGAGGACCAGTTCAATCTGGCCCTCGACCCGGACACGGCACGGGAGTTCCACGACGAGACGCTGCCGGCCGAGCCGGCGAAGACCGCGCACTTCTGCTCGATGTGCGGTCCGAAGTTCTGCTCGATGAAGATCTCCCAGGACATCCGGCGGCAGCACGGCGCCTTGCAGGAGGAGATCGCGGCGGGCATGGACGAGAAGTCCAAGGAGTTCGCCGCGGCCGGCAACCGGGTCTATCTGCCGATCGCCGAGTGAACTCCCGGCCACGGGCGCCGGCCTGGGTCACTCCGGCTGGTGCTCGGGGCCGCCGAAGTCCGGACTGGTGAAGTCCGGACTGGTGAAGGTGGGTCTCTGGCCCGTCGTCGAGCCCTCGCTCGGGCTGGAGTAGTCCGGGCCGCTGTAGCCGACCTTCGGGATACGGCTCACATGGCGCGGCGGGTCCGCGGACGACGGGTCGGCGCTGGGATCGGCCAGCGCTGCCCGCAGAAACGGCAGCAGGCCGCGTTCCAGCACTGCATGACGCCAGGCCTCCCTGGCGCGGGCCACCTCGTCCGGCTCGCCCGCCGACTCTTCGGCCGGGACCTGGGTCGCGCCGTTGCGCAGAGCGGTGAGCAGCAGTGCGACCGCGGCGACCAGGATTCCGGCCGCCGTTACCGCGCCGAAGAACCACCCGGCGGTGAGCAGGCTCTCCGCGAAGGACGGCGTGGGGCTGAGCATCTTCAGGATGTAGCCGACCAGCAGAAAGATCGCCGCAGCCGTTCCCGCGAGCACCGGCGCCAGTACGGCGATGACGGCGGCGAATCCGGCGCCGCTCTCGTCTGCCTCGCCCGCGGCCGGGGCCAGCACGGAATTGTGCACGGACGCGGCGGCCGTGGGCGCGCGCAGATCCTCGCGGACCTTCACATAGTGCTCGTACTCGGCTGCGGCCGCTGTGGTGATGAGCGCTGTCGCGTTCAGGGCCATGGTGCGGAGTTGCTCGGTGTTCAGGCGCTGCCCCACGGCGGCGAGATCCGGACGGTCATGGGCGTTGCGCAGCGCGTCATCGAGGATTCGCTCGTACTCGGCACGATCCTCGGTCAGCAGGTGCGGAGCGCTGTTCATGTGCATCCCCCGATGCTCCGTAGGGCCGGATTGCCCGCATCGACCGGGCGGTTGGGCAGAAACGGAGGAGAGCCTGCTACGGATAAGCCGATGGTAGAGCGGTTACGGCACGGGGTGACAGGGGGTTTCCGTAAATCCCCTGTCGAGGGTTGGCTCAGTCATGCAGCGGGAGTTCGACCACAAGCAGCTTTCCGGCCATGGTCACGCCGCCGTCCATGGCGATCGCGAGGCCGTCGGCGTACACATGCGGGCCTTCGACAACCGGACGCGCGCCGTCCTCACCGTCCTCGGTGCCCACCTCGCCGAGCAGATACGGAATGGGGCTGTGGCCGTGCACAACGCGTCGGCCGCCGTAGGCGGAGAGCAGTTCGCGTACGGCCTGCGGGCCGCCGTCGTCGCGGAAGGCGAAGCGCTTGGTGAACTTGCGGAACAGGTCCCAGCACTCGTCGGCGTCATTGCGGGTCAGGGTCTCGCGGACGGTGTCGTTGACCGCTTCGATCGAGTCGCCGTACTCGAGATAGGCCGTGGTGTCGGAGTGCATCAGCAGATGCTCGTCCTCCAGCTCGATGGCGTCGAGGCGCGCCATCCACTGCAGATGGACGTCCTGCAGACGGTCCATATCGGACTTCTGGCCGCCGTTGAGCAGCCAGGCGGCCTGGAAAGTGGCGGTTCCGGCCCCGGAGTTGACGGGGGTGTCGCCGAACCGCTTGGCGCCGAGCAGCAGCAGTTCGTGGTTGCCCATCAGGGCCTTGCAGTAGCCGCCGGCGGCCGCGGCCTCGGCGGAGAGCCGCATGACGAGGTCGATGACGCCGATGCCGTCGGGGCCCCGGTCGGTGAAGTCGCCGAGGAACCAGAGCCGGGCGTTGCCCGCGGCCCACTGGCCGTCCGCGTCGATGAGGCCCTGTTCGGTGAGGGCCGCGTGGAGTTCGTCGAGATATCCGTGGACGTCGCCGACGACATAGAGCGGGCCGAGCCCGTCGGCCGCGGGCGTCTCGGACGGGTTGATCTGCACCTGGACGGTGTCGCCGGGGCCGCTGCGGCTGATGACCGGGAGGTCGCGCGCGGTGGGGGTGTAGCCGTCCGGGGTCTCGCCCTCCGGGACCGCGTTGCCGGGATGGCCGGGCTCCGTGGACTGCTGTACTTGAAACCGCTGTGGCTGAGGCTGTGGTTGCTGTGCCTGTGGTTCCTGCGGCTGCGGTGCGTGCTGCTGCGGCGCCGCGGATGGCGGTTCCTGCTGCTGCGGTGCAGCGGACTGAGGTTCCTGCGACTGCACGGGAACCTGCGCATAGGGCGGTACACGGAAATCGCGCAACGTCGCCGTCCGCACCACGGGTCCTTGACCGGCCCCCTGAGTCATCGACCCCTCCACCACCGTCGCGCCGCCGTTCACCTCTCGGCCCAGCCTGGTCGGGGTGGTCCGCGGTGTCGTGCGCCCATCATAGGAATGAGCTCCGCGCTGTGTGACGCACCAGGGGTGGTGAATCCGTTTCGCACCCCTGGTGCGCCGACTGTTTCGTACCGATTAGGAAGGTCTAGTCCGGAGAAGGGGATCGCGGGGCGCTCACAGTCGTTCGCTGAGGGCGGCGCTGTGATGACGTCCGTACGATCAGTTCGGTCGGTATTACCTGCCCGACCGGCCGGTCCTCGTCGACTCCTTCGATGGCGTCGATGAGGAGCTGGACGACCGCTGTGCCGATCCGGCGCGGTTTGAGCGAGAGCGTGGTGATGGGCGGTTCGGTGGTGGCGTACACGGTCGACTCGCTGCAGCAGACGAGCAGCAGATCGTCGGGGACGCGCAGGCCGTACCGCCGGGCGGCGGCGAGGAGATCGGTGCCGTTGGGGTCGAAGAGCCCGTAGACGGCGTCGGGCCGGTCGGGGCGGGCGAGCAGCCGGTCGGCCGCGACGGCTCCGGCGCACGGGTCGTGGGCCGGATAGGACTCGTAGACCGGGTCCTGGCGGACGCGCTCGCACCAGCTGAGATACGCGGTGGTGGACAGTCGTGTGTAGGTGTCGGTGGTGGTGCCGGTGAGCAGGCCGATACGGCGGGCGCCGGCGGCGGCGAGATGGTCGAGCAGATCGAGTACGGCGGCTTCGTGATCGTTGTCGACCCAGGCGGTGACCGGGAGCGTGCCGGCTGGACGGCCGTCGGAGACGACGGGCAGGCCCTGGCGGACAAGTTCGGTGACGACCGGGTCGTGGTCGGACGGATCGATGACGACGGTGCCGTCGAGGGCGACGTTCGACCAGACGTCATGGCGTGAGGTGGCGGGGAGAATGACGAGGGCGTAGCCGCGGGCGAGCGCGGCGGAGGTCGCGGCTCTCGCCATTTCGGCGAAGTACGCGAACTCGGTGAAGGTGAAAGGTTCATCCCCGTACGTCGTCACCGTCAGGCCGATGAGGCCCGACTTTCCGGTACGGAGCGTGCGGGCCGCGGCGGACGGGCGATAGCCCAGCCGGTCGGCGACCTCGCGGACATGTCGGCGGGTGGCGTCCGGGAGCCGGCCCTTGCCGTTGAGTGCGTCGGAGACTGTCGTGATGGAGACACCGGCGGCGGCGGCCACATCTCGGATGCCCGCCCGACTCTGCCGGCTGCCCCGGCGTGATGTCTCCGTCCGGCTCACCTGGTGCTTCCCTGCTGCTGTCATGGCGAGCCGATAGTAGGGCTCGCGCGGGCGGTTGAGCCGGTCGCATATTCACTCGTTGACAGGCACGTTTCTGCATGGCTTTTCATCATCAATCACCTTGGAAATCAAGGCAGTTGGGTGGTACGCCCACGGCGTCTCGCGCGTCCAGCTGCATGGGCCTGTCGAATGGTTGATGTTTCGAAGAGGTCTCAACTCACCACTACGAGGGATGCGCGCCACGGAGTGAGCTACCGGCGCGCGCGATATGGAGGAGCGCCCCCCTATTTTCCGGGCCCCCATTCGCAGCGGACGTGAATCCTCTTAAGGTGAGCAGTATTGGAGTACTGCTGTGTACAGATGGTCGAGGAGGACCCGCGGTGAGCGAGACGAGCCCCAAGCTGCGCGCCGAGCTGGACGGCATCCCCACGTACAAGCCCGGCAAGCCGGCTGCTTCGGGCGGCCCGGTCGCGTACAAGCTGTCGTCCAATGAGAACCCGTATCCGCCGCTGACCGGTGTGATGGAGAGCGCGATCGCCGCTGCCCACAGCTTCAACCGTTATCCGGACATGGCCTGCACCGGGCTGATGAACGAGCTCGCGGACCGTTTCGGGGTGCCCGCGACGCATCTGGCCACCGGCACCGGCTCGGTCGGCGTCGCCCAGTCGTTGCTGCAGTCCACCTCGGGCCCCGGCGACGAGGTCATCTTTGCCTGGCGGTCCTTCGAGGCGTACCCGATCATCACGCAGATCAGCGGGGCCAAGCCGGTGCAGGTGCCGCTGACGGCGGGTGATGTGCATGATCTGGACGCGATGGCCGATGCGATCACCGACCGGACCCGGCTGATCTTCGTCTGCAACCCCAACAACCCGACCGGCACGGTGGTGCGCCGTGCCGAGCTGGAGCGCTTCCTCGACCGGGTGCCATCCGACGTCCTGGTAGTGCTGGATGAGGCGTACATCGAGTTCGTCCGCGATGTCGACGTCCCGAACGGCATCGAGATCTACCGCGACCGCCCCAACGTGGCGGTACTGCGTACGTTCTCCAAGGCGTACGGACTTGCCGGGCTGCGGGTCGGCTTTGCGATCGCCCATGAGCCGGTGGCCGCAGCGCTGCGCAAGACCGCGGTCCCCTTCGGTGTCTCGCAGCTCGCGCAGGACGCGGCGGTCGCCTCGCTGCGCGCCGAGGACGAACTGCTCGGCCGGGTCGGCTCGCTGGTCTCCGAGCGCGTACGGGTGCACGAGAGCCTGGTCAAGCAGGGCTGGACGGTGCCGGAGACCCAGGCGAACTTCGTCTGGCTGCGGCTCGGCGACCGTACGCTCGACTTCGCGGCGGCGTGCGAGAAGGCCGGTGTCGTAGTCAGGCCCTTCGCGGGTGAGGGCGTGCGGGTCACCATTGGTGAGACCGAGGCCAACGACCTCTTCCTGCACGTCACCGAGGCATTCCGCAAGGAGTTCTAGGTCTCGACCCTCTCCACGCGGATCGGGTCGCCGGCGCGTACCGTCGCCAGCAGGAGGGGATCGCCGTCGATCCGGCCGAGGACATTGCACGGGCCTGCGAGCCGGCATTCGTCGCCGCGCGAGATCGGTGTGGGGCCGTAGGGCAGCGCGAGTGCGTCGCCCTCGGTCCAGAAAGCGACCGTGCCCGGTTCCACCACCTGCCGGGCGGCTGCCTCCAGGGCGGGGGAGATGGTCGTGTCGAAGTAGACCTCTTCGCCCCAGGTGTGGGCGGTGGAGGCGAGTGGCAGAGCCCCCATGAGCGCAGTGCTCGTGGGGGTTTCTTCGAGGGTCGCGGTCAGGTGGCCGGCGGGCCAGGAGATCCGTATCTGCATTCGCCGGATTCAACAAGATGTTGAAGAGCTTGGGAAGAGGTACCCCCGGTCGAAGGTGCGAATTTCGTATGAGCCATAATGCTTGTGAATGTGAACGCGTTCACAAGCATGCTTCGTTTCTCCCGTCATGGGCGGGATTAAAGGGGCAGACTGCCGCAGTGACCACGGCGATGTAAGGAGAAGACGACGTGGACGTAGCTCTGGCGCCGGAGACCTTGGCGCGATGGCAGTTCGGCATCACCACCGTCTACCACTTCCTCTTCGTCCCTCTGACGATCTCGCTCGCCGCGCTCACCGCCGGCCTGCAGACCGCCTGGGTGCGCACCGAGAAGGAGAAGTACCTCAGGGCCACCAAGTTCTGGGGCAAGCTCTTCCTGATCAACATCGCCATGGGTGTGGTCACCGGCCTCGTCCAGGAGTTCCAGTTCGGCATGAACTGGTCCGACTACTCACGCTTCGTCGGTGACGTCTTCGGTGCCCCGCTCGCCTTCGAGTCGCTGTTCGCGTTCTTCTTCGAGTCCACCTTCATCGGGCTGTGGATCTTCGGCTGGGACAAGCTGCCGAAGAAGATCCATCTGGCCTGCATCTGGATGGTCTCGATCGGCACCGTCCTCTCGGCGTACTTCATCCTGGCGGCCAACTCCTGGATGCAGCACCCGGTCGGCTACCGGATCAACAAGGAGCGGGGCCGGGCAGAGCTCACCGACTTCTGGCACGTACTCACGCAGAACACCGCGCTCACCCAGTTCTTCCACACCATCACGGCCGCCTTCCTCGTCGGCGGCGCCTTCATGGTCGGCATCGCTGCCTTCCACCTGGCGCGCAAGAAGCACATTCCGGTGATGCGCACCTCGCTGCGGCTCGGGCTGGTCACCGTCGTGATCGCCGGAATGCTCACCGCTGTCAGCGGTGACCTGCTCGGCAAGGTCATGTTCAAGCAGCAGCCGATGAAGATGGCCGCAGCCGAGGCGCTGTGGGACGGCGAGGCGCCCGCGCCCTTCTCGGTGTTCGCGTACGGCGACGTCGAAAAAGGCCACAACACGGTCGCGATAGAGATCCCGGGACTGCTGTCCTTCCTGGCCAACGACGACTTCTCCTCGTACGTCCCTGGCATCAACGACGTCAACAAGTCCGAGCAGGAGAAGTTCGGCCCCGGCGACTACCGGCCCAATATCCCCGTCGCCTACTGGGGCTTCCGCTGGATGATCGGCTTCGGGATGACGTCCTTCGCCATCGGCCTGCTCGGGCTCTGGCTCACCCGCAAGAAGTTCATGCTGCCGCCGGGCCTGCGGACGGGCGCGGACGAAGTGCCGCAGCTGGTGCTCTTCAAGAACAAGGCGCTGAACCCCAAGCTGACCAAGTGGTACTGGATCGTCGCGCTCTGGACGATGCTCTTCCCGCTGATCGCCAACTCCTGGGGCTGGATCTTCACCGAGATGGGGCGTCAGCCGTGGGTTGTGTACGGCGTGCTCCGTACCCGCGACGCCGTCTCCCCCAGTGCCTCGCAGGGTGAGGTGCTCACCTCGATGATCGTCTTCACCCTGCTCTACGCGGTGCTCGCCGTCATCGAGGTCAAGCTGCTTCTGAAGTACGTCAAGGCCGGACCGCCAGAGCTCACCGAGGCCGACCTCAACCCGCCCACCAAGATCGGCGGCGACGACCGTGACGCCGACCGCCCGATGGCCTTCTCGTACTGAGGCCCTGAGGAGCTGCTGAGGCATGGAACTTCACGACGTCTGGTTTGTACTCATCGCCTTCCTCTGGGTCGGCTACTTCTTCCTCGATGGCTTCGACTTCGGGGTCGGCGTCCTGACCAAGCTGCTGGCCCGGGACCGGACCGAGCGGCGGGTCCTGATCAACACCATCGGGCCCGTCTGGGACGGCAACGAGGTCTGGCTGGTGACGGCCGGCGGTGCGACCTTCGCCGCCTTCCCCGAGTGGTACGCCACCCTCTTCTCCGGCTTCTATCTGCCGCTGCTGCTGATCCTGTTCTGCCTGATCGTTCGCGGAGTCGCGTTCGAGTACCGGCACAAGCGGGACGAGGAGAGGTGGCAGACCAACTGGGAGCACGCGATCTTCTGGACCTCGCTGCTGCCGGCCCTGCTGTGGGGCGTCGCGTTCGGCAACATCGTGCGCGGCGTGAAGATCGACGGGCGGAAGGAGTACGTCGGCAACCTCTTCGATCTGCTCAACCCGTACGCGATCCTGGGCGGGCTGGTGACGCTGACGCTCTTCACCTTCCATGGTGCGGTGTTCGCGGCGCTGAAGACGGTGGGGGACATCAGGGTCCGGGCCCGGAGGCTGGCGCTGAAGCTGGGGCTGATCACGGCCGTGCTGGCGTTCGGCTTTCTGATCTGGACCCAGGTCTCGCGCGGTGACGGCAAGAGCCTGATCGCGATGATCGTCGCGGTGGTGGCGCTGGTCGGAGCGGTCGGGGCGATCAAGGTGGGACGCGAGGGCTGGTCGTTCGCGCTGTCGGGCGTGACGATCGCTGCCGCGGTCGCGATGCTGTTTCTGACGCTCTTCCCGAATGTCATGCCGTCCTCGCTCAATGAGGAGTGGAACCTTACGGTCACCAACGCCTCGTCGAGTCCGTACACGCTGAAGATCATGACCTGGTGCGCGGGCATCGCCGCGCCGCTGGTGATGCTCTACCAGGGCTGGACGTACTGGGTATTCCGCAAGCGGATCGGCACGCAGCACATCGCCGATGTTCATTAGTGGGGGATGTTTCACGTGAAACCGATCGACCCGCGTCTGCTCCGGTACGCCCAGGCCACCCGCCTCTTCTTGACCGCGGTGGTGCTCCTCGGCGTTGCCGGGGCGGCGCTGGTCGTCGCCCAGGCGATGCTCATCGCCGACGTGGTGGTGGGCGCGTTTGAGCGGGGGCTGTCCACCTCCACTCTGGGGACGCCGCTGGCGCTCCTGGCGGCGGTCGGGGTCGGACGGGCTGTCGTCTCCTGGCTGACCGAACTGGCCGCGCACCGGGCGAGTGCCGCGGTCAAGTCGGAGCTGCGGGGGCGGCTGCTGGAGCGGGCCGCTCACCTGGGGCCCGAGTGGCTGAGTGGGCAGCGGACCGGTTCGCTGGTCGCGCTCGCCACCCGCGGTGTCGACGCTTTGGACGACTACTTCTCGCGCTATCTGCCGCAGTTGGGGCTCGCCGTCGTGGTACCCGCGGCGGTGCTGGCGCGGATCGTGACCGAGGACTGGATCTCGGCGGCGGTCATTGTGCTGACCCTGCCGCTGATTCCGCTGTTCATGGTTCTCATCGGCTGGGCCACCCAGGCCCGGATGGACCGCCAGTGGCGGCTGCTGTCCCGGCTGTCGGGGCACTTCCTGGACGTGGCCGCCGGTCTGCCGACCCTGAAGGTCTTCGGACGGGCGAAGGCCCAGGCCGAGTCGATCCGGTCGATCACCTCGGAGTACCGGAAGGCGACGCTGCGGACGCTGCGGATCGCGTTTCTCTCGTCGTTCGCGCTGGAGCTGCTGTCGACTCTCTCGGTGGCGCTGGTGGCCGTCGGCATCGGTATGCGGCTGGTGCACGGGGACCTGGATCTGTACACGGGCCTGGTGATTCTGATCCTCGCGCCCGAGGCGTATCTGCCGATCCGGCAGGTGGGCGCGCAGTACCACGCGGCGGCTGAGGGGCTTTCGGCCGCGGAGGAGATTTTCCAGGTCCTGGAGACCGAGCCGCGGGCGGGCGGTACGAGCGAGGTACCGGGCACACTCCGGTTGGAGCTCGACGGAGTGACCGTCCGTCACGCGGGGCGTGGCGAGGCGTCGTTGGATGCGGCCTCACTGGCGGTGGAGCCCGGCGACACGGTCGCGCTGGTCGGACCGAGCGGGGTCGGGAAGTCGACGCTGCTGGATGTGCTGCTCGGCTTCGTGGAGCCGGCCGAGGGGCGGGTGCGCGTCGGCGGTACCGATCTGGCGACGCTCGACCTGGACCGGTGGCGCGAGCAGATCGCTTGGGTGCCACAACGGCCGTATCTCTTCGCGGGGACGATCGCGGAGAACGTACGGCTCGCGCGACCGGACGCCGATGACGCCGCGGTGCGGGAAGCGCTGCGGAACGCTGGTGCGTACGACTTTGTGGCCGGGCTCCCTCAGGGTGTGGACACCCTGCTCGGCGAGGACGGCACCGGGCTCTCGGCCGGCCAGCGGCAACGGCTCGCGCTGGCCCGGGCGTTCCTCGCGGACCGGCCGCTGCTGCTGCTCGACGAGCCGACGGCCGCGCTGGACGGCGAGACGGAAGCGGGCATCGTCGACGCGGTGCGACGGCTGGCGGAGGGGCGGACGGTGCTGCTGGTCGTCCACCGGCCGGCACTGCTGGCGGTGGCGGATCGGGTGGTCACGCTCTCCCGCCGCGCATCGCTGATTCCAGGGCCCGCGAGGTCGGGAGTTACGGCGTACGGAGGTACTCAGACATCGAGTTCGGCGGACACTGCGGCGGCAGCGCGCACGGAGGTGGGCAGAGATCAGCCCGCCGAGGCCGTTGACACCGCAGGGCCGACGCAGTCGGCGCGCACACGGTCGCCGCTGGCACGAGTACGAAGCGCTGCCGGGGAGCTGCGGGGCCGGCTCGGGCTCGCGCTACTGCTGGGCAGCCTTGCTCTGGGTTCCGCCGTAGGGCTTATGGCCGTTTCCGGTTGGCTCATTTCGCGCGCGTCCGAGCATCCGCCGGTGCTCTATCTGATGGTGGCTGTGACGGCGACCCGCGCCTTCGGCATCGGGCGGGCCGTCTTCCGGTACGCCGAGCGTCTGGTGTCGCACGACGCCGTGCTGCGGATGCTCGCCGAGATGCGGGTCGCGGTCTATCGCAGGCTGGAGCGGATCGCGCCCGCCGGGCTGCGGCAGTCCCGGCGCGGGGATCTGCTGTCGCGGCTCGTCGCCGATGTGGACGCCCTGCAGGACTACTGGCTGCGCTGGCTGCTGCCTGCCGGGGTGGCCGTCGTCGTCGGCGCGGGTGCTGTCGGCTTCACGGCGTGGCTGCTGCCCGAGGCCGGGGCCGTGCTCGCCGTCGGCCTGCTCCTCGCCGGTGTGGCCGTACCGCTGATCAGCGGCGCTTTCGCACGGCGGGCCGAACGTCAACTCGCGCCCGCACGAGGGGTGCTGGCGACCCGTGTCGTCGAACTGCTCGGCGGCACCGCCGAACTGACCGTCGCCGGAGCCCTGAAGGGACGGGTGGAGAGGACGCGGGAAGCCGACCAGCAGCTGACGCGCATCGCCTCCCGGGGCGCCGTCGCCACCGCACTCGGCGGCGGCCTCTCCGCGCTGGCCTGCGGGCTGACCGTCGTGTGCGCCGCCTTCGCCGGAGTGCAGGCGGTGCGTGACGGGCGGCTGGACGGGGTGTCCTTGGCGGTGGTGGTGCTCACTCCCCTCGCCGCTTTCGAGGCGGTCACCGGGCTTCCGGCGGCTGTGCAGTACCGGCAGCGGGTCAGGCGGAGCGCCGAGCGGGTGTTCGAGGTGCTGGACGCGCCCGTCCCCGTACACGAGCCGGACCGGGCGGCGGCTCCACCGGCGACGGCGTTCCCGCTCCAGGTGCGAGGACTCGGCGCCCGGTACGCCGGACAGGAGCGGGACGCGCTCCGCGGATTCGATCTGACGCTCACCGCGGGGAGGCGCATCGCCGTCGTCGGCATTTCGGGTTCGGGAAAGACCACCCTCGCGCAGGTGCTGCTCCGCTTCCTGGACGTGAGGGAAGGGACGTACACGATCGGCGGCGTGGACGCGGCCGCGCTCGACGGGGACGCGGTCCGGCGGTTCGTCGGGCTGTGCGCGCAGGACGCCCACCTCTTCGACAGTTCCGTACGGGAGAACCTCCGGCTCGCGCGTACGGAGGCGACGGAGGACGAGCTTCGGCAGGCGCTCGCCAAGGCGAGGCTGCTGGAGTGGGTCGACGTGCTGCCCGACGGTCTCGACACTCTCGTCGGCGAGCACGGGGCGCAGCTGTCGGGCGGTCAGCGGCAGCGGCTGGCGCTGGCCCGCGCGCTCCTCGCCGACTTCCCCGTACTCGTACTCGACGAGCCGGCCGAGCACCTCGACCTGGCGACGGCCGATGCGCTGACGGCGGATCTGCTGGTGGCGACGGAAGGCCGGACGACAGTGCTGATCACGCACCGGCTGCAAGGGCTCGACGCCGTCGACGAGATCGTCGTCCTGGAGGCAGGCCGGACCGTGCAGCGCGGCTCGTACACAGAACTCGCCACCGCCGAGGGGCCGCTGCGCCGGATGCTGGAGCGCGAGCGGGCCGCGGACCTGCTCGGTACCCGGCTCTCGACAGCCGAGTACCCGGTTTAGTACCCGGCTCTCGTCGCCGGACAGGACCTGCTCCTCTCAAGGGCGTGACAGCGCCGAACCGAAGGGTCCGCTGGAAGCCGCGACAGGACGAAGGGGGGTACGACGGTGTACGGAGAGGCGTCCCAGTAGGCCAGGTGGAGTCACGACACCTCACTGGTACCCGAAAACGCCGCGGTGGCGGGTGACGATCCGAGGATGTGCTTGAGACACCGCGACCGGCCATTGCTCGTCCTGGCGGTGCTGTGCGCGCTCCTCGGTACGGCGGTACCCGCCGCCATGGCGTCCGACGGGCCCGTTATCGGTACCGGCGCCGAGGTGGCGCGACTGTTCGAGGACGCGGCGAAAGCCACTGCGAAGTACGAACAAGGCAGGCGTGCCGCTGACGCGCAGCGCACCGCGGCGGCCCGGCTCCAGGGGAAGCTGGCACTGCAGCGGAACGAACTCACCACGATCCACGACGCCATCGGCGGTGTCGCCCGCGCCCAGTACCGCACCGGCGGCCCGCTCGCCGTCACCGCTCAGCTGCTGTTCGCCGACAACCCCGAGGAGCTGATGCGCGGACAGCGGCTAGCCTGGCAGGCGGAGACGGCAGTGAACCAGCTCCTCGGCCGGGCCAGGCAGGCCGAGCGGCGGCTCTCCGTGACCGAGGGGAATGCCCGGACGGCCCGGCGCGAGCTCGAGGTACGCCAGGCACAGCTGGCAACCATCAAGCAGGGCATCAACTCGAAGCTGGAAGAGGCACAGTGGGAGCTGCAGGGGGAGGCGGACCGCAGCGTGGCGGCGGGCAAGTGCGCGGGCGTCGTCCGGCTCGGGAAGCGTGGAACGCCGCCGGGCACGGCATGGGTGACGCCTGTGGAGAAGTACGAACTGTCCGCCGGGTTCGACAGCGCGGGTGAGCACTGGGCCCATCGGCACACCGGGCAGGACTTCGCGGTGGACATCGGCACCCCGGTGCGGTCGGTCGGGGCGGGCCGGGTGGTGTCTGTCTCGTGCGGCGGTGGATTCGGCATCGAGATCGTCGTCCAGCACCCGGGCGGCTACTACTCGCAGTACGCGCATCTGGCGACGACCACCGTCGACCAGGGCGAGCAGGTACGCGCCGGGCAGTGGATCGGGCAGTCCGGCACCACGGGCAACTCGACAGGGCCGCACCTGCACTTCGAGGTGCGGCTCACGCCGTATCTGGGCTCCGGAGTGGATCCGCTGCCCTGGCTCCGCGAACGCGGGGTCCGGGTCGAGTAGTTCTCGTTCTTCAGCGCTCTTGCTTCAGAGCTCTTCGCTGCTTTCCGCACGCCGGGCGAGGATCTGCTCGATGACGACCGCGACGCCGTCCTCGTTGTTGGCGACGGTCCGGCCGGAGGCCGCGGCGAGCACGTCCGGATGGGCGTTGCCCATCGCGTACGAGGTGCCCGCCCAGGTCAGCATCTCCACGTCGTTGGGCATGTCCCCGAAGGCGACGACCTCGTCGGAGGAGATCCCGCGCCGGGCGCAGCACAGCGCCAGGGTGCTGGCCTTGCTCACACCGAGGCCGCTGACCTCGAGCAGCGCGGTCGGGCTGGAGCGGGTGAAGGATGCCAGGTCACCGGCGGCCGTACGGGCCAGGGTGAGGAAGCCGTCGGGTGTCAGCTCGGGGTGGTGCGCGAGCAGCTTGATCACCGGGGCGCCCTCACCCAGCCGCTCCTCGTGCAGCAGCTTCTCCGCGGTGGCGACGGTCGCGCCCGGGTCGACATGGAACGGCGGATAGTCCGGCTCGTAGTGGATGCCGGTCGTCGTCTCGACCGCGAAAGAGGTGCCGGGGGCGGCGTCGCGCAGGATCCTCACGACACCGAGGGCGGTCTCCCGCTCCAGCGCGCGGACCTCCAGCAGCTTCCCCCCGGCGTGCAGATCCACGACCGCCGCGCCGTTGGCGCAGATCGCGAGCCCATGGCCGTGGACATGGTCACTGACGACGTCCATCCAGCGGGCCGGGCGGCCTGTGACGAAGAAGACCTCGATCCCGGCCTCCTCGGCGGCGGCCAGCGCGGCGATCGTACGGTCCGAGACGGACTTGTCGTCGCGCAGCAGGGTGCCGTCCAGATCGGTGGCGATCAGCCGGGGGGTGGCGGGCAGCGGGCTGGGATCGGTAGCTGAGGTCACAGATCCATTCTCCCGTACGCGGGCGCACGGGCGTGCGACGGGTCGCACATTTGAGTGCGCTCGGGCCGCTGCGGAGCCACGTACTCTCGAAGGCATGCGTTTGAGTACCGTGATCCTCCCCGTCCGCCGTTGGCACGAAGGTGGCCGCGACGAGTGGCTCCGAGCCGAGCAGCTCGGTTTTCACACCGCGTACACCTACGACCACCTGTCGTGGCGTACCTTCCGCGACGGCCCCTGGTACGGCGCGGTCCCGACGCTGACCGCCGCGGCCGCCGCCACCGAGCGGCTGCGCCTCGGCACGCTGGTCACCTCACCGAACTTCCGCCACCCGGTGACCCTTGCCAAGGACCTGATCTCGCTGGACGACATCTCCGGCGGGCGGATCACGCTCGGCATCGGCGCGGGCGGCAATGGCTTCGACGCCACGGCGCTGGGCCAGGAGGCATGGACGCCGCGCGAACGTGCCGACCGCTTCGGGGAGTTCGTGCCACTGCTCGACCGGCTGCTGACCGAGGGCTCCGTGACGTACGACGGGAGCTTCTACTCGGCGGTGGAGGCCCGCAACATTCCCGGCTGCGTCCAGCGGCCCCGGCTGCCCTTCGCGGTCGCCGCCACCGGGCCGCGCGGACTGAAGCTCGCGGCGAAGCACGGGCAGGCGTGGGTGACCACAGGTGACCCGAAGCTCTTCGAGACGGGTACGCCCGAGCAGTCCGTCGAGGCCATCCGCGGGCAGATCGACAAGCTCGGCAAGGCGTGCGCGGACATCGGCCGTGACGTGGCCGAGCTGGACAAGATCCTGCTCACCGGCTTCACGCCGGAGGCCGGCCGGCCGCTGGAGTCCCTCGACGCCTTTGTGGACTTCGCGGGCAAGCACTTCGAGCTCGGCTTCACGGAGCTCGTGATCCACGCCCCGATCCCGGACTCGGACTTCGCAGCGGACCAGGCGGTCTTCGAGCAGATCGCCACGGAGGGGCTTGCCCAGCTGAGTCGCTGACCCGCAGGAGGCCCCCTCAGGAGGGCACCGCAGGAGGATCTAGCGGCCTGGGAAGCGCAGAAACTTCGGCGGTACGGCAGCGGTGAGCCAGACGCCGTTGGCGCTGACGTGGAAAAGGTGGCCCGCTTCATACATCGCTCCGGCATGCACGGAGAGGACGACGGGGCGGCCGCGGCGGGCGCCGACGCGGGTCGCGGTCTCGCGGTCGGGCGAGAGATGGACATGGTGGCGGTTCATGGCGCGCAGTCCCTCGGCGCGGATCGCGTCCAGGCTGCGGGCGACGGTGCCGTGGTAGAGATACGCGGGCGGCTCGGCCGGAGGCAGGTCCAGGTCGACCTCGACGGAGTGGCCCTGGTTGGCGCGGATGCGGGTGCCGTCGATCGTGAAGCGCTGCTTGTCGTTGACAGCCACGACATGGTCGAGCTCGGCGCGGGTGATCCGGAAGCCGTGCTCGGCCGCCGCCCGCATCAGCTCGTCGACGGCCACCCAGCCGTTCTCGTCGAGGACGATGCCGATCCGCTCCGGCTGGTGGCGCAGATGCTTCGAGAGGTACTTCGACACCTTCACGGTGCGTCGCTCATCGGGCTCATCGGGCCCATCGGGTCGTTCGGGTCTTGCGTTCATCCCGTCAGCGTGCCCGTCCGCTCGCCAACAGCGCCACTGAAAATATCGCTCCACATCGAAAATGTCGCTCCACAGGTTTGATCCACAGCCAACTGTAGTTATCCACAGGGGAATTGGCGATTCTGTGGACAACTCATGGGTCATTTAAGGGCTTTGGTCAAGTTGCGGCGAATCGCTATCGGTTGAGATGAGGGCATCCAAGGTTCTGGCATGCAGCTCCCGTTCGGTCGCTGCGGTGATGAAGGCTGCCGCGTTCTCCTTGCCAACCAGGGCCTGGACCGAGCGAATTGTCTCCGGAGGCAACGTCACCGGACAGAGCGCACTCTCCACCTGTGGCGGTCCTTCCGCACTCAGGTGCTGCTGAAGATGGCGGGTGGCGAACGTCCTCATGGCCCGCGCCAGTTCGGCATCGATCGTCTGTTGTGCGAGTGGGCGCAGCCGCCGGACCAGGGACGCCGCCTCAGCCGCATCCGCGTCGGTCGGCAGCCGATGCCCCAGATAGCGGGCGAAGACATGCTCGGTGGTGAACTCCAGGAAACGGGAGGCGATGTGTTCGACCTGCCCGCGAAGTTCCCGCAGATGACCGGAGATTGCCGGAAGCGGTACCCCGGCGGCGTACAACTCTGCGGCTACCGCCAGCTCCTGGGGGCTCGGCACCAGGAATTCGTCGTCCCGGCCGGGGATGCGCTCCAGCACCCCCAGGTCCACCGCTTCCGCGACGGCGGCCTCGTCCGGCTTCCCGCCGAACTTGCCGTCCAGCTCCGCGCGGGAGATCCGGGCCGCCTCCTCGTCCGTCCAGGGTCCCTGCACCTCGGCGACCAGACCCAGCACCCCGCCCAGCCCGCGCCCGGCGTCCCAGGCCTCGAGCAGCTCCTTGATCGAGGCCAGGGTGTAGCCGCGGTCGAGCAGATCGGCGATCTGCCGCAGCCGGGCGAGATGGGCGGCCCCGTACACATTGGCCCGCCCGCGCCGCTCCGGTTTCGGCAGCAGCCCGCGGTCCTGGTAGGCGCGGATCGTACGGACGGTGGCGCCACTGTGGTGCGCCAGGTCCTCGATCCGGTACTCGGCGACTGACTGGGCGACTGACTGCTCGGACAAGCCCGCTCCCTCGATGACAGGCCGCCTACGACAAGGCGGCGCGGCCCACCGCTCCCGCCGCGGCACGGGCCGCGGGCGAGGTCGCGAGATAGTCGACGGCCTTGCGCAGCGAGCCCTCCTGCGAGGGATGGTACGACCGCCGGAAGTATCGAGGTATGGCCGCGCCCAGCTCGCGCCACGTGGGCAGCAGTCCTTGGCCGACCGCGCGGTTGTGCTCGCGCAGGGAGTAACGCAGCCGGCCGGCGAGCTGGGGGTCGTGCCGGATCAGGTAGGCGGTGCCCCACACCCAGAGCCAGGCCAGCACGGGCGCGGTGACGGCCATGCCCTCGATGCGGCGGGCATAGCGTGGCAGTCCCTCGCCACCGCAGTGCTGGTACATCTCGAAGGCGACTGCCCGGTGCTCGACCTCCTCCGCGCCGTGCCAGCGCAGCAGATCGAGCATGATCTTGTCGGCGTTTGCCCGGTCGAGTCCTTCGGCGTGCAGCACCCAGTTGCCCAGGACCGCCGTGAACTGCTCGATCGCGGCGATGACCGACAGGCGGAAGCGCAGCCACTCCTGGGTCGGTACCGGCGCCCCGAACGGCGGCTTCTCGCCGAGGAGTTTTTCGAAGAGGAGGTCGACGTACTTGGTGAATGCCTCGGTGTCGAGCCCCTGCGCGGCCAGGTGGTCCAGCACATACGCATGCTGCACGCTGTGCGTGGCCTCCTGGCCCATGAAGCCCTTGACGTCCTTCAGCAGCTCCGGGTCGTCGACCAGGGGCAGCGCTTCCTTGAAGACCTTGACGAACCACCGCTCGCCGGCCGGCAGCAGAAGATGCAGCACATTGATGACATGCGTGGCGGTGGGCTCGTCCGGTATCCAGTGCAGCGGCGTCCCGTCCCAGTCGAACGAGACCCGGCGCGGCGCGATGGCGTAGTGGCCGGTGTGCTCCTCGGTGCTCACAGCGGCGGCTCCAATCGAGCGATCGCACGCAGCGTCCTGGGCGTGAAGCGGGATATGAACAGGGCTCCACGGGCCTCGGGCGTCACCGGCACCACCGCCTGGTTCTTCACGACGGCGCGAAGGATCGCGTCGGCGACCTTCTCCGGCGGGTAGTTGCGCAGCCCGTACAGCCGGGCGGTCTTCTTCTGGCGCCGCTTCTCCTCAGCCGCGTCGACGCCCGCGAAGCGCGCCGTGGACGTGATGTTGGTGTTGACGAAGCCGGGACAGATCGCCGAGACCCCGATCCCCTGTCCGGCCAGTTCCGCCCGCAGACACTCGCTGAGCATGAGCACCGCGGCCTTGGAGGTGCTGTATGCGGGCAGGGTCTTCGAAGGCAGATAGGCGGCAGCGGACGCGGTGTTGACGATATGGCCGCCCTGGCCGCGCTCGGCCATCTGCCTGCCGAAGAGCCGGCAGCCGTGGATGACGCCCCACAGATTGATGTCGAGGACCTTCTTCCAGTCCTCGGCGCTGGTCTGGAGGAAGGAGCCCGAGAGACCTATGCCGGCGTTGTTGACCAGGACGTCCACGACGCCGTACTCGGTGGCGACCCTCTCGGCGAGCCTCTCCATCGCCTGCTCGTCGCTGACGTCCACCGTTTCGCCCCAGGCTTGGGGGGAGCCGATCAGCCGCGACATCTCCGCGGTTCTGGCTGCGCCCTCCGCGTCCCGGTCCACGGCCACGATTCGCGCCCCCGCCTCGGCGAACGCGAAGGCCGTGGCCCGCCCGATGCCGCTGGCCGCACCCGTCACCAGGACGAGCTGCCCGGCGAACCGCTCGGCGTACGGACCCCGGGCTACGGAGTCCAGCGCGGCCACTCCGGCCACTCCGGCCGCGCTGTCCTCGTTGGCCGTGACGAACTCACTGATCCAGGCCGAGAGCTGATCGGGCCGGGTGCGGGGTACCCAGTGCTTCGCCGGCAGCGAGCGGCGCGTCAACTGCGGGGCCCATCCGCCCAGTTCGTCGTAGAGCCGCTCGGACAGGAAAATATCGCCGGTCGGCGTGATCAACTGAACGGGTGTGTGTGCGTACGCGTCGGAGCGGGGGCGGCGCAGCCGGGTACGGACGTTGTCGCGGTAGAGCCAGGCGCCGTGCGCCGCGTCCTGCGGCAGCGAGGCCGTCGGGTAGTCGCCGCCGGGCACCTTCTCCACCCGCTGCAGGATCTTCGGCCACAGCTTGCCCAGCGGGCCGCGCCAGGCGAGCTCCGGCAGCACCGGCGTATGCAGCATGTACACGTACCAGGACTTGGCACCCTGTCCGAGCAACTGGCCGATCCTGCGTGGTGTGGGCCGGCTCATCCGCTTCTTGATCCAGTGCCCGAAGTGGTCCAGGGACGGTCCTGACATCGAGGTGAAGGAGGCGATACGGCCTTCGGTGCGCTTGACCGTGACGAACTCCCAGGACTGCACAGAACCCCAGTCGTGTCCGACCAGATGCACCGGCTTGTCCGGACTCACCGCGTCCGCGACCGCCAGAAAGTCGTCCGTCAGCTTCTCCAGCGTGAAGCCGCCGCGCAGCGGGGTCGGAGCTGTCGAGCGGCCGTGCCCCCGGACGTCGTACAGCACTACATGGAGCCGGTAGCGGTCCGCCAGCCGCTCCGCGACCTGAGACCACACCTCCTTGCTGTCCGGATAGCCGTGCAGCAGCAGCACGGTCGGCTGCGAGGCGTCCCCCAGCTCGGCGACGCACAGCTCGATTCCGCCCGTACGGACCCAGCGCTCCCGCGCCCCCTTGAGACTCACGCTTCCTCCTTGACGTTCGCTTTTCCGCCCGCTCGGCGCAGAGGCGCGGCGATCGCGGCCCTCGCGGTCATTGCGGCGATCGCGGCGACCATGGCCATCGTGGTCTTCTGCGGCCCGGCGGTCCCCCGTGCGTCGCTCACGCGGTCGTCTCCTCCGCCCAGCGCCGCACATGCGGCAGATCGTCGTCCAGCCAGAACGCGCTCTGCTGAGGGTCCTTGGAGTCGGTGATCACCAGGATCTCCTCGAACTTCGCCCCCGTACCCCTGAATCCGAGGTGCGGCTCGACAGCCCACAGGCCCGGTCGGGGCGGGTGGTCGGAGAACCTGTACGGGCTCCACAGCGGTGACCAGCCGTCCCGGTGACCGCGCACCGCATCGCCGGCAAGCCCCTTCAGCGACTGTGTGCCGAACCCGAAGAGATGCGGCGAGAAGCGGCGCTCCTTCACTCGGTCGATCTTGTGGGCGATGACCCCGAAGGGATACGCGCGGTGCCGGTTGGCGTACCCCTGCCGGACCATCAGCCGGTCCACGTCCTCGTAGATCTCGCGCAGCGAACGCCGCTCCCGCACCTCGCGCAGGATCAGCTCGCGGTGCGCCTCCAGATCGGCGAGCAGTTTGTTGTGCACGGGGCTCGGGCCGAGGCAGCCGGAGTAACCGATGTCCGCGGTGTAGCCCTTGTGGACCGGGGCCATGTCGAGGATGAAGGGCATGCCCGCCTCGAGCACGCGGTTGGTCGGGAAGAACTGGAGCGGTATCCGGAAGTTGACGAAGGCCGTACGGTCCCCGAACCAGGCGAAGGGCAGGTGGAACCAGTCGCGCACACCCCGCTCACGCAGCCACTCACGCTGCATCCGCGCCGCCCCGCGCTCCGTCACTCCGGGCTTGAGCTGCGCCGCGACCGCCTCCGCGCATGCGTACGCGAGGCGCTGCACTTCCTTGAACCCCCGCAGTTCCGCGGTCAGTTCGCTTGCCACTGCTGAGGCCATGCCACCGTCCGTCCCGAGTGCGGTACGTGTCCGTAACTTGACACTGATGAATGTGACAATGCTCGGCGGCTGCGTCAAGAGTCGTGCGTCAGCCTGTGGAAAACCCGCCTGTGGAAAACTCATCCGAAGGTCATGGGCCCCGAGACCGGCTGTCCACTTTCGTCGTGGGCCCCTACGGGTCCGTACCTCTCGAGTCGGACACCGATCCAGCCGCCAGGGCTGACGCCCGATGTGTCGTGCGCCACTACCTTCGAAATGTGACTGTGATCGCGACCGAAAGCCTGAGCAAGCGGTTCCCCAGGGTGACCGCTCTTGACCGGCTCTCCTTGGACATCGGACCCGGTGTGACCGGCCTGGTGGGCGCCAACGGAGCCGGCAAGTCCACGTTGATCAAGATCCTGCTGGGTCTGTCCCCCGCCACGGAAGGCCGGGCCGCGGTGCTCGGACTCGACGTCGCCACCAGCGGCGGCGCCATCCGTGAGCAGGTGGGGTACATGCCCGAGCACGACTGCCTGCCGCCCGATGTCTCGGCCACCGAGTTCGTCGTCCACATGGCGCGCATGTCCGGGCTGCCGCCCACGGCCGCCCGCGAGCGCACCGCAGACACCCTGCGCCATGTCGGTCTGTACGAGGAGCGGTATCGCCCCATCGGTGGCTACTCGACCGGTATGAAGCAGCGCGTCAAGCTCGCGCAGGCCCTGGTCCACGACCCGAAGCTGGTCCTCCTGGACGAGCCGACCAACGGTCTCGACCCGGTCGGCCGCGACGAGATGCTGGGACTGATCCGTCGCGTCCACACCGACTTCGGCATCTCGGTCCTGGTCACCTCGCATCTCCTCGGCGAGCTTGAGCGCACCTGTGACCATGTTGTCGTCATCGACGGCGGATCGCTGCTGCGCTCCAGTTCCACCAGCGACTTCACCCAGATCACCACGACCCTCGCGGTCGAGGTCACCGACACGGACACGCATCCCGACGGCACCGCGGTGCTCCGTGAGGCACTCGCCGCCGCCGGAATCACGCTCCACGCGCGCGTGGAGGACGGTCTGCCCGGCGCGGGCCACATCCTGCTCCTCGAGGCGACGGGAGAGGAGACGTACGACGTGGTGCGCGACACCGTCGCCGGGCTCGGCCTCGGTCTCGTACGGATGGAACAGCGCCGCCACCACATCGCGGAGGTCTTCCGCCCCGAGGCACAGAGTGATCAGGGCGCGCAGGGCGCCCAGGAGCAGGAGGTGCAGGTTCGATGAGCACCGAGACCAACACCGTGACCGGGGCCGAGACCACCCGGATCCACAACATCGGCTACCGGAACTACGACGGGCCGCGGCTCGGCCGCGCGTACGCACGCCGCTCCCTCTACTCGCAGTCCCTGCGCGGGGCTTACGGACTTGGGCGCTCGGCCAAGTCCAAGGTGCTGCCGATGATTCTTTTCGCGGTGATGTGCCTGCCCGCGGCGATCATCGTCGCGGTCGCCGTCGCCACCAAACTCAAGGACCTTCCTCTCGACTACACGCGCTACGCGATCGTCACCCAGGCGGTCATCGGCCTCTTCCTGGCCGCACAGGCACCGCAGTCCGTCTCCCGTGATCTGCGCTTCAAGACCGTGCCGCTGTACTTCTCGCGCCCGATCGAGCGCATCGACTACGTCCTCGCCAAGTACGGGGCAATGGCCTCGGCCCTCTTCGTACTCACCGCGGCACCGCTGGTCATCCTCTACATCGGCTCGCTGCTCGCCAAGATGGACTTCGTGGACCAGACGAAGGGATTCGCGCAGGGGATGCTTTCCGTCGCGCTTCTCTCCGTCCTCTTCGGCGGCCTCGGCCTGGTGATGGCCGCGCTCACGCCGCGCCGCGGCTTCGGCGTCGCCGCCGTGATCGCCACGCTGACCATCACGTACGGCGCCGTCTCCACTGTCCAGGCCATCGCCTGGGAGACGGGCTCGCCCGATGTGATCAAGTGGTTCGGCCTCTTCTCGCCGGTCACGCTCATCGACGGCGTACAGACTGCCTTCCTCGGCGCCACTTCCGCCTTCCCCGGCAAGGCGGGGCCGGAAGCCGGCGTGGGCATGGTCTATCTGCTCGTCGTCCTCGCGCTCGTCTTCGGCTCGTACGCCGTCCTGATGCGCCGCTACCGAAAGGTCGGGCTGTGACCACCATCAACATCGAGCACACCTCGCGGTGGTTCGGCAATGTCGTGGCCGTCAACGACGTGACCATGACGATCGGCCCCGGCGTCACGGGTCTGCTCGGTCCCAACGGCGCGGGCAAGTCCACGCTCATCAACATGATGGGTGGTTTCCTCAACCCGTCCACGGGAAGCGTCACGCTCGACGGTCGGACGATCTGGCGCAACGAGTCCGTCTACCGGCAGATCGGCGTCGTACCGGAGCGGGAAGCGATGTACGACTTCCTCACCGGCCGCGAATTCGTCGTCGCCAACGCCGAATTGCACGGACTGGGCAGGAAGGAGGCCCAACGCGCCCTGGCCACCGTGGAGATGGAGTACGCGCAGGACCGCAAGATCGCGACGTACAGCAAGGGCATGCGGCAACGCGTGAAGATGGCCTCGGCCCTCGTCCACGAGCCGTCCGTACTCCTCCTTGACGAGCCCTTCAACGGCATGGACCCGCGCCAGCGCATGCAGCTGATGGACCTGCTGCGGCGGATGGGAGCGGAGGGCCGCACCGTGCTCTTCTCCTCCCACATCCTGGAGGAGGTCGAACAACTCGCCTCCCATATCGAGGTGATCGTGGCCGGAAGGCATGCGGCGTCCGGCGACTTCCGCAAGATCCGCCGGCTGATGACGGACCGGCCGCACCGCTATCTCGTACGGTCCAGCGACGACCGGGCGCTCGCCGCGGCCCTGATCGCCGACCCGTCGACGGCCGGCATCGAGGTCGACCTGACCGAGGGTGCGCTGCGCATCCAGGCCGTCGACTTCGGCCGGTTCACCCAACTGCTGCCGCGGGTCGCCCGCGAGCACTCCATCCGGCTGCTCACGGTCTCGCCGTCGGACGAGTCCCTCGAGTCGGTCTTCTCCTACCTCGTAGCGGCCTGAAAGGAGCTGTGACGTCCATGTACAACCCCACAGTCGCCCGGCTCACCTATCGGGCCGTGCTCGGCAAGCGGCGGGCAGCGATTCTGTTCGTACTGCCCGGTCTGCTGCTGCTCATCGCGGCGGCGGTACGCAGCTTCAACGGCCTGGACGACCAGGTCGCCGCCGATGTCCTGGGCGGGTTCGCCATCGCGACGATGGTGCCGCTGATCGGGGTGATCGCGGGCACCGGGGCGATCGGGCCCGAGATCGACGATGGCTCGATCGTCTATCTGCTGGCCAAGCCGGTGAAGCGGTCGACGATCGTCTTCACCAAGCTGATCGTCGCGATCGCGATCACGATGGCATTCTCGGCGCTCCCCACCTTTGTCGCAGGGTTCATCCTCAACGGCAACGGCCAGCAGGTCGCGGTGGCGTACACGGTGGCGGCGCTGGTCGCCTCGATCGCGTACAGCGCGCTGTTCCTGCTGCTCGGGACGGTCAGCCGGCACGCGGTGGTCATAGGGCTCGTCTACGCGCTGGTCTGGGAGACGCTGTTCGGCAGCCTGGTCCCGGGCGCGCGCACGCTGAGTGTGCAGCAGTGGTCGCTGTCGCTCGCCGAGAAGATCGGCGGCGAGGGCCTGATCGGCTCGGACGTGGGCCTGCCGCTGGCGGTGGCACTGCTGGTGGGGGTCACGGTGGTGGCGACCTGGTATGCGGGGCAGAAGCTGCGGGTGCTGAAGCTCGCCGGCGAGGAGTGACCGTAGAGCATCGCGCTGGTAAGTCAACCCCCGTCCGGTGGGCGGGGGTTGACGCGTATCCGCGTAACTGTGCGTTTATCGGTTCGTTGTCCACTGTGCGTGGAGGCAACTGGAGTTCGTAGCGACGAGAGTTCGTGAAATTGGGGATTGCCGGTGCCGGATCGAAAGCCGGGCCGGTCATTGGGTGAGCAGCACCGTGAGCCGACCTCCACCCCTGTGCCCGGGGAGAGGGCCGTCCATGATCGGTTTCACGAACGGAAGGCATTGTTCATGCCATCGGAAGTCGCCCTGCTCGAGTCGCGCGCGCTGCGCGGCGAGCATCAAGGGCGGGTCGAAGTCCTGGACAAGGTGAAGGCGCTTGTCATGCTCCGGGACGGAATGCACGTATCCACAGAGGGCGTCGCGCGGTACTTCGAAATCCACAGGGAGGCCATCAACAGCGTCGTCAAGCGGCACCGAGAGGAGCTGGGCTCCAGCGGGATGATCACGCTCCGGGGGTCTGACCTGCAGGAATTTGAAGTGGCCAACTTGGCCACTTCAGAGGGCGACGGATCGAGAGGTTATCCACAGGGGCGCGCGCATCTCAGGCTCTACACCCGCCGCACGGTGCTCAATGTCGCGATGCTGCTTCGCGACAGCGACATCGCCCGCTGCGTCCGGACGTACCTCCTCGACGCCGAGGAGGCCGGTGGCCGGCGCCAGGACTACGCCTCTCTCGACCGACGTGTCACCAAGGTCGAGGTGAACCTGGACACCGTCGGGCACGCGCTTCAGGATCTCGGGCCGGTCATCAACGGGATCTCCGTCCGGCTCGACCGGCTCGACCGGCGGCTTGACGCCACCAACCAGGTCGTCGGGGCCATGAGCAACCGGCGTGCGACGGCAAGGACGGACCGAGCCGTACGTCCGGACCGTAATTCGGTGGCATCGAACCGCTGTCCGAGGCACAGTAGTTGAGCCGGAGCACGCCAGTGCGGCCGGCGTCACCTACCGGGAGAGGAGCGCGGCGATGACCGAGAGTACGAGTGCGAGTCCGTCGAGCTCCCGTCAGGGCAGCCCCGGGCAGGCAGCGGAGTAGCCACCGACCACTCCGCCGAGCCGCCCAGGGGCACTGTCCGGGGGCGGCCGCTTCGAGCGCGCATCCGCGCGGGCCGCCCCCTCCCGGAGGATTGGCCGAGTGGTAAGGCAGCGGCTTGCTAAGCCGTCGTCGGGGCCGTGAACCCCGCGCGCGTTCGATCCGCGCATCCTCCGCGCAGTCACGCAGTCACGCAGTCAGGCAGTTACGTAGTCACGAAGGCGCCCGGTCCGGCAGTTGCGCAGTCGCCCGGTCCGGCAGTCACGCAGTACCTACGGGAAGAGCCAGCCGACAGCAGGCGCCGGCCGCACTCTCGAAAAGTGTTGGGGCATGTGAATGCCCGTGTGGGTTCGACCCCCACCTCTTCCGCCTCAGCCGAGCAAGTGCTCCAGCACCACCGCGATGCCGTCGTGCTCGTTCGACGCCGTGATCTCGTCCGCCACGGCCTTCAGTTCGTCGTGCGCGTTGGCCATCGCCACACCGTGCGAGGCCCAGCCGAACATCGGGATGTCGTTCGGCATATCACCGAACGCGATCGTGTCCGAGGCCCGCAGCCCCAGCCGCCGCGCCGCCAGCGAGAGCCCCGTCGCCTTGCTCAGCCCCAGCGGCAGCATCTCGACGACGCCGGGCCCCGCCACCACCACATTCACCAGGCTGCCGACCGTCGCCCTGGAAGCCTGTGCCAGCGCGTCGTCACCGAGCTCCGGATGCTGGATGAACACCTTGCTCAGCGGCGCGGACCACAGCTCGGCCGGGTCCTCGAACGCCACCACCGGCAGCGGGCCTTCCTGCACCCGGTAGCCAGGACCGACCAGCACCTCGCCGTCGAGCCCGTCGCGGCTCGCGGCCACCGCGAGCGGCCCGACCTCCGCCTCGATCTTGGAGAGCGCGAGTCCGGCCAGCTGCCGGTCCAGCGTTACCGAGGTCAGCAGCCGGTGCTCACCCGCGTGGTACACCTGCCCGCCCTGGCCGCAGACCGCGAGGCCGTCGTACCCCAGGTCGTCCAGGATGTGCCGGGTCCACGGCACAGCACGCCCGGTGACGATGATGTGCGCGGCGCCCGCCGCGGTGGCCGCGGCGAGCGCGGCGCGCGTGCGCTCCGAGACCGTGTCGTCGCCACGCAGCAGCGTGCCGTCGAGATCGGTCGCAACAAGCTTGTACGGAAAGGGGGCGGGGCTCACTTGGAGATCGGCTCCAGGATCTCTCGTCCCCCCAGGTACGGACGGAGCACCTCGGGCACCCGCACCGAACCGTCGGCCAGCTGGTGGTTCTCCAGGATCGCCACGATCGTGCGCGGTACGGCGCAGAGCGTGCCGTTCAGCGTTGCCAGCGGCTGCACCTTCTTGCCGTCACGCATCCGGACCGAGAGCCGTCGGGCCTGGAAACTGTCGCAGTTCGACGCGGAGGTCAGCTCGCGGTACTTGCCCTGGGTCGGGATCCACGCCTCGCAGTCGTACTTGCGCGAGGCCGAGGCACCCAGGTCGCCGGTGGCCACATCGATCACCTGGAAGGGCAGCTCGAGGCCGGTCAGCCACTGCTTCTCCCAGTCCAGCAGACGCCTGTGCTCGGCCTCCGCGTCCTCGGGAGCGACGTACGAGAACATCTCGACCTTGTCGAACTGGTGCACCCGGAAGATGCCCCGGGTGTCCTTGCCGTACGTGCCGGCCTCGCGGCGGAAGCACGGCGAGAAGCCCGCGTACCGCAGCGGCAGCTTGTCGGCCTCGATGATCTCGTCCATGTGGTACGCGGCGAGGGGGACCTCGGAGGTGCCGACCAGGTAGTAGTCGTCCTTCTCCAGGTGGTACACGTTCTCCGAAGCCTGGCCGAGGAAGCCCGTGCCCTCCATGGCGCGCGGGCGGACCAGCGCCGGGGTCAGCATCGGGATGAAACCGGCTTCGGTCGCCTGCGCGATCGCGGCGTTGACCAGCGCGAGCTCAAGCAGCGCGCCGACGCCCGTCAGGTAGTAGAAGCGCGAACCCGACACCTTCGCGCCGCGCTCGACATCGATGGCGCCGAGCGCCTCGCCGAGCTCAAGGTGGTCCTTGGGCGCGAAGCCCTCGGCGCCGAAGTCGCGGATCGTGCCGTGCGTCTCGAGGACGACGAAGTCCTCCTCGCCGCCGACCGGGACGTCCTCGTGCACGATGTTCCCGAGCTGGAGCAGCAGCCGCCTGGTCTCTTCGTCGGCCTCGTTCTGTGCGGCGTCGGCCGCCTTCACGTCGGCCTTCAGCTGCTCGGCCCGCTTCAGCAGCTCGGCGCGCTCTTCCGGAGTGGCCTTGGGGATGAGCTTGCCGAGCGACTTCTGCTCGGAGCGCAGCTCGTCGAAGCGAAGGCCGGACGACCTGCGCCGCTCATCGGCGGAGAGCAGGGCGTCGACGAGGTCGACGTCCTCTCCACGGGCGCGCTGGGAGGCGCGAACACGGTCGGGGTCCTCACGAAGCAGGCGAAGGTCAATCACCCCACCAGGCTACCGGTGCGGACTCGCGCCACCTCACTCGATATAGCCTTGCGTGTCACTTTGCCCGAATTGCCGGAATTTAGAAAGGTGTGGGTAAATCGCCGGCGTAAGCGTCAATAAACGGGATGCTATTCGCCGAAATGGGGCACCCGGTGAGCGCCCGCATTGACCTGCTCCCCTTGCCCTGTCCGGGATTTGGACATCCCTTGTCCACAGGGATGCGAGCCTTCGTAAAGTTATCCACAGCCTGTGTGGGGGATCTGTGGACTACGGAAGAGATCGTTCCGAAAGTCCCGCGCGGGTCGAAGGATTCCTCACCCGAACCCACCCCACACACTCATTCGGGTGGGAATTCCTCGCCCCAAAGGGTTGATCAATGGAATTGAGGTGACGCGGGGCAACCTGCCGTTCTGTGGAGGGAAGTGGGGTGAGTGAGCCGATATGTCGACCATGTCGCCCTCCGATGTCGACTTGTCCCCAGGTCGAGAAGCATGCCTGTGGATAACTTCTGTGGACAACGAAAATGTGCAGGTAGGACCGGCTGCTCCGATCCCTCAGCACCGACCGCTCAGGCCCGGCCGTCCTGGCAGCGCGCCAGCCAGTCCGACGCGGCCGTGAACTCGGCGTCCGACGTCCCCGCGCGCAGCGCCCGTACGTCCTCCACCGCAACACCCGCCCGCGGATACGAACCGAGGAACCGCACCTTCGGGCAGATCCGCTTCAGCCCCATCAGCGCCTCGCCCACCCGCCGGTCCGAGATATGGCCCTCGGCATCCACGGCAAAGCAGTAGTTCCCGATGCCCGCTCCGGTCGGCCGGGACTGGATCAGCATCAGGTTGACCCCGCGCACCGCGAATTCCTGGAGCAGTTCCAGCAGCGCACCCGGGTGGTCGTCGCCCAGCCAGATGACCACCGAGGTCTTGTCCGCGCCGGTCGGCGCCGCGGGCCTGGCGGGCCGGCCCACCAGCACGAAACGCGTCTCCGCGTTCTCCGCGTCATGGATCTCGCTGACCAGCGGCTCGAGTCCGTACGTCGCGGCCGCGAACTCGCCCGCGAAGGCCGCGTCGTACCGCCCCTCCTGCACCAGCCGCGCCCCGTCCGCGTTCGACGCGGCCGACTCCCACAGCGCGTCCGGCAGATTCGCCCGCAGCCAGTTGCGCACCTGCGGCTGGGCGACCGGATGGCCGGTCACCGTCTTCACCTCGGAGAGCTTGGTGCCCGGCCGCACGAGCAGCGCGAAGGCGATCGGCAGCAGCACCTCGCGGTAGATCATCAGCGGCTGTCCGGAGGCCAGCTCGTCGAGGGTCGCGGTGACGCCGCCCTCCACGGAGTTCTCGATCGGTACGAGGGCGGCCGCGGCATCCCCGTTCCGTACGGCATCCAGCGCCGCGGGCACGGACAGCATCGGGACGAGCTCGCGGGTGGCTGCTTCCGGAAGCGTGCGCAGGGCGGCTTCGGTGAAGGTGCCCTCGGGACCGAGATACGTGAAGCGCGTGGCCGACATACCGTCACCCTAATGGGCCCGGGATCCGAAGGGCCCGCGATCCTTACGACTCCAGAAGCCGCTGGCCCACGTACTCGCCGGTCCGTGCCCCGCCAGGCACCGCGAACAGCCCGCTCGCCTCGTGCCGGATGAACGCCGACAGCGCGTCGCCCCGGTCGAGCTTGCGCTGCACCGGTACGAAGCCGCGCAGCGGATCGGCCTGCCAGCAGACGAAGAGCAGCCCCGCGTCCGGCGTTCCGTCCGCGCCGATCCCGTCGTGGAAGGAGAACGGCCGACGCAGCATGGCCGCACCGCCGTTCTGCTCCGGAGCCGAGATCCGGGCGTGGGCGTTGTCCGGAATGACCAGCTTCCCGTCGGGCCCCGTCTTGTCCAGCGCGAGCTCGGTGGTCTCGGTTCCACCGGTCAGCGGGGCGCCGTCGGACTTGCGCCGGCCGATGACCAGCTCCTGCTTCTTCAGCGAGAGCCGCTCCCAGTCGTCGAGCAGCATCCGGATGCGTCGTACAACGGCGTACGAGCCTCCTGCCAGCCAGTCGTACTTCGTCCCCGACGTCTCGGACGGCACGAAGATCCGCTTGTCGAAGTCGGCCTCGGACGGTTTCGGATTGGCCGTTCCGTCGAGCTGGCCCATCAGATTGCGTGCGGTCATCGGCTTTCCGGTGGCGCCCGGCGAGCGGTTGAAGCCGTTCATCTGCCAGCGCACCCGGGCCGCGTCCCCGGCCGCCTTCTGGATCGCGCGCAGTGCGTGGAAGGCGACCAGCGCGTCGTCCGCGCCGATCTGCACCCACAGATCGCCGTTGGACCGCTTGGCGTCCAGTTGGTCGGAGGAGAAGGCGGGCAGCGGATCCAGCTCCGGCGGCCGCTGTGCCACCAGCGCCGTACGGTCGAAGAAGGTGCGGCCGAAGCCGAACGTGACGGTCAGCGAAGAGGGCCCGGCGTCCAGCGCGACGCCTGTGTCGCCGTCGCCGGCCGCCCTGCCCGCCATCAGTTCGCTCGCGAGCGCGGACCAGCGGCGCATCAGCGCGGCCGCCTCCTTGCGGCCCGCGCCCGGCGCCAGGTCGAAGGCGATCAGATGGCCGCACGCCTGCAGGGGCGTGGTGATGCCCGCCTGGTGTTCGCCGTGGAAGGCGATGCCGGTCGCGCCGACGGTGGTCAGCGCGGGCGGGGCTTCGCCTGCCGCACTGGCGTACGCGGCGGCGCCGCCCGCAGCGCCCAGCGCAAGACCGGTGGCGCCGGCGCCCACGGTGCCGAGCAGCCGCCGCCTGGAGATGTCGTTGTCGCGCACAGGGTCACTCACGGGTACGTCAGCCGATCTTGATGTTCTTGTCGATGGTCGTCTGGTCGATGTCGGAGGTCCGTACGGTCACCTGGACCTGCCAGTCGCCGGGCATCGGGATCTGGACCGCGGCCGCGCTCCAGTGCCCGGCAGTGATGCGGTCGGGGGTGATCGGCAGCGGACCGATCTGCTTGGCCTTGAGCGTGAAGGCGACCTTCACCTCGGGCACGTCCAGCGGCTTTCCGTCCGGCCGGTCGACCCAGACGTGCATCTCGTTGGCGCCCGAGGTGGCCGGATCGAAGGTGAGCCGTACCGTGCCCTTGCCGCTCCGGCCGCCGGTGTCGAAGGGCATCTTGATCTCGGTCGGCCCCTGGGGCACGGTGGCGGCCGCCTGAGTGCTGCCGGCCTTGGCCGCCTCTTCCTCCGTACGGCCCGGTTCGGTGCTCGTCAGCACGGTCGTCACGGCCAGCAGGATCACCGCGATGCCTGCCTCGGCCAGCACGGAACGGCGCAGTCCGGAGCGCTCGGGATCGGCGTCCCGGTTCCGCTTCTTCTCCGCCGTCGCCACCGCGGCCTGCTGGCGGGCAAGTTGAGCCGCCCGCTCCGGGTCGGCGGAGACCTCCGAGACCTCCGAGACGTGCGAGAGCCCCGAGACCTGCGAGTCCTCCGCTTCCTTGGCGTCGGCGTTCTCGGGGACGGTCACCGGCTCCGGCTCGGCCTCGTCGGTCCGAGCTTCGGCCGTCGGCGCCTCACTGAGCTGCGCCGTCCACCGCCGCGAGATCCACGCCACGGCGACCATGACAACAACCAGCGCCACCTTGGCCAGCAGCAGCTGTCCGTACGTCGTCCCGGTCAGCGCCGACCACGAGCCGACCTGCCGCCAGGACTGGTAGATCCCGGTCGCGGCGAGCACCATGACGCTGCCGAACGCGACCTTCGAGAAGCTCCGTACCGCCGCGCGCTCGATCGACGGCGCCCGGTAGAGCGCGGTCAGCAGCGCCGCGAGCCCGCCGAGCCAGGTCGCCACGGCCAGCAGATGCAGTACGTCCACGGGCATCGCGAGCCCCGGCTGGATACCGGTCGATGCATGCTCCGACAGCGCCCAGGTCCCGGCGATCCCGGCCGCGACGACCGTGCCGCCGACGGCAAGACCGAAGGTCAGATCCTTCTTTTCGGTCTCGTCCTCCCGCTTCGCATACGCCCCGAAGAGCACGGCGATGAACAGTGCGGCGGCCCCGAGCAGCATCAGCCGGGAGCTGAGCGCGGCCCCGGTCTTGGTCTGAAGGACGTCCCGCAGCCCGCCGAGGTCGAAGGTGTCCGCCAGTTTTCCGGAGCCGGTGTAGGGGTTGCGCAGCAGGAGCAGCGCAAGGGTGGCCGCGGTGAGCGTCACCCATCCCTGGACGACCAGGCGCTGCAGCGGCCTTACGGAAGCACCGCGCCGCCAGCAGAGGAGGACGAAGGCCGCGCCGCCGGTGAGCAGTACGAAACCGGCGTACGAGGCGTAGCGCGCGATGTCGTAGAGGACCCCGACCACACCTCCGCCGGCCTTCTGGTCGGGTACGGCGGCGGTGGTCTTGGAGGGCGCTCCGATGGAGAAGGTGAAGGCTCCGGAGACCGGATGGCTGTCGGCGGAGACGGCTTTCCAGGCCACGGTGTACGTGCCGTTGGGCAGTCCGGGCAGCAGATCGACGCCGTACATGACCTTGCCGCCGGTGCCGAGGTCGCGGACCTTGGCCTTGTCCGCGCGTTTGCCGCTGGGTTCGAGGACCCGGATCGAGTCGTCGCCCATGGCGACCTGCTCGGAGAAGGTGAGCGTGACGTTGCCCGGGGCGGTGGCGACCACCGCCCCGTCCTTCGGGTTGCTCCCGGTCAGTGCGGCATGGGCCGACGCGGGGTTCGCGCCGGCCAGGAGTGCGCCGATGAGCGTGCCGAGGAGCACGGTCGCGGCGAGCAGCAGCCGGACCGGTGAAGGGCCGAAGCGCGGGGCGGTGGCTGTCATGGCGTGATCAGTCCCTCGGTGCTCAGTGCTTCTTCGGGCTGTAGGTGGGTTCCTTCACGGGAAGTTCGACCTTGATCGGGCCGGACTTCTCGAAGCGCAGCTCCAAGGTGACCTTCTCGCCCTGCTTCGGCTTCTGCTTGAGGTTCGTGAACATGATGTGGTTTCCACCGCGTTCGAGATTGAGTTCGCCGTCCGCCGGTACGTCGAAGGTTTTCACCTCCTGCATCCTCTGGTCCTTGGACTCGTGGATCGTGATGTCGTCGGAGAGGTCGCTGGTGACGGAGGTGAGCTTGTCGGCCGTGCCCCCGCTGTTGTGTACCGTCAGAAACCCGGCTGCCATGTCGTCGCCGACGGGCTGTGGCATGAAGGCACCATTGACCTTCAACTCGGGCTCGCCGTCGGACGAGCAGCCCGCCAGCGCCAGCCCCGCGCTCAGGGCGATGACGCCGGCGAGGGTCGAACGGCGGCTCACGGGTTCTCCCCACGGATGATCTTCGGCAGGTCCTTGGCGTAGTCGTCCGCCGTGGTGTCCTGGCTGTACAGGACGTAGCCCGCGTCGGTCTTCGGGGAGAACGCGATGACCTGCGCGCCATGCATGGAGACGACCGTGCCGTCCTTCTCCTTCTTCGGCGGGTCGATGCCGATGCCGATCTGGCGCGCGCCCGCCTGGATGGTCGGGAAGTCGCCGGTGAGACCGGTGAAGGACGGATCGCCTGCGCTCGGCAGCCACTTGGCGAGCTCGGCCGCGGTGTCCCGCTCCGGGTCGGTGGTGACAAAGACGACCTGGAGCTTGTCCTGGTCGGCCTTGGGGAGCTTCTTCCTGGCGATGGCGATATTGCTCATCGTCAGGGGGCAGACGTCGGGGCAGTGCGTGTAGCCGAAGTAGATCAGCGTCGGCTTGCCCTTGGTCTGCTCGCGCAGGTCGTACTTCTTGCCGTGGGTGTCCGTCAGGACGAGGTTCGGCTTGGTGTAGGGCTGGTCGAGCAGGGTCGCGGGCCGGTTCGCCTTGGCGGAGACATCGGCGACGGGGCTCTTGGCGGAGTCGCCCCCGCAGGCGGACAGCGTGAGCCCGGCGGCCACGACGAGCGTGGCCGCGAGCACAGTCTTCTTACGCATGGAGAAATATCCCAAAGGTGATGTACGAAGCGTCGGGCGGCGCATCAGGACGTGCGGCGGCGTCCGGCCAGGACGCCGAAGGCAACACCCGCGACACCGACGAGAATGCCGACGATGCCCAGGATGCGGGCCGTGGTGTCACTGCTGCTGTCCGACGCCTCCTCGGACTTCGTGTCCTCGTCATGACCGGCGTTCTTGCCGTCCTTCGCGGACGCGCCCTTCGCGCCGCCGCCGTGCTCGTCCCCGGTGGCGGCCGACAGCTTCAGGACGGGCGCGGGCGACTCGGGCTCCGCGGCGCCCTCCTTCGCCTCCTCGATCCAGCGCACGACTTCCTTGTTGTCGTACGTCTGGAGGGCCTTGAACACCAACTGGTCGGCGTCCTCGGGAAGCTTGCCGAGAGAGAGCGGGAACTGCTGGAACTGGCCGGGCCCGATCTTGGAGCCGTCCGCCGTCCAGGTGACCTTGGAGACCGCCTCGGTGATCTGCTTGCCGTGCACCTGGAGCGGCTTGGCCAGCTTGGACTTGGTGACCTCGACCTTCCAGCCGGGCACAGGCTGCGGCATCACGGACGACAGCGGGTGCTCGGTGGGGATGTTGACCTCGAGCTTGACGGTCGAGGCGTTGTCGCGCTCGTTGGGGACCTTGAAGTTGACCGTCGCGTAGCCGCCCTTGGCGGCCTCGCCCTGCGGCTGCACGCTGACGTGCGCGAAGGCGGTGCCGGAAAGCAGCAGTACGGAGGAGGCGGCGACGCCGGTCGCGAGCGCGATACGGGAAACGTTCATGGCAGAAGACACTCCGGATCAGGAGAGGCGAGTGAGTGACGGCGCATACGGGTGCGCGGGCACCGCGACACCACTCCCGTCGAGTGGGCCGCGTCAGGCTGCGAGAGCGAGGCGGGCGGGAGGCCCGCGCCTGATCACCGTGTGCTGAAGCGCCTCACCGGCCGGTGGCGGAGGCGGACCGGAGGACGGCCGGGGAGCGCGCGGATCCACCGCGGGCGCCCCCTGGAGCCCGGCACGCAGCGCCCGTACGAGAACGAGCGCGGCACGCAGCGAACGCAGCCACGCCGCCTGAGCCACCTCATGCGCCGAGTCGGCAGAGAGCCTGATCAGTCGGAGCAGCGCCAGATCCCCGCGCCGCAGCAGCCAGCCGGTGGCGAGCGCGGCCAGCAGATGCCCCAGGATCATGGGGAGGGTCGGCAGCAGCTCGGGCGATGCGGCGGCGGTCTGCGCCATATGGACGTGGGTGCTGTGCCCCGCCGGAGCGATGCCCGCGTTGGTGACGATCCGCTGCGCGTCGGTGTGGCTCAGGGACGAGGCGCCCGCGCCGCACGCCAGCTTCGCGGCCATCCTGATCAGCGCGTCGTCGGCCGTCGGCGTCAGCCGCAGCTGCTGCTGCTGCCCGAGGCCGAGCAGAGTGTGCAGAGCGAGCTGTCCGACGGTCAGCGCGACGGCGATGGACGGCAGTGAGCGCGCCCGTCCGGCGAACGGCGCGACCAGTGCGAACACCGCGAGGAAGCCGAACGCCAGCGTCCACCAGGGGACGGCCGCACAAGCGGCCAGCGCATGTCCCGTCGCGGACAGCACAACACAGACCGCGGTGAACACCGCGGCCCTCAGCAGCCGTAGACCGGCTCCGGCGCGTGCAACGGGGATGGACGACATGGCCGGGCCATCATCGCACTGCGGTGGGACGGCCCATACGGCAGGTCCGGAAGATCCCCTTTTCCGACATACACCGGCGCGCTCGGGGGGCGCATCCGCCGAATGAGCGGAATCACGTCAACTGTGTGCTTACGGACCGTGTCTTGCGGCAATACGTATCGGTATGTCGAGGCGCAGCCAGGAGGCTGGAGCATGAGCATCTGGTGGTCTCTCCACTTGAGGCGCGAAGCTGCGAGCGTTCCGCTCGCCCGTCGGCTGCTGCTCGGCACGATGGAGACCGCGGGGGTTGATCCTGATATTTCGTACGATCTCTCGGTCGCGCTGAGCGAAGCCTGCGCGAATGCCGTCGAGCACGGCGGTGACCGGGGGTCCGGCGAAGCCTCGGCTGCCTACCGGGTGACCGCATATCTGGACGGCGAGACGTGCCGTATCGAAGTGGCCGATTCGGGGCCGGGCTTTCCGATGCGGCACGGCGGGCAGTGCGCGTACACCATGACGCCTGCCTCGCCGACCGCGGAGAGCGGCCGCGGGCTCTGTCTGATCGAGCAGCTCGCCGACCATGTCCACTTTCGCAACCGGCCGGGCCGGGGCGCGGTGGTCAGCTTCGACAAGATCCTGAAGTGGCGGGAGGACGCGCTGCTCAAGGTGTCCTGAGCCGCGCGCCCTCCGCCGTATCCGTCGCTCGGTCAGCCCTTGAGCGAGGCCATCCAGGCCTCGACCTCGTCGGCCTGTCGCGGCAGCGCCGCCGACAGGTTCCGGTTGCCGTCCTCGGTGACCAGGATGTCGTCCTCGATCCGGACGCCGATGCCGCGGTACTCCTCCGGCACCGTCAGATCGTCCGCCTGGAAGTAGAGACCGGGCTCCACCGTGAGGCACATGCCGGGCTCCAGCGTCCCGTCGACGTATGCCTCGGTGCGCGCGGCGGCGCAGTCGTGGACGTCCATGCCGAGCATGTGGCCGGTGCCGTGCAGCGTCCAGCGGCGCTGCAGACCCAGTTCGAGGACACGCTCCACCGGGCCCTCGACCAGACCCCACTCGACGAGCTTCTCAGCGAGCACACGCTGCGAGGCGTCGTGGAAGTCGCGGTACTTGGCGCCGGGCTTCACCGCCGCGATGCCCGCCTCTTGAGACTCGTACACCGCGTCGTAGATCTTGCGCTGCAGCTCGTTGAAGCGGCCGTTGATCGGCAGGGTGCGCGTGATGTCGGCGGTGTAGAGGGTGTGGGTCTCCACGCCGGCGTCCAGCAGCAGCAGCTCGCCGGAGCGGACCGGGCCGTCGTTGCGCACCCAGTGCAGGGTGGTGGCGTGCGGGCCCGCCGCGCAGATCGACCCGTAACCGATGTCGTTGCCCTCGACGCGGGCGCGCAGGAAGAAGGTGCCCTCGATGTAGCGCTCGCTGGTCGCCTCGGCCTTGTCCAGGACCTTGACGACGTCCTCGAATCCGCGCGCGGTGGAGTCGCACGCCTTCTGCAGCTCGCCGATCTCGAACTCGTCCTTCACGGCACGCGCCTCGGAGAGATAGACGCGCAGCTCCTCGTCGCGCTCCGCGGTGACCTTGTCGGTCAGCGCCGCCTCGATGCCGGCGTCGTGCCCGCGTACGGCGCGGACCGCGCCGGTCGCCTGGCGCAGCTGCTCGGGCAGCTCGCGCACATCCTTGGCGGGGATGCCCAGCAGCTGCTCGGCCTCGCTGAGGGAGTGGCGGCGGCCGACCCAGAGCTCGCCCTGGCCGGACAGCCAGAACTCGCCGTTCTCGCGGTTGGAGCGGGGCAGCAGATAGATGGTCGCCCGGTGCCCGCCGGCGGTCGGCTCGAGCACCAGGACGCCGTCCTCGGACTGGTCGCCGGTGAGGTAGGCGTACTCCGTGGAGGCGCGGAAGGCGTACTCGGTGTCATTGGAGCGGGTCTTCAGATTGCCCGCGGGGATCACCAGGCGCTCGCCGGGGAAGCGCGCCGAGAGCGCGGCACGGCGGGCGGCGGTGTGCGAGGCCTGCGCGATGGGCTCCAGATCGCGCAGCTCGGTATCGGCCCAGCCGGTCGTCATGTTCTCCGCGAGCTCGTCGGACACGCCCGGGTACAGGCCGTTCTTGCGCTGCTTGATCGGCTGCTCTTCTTCTTCCGGGCCCGCTGCGTCAGCAGCAAGATCGGATTCCGCCGGGGTGAGCTCCTCGGCCACGTCTGCCTCCTCGATACGACACTGGACCGCCTTCCATCGTATGTGCGACGGGAAGACGGCCCTGCGCCCTGTGGAAAACGTGTGGGAAATCAGTCAAAACGGGCGGCGAGCAGTACCACGTCCTCACCGGTCTCGGCCTCGTTGAGCCCCTTGGGCAGCACGGTGCGCAGCACGTGATCGGCGATCGCCGCCGGATCGTCGCGGGCGGCCTTCGGCACGCTCACGGCCGCTGCGTGCAGCCGCGCGAAGGCCCGGTCCATGGGATCTCCGGTATGCCGCAGCAGCCCGTCCGTATACAGCAGCACCGTTTCTCCAGGCTCGGGCGCGAGCTCCACGCTCGGCGCCTCCCAGCAGGCGAGCATTCCCAGCGGCGCCGACAGGGATGTCTCGACGAACTCGGTGCGCCGCTCGCCGACCATCAGCGGCGGGGTGTGCCCGGCCCCGGCCAGCACGATCTTTCCCCGGGCCGGTTCGGCGTAGGCGAAGAGTGCGGTGGCGGTGCGCGCGGGTTCGGTCAGCCGCAGCAGCAGCTCCAGATCGGAGAGCACGGCGACGGGATCCTCGCCCTCCATCACGGCGTACGCCCGCAGGGAGGCGCGCAGCCGTCCCATCGCCGCCAGCGCGCTCGGCCCCGAGCCGCTGACCGATCCGACGGCGAGCCCCAGCGCGCCCTCGGGCAGCGGCAGCGCGTCGTACCAGTCGCCGCCGCCGTGCGGTCCTGCGCGGTGCCGGGCGGCGAGCTGGACGCCGGGCACCCGGGGCAGTCGGCTGGGCAGCAGTTCTTCGGCAACGGTCGCCACTGTGGCGCGGGCGTGCTCCAGCTCGAGGAGACGGTCCAGATGCTCGGTGGCGTACCGCATGTAGAGGCCGACGAGATGGCACTGGCGCTCCACCGGGGCGGCCGGCTCGTCGTACATCCAGACGGCCGCGCCGAGTGTCCCGGCCGCCCGGGAGGCGAGCGGCACGGTGTAGCTGGCGGCATACCCGAGGCGGACGGCGACCTCGCGGTATCGGGGGTCGAGCGTCTCGTCGCCGAGGAGGTCGGCGTTGGCGACGGCCTCCGGCGGCCCGGTGGGCCCTGGTTGCCCGTCCGGGAGTCTGCCGTCCAGGATCCGGCCGTATGCGGTGGCGCCGCGCGGCACTGTCTCGATATGGCCGAGCTCGGCATGGGTGAGCCCGAGGCCCTTGGTGAGGGCGGGGCCGCTGTCCGACTCGAAGCATTCGGCCCGTGAGGTGGCGTGCGACGGTTCGAGGACGATCATGCCGCGGGGGGCGCCGACCAGGGCGGCCCCGGCGCGCAGCACTTCATGGAGGGCGTCGTCGAGCGAACCGGTCCTGGCCAGGCGCTCGGTCAGTTCGTGGAGCGTGGTCAGATCGGAGACCCAGCCGGCCAGCCGGTCCTGAATCACCGCTCCGGGAGGGGCCGGTGCCGCCGGGACCGCGGGCAGCGGCGGGGCAGTGTGCGTGGGTGCGGGAACCGCTGAATCGATTCCAGCCACTTTCGGCAGGTGAGGGGCGCTCATGGCAGCCGGCTTTCCGACTGGTGCGTTTCGCTCAATAGCATCGCAAACCCCCATGTCATTCTGCGCCGCTATCAATGCATCCACATGTACACGCACAAGTAAGGGGATGTCCAGCATTGCACCAGTGGGATTGGTGGTGTCTACGAGACCGTTAACTTGGCTGAAAAATGCACCCGATGGCGGTCTACTGGGGTCGACTGAGGTCGTTCGGCAGAGCGTCATTCCAAGCGTGATGGGTACGTAAACGGTGATGGCCAGGGGCAGTTGGGACCGCCCCGGAACCTGGCGGCGGGACCGGGCGTCCTAAAGCCCGTAGGCCGCGCCCCATCCCCGAGTGGCGGGGAAAAGTTACAGCGGGACTACAAGCGCCAGGCGCGCGCCACCCCTCGCCACGCGTTTAATGGACTACAGCCCACGTTCGGCCCCCGGCGGCGATCCTGCCGCAGGCAAAGCGGGGGGGTTGCCCATGCCACCGGCAAGGGGCGGTGATGCGCCGGATTATACGCACAGTGAAGAGCTGCACACATGGTGTGATGTGGACCTCGGCGTTCAACGGAAAGGAACGAGCGCTCATGCGCGAGATCCTCGGAAGGCGACGCAGGCTCCGGTTCCGGCGCAAAAGGGGGCCTGTACAGCTTGAAGCGGCGCTCACCTGCGCCGCCGAGTGGCAATGGCCCGTACTCCCTGGTGTGGGACTGAAAGCGGCCGGTATTCGCGGTGACCGCGGGCGCGGCTGCGCCTGCCCCGACTCCGAGTGCGTCGTACCCGGCGCGCATCCCTTCGACCCCGCAATCCTGGCCGCGACGACCGACGAGCGGATGGTGCGCTGGTGGTGGACCAACCGGCCCACCGCCCCGATCGTGCTGGCCACGGGCGGCCTTGCGCCGTGCGCGGTGAGCCTGCCGGCCGTCGCCGGGGCGCTCGCGCTCTCGGCGCTCGACCGGATGGGCATGCGGCTGGGACCAGTTGTCGCGACGCCGACCCGCTGGTCGCTGCTGGTGGCTCCGTACACCCTTGAACAGCTCGGCGAACTGCTCTTCGTCAAGGACTGTGTGCCCAGTTCGCTGCGCTTCCACGGCGAGGGCGGCTATCTGGTGCTGCCGCCCTCGGAGACGGGAACGGGGCAGGTGCGCTGGGAGCGCGCTCCGCTGCCGGGATCCGCGGCTCCCTGGCTGCCGGATGTGGAGGCGGTGGTGGACGCGCTGGTCGAGGCGAGCACCAGCGCACCGGACGGCGGTAGTCGGCTCGCCTACTGAGCTCGATCGAGGGCTCGAGTGCTCACGGTCCAGCTCTGTCACTCGTACGGGTAAGCGCTGGACCGAGTTGTACCGGAATTGGGCGCGCGGCTACCCGGGCGCCCGCATTCCGTCGATATTTTCGGCCCAGCGTGAGGAATTCCCGCGCAATCGGCGCGGTGATCCCATGAATCTCCGCACGATCGAGCCTGCCGCCGCCGTGGTGTTCACCGCGCTGCCTGCCGCCCGTCCCGTACGCGAACGGGGCTGAAAACAGCCCAGGAGCCGGCGCTGGTGCCCACCGACCAGGTCTCTGGTGTGACCGGGGCCACTGCCGCAGACGGCCGCGCGATGTGGGCCGGAACTCGCCTCTCCGGACGGGGGCGAGGCGCAGACCTGCGTGCCGGCCGAGGGGCGCGGCACCTGAGCACGTACCTACTACCGCAATGCGACGGGCCAGGAATTGGGTTCCGTACTCACTCCGATGGGCCCCGGCCGGCGCACTCGGCAGAGCAACTGGGCGGTCTGGGCGGATGACGCCCGGACGTCTGCGAGACGCCTCGTGAGCCCTCTTACGACCCTGTCGAGGGCTATTCGGTGGTGGCGGAGTTCGCAACTGCGGACGGTGCGGGAGAAGAGCACTTGCTGCTGTGGTCCGGGAGTAACTCCGGCGCTCCTGCGAGTCGTTGACGGAACGAACCGTTCCGCAGAAATGGAAGCGCCCGGTCGCTGGCGACGGGGGATGCACCAGCGACCGGGCTTCTAGAACGGTAACAAGAGATCGGCAGTTCGCAAATTCGATCTCGGGTATTCGGACAGGGATTTACCGGCCCGTAGGGCGAGTTGTGACTGGAGTCACCTATCGGTCGACAGAAACCGTCACTCTCAGCTCAGGGTGACTTGGCGGTTGGTGAGCCCGCCGCGCGACCGGCGCTCCTCCGCGGTCAGCGGAGCGTCGGTCTCCAGAGCCTTCGTGAGCCGCTCCGCGAACTCCGCCGCGGGCTTCTCGCACTCCTCGGCCCCCATCCCGCTCGGCAGGTCCCAGACCGGGACCATCAGCCCGTGTGCGCGGAAGGAGCCGACCAGTCGAGTGCCATCGCCGAGTGAGGACGTACCGGCGGCGTGCAGCCGGGCGAGCGCGTCGAGGAGCTGCTCCTCGGGGTGCGGCATGACCCAGCGGAGGTGGTTCTTCTCCGGGGTCTCGCACCAGTACGCGGCGTCCACGCTGGAGAGCTTCACGGTCGGGATCGCCGCGGCGTTGGCGCGCTCCAGGGATGCGGCCACATCGGGGGACGCGCTCTCCGCCGAGCCCGGGATCCAGAACTCGAAGCCGGAGTGGACGGTCGGCTCGAAGGCGGCGCTCTCGTCGAGGAGATCCTGCAGACGCGGTCCTTCGGCGGGCACGCGCTGCGCGGCGACCGGGGTGCCGGGATCGGCGGCCAGCGCCCGCTGCAGGGTGTCGGCGAGATGGCGGCTGAGGTCGCCGGACGAGGTGTCGTTCTGCAGGCCGAGCAGTACGGAGCCGTCGTCGCGGCGCAGTGCCGGCCACGCCATCGGCAGTACGGTCGCGAGGGTCACCGACGGCACGCCCTCGGGCAGTCCGCCCTTGAGGGTCAGCGCGACGGTCGCGGCGGGCACCAGCTCCCGCAGGGCCACCCAGTCGCACTCGCCGACCAGATCGCCGAAGGGGCGCTGGACCAGCTCGGTCACGGCGTGCGCGGCGGCCCGCCCGTGACAGGCCTTGTAGCGGCGGCCCGATCCGCATGGGCAGGGCTCACGGGCCCCGACGGCCGGAACCTCGCCGTTGATCACCTGGGGCCTGGCGGCCTTGGTCTGGGGGCGCTTCTTGGCCATGGTGTGGCTCTCTCCCGACTGCGGTGGTGCTTGTCTCGGGCGCGAGCCTAGCCGTCCGTCGCCTTCCCGGGGGTGCAGCGCCCCACAGCGGTTGGTCCCGGTTCAGTCGAGATCGTCGTACGACCCCCCGAAGTCGAAGCTGGGGCCTGCGACGCGCGTAGCGAAATCCTCGCGCCGATGACCCTCGGTGACAATCACCCACACGGTGACCTCACCGGTCGCGCTGTCGCGGACACCCCAGTCCTGGGCCAGCGCGCTGATGATGTTGAGCCCACGGCCGCCGCGGGCGGTGACCGAAGGCGTGGCCGGAACCGGTCGGGTCGGACCGCCTCCGTCCGTCACTTCGACCGTCAGCCGGCCTGCTCTGTCCATGCGCCAGGCGGCGCGGACATCGCCGTCGCCCACCTCCGCGTGCCCCAGCGGCCGGCCATGCCGGCAGGCATTGCTGAGCAGTTCGGAAAGGATCAGTACTGCATCGTCGAGGACCGTCTCCGACACCCCGCTGCGGCTCAACTGCTCACGCATTCGGTGTCGCGCCTCACCCACGCCCGCAGGACCATGGGGTACGGCCATGCTCGACGACGTGGGCACCTCCTGTGCCACCACCAACGCCACCCCCGAGACCTCCTTTGCCCCACGCCACGGTGTGAATGCCCCAATGGACTGGACCGGAAACCGGCCATGGCGGGGCCAGTGACGCACTCGTAACGATCGAATACGGACCGAACGCGCCGGTGCACTCCCTGTAATCGGGGTTACATACGACCCAACTGGGTCAGTACCTGTTTGGGGCGATTGGTGATGATTGCCTCCACGCCGAGGCGGGCGCAGAGTTCGACGTCCTCCGGCTCGTTGACCGTCCAGACGTGGACGCGGTGGCCCGCCCGGTGCAGCCGGGCGATATAGCCGGGATGGCTGCGGACGATCCGGATGCCAGGCCCCGCGATGCGCGCGCCGGCGGGCAGCCGTCCGTCGCGCAGCCTCGGGGACACGAACTGCATCAGATAGACGGTGGGGATGTTCGGCGCGGCCGCCGCGACCCGGTGCAGGGAGCGGGCCGAGAAGCTCATGATCCGTACGGGCGAGTCGCCGGCCGTCGCGGGGTCCGCCAGGCCGAACCGCCCGAGCAGCTGGAGCAGCCGCTCCTCCACCTGGCCCGCCCAGCGGGTCGGGTGTTTGGTCTCGATGGCCAGCTCGATACCGCGGCCGGAATCGGCCACCAGCTCGAGCAGTCGCTCGAGGGTGAGTACGGAGGTGAGCGAGGGGTCTCCCCAGTCTGGACTCTCCGTGGCGTCCTCGTGGCCCTTCCATGTTCCGAAGTCGAGGGCGGCCAGATCCGCGAGCTCCAGGGCGGAGACGGCGCCGCGGCCGTTGGAGGTGCGGTTGACGCGGCGGTCGTGGACGCAGACGAGGTGGCCGTCGGCGGTGAGGCGTACATCGCACTCGAGGGCGTCGGCGCCGTCCTCGATCGCCTTCTTGTACGCGGCCAGGGTGTGCTCGGGGGCGTCTTCGGAGGCGCCTCGGTGGGCGACGACCTGGATGTTGTGCTGTCGTGCTTGGGTCACCGCGTCATGGTGTCACCGTGGCGGGGTAGGCGCGTGTGCGGGGAGCCGGTGACAAGCCAGTGGCGAGCGTCCGGTGGGCCGACGCCGTCGGCGGCCGACGAGTGCGTCAGGTGAGCCTGAAGATGCGTCCCTTTTGTCGGACGTAAAGGATTGCGGGCATACGCACAGGTCCTGCTTACAGTGGCCTGACGCGCTCTGGGAAAAGCTGACGGCAGACACTTGCACAGCGGAATGCAAGCCGAAGACCGACGTGGAACCTGAAGACTGACGTGGAACCTGAGGAGAAAAGAGCTGTGAGCACTGAGAACGAGGGCAACGAGGGCACTGCGGTTCCGGCCGCCCCGTCCGTACCTCCTGTGCCGGCCGCCGCTCCCGATGGCACGCATGCGTCCGCTCCGGGAACCGATACACACGGGACACACGACGCGCACGCCTCACACAGTGAGGCTCATGAGCGGGCAGCGGCAGAGCGGCTCGGGCAGTCCCCCCAGCCCGAGCCCTCCACCGCGCCGCTGCCCGGCCCCGTACCCGCTGCCGCGTCGGCGGGGGCGCATGGAGGTGTGCCTGCCGGTGCGCAGCAACCGGGAGCCGCATGGCCGCCGCCCCCGCCGGCCCTCCCCTCCTACGGGGGCGGCAGCGGTGGTCCCGTCTGGGGAGCGCCGGCTCAGGTGCCGGAGCAGCCGCGCAAACGTTCCGGCGGGCTGATCGCCGCGGTGCTCCTCGCCGCGCTCGTCGCGGGCGGTGTCGGCGGCGGCATCGGCAACTGGGCCGCCGAGCGCAACGACGACACGACCGGCTCGACCACTGTCTCCGCAGCCGAGGCACCCAAGGACTTCAAGCGGGAGCCCGGCACGGTCGCCGCCGTCGCGGGCAAGGCGCTGCCCAGCGTGGTCACGATCGAGGCAAAGGCGGGCGGCGGCGGTACGGGTGAGAGTGGCCAGGGCGAGGGCGGTACGGGTACCGGCTTCGTCTACGACAAGGAAGGCCACATCCTCACCAACAACCATGTGGTGGCATCCGCGGCCGACGGCGGCACGCTGTCCGCGATCTTCTCCAACGGCAAGAAGTACGACGCCGAGGTGGTCGGCCGGGCCCAGGGTTACGACGTCGCCGTACTGAAGCTGAAGAACGCCCCCTCCGGGCTGGCCCCGCTGGCCCTCGGGGACTCCGAGAAGGTCGCGGTCGGTGACTCGACCATCGCGATCGGAGCGCCCTTCGGCCTGTCGAACACCGTCACCACCGGCATCATCAGCGCGAAGAACCGGCCTGTCGCCTCGGGCGACGGCTCCAGCGGCAAGAACTCGTACATGAGCGCGCTGCAGACCGACGCCTCGATCAACCCGGGTAACTCCGGCGGCCCGCTGCTGGACGCGGGCGGCGCGGTGATCGGCATCAACTCCGCGATCCAGTCGGCGGGAAGCGGCCTCGGCCAGACGCAGGCCGGCTCGATCGGCCTCGGCTTCGCCATCCCGATCAACCAGGCGAAGAACGTCGCCGAGCAGCTGATCAGGACGGGCAAGCCGGTGTACCCGGTGATCGGCGCCACGGTCGACATGACGGACAAGAACTCGGGCGCCAAGATCGCCACCCAGGGCGCGGGCGGCACCGCGGCGGTGTCCCCGAACGGTCCGGCCGCGAAGGCCGGTTTCAAGCCGGGCGACATCATCACCAAGTTCAACGGCAAGCCGATCGACAGTGGCCCGACCCTGATCAGCGAGATCTGGAACCACAAGCCGGGCGACAAGGTGACGCTCACGTTCCAGCGCGACGGCAAGGAGAAGACGGCGGACCTCGTCCTCGGTGAACGCAAGGGCGACAGCTGACGCCGGCCCGCCGGCACCGGTTGCCCGTACTGCTGCCCGCTCCAGCCCGCTCCAGCTGCTCGTCCCAAGGCCCGTACCGAGGAACGGTGCTGCGACACGTGACGCGGGGCCGGTAGTCTGTAGCCCGCTCCGCCGCAGGTGGCTGGGGCGTGGGTGGGTTGCCCGAGCGGCCTAAGGGAACGGTCTTGAAAACCGTCGTGGCAGCGATGTCACCGTGGGTTCAAATCCCACACCCACCGCGCAGGTCAGCGTATGAGCTGGTCAGAAGGGGTGCCTCTCGACGAGAGGCACCCCTTCCGCGTTCAGCCTGTCTCACTTCGGGTCGCCGGTATCCCGGTGTTGACCAGGGCGTGTGGCCAAGCTGCGGCCAGGGCTTCCGCCGGCCTATGAACCCGGCTCGGGTTCAACCGACCATTCCGCCTCGTAGTCCGGGTGATCGCTGTGCTCTGCGGCCATCTTCTTCACCGCGATGCCCAAGCCGGTAGCTCGATCGCTGACGAATGCACCTCGGGCGTCGGTGCCCAGGTCCGTCGCATCCGTGTAGGCGTCCACGATGGCCCGGTGAGCCTCAACGCGGCGGATCACGCGCGCTGGATCGTGGCGCGCCATGTGGTCGGCGATCGCGAGGTAGACCCTTTCGATTTCGGCTGCGGTGTCGAGAACCAGGGAGGTTCCTTCAGCCCGCCACCGTCCGTCCTTCACGATGCAGTCCAGTGCCAGGTTCATGTCCTCGTCGAGGCGAGCACGTATGAAAGCCACAAGGAGTCCGTCATGGACCGACCCTGCCCTAGTCGGACCCCGCGTTGGGAGATGGCTCTGTCCCTTGCCGACTCGTTGACCACGCCGTGGCGGTGCAAGGTCATAGCCGCCGCGGCGACCCGCCCGCGCGGCCGCTCTCCGTGCACGCGCCGCTAGCTGCCGCCACCCGGCTCGAAGCCGGCGAGCATCTTCTCGAGTGCCTGCTGGTCCGGCCCGATGAACGGATTCGCGTCGGGCGCCTCAGCGAGCGTGTCGGTCATCTGTGGGGCCAGGCCGACCGCGGGCGGTAGGTGGGTACAGAGGACGACCTCGGGGTCCATGATCCGCAGTGGCTGGACGGTGGCGAGGTACTTACCGATGTCGACGGCGTGGACCCAGGGGCTGTCGACCGTGGCCCACAGCAGTTGCGCGTCGCGCAGCTGGCCGGCGGGGAAGGCGCCGACGTTGTCGGTGAGGGCGAGTTCGGCGCTGGGCATGGGCGCGCCGAAGCAGTCGGAGCTGAAGCAGGCCGCCGATCGCTCGTCGTAGAAGCCGACGGTGGCGGGGTTGTCGAACAGCGGTGGCCGGAAGGCCATGAGGGCGCGGTCTCCGGCGTCCAGGGTCTGGCCGGGGTTGACCAGGCAGATACGGTCGAGCGGCAGCGGCCGCTCGGTGGACATGAGCCCGGCGCCGATGAACGTGGTCACCACGCGCGCGTGGGGAGCGGCGGCGAGCAGATCGAACAGTCCGCCGGTGTGGTCGCGATCGGGGTGGGTGAGCCAGATCCACCGTACGTCGGCGGGGTCGAGGGCCGAGCTGAGCGTCTCGACGAAGTTCCGGTCGGGGAGCCCGAGGCCGGTGTCGACGACGACGGGCTGGGCGGCGTGCAGGACAAAGGCGTTGACCGGGAGGAAGCCGATCCCGGGCACCTCCAGGCAATCGCTGAGTACGGTGATGTCCCTTCCGACCTTGTGAATGCTCATGGCGGGTCTCCGTGAGTCACCTGCGGGCGGGATCGTGCCCCCCTGTATCCAGGGTGGGCCCGACCGGGCGGGTGGGCCAGTGCAGAGCAGGGCACGCGGGGGCCGGGGCCGGTCCGGCTGACCGCGGAGGGGCACCGGGTCAGTGGCGGCGGCCCGAGGTCAGTCGGTCGGCCGAGGCGATCGTCGCCCGGGCTTCGCGTTCGGTGAGGCCCGCGTGGACCGCCGCATCGGTGAGGGCGTCCGCGAGTTCCTCGCCGAAGCCGTTCTCGTACGCGCGGCAAGCCGCCCAGAACAGCCGAGTGTTGCGCTGGCCCTCGTGCGCCGCGAGCACGAACTGGACCAGGCCTTGGCCCTGACCGTGGCCCTGGGGTGGTCGGGACGGTGCGGTGCGGGTGGGGTGGTGGGGGTGTGCCGGGGGTGCGACAAGGCGGAGGAGTGCGCGGGGGCAGGGTGCGGGTGCCAGCTCGGCGGTACCGGGAGCGAGGCGGTACGCGCCGTGGGCGGAGACCGAGCCGGGGCCCACGAGGTAGCCGCCTGCGCCGCGGACGTCGATGCCGGGGGCGAGCCGGCTCGCGGAGTTCGGGACGACGACGTCGGGCGGTCCGGTCAGCCAGAGGTGGCGGCCGCCGCTGGGGGTGAGGACCGTGACCGTCTCCGGGATCGTGAACAGATGCCGCAGGGCCAGGTGCTGGAGCGCGGACACGGAGTCGGTCGATGAGGTGGCGGACTTGGTGTCGAGGTCGATGCCGATCAGATGGTGCGGTGGCCGCCCGCAGGCGATGCCGTAGCCGGTGGCCCAGGGAGCGGCGGCGAAGAGGGCGCGTACGCCCGCGGGGTCGGTGGTCGCGTCGTGGACGCCATGGCCCGGGAGGCCGCATTCGCCGCGGCACAGGACCGGCTCGGGGTCGCCACGGTGGGGAGAGCGCAGGGCGGGGAGCTTGGTGGGGGACAGGGGTATGACGGGGAGCCCGCGCTCGGCGGCGGAAAGAGCGTGGGCGAGGGCCAGGGTGACGGACTGCCGGTCGGTGGTGGCCATACCTCTATGTTCGTACGAGTGTTCGAAGAAGGGAAGGGGGAGAGATTGCCCGAAAACGTGCCGGAACGGTTCATCTCTTGCGGCGACCGGGCCCGGTGGTCGTGTCCCGGTCGCTCCCGGGTTGCTCCCGGGCCCGGCTCGGGTCCGTTCCGGGTCCGTTCCGCCCCGGGTCGGGGTTCTGTGGGCCGAAGGGGGTTTATCGACATGTCATCACGCTTGAGGGGGAATTGGGGCCTCCGGGGTGGTTCGCCTGGGATTCGGTGGGCAATTCTGATCTCGCGACGTCGTGACCACGATCCGGGGCGGTAGGCCAACTGCCTTGGAACTAGCCGTACTTCTGCAGTTCTGGTTCCTGGAGGAAATGACATGGCAAGCATCCGCACCGCCCGCGTCCTCGCCGCTGTCGCCGCTCTGCCCCTCACGGCAGCCCTGTTCTCGGGCATTGCCCAGGCCGACAACGGCGCCTTCGCGGACGACGGATCGAATGCGACCGTGGCCTCGATCATCGGCAGCGGTGTCGGTGGAGACAACTACGGCAACTCGACCACCACCCAGCAGGTGGCGAGCGGCGCAGGCGCGTCCAACCAGAGCAACACCGCGAGTGTGAACGGCTTCGGCTTCACGGACATCGACCAGTCCAACGCCGTCGTGAACTTCACGAATCTCTGGTGACGGCCGGCCCGATGGGGGGTTTGACCAAGGGGTGAACCACTGCCTGCGCGACGGTACTTCGGTGCCGTCGCGCAGGCGGTTGTGCGGGTGGGGTGGTGGGTCTTCATGGCGGTGACCTTGACAGCGGACGCAGATCTGACGGACAGTCAGAAATCCTGATCCGTACGCCCGGGAGGCGGCCGCCGTGCACCTCGCCCCGACGGAGCGGCAGCAGCAGCTGCGCACCGAACTTCGTTCGTACTTCCGCGATGTGATGCCGGACGGACCGCCGCCCGCCGACGCCGGAGCGGAGCAGCGCCGACTGCTGCGGCGGATCGGCGCGGACGGCATGCTCGGGCTCGGCTGGCCCGTCGAGTACGGAGGTCAGGGGCGCGGTCCCGACGAGCAGTTCGTCTTCTTCGACGAGGCGTACCGGGCCGGCGCGCCCGTCTCCATGGTGACCCTGAACACCGTCGGACCGACCCTGATGAAGTTCGGCACCGCCGAGCAGAAGTCGTTCTTCCTGCCGCGCATCCTCAGCGGCGACCTCGTCTTCGCGATCGGCTACAGCGAGCCGGAGGCCGGGACCGACCTCGCCTCGCTGCGGACGCGCGCCGTGCGGGAGCGCACCGCTGACTCCGATTCCTGGGTCGTCGACGGACAGAAGATCTTCACCAGCAACGGCCAGAACGCGGACTGGATCTGGCTCGCATGCCGTACGGACTCTCAGGCACCCAAACACAAGGGCATCTCGATCATCCTGGTGCCGACCGACGCACCGGGTTTCGCCTGGACGCCGATCGAGACGGTGGGCGGCCTGACTACGACGTCGACGTACTACGACGGGATACGGGTGCCCGCCGCGAATCTGGTCGGCGAGGAGAACGGCGGCTGGGGACTGATCACCAACCAGCTCAACCATGAGCGGGTGGCGCTGGCGGCGATCGGGATGCAGGCCGAGGACTTCTACGAGGCGGCACTGCAGCGCGCGCGTACACCTGATCCAGTGACGGGTGAGCGCCGAATTGACGAGTCATGGGTGCAATTCCGGGCGGCCGAGGTGCACGCCAGGCTGTCGGCAACACGCCTGCTCAACTGGCGTTTGGTGGGGGATGTGGGGGCAGGCCGGCTGGCACCCGGCGATGCGAGCGGCGTGAAATTCGTGGGAACCGAATCCGCCGTGGAGGTGTATCGAATGTGCCAGGAAATCACGGGGGAGGCGGGGCTGATCCGGGCCGGTTCGCCGGGCTCGCTCGACATCGGTTCGCTGGGGGACGGGGAGCTGGAGCGGATGAACAGAGCGGCGCAGATCAACACCTTCGGGGGCGGGGTGAGCGAGGTGCAGCGGGAGATCGTCGCGACGATGCGGCTCGGTATGAAGAGGGGGAAGAGATGACCGGAGGGGAAAGGGTGACTGATGAGTTGTACGCACGGCTGAAGGCGTACGAGGGGCGGCCGGCCACCGTCTCGGGCGTGGGCAAGGACCTGGTCAATGAGCCGATGATCAGGCACTGGTGCGAGGCGATGGGGGACACCAACCCCGCGTATGCCGGGCCGGACGCCACAGCGCCGCCGACGATGCTGCAGGCGTGGACGATGGGCGGTCTGTCGGGGCACACGGACCGGTCCCCGGCGCAGGACGAGCTGTTCGCACTGCTGGACGGGGCGGGGTACACCTCGGTGGTCGCGACCGACTGTGAGCAGGAGTATCTGCGGCCACTGCGGCCGGGGGACCGGATCACGTTCGACGCGGTGATCGAGTCGGTTTCGGAGCTCAAGACGACGAAGCTGGGCACGGGCCACTTCGTCACCACGCGAATGGACGTCTGGGCGGACGGGGAGCCGGCGGGTACGCACCGGTTCCGGATCCTCAAGTACGCGCCGGCCCGGCGGAAACCGAAGGGGGCGGGCAAGCGGCCGCGGCCGGTGATCAACCGGGACAACGCCGGGTTCTGGGAAGGGGTGGCGGAGCACCGGCTGCTGATCCAGCGCTGCGAGGGGTGCGGGACACTGCGCTTCCCGTGGCTGCCGGGATGCGGTGCGTGCGGGTCGCCCGCGTGGGACACGGTCGAGGCGAGCGGCGCGGGGACCGTCTACTCGTACGTGGTGATGCACCATCCGCCGTTCCCGGCCTTCGATCCGCCGTACGCGGTTGGGCTGATCGAGCTGTCGGAAGGTGTCCGCATGGTCAGCAATGTGGTCGGCGTGCCGTACGACAAGGTGCGGATCGGAATGTCCGTGCAGCTGGAATTCCTGTGGGTGGACCAGGAGTTGGAGCTGCCGGTCTTCCGGGCCTCGGACAGGGGTGAGGGCTGATGGACTTCACGCCCACGGAGGAGCAGTCCGCCGCGCAGGAGCTGGCGGCGCAGATTTTCGGCGATCTCTCCACACATGAGCGGCTGGCCGCCGCCGGGACCGGGACGGACACGGAGTTGTGGAAGGCGCTGTGTGCGGCGGGGCTGCCCGGGGCCGTCGAGGACATAGGCCTGCTCGGGCTGGTGCTGGTGTTGGAGGAGCAGGGGCGGACCACCGCGCAGGTGCCCTTCGCGGCGACCTCTGTGTACGGAGTGCTGGCAGTGTCCGCGCACGGCACGGACGGGCAGCGGGCCCGGCTGCTGCCCGCTCTCCGGGAGGGTACGGCGGTGGCGACCGGGGCGTTCCCGGCGGGCGGTGCTGTACGGACCGCTGCGCCCGGGCGGTTGAGTGGCTCGCTGCCGTTCGTGCCGTGGCTGCGGGACGCCACCCACGTCCTGGTCCCCGACACAGACCGGGCGCTGTGGCTCGTACGGACCGCCGACGCGGAGGTGACGGAGGTGGAGACCACCGCGCCCTGGGCTGCTGGGCGGCTCGTCCTGTCCGGGACGGCGGGCGAGCGGCTCGGCGGGCCAGGTGCGTATGAGTCCGTACTGTCCCTGGGCCGTACCGCCTTCGCGGGGCTGCAGGCCGGAGTGTGCGCGGGCTCGCTCGCCCGGGCCGTCGCGTACACCTCGACCCGTCAGCAGTTCGGGCGCGCCCTCTCCACCCATCAGGGTGTGCTGCTGCGCGCTGCCGACGCGTACATGGACACCGAGGCGATACGGGTCACGGCCTACGAAGCCGCCTGGCGGCAGGACGAGGGCCTGGACGCGGCCGCCGAGGCACTGACCGCCGCATGGTGGGCCTCCGAGGCCGGCAAACGCGTCGTCCACGCCGGGCAGCATCTGCACGGCGGGACGGGTGCCGATCTGGACCATCCCGTCCACCGGCACTTCCTGTGGGGGCGCCAGTTGGACGCCTACCTCGGATGCGGTTCACAACTCCTCGCCGAACTGGGCCAGTTGCTCGCAAAGGAGCCATCGCGTGAAAGCCGGTGACGAACTCCCGCCGCTCACCATCCCCATCACCCGCACCCTGATTGTCGCCGGGGCCGTCGCCTCCCGCGACTACCAGGATGTGCACCACGACACGGAGCTCGCGAAGGAGAAGGGCTCCCCGGACATCTTCATGAACATCCTGACCACCAACGGCCTGGTCGGCCGGTACATCACCGACTGCTTCGGCGAACATGCGGTGCTCCGCAAGGTCGCCATCCGGCTGGGGGCGCCCAACTACCCGGGAGACACCATGGTGTTGAGCGGAACCGTCACCTCCGTCGACGGCTGCACGGCCCATGTGCGGGTCATAGGGGCCAACGGCATCGGCAACCACGTCACCGGCTCCGTGACCGTGACTCTGCCCGGGATCCTTCCGGAGGGTGACGCATGAGCATCCGCAGCCGGGACGCGCTGGGCGGCCGGGCGGCCATCGCCGGCATCGGGGCGACCGAGTTCTCCAAGGACTCGGGCCGCAGCGAGCTGAAGCTGGCCGTCGAAGCGGTGCACGTCGCCCTCGACGACGCGGGCCTCTCCCCCGTCGATGTCGACGGCCTGGTCACGTTCACCATGGACACCAGCCCCGAGATCACCGTCGCCCAGGCGGCCGGCATCGGTGAGCTGTCCTTCTTCTCCCGTATCCACTACGGCGGTGGCGCGGCGTGCGCCACCGTGCAGCAGGCCGCACTCGCTGTCGCCGCGGGCGTCGCCGAAGTCGTCGTCTGCTACCGGGCGTTCAATGAGCGTTCCGTTCGCCGCTTCGGCTCCGGCGTGCAGCACCGGGAGCCGTCCGCCGAGGGCGCGGCGCTCGGCTGGAACCTGCCGTTCGGGCTGCTCACGCCGGCCTCCTGGGTCGCCATGGCCGCCCAGCGCTATCTCCACACGTACGGGCTCGCGCCCGAGGCGTTCGGTCATGTCGCCGTCACCGACCGCCGCAATGCCGCGAACAACCCCGCCGCGTACTTCTACGAGAAGCCGATCACTCTCGCCGACCATGCCGACTCGCGCTGGATCGTCGAACCGCTGCGTCTCCTCGACTGTTGCCAGGAGACCGACGGCGGCCAGGCGATCGTCGTCACCAGCGCCGAGCGGGCGCGGGATCTGCCACAGCCGCCCGCGGTGATCGTCGCCGCCGCGCAGGGCGCCGCCCGGGCTCAGGAGCAGATGACCAGCTTCTACCACGACGACCTCACCGGCCTGCCCGAGATGGGCGTGGTCGCCCGGCAGCTCTGGCAGACCTCCGGGCTGGCCCCCCGCGACATGGACGTGGGCATCATCTACGACCACTTCACCCCCTTCGTACTGATGCAGCTGGAGGAGTTCGGGTTCTGCAAGCCGGGAGAGGCGGCGGAGTTCGTGGCCGCGGACACCCTGCCGCTGAACACACACGGCGGTCAGCTCGGCGAGGCGTATCTGCACGGGATGAACGGCATCGCGGAGGCGGTCAGACAGCTGCGCGGCACCTCGGTGAACCAGATACCGGGCGCGGCCAGGACCTTGGTCACGGCAGGCACCGGCGTTCCCACATCCGGATTGATTCTGGGCGCGGACGGCTGAGACCGACCGGAATATGGCGGATGCTCCCGTAGCCCGTATCCGATCCCTGAGGGTCTCCTCCACCTTCAGGAGGTGAGGGCAGCACCACCCGTACAACCTGAGGCGGACAACGCTTCGGGACCTGGGGCCGATCCGCGACAGTAGTACCCGCTCCTAGCGTGGACCTATGACCACGCCAGTCTGCACAAGCGCTTCGAAGGCCGCCGCGCCGGTGCCGTCGTATGCGCCCTACTCATCGTTTTCGTCGTATGTACGGGCGCGGGGGCCCGTACTGCTGCGTACCGCCCGCTCGCTCACCGCGAACCCGAGCGATGCCGAGGACCTGCTGCAGACCGCGCTCACCAAGACCTATGTCGCGTGGGAGCGGATCGAGGACCACCGGGCGCTCGACGGCTATGTCCGCCGTGCCCTGCTCAACACCCGCACTTCGCAGTGGCGCAAGCGCAAGGTCGACGAGTTCGCCTGCGACGAGCTGCCCGAGCCGGAGACGGTACCCACGCCCGATCCCGCCGAGCAGCAGGCGCTGCACGACGCGATGTGGCGTGCCGTGATGAAGCTGCCGGACCGACAGCGCGCGATGGTCGTGCTGCGGTACTACGAGGATCTCAGCGAGGCCCAGACGGCCGAGGTGCTCGGGGTGTCGGTCGGCACGGTCAAAAGCGCGGTGTCGCGGGCGCTCGGCAAGCTCCGCGAGGACCCGGAGCTGTCGCCCGTGCGCTGACGCCACGCTGTCGCCCGTGCCCTGCCGCCACGCTGCCGCCACGCCGGTGGCGCGGTCGGCCCCGGGCACCGCGCCGACACGGCAGGCCCGCGCCGCGTCGGCGCGCCGATGTGAGCTGATCCTGTGTGGCGATTCATTACCCCTGGGTAGTGACATACCGCGCGGTACGTGAGCAGAATCTGCACAACCTTTAACTGCCACGTAGCGCTAGCGCCCACCGGGAGGACGCCGTGCTGAGCACCATGCAGGACGTACCGCTGACTGTGACCCGCATCCTTCAGCATGGGATGACGATCCACGGAAAGTCACAGGTCACCACCTGGACGGGGGAGGCCGAGCCGCAGCGCCGCAGTTTCGCGGAGATCGGCGGGCGGGCGGCCCAACTGGCCAATGCCCTGCGTGACGAACTCGGAATCGTCGGCGACCAGCGCGTCGCGACCCTCATGTGGAACAACGCCGAGCATGTCGAGGCGTACTTCGCGATTCCCTCCATGGGTGCCGTACTGCACACGCTCAACCTCCGTCTGCCCGCGGAGCAGCTGGTGTGGATCGTCAACCACGCCGCCGACCGCGCCGTCATCGTCAACGGCTCGCTGCTGCCGCTGCTCGCGCCGCTGCTGCCGGATCTGCCGACGATCGAGCACATTGTCGTCTCCGGCCCCGGTGACCGCGCCCTGCTCGCCGACGCACAGGCGCAGGTGCACGAGTACGAGGAGCTGATCGCCGGCCGCCCGACCACCTTCGACTGGCCGGAGCTGGACGAGCGCACCGCGGCGGCCATGTGTTACACCTCGGGCACCACCGGCGACCCCAAGGGCGTCGTCTACTCCCACCGCTCCCTCTATCTGCACTCCATGCAGGTCAACATGACCGAGTCGATGGGGCTGACCGACCGGGACACGACGCTCGTGGTGGTCCCTCAGTTCCATGTCAACGCATGGGGCCTGCCGCACGCCACGTTCATGACCGGCATCAACATGCTGATGCCCGACCGCTTCCTGCAGCCCGCGCCGCTCGCCGAGATGATCGAGCGCGAGAAGCCCTCGCACGCCGCGGCCGTCCCCACCATCTGGCAGGGCCTGCTGGCCGAAGTCACCGCCCACCCCCGGGACCTGAGCTCCATGAAGCAGGTCACCATCGGCGGCTCGGCCTGTCCGCCGGCGCTGATGGAGGCCTACGACAAGCTCGGTGTACGGCTCTGCCACGCCTGGGGCATGACGGAGACCTCCCCGCTCGGCACGATGGCTCACCCGCCGGCGGGTCTGAGCGCGGAGGAGGAGTGGCCGTACCGCATCACCCAGGGCCGTTTCCCGGCGGGCGTCCAGGCCAGGCTGGTCGGCCCCGGCGGCGAGTTCCTGGCGTGGGACGGCGAGTCGGCCGGTGAGCTGGAGGTGCGCGGGACCTGGATCGCGGGCGCGTACTACGGCGGCGCGGGCGGTGACGACTTCAGGCCCGCGGACAAGTTCAGCGAGGACGGCTGGCTGAGGACCGGCGATGTCGGCGTCATAAGCCCGGACGGCTTTCTGACACTGACCGACCGTGCGAAGGACGTCATCAAGTCCGGCGGCGAGTGGATCTCGAGCGTCGAACTCGAGAATGCGCTGATGGCACACCCGGAGGTCGCGGAGGCCGCGGTCGTCGCCGTCCCGGACGACAAGTGGGGTGAGCGGCCGCTGGCGACAGTGGTGCTGAAGGAGGGCTCGAGCGCCGACTACGAGTCGCTGAAGGCTTTCCTCGCCGGGAGGCTCGCCAAGTGGCAGCTGCCGGAGCGGTGGGCGATCGTGCCCGCGGTGCCGAAGACGAGCGTCGGCAAGTTCGACAAGAAGGTGATCCGCAAGCAGTACGCGGACGGCGAGCTGGACGTCACCCGGCTCTAGCCGATGCAAGAGCCGCTGGCCGGTTGAAGAGCGAGGAAGGGGCGGCAGTCATGACTGTCGCCCCTTTTGCGCTACTTGATGCCTGTCAGTTCGTGCCGATTTTTGCCAGCAGGTCCACGATGCGGGCTTGAACCTCGCTGCTCGTGGAGCGTTCCGCGAGGAAGAGCACCGTCTCGCCGGACGAGAGCCGCGGCAGTTCCGCCTGGTTGAGGCCCGCCGAGGTGTAGACGACCAGCGGGGTGCGGTTCAGCTGGCCGTTCGCGCGCAGCCAGTCGATGATCCCCGCGCGCCGGCGGCGTACCTGCATCAGGTCCATCACCACCAGGTTCGGCCGCACCTGGGTGGCGAGCGTGACCGCGTCCGTGTCCGCACCCGCCCGGGCGACCTGCATGCCGCGCCGCTCCAGCGTGGCCGTCAGCGCGAGCGCGATCTCCTCGTGCTCCTCGATCAACAGCACGCGCGAGGGGTGCTGTTCGCTGTCGCGCGGAGCCAGTGCCTTGAGCAGCACGGCAGGATCCGCGCCGTACGCGGCCTCCCGCGTCGCCTGCCCGAGGCCCGCCGTCACCAGCACCGGCACCTCCGCGGCCACGGCTGCCTGGCGCAGGGACTGGAGCGCGGTCCGTGTGATCGGTCCGGTCAGCGGGTCGACGAAGAGCGCTGCCGGGAAGGCCGCGATCTGCGCGTCGACCTCCTCGCGCGAGTGCACGACCACCGGGCGGTAGCCGCGGTCGCTCAACGCCTGCTGTGTGGAGACGTCGGGCGCGGGCCAGACCAGCAGCCGACGCGGGTTGTCCAGCGGCTCCGGGGGCAGTTCGTCGTCGACGGGCTGCGGCTGCGGCCGGTTGGCCACCTCGACCGCGCCGCCCGGGCCGTCCAGCGGCTCGGGTCCCTCCGCGCCCTCGTCGGGCGCACCGATCGCGTACGCCCGGCCCTCCGCCTGGGCGGCGGGCAGCCGCGGCCCGTTCTGCGCGGGGGCCTGCGGGTGCGGACGCGCGGCGGGTTCGGGCCGCTCGCCGTCCGGCGGTGTGGCCAGCTTGCGGCGGCGGCCGGCGCCGAGCGTCTGGTTCTGCTGCTGGGCGATCTGCTGCGAGAACGGCACGCCCTGACCGAGCGTGCGCACGCTGAACGCCCGGCCCTGTGTCGAGTCGGCCGAGACCGGCGCCTCGGCGGGCAGGGGCTGCGCGGCGCGCGCGGCGACCGGCTGTGCCGGCACCTCGGCAGGCAGCGGCAGCGGCAGCGGCAGGGATACGGAACCGGTGTCCTGAACGGTCTCCTTCGCGTTCTCCACGGCGGCTTCGCCGTCCGCGGTGGCCGAGTGCTGACCGGTCGAGTCATCCGCGGCGGTCGGCTGCCGGCCGCCCGAGGCGATCGCGGCGAGGCCGGTGCCCGAGGAGCCGTTCTCCGCCCATTCCGGCTGCGCGGCGGCGGGCACCTGCCCGGCTGCTTCCGGTGCCTGAAGGGTCTCCGGCGCCCGGCCCGGCAGCGGCTGAGCCTCTTCCTTGCGGGCGCGACGGCGGCCCGTCGGCACGGGATGCTGCTGCGGTGGCGTGTGGTGTTCGGTGCCCGGCTCGGTGCGTACGGCATCGTGCCGGCCCGGCAGCGAGGCGTCCGCCTCACCGGCCGTCGGCGGGATCGGCCGGACCCGGTCGGCCTCGGCCGGCGGGAGCGCGAACGCGCTGCGGCCGCTCTCCACCTCGGCCGGAGCGGCCGCCAGTGCCCGCCTGGCCCGGCGTCCGGCCGGCCGTGCCTCGGCCGGACCAGTAGTGGAAGCGGCAGGTGCGGCAACTGGCGCGGCGGACAGCTCGGGCAGCCCGCCCTCGCCAACGCGCCGCCCCGACGCGCCCGAACCCTGTGCGTCGACGGGCACGCCCTGCGGGGGCACCGCCTGGCCGAGCGCCGCGCGCCCGGTCGAGGCCGCGCCCTCCGCGGCCGTCACCACCGAACCCTCGGTCGGCTCAAGGGTCCCTGCGACAACGGCTGCAGCCGTCGTGGCCTGCTCGGCCGGGCTCGGCCGCCCACGTCGCCGCCCGGTTCCGCCACTGCCCGAACCCGAGCCCGAGCCCGCACGCGAACCCGAATCCTGTGCCGGGATCAGCTCCTGCTGAGGCTTCTCCGCATGGCCCCGGCGCCGCCCGGTCGGCTGCGCCGCCACGGGGTCCTCCATGGCCACGGGGCTCTCCAGGAACGCATCCGTAGAGGCTCTGCGCGCGCGCCGCCGCCCGCCGCCCCCGCCGGACGTACCCGGTGCGGATCCCGTCGGCTGTTCCGGCAACGCAAGCGCACCGGTCTCCGCAAGCGCACCGGTCTCCGGACCAGCCTCCTGCGACGCCGTCACGGTCCCCGCGCCCTCGCCGAGCGGCACCTCCAGGACGTACGCGCTGCCGCTCATCCCCGGCACCTCGTGCGTCTGCAGCACGCCGCCGTGCGCCCGTACGATCCCCCGCACGATCGGCTCGTGCACCGGGTCTCCCCCGGCGAACGGCCCCCGCACCTCGATCCGTACGACCTCACCGCGCTGGGCCGCCGCCACCACGACCGTCGAGTCCACGTACACGCCGCCCGGGACCACCCGGGCCTTGCCGGTCGAGTCGACCCCGGCCACGTCCGCGACCAGATGCGCAAGTGCCGTCGCCAGCCGAGCTCCGTCCACCTCGGCCTCTATCGGCGGCGCGTGCACCGCGAACTGCGCCCGCCCGGGCCCGATCAGTTCGATCGCGCCCTCGATCCCGGCCGCGACGACCGCGTCGAGCAGCACGTTCGCCTTGTTCAGCTCTTCCGCGCCCGTGTCGAGCCGCTGGAAGCCGAGCACATTGTCGACAAGCGTTGTCATCCGGGCATAACCGGCAGCCAGATGGTGCAGGATCTGATTCGCCTCGGGCCACAGCTGTCCGGCCGGGTCGGCGGCCAGCGTGCCCAGTTCGGCACGCAGTTCCTCCAGCGGCCCGCGCAGCGACTCGCCGAGCACTGCGGTCAGCTGGGCATGCCGGGCGGCCAGCTCCTCGTACCGCTCAGTGCGCCCCTCGATCTCGGCCGCGTACCGCTCCGACCTGTCCGCCAGCTCGGACGTGAGCCGCTCGGTCGTCTCCTCGATCTCGGCCGTGAACCGTTCGGTCGTCTCCGCGAGTTCCGCCGAGTGCTGCTGTTCCAGCTCCTCGTACGGACGCCGGTCGGTGAAGGTCATCACCGCGCCGACGAGCTGGTCCCCGTCCCGTACCGGCGCGGTCGTCAGATCGACGGCCACCTTCGAACCGTTCTTCGCCCACAGCACCTGCCCGCGCACCCGATGCTTGCGGCCGGACTTGAGCGTGTCCGCGAGCGGCGATTCCTCGTACGGGAACGGCTCGCCGTCCGCGCGCGAGTGCAGGATCAGCGGGTGGAGCTCCTGGCCGCCCAGGTCGCTCGCCCGGAACCCCAGGATCTGCGCGGCGGCCGGATTGACCAGGACGACCCGCCCGTCGGTGTCCGTGCCGACGACGCCCTCGGACGCGGCCCGAAGGATCATCTCGGTCTGCCGCTGCGAACGCGCCAGCTCCGCTTCGGTGTCCACGGTGCCCGACAGATCCCGTACGACGAGCATCAGCAGCTCGTCGCCGGTGTATCCGGGGGACGAGGCATAGGCCTCGTGCCCGTCCTCAAGGCTGGCGCTGGTCACCTCGACCGGGAACTCACTGCCGTCCGTGCGCCGCGCGACCATCCGGGCCGGCTTGGTGCGGCCCCGCTCGTCCGCGGCTTCGGGTCGCCGCATGGAGCCGGGAATCAGCCGAGAGTCGAAGGAGGGCAGCAGATCGAGCAGCCCGCGTCCGACGAGGGCGGTGCCGGGCGTCTCGAAGAGTTCGAGGGCAATGGTGTTGGCATTGACGACCGTGCCATTGCAGTTGACGAGCACGAGCCCGTCCGGAAGGGCGTCGAGTATGGCTGCGAGGCGAGCAGCGCCTCGGGATGGCCTGCTGCTCACGACGACGCTTCCTCCCTGACCTACTGCATATTGCGGACGGGCCGGTCCCATCTTGCTCCTCGGACTTCAGCCTGTCACTGGAGGGAGTCTAAAGGCAGCGGATGCGGACGCGACGGCGGATGAGGGGGAGCTCTCACCAATGTTGTGTGCACACGGCGCACGCCCGGGCCTATGACCTGGTGTTCGGCAGTACCGGTTCGATCGTCCGCCAGCGCGAGATTTCACAGCCGTTGGTCCGGCTGAAGGTGGCGTCGACGCGCCGTCCCTGCCAGGTTCCGGTGACGTGTGCGGTGGCCGGCCCGCCCATCTGCTCGGTGCACATTCGGTCCTCGGGCACCGGCGCGAAGGGGTCCTGCCTCTCCCGCGCAAGCTGGTCGAGCCGGTCGCAGGCGGCCTGCGCCGTGGGGTGCGTCCCGCCGGCGGGCCCGCACGCCAGCTCGTACCGCCCGTCGGTCCGCCTGTTCCCGGTCTCGGAGACGATCACGGTCAGCTTGTCCGGCGCCTTCAGCAGCGGAAGGGGCGCCGCAGCGGCGGCGGGCAGGGCGGCGCCGAGCGCGGCGAGGGACGCGGTTGCGGTGAGGACGAGCTGGCGCAGCATGGGAGCTCCTGGAGCTGGAGAGTCACGGGGTCCTGCTGGGACCGAGAGGCCCCGCACTCTCTAACGCTCGTCGCGTCCGGGCGTTGCGCAACCGGACTGCGCTCTTCGAGGGACGTCTCCCGGACCGGCCGGACTCCCGGAGGGGCCGGACTTTGCTCTGCGGCCCACGTCCCTAGTACCGTGGGCAGCGATTGGTGACACCCCGCTGGGCTGTGTCATCATCTGCACGCACCACTCGCGCCCGCGCGGGTGTGCTGGAGGCGTCGCCTAGTCCGGTCTATGGCGCCGCACTGCTAATGCGGTTTGGGTCTTAAAGCCCATCGAGGGTTCAAATCCCTCCGCCTCCGCCAGTTGATCACCGAAGCCCCGTCCTGATGGTCGGGGCTTCGGTCGTTCCGGCAGGTGTTTCGGAAGGTGTTCTGCAGGCGTTTCTGCGGCGTTTTCGCAGGTCGGGATGGGTTTGGTTAACGGATTTCACCTGACGGCGCGGGTCATGTAATGTTGTTCCCGCAACGCCGACCAGGCAGAAAAGCCCGGGACGCCGAGCACTCGTAGCTTAACGGATAGAGCATCTGACTACGGATCAGAAGGTTGCAGGTTCGAATCCTGCCGAGTGCACACAGTTGAGAGGCCCCTCGGAGAAATCCGGGGGGCTTCTTGCATTGCGCGTACAGCAGCGAAGCACGGACAGCGGCCGCATCCGGCCGCCGCCAACCGTAGGACCCCGGCTGACCTGCCCGGAGACCTCAGCGACCGTCCCGCCGGTTCACATCGAGCGGCGCGGCAGCCTCCGCTGAACGTCCCGTCCGGACGGACAGGGCCTTCGACGTGCCCTGTGCCGATTGGGCGTGGGCCGGACGTGACGTTTCTTGATCGGTTTGCGCTGTGCATTAGTAGGGCCGGTACGGCCGGTCCACGAAATCACGGAAGGAGCGCATGTGCGCTTCACACACGCTGCGTTGACAGTCGGGCTCGCGGTTGCGACGAGCCTGTCACTCGTGGGGACCGCCAGCGCGGGGGGAGCGGTGGAGGCGGGCCGGATCACCGCCACGGACTACTCCGCGGGGTCGCCCGCCACCGTCGCGCTGGACCCGGCGACCGGCTCCGTCACCACCACGTTCGCCCAGGCCGCGGAGGACGGGGTCCTCTCGCCCAAGGGCTCCCGAGTGGCGTACATCCAACGCCGGGCCACGTGCATACCGCAGGACGAGGGCTGCATGTACGCCCGCGACCTGGTGATCGCCGACGCCGACGGCAGCGACCGGCGCGTCCTGGCCGAGGGCGTCCAGCCCGAAGACGCCACCGCGCCGTACGTCGGACACCCTGACTGGTCCCCGAGCGGTAAGCGGATCGTCTACGACAGCCCACGCGGCCTGGAGTGGATCGCCACGGACGGCACCGGTGCTGAGGTGCTCACCTCCGGCAGCCGCGGCACGTTCTCCCCGGACGGCCGGAGCATCGCCTTCCTGAAGGCCACCTCGTACGAGACGCCCAGCGGCTGGGAGTACGGCTCGGACGTCTACATTCTGGACCTGGCCACCCGCGAGGTCCGCGCCGTCACAACCGACCACCAGGCATTGTCGACGCCCGCCGATTGGTCCCCCGACGGGCGGCGCGTCGTCCACTCCACCGGGCACGGTCTGCGCATCACGGACGTCGCGACCGGCGCCGCCACCGAGCCGCAGTGGCCGATGCCCCTCTCCGGCGTCCAGAACCCGGTCTTCTCCCCCGACGGCAACCGGATCGCCTTCACCGCCGTCGACGACTTCGCCGGCACAAGCGGCGCCTATGTCGACGCCGCCGACGGCGGGAACCTCCGCGTGCTCACCGACCGTCCCGTGACCCTCACGGACTGGCTGGCCAACTAGGGTCGCGGGCCCCCGGCCCCGGCAGGCTTCGGCGGCCGTCCGTCCCGGTGGGCGTGCGGCCGCCAACAGTATGATCGGCGCATGATGCCACGAAGGGTCAATGTCGCGTAGGTCCCCGCATGCGCTTCGGGTCGGGTCGCCCGATCGCCAAAGCCGCAGTCGGATCAGCACGTTGCTCATCGGCACTTGCCCTGGGCCACCCGTATGCACTGCCACGCACACGTACCTTTTTGTCGACGGCCTCGACTTGATCGCGCGCAGCGACAGCAGGGTCGTGGGCATACACCCGAAGCAGCTTCTCCGGCCCGGTGGACCGCTCTACCCGACGGATGCCGCCCGCAGTGTCGGCCTGGCGTCTCAGGAACATTCCGAGTCGGGCTCTTCGGGGCTCCGCATCCGAGTGCGACTACGCGGTGAGACGGTCGTTTGGAGCGAGTTGATGTATCCGGACCGCCACCACAGGGTGATCGAGGAGGTCCGCTTCCACCTGGGGCAATATCTGGGCGAGATCGAGCGAGCGTACTCCGTCGAGAAATCGACGGGGCCTCTGGCCTTTGGCCTTTGCTCCGACGGTGGCGGCTGACGGCAACCGCCCTCGCGGGTCCCCTCGTCAGCCGCCGTACCTTTTGGCCGACTCGTCCTCCTGTGCGAGGCGTCGCAGCGCCAGGAGGGCCGGCTCCAGCAACACGGTCAGCAGCAGGGCTCGTTCGGCCTGTTCCAGGGGGTCGGTGGTGTCGTCCAGTTGATCGAGATCGTGGGCGGCGGTGCGCTCGGCGAGGGTTGCGTAGGGGAGAAGGGACCGCCAGTCGTAGTCGACACCGAGTGATCGCAAGGTCTCCAGGGTTTCGGCGATGACGCTCTTGGCCGGGGCGTGTTCCGAGACCTGCCAGCCCATTTCCGTCAGCAGCGCATCCGCGTCGGCGATGCCGGGCCGGTCCTCCTCCTCGGACTCGGACTCCGGCTCGGTGACCGGCCGGGCGCCGAGGACGAGGCCGAGCACCTGGTGGGTGTCGGCTTCGTGCTCGGACACCGCACTCAGCAGCTCCCTGGTGGCGTTGACCGACAACCCTCGTACTCCGATGAGGGCGCGGATCAGCCGGAGGCGGCGTACGTGCGACTCCTCGTACTCGGCCTGGGTCGCGGCTGTCGCCCGTCCGGGCGGCAGCAGTCCCTCCCGGAGGTAGTGCTTGATCGTTGTGATCGGCACCCCGCTGTGGCGGCTCAGCTCGGAAATTCGCACTGTTCCCACTCTCGTCTGGCTATTAGAGAGTGTCACTCTCTAATATGGATAGTGTCACTGCCTATCCATGAAGGCGAGAAGTGTCATGCCTACACTCCCTTGGGTCACCCCGAACCCTGCCCCGCCAGGCGCTCAGGCTTTCGTCATGGCCTCCCGCTTCGAGGTGCGCTCCCTCGGGGACGTGCCGCGTTTCTTCTGGAAGTCGCTCGCCGCGTGGCGGCAGGTGCGGTCCGCACCGGGAGCCTTCGGTGCTTCCCTCATCGCCCAGCCGACGAAGCGCGTCTTCTTCACGCTGTCCGCGTGGGAGAGCCGGGACGCCCTCTACGCGTACGCGAAGGCCGAGCCGCACCGCGGGATCATGACCGGGCTGCGCGCGACCATGCGCAGCTCGACCTTCACTTTCTGGGAAGTCCCGGTGGAGCAGTTGCCGATCAACTGGGACGAGGCCAAGCGGCGTATCGCGGAACAGGCGCGGACCGACGGCGGAGCCTGACGTCGGGTGCTCGTCCTGGCCCGTCTGCCCGTCTGTGCGTCTGTGCGTCTGTGCGTCTGTGCGTCTGTGCGTCTGTGCGTCTGTGCGTCTGTGCGTCTGTGCGTCTGTGCGTCTGTGCGTCTGTGCGTCTGTG
>NZ_JBIAQG010000005.1:418830-552351 GCF_042888805.1 Streptomyces sp. NPDC002730
TGCGTCTGCGCCAAGCCTAGACGGCGACGAGTTCCGGCCACAACTGAACGGGTGTTCAGCCCATTGAGGGTCGCGGCCGGCGTAACCACGGCCGCGGTCCGTGCGCTCCGGTAGCGTCCCCGTATTCGGCCGGAGGTGTGTGTATGGCGTGGCGGTGTGCGGGGCTCGGCTGGCCCCGCGGGACGCGGATGCCCGTGCTCGAGTGGGAGGGCGGGCGGATCAGTCCGCTCACCGCTGGGAAAGAGCTGGGCTTCCAGGCCGAGGGGCAGCGGCGGTGTGTCGGAGCGCGGGGGAATCCCTGCCCCCTGCGGGCCGTCGTGTCCGGGCGGGCGACGCAGGCGCGGTGTGCGGAGTGTGCGCGGCTGGACCGGGCGCACTCGGTGGCCGCCGACACGATCGCCGACGACCCGCGGACGTACCGCGTGTATCTCGCCTGGTTCGGTCCTGGCATGGTCAAGGTAGGGATCACCGCCGAGGAGCGCGGAGCGGCGCGGCTTTTGGAGCAGGGGGCCGTGGTCTTCAGCTGGCTGGGGCGCGGGCCGCTGATGGCGGCGCGGCGGACCGAGGAACTGCTGCGTACGGCGCTGGGCGTGCCGGACCGGATTCCGTACGCCGACAAGCGGGCGGTACGGGCCGCGCTGCCGGGTGCGGTCGAGCGGGCCGCGGAGATCGAAGAGCTGCACCGGCGCGCGGTCGGCCTTGGCGGGTGGGCGGAGTCGCTGGAGCGGATGGACTTCGAGGCGGTCGATCACGCCGAGGTGTTCGGGCTCGAGGGGCTGCCGGCAACGACCGGGGTGGTGCGCGAGCTGGTGGACGGCGGGGTGGTCGCGGGGTTGCTGGTGGCGGCCGCCGGGCCCGATCTGCATCTGCGGACGGCGGGTGACGGTCTTGTCGTGGTCGATACGCGGCTGATGACCGGGTGGGCGCTGGTGGGGGCCGAGTGCGATGCGGGGGTGACGGTGCCCCTCGCCGAGAAGGGCGCTCCCGGCGCCGTGCAGGACGGGCTCTTCTGACGGCTGATTCCGGCGGCTTTGCCAACTCGTGCGACCCGAAGGTCAAATGTTGGATCCCGTATGGATCCCTTCGGGCAATGAGTCTGGACACCTCCGTGACCGGGAACGGAAGGTGAGTGTCATGAGCATCAAACCTGTCGCGGCACATGAACCGCCCTACTACACCGTGGTCTTCACCTCGGTTCAGACGGAGCGGCCCGAGGGATACGGCGAGACCGCCGAGCGCATGAAGAAACTGGTGGAAGAGGTCCCCGGGTTCCTCGGGTACGAGTCGGCGCGGACACCCGGCGGGCTCGGGATCACCGTCGGGTACTTCAGGGACGAGGAAGCCATCGCCACCTGGCAGCGGAATCTGGAGCACCAGGCCGCGCAGAAGCGCGGACGGGCCGAGTGGTACGAGAGTTACAGCGTCCATGTCGGCAAGGTCGAGCGGAGTTACGGTTTTGAGCGGGACTGACGGGACTGACGGGACTGACGGCCGGATCGAGGGCTCGAACGAAGGCCGGATCGAGGGCCGGACCGAGGGTTCGAACGACAACGAGACGGCGGACGTACGGAGGTTCTGGGAGCGGCTCCGGCTTCCCGGCCTCGTCGACGTCCACACGCACTTCATGCCGGAGCAGGTCCTCAGGAAGGTGTGGGCCTACTTCGACGCCGCCGGGCCGCTGACCGGCCTGGAGTGGCCGATCACCTATCGGCACGAGGAAGAGCGACGGGTCGCTCTGCTGCGCGAGTTCGGGGTGCGCTCCTTCACCTCGATGCTCTATCCGCACAAAGCCGGGATGGCCGCCTGGCTCAACGGCTGGGCGGCGGAGTTCGCGGCGCGCACACCGGACTGTGTGCATACGGCGACCCTCTTCCCGGAGGACGGCGTCGAGCGTTACGTACGAGAGGCGGTCGAGACCGGCGCGCGGATCTTCAAGTCGCATCTCCAAGTCGGCGCGTACGACCCCAATGACGCGCGGCTCGATCCCGTCTGGGGGCTGCTCGCCGAGGCCGGGGTCCCCGTGGTGATGCACTGCGGTTCCGGGCCTGCGCCCGGCAAGCACACCGGGCCCGAGCCGGTGGGCCGGCTGCTCGCGCGGCATCCTCGGCTGCGGCTGGTGGTCGCGCACATGGGAATGCCGGAGTACACGGACTTCCTGGATCTCGCCGAGCGGTACGGCGAGGTGCGACTGGACACGACGATGGCCTTCACGGACTTCAGCGAGCGGTTCGCGCCTTTCCCGGAGCGGGAGAGGGCACGGCTCGCCGACCTCGGCGACCGGATCGTGCTGGGCACGGACTTCCCCAACATCCCGTATCCGTACGTCCATCAACTCCGCGCGCTCGAAGGCCTCGGGCTCGGGGACGACTGGCTGCGAGCGGTCTGCTACGAGAACGGCGCCAGGCTGTTCGGTCTTCCGCACTCCTAGCGCATTCTCAGGAAATTCACAGGAAGTGGAAAGGACCTTCTCAGGGCGGGGTCGCAGGGTACGAGCATGACCGCGACCTCGCCCCATGGGCGTACCGAAATGCTCAGGCCGGACGGCAGCCCCGTCCGCGTACTCGTCGTGGACGACGAGACAGCGCTGAGCGAGCTGCTGTCGATGGCCCTGCGCTACGAAGGGTGGGAGGTGCGCAGCGCCGGCGACGGCGCGGGCGCGGTGCGCACGGCACGCGACTTCCGGCCCGACGCGGTGGTGCTGGATGTGATGCTGCCGGACATGGACGGTCTGGCCGTGCTGGGGCGGCTGCGCCGCGATCTGCCCGAGGTGCCGGTGCTCTTTCTGACCGCCAGGGACGCGGTCGAGGACCGGATCGCGGGGCTGACGGCGGGCGGCGACGACTATGTCACCAAGCCGTTCTCGCTGGAGGAGGTCGTGGCCAGGCTGCGCGGGCTGATCCGGCGGTCGGGCGCGGCGACCGTACGGAGCGAGTCGATGCTGGCGGTCGGCGACCTGACGCTCGACGAGGACAGCCATGAGGTCAGCCGCGGCGGGGACTCCATCCATCTGACGGCGACCGAGTTCGAGCTGCTGCGCTTTCTGATGCGCAATCCGCGGCGCGTGCTGAGCAAGGCGCAGATCCTCGACCGCGTGTGGTCCTACGACTTCGGCGGCCAGGCCAATGTGGTCGAGCTGTATGTCTCGTATCTGCGGAAGAAGATCGATGCGGGGCGGCCGCCGATGATCCACACCAGGCGCGGTGCCGGGTATCTGATCAAGCCCGGTGAGTAGCTTGAGCGGTTTCAGGGGCCGCAGATGGTCGCTGCGGACCCGGCTCGTGGTCTCCGCGGTGACGCTGATCGCGGTGGTGGCGGCGGTGATCGGCACGGTCACGACCATCGCGTACCGCACCTATCTGTACGGCCAGTTGGACATCCAGCTGCGCAACGTCGCGATCCGGGCCGCGGGCCCGCCGGACATGGGCGGCGGGCGGTCGCCCATCGATACGCTGTCCAAGGATCCGCTCGGCTTCGTCAACGGCGGCGGTATGCCGGTGGGCACCGTCGGCGCCCTGGTTGGCGACGACGGCAACATTGACCGGGGCGTGGCCAGCACCGAGCAGGCGTCGGACGGGCTCGCGCCGCAGGTGAGCCTGCTCACCGTGGCGCAGGCCGAGGGCCTGGCGGAGGCCCCGCGCGACCGCAGTGCGCACACCGTGGAGCTGGCGGGCCTGGGCGAATACCGGGTCAAGTACATCACCGGGAGCCGCGGTTCCTTCCTCGTCGGGCTCCCTACGCGAGAGCTGCAGGACGCGCTCGGCACCCTCATAGTGGTCGAGGTCTGTGTCACCGGCGCCGGACTGATCGCCGCCGGGATCGCCGGCGCCGCCCTGGTCGGCGTCGCGCTGCGGCCGCTCCGGCGGGTCGCCGCCACCGCCACCCGGGTCTCCGAACTGCCGCTGCACAGCGGTGAGGTGGCCCTGCACGAGCGGGTCCCGGCCGCCGAGGCCGATCCTCGGACCGAGGTCGGGCAGGTCGGCGCCGCGCTCAACCGGATGCTGGGGCACGTCGGTTCGGCGCTCGCGATGCGTCAGGAGAGCGAGACACGGGTGCGGCAGTTCGTCGCGGACGCCAGCCACGAGCTGCGTACGCCGCTGGCGTCGATCCGCGGGTACGCCGAGCTGACCCGGCGCGGACGGGAGCAGGTCGGCGCGGACACCCGGCACGCACTGGGTCGGATCGAGGCCGAGGCGACCCGGATGACGGGCCTGGTGGAGGACCTGCTGCTGCTCGCGCGGCTCGATGCCGGACGCCCGCTCTCGTACCAGAGCACTGATCTCTCCCCGCTGGTCGTGGACGCGCTCAGCGATGCGCGGGCGGCGGGCCAGGACCACAAGTGGCTGCTCGAGCTGCCGGTCGACCCTGCGACCGTACGCGGCGACGGCGCCCGGCTCCATCAGGTGCTCGTCAATCTGCTGGCGAACGCCCGTACCCACACGCCACCCGGCACCACTGTCACCGCGCGGGTGCGTGTCGGCGGGCCGAAGGTCGTGCTGGAGATCGAGGACGACGGGCCCGGCATCCCGCCCGAGCTGCAACCGCACATCTTCGAACGGTTCGCGCGCGGCGACGCGTCCAGGTCCCGGGGCGCCGGAAGCACCGGTCTCGGCCTGACGATCGTGCAGGCCGTCGTCAGCGCGCACGGCGGCACCGTGAAGGTGTGGTCCCGGCCCGGTCACACCGTCTTCGCGGTGGAACTGCCCGCCGTGTACGACTCACAGACGGGGCACAGGCGCATCACACAGATGTGACAGCGCGCCCGCCGAGTGTCGTTCCATGCGAACCGACACCCCAAGGGGGACTCTGCCGGCCCGGGAGCATCTGCTCGCCGCCGCGGCCGGACTGCCCGTACTCGATGTGGTGATCCCGGTCTACAACGAGGAGGCCGACCTCGAGCGGTGCGTGCTGCGACTGCACGACCACCTTGCGCGGACCTTCCCGTACGGCTTCCGGATCACCATCGCCGACAACGCGAGCACCGACCGCACGCCCGAGGTGGCGGCGTGGCTCGACGACACGATCGCCGAGGTGCGGTCGTACCGGCTGGAGGAGAAGGGGCGGGGGCGCGCGCTGCGCACCGTGTGGTCGCACTCCGACGCCCCCGTACTCGCCTATATGGATGTGGATCTGTCGACCGACCTCAACGCACTGCTGCCGCTGGTCGCGCCGCTGATCTCGGGGCACTCGGACCTGGCGATCGGATCGCGCCTCGCGCGGTCGTCGCGGGTGGTGCGCGGCCCGAAGCGGGAGTTCATCTCGCGCGCCTACAACCTGATTCTGCGCGGGTCGCTTGCCGCGCGGTTCTCCGACGCCCAGTGCGGATTCAAGGCGATACGGCGGGAGGTCGCCGAGCGGCTGCTGCCGATGGTCGAGGACACCGGATGGTTCTTCGACACGGAGCTGCTGGTGCTGGCGGAGCGCGCCGGGCTGCGTATCCATGAGGTGCCGGTGGACTGGGTCGACGACCCGGACTCCACGGTGCACATCGTGAGCACGGCGACGGACGACCTCAAGGGCGTGTGGCGGGTGGGGCGGGCGCTGGCGGTCGGCGCGCTGCCGCTCGACCGGCTGGCGCGGCCCTTCGGCGACGACCCGCGGGACCGGCAGCTCAGCGGAGTGCCGGGCGGTCTGGCCCGGCAGCTGGTCGGTTTCTGTGTGGTGGGGGCGCTCTCCACGCTCCTGTATCTGCTGCTGTATTCGCTCTTCCGAGCCGGCGTGGGGCCCCAAGTTGCCAATGCGGGCGCGCTGTTGGTCTCCGCCGTCGCGAACACGGCCGCCAACCGCCGGCTCACCTTCGGCGTACGCGGCCGGGACCGCGCGGTACGCCATCAGGCGCAGGGCCTGGTCGTGTTCGGCATCGGGCTCGCGCTGACCAGCGGCTCGCTGGCGGCCCTGGACGCGGCCGCCGGAAGCCCCTCCCACAGCACCGAACTCGCGGTCCTGATCGCCGCGAACCTGGCGGCGACGGTGCTGCGGTTCCTGCTCTTCCGGGCGTGGGTCTTCCCGGACCGGCGCGATGCGCCTGCGGCGGACGAATCCGCGACGGCCCGGCCCGTTACCGGACAGGCCCAACACCCGAACGACACAGCCGACTTCCGCGCCGGTGAAGCCGCGGACCGCATGTGGGACGTGACGACGCAGCTGCGCGTCGTCCCGCAGGACAACGACCAGAGGAACGCACGATGACCACGTCGCACGACAGCCACGCGTATCCGCCACCGGGGAGCCCGCCCGGTCTCTCGCCGCAGGCGGTGGGGCTCGCGCCCGACGCCGTCCGGCCCGCGCCCGGCGCAGCCCCGCTCCCGCCCGGCGCCGACCAGCAGGGACTCGGCGGGCACCGCCGGGCGGGCGGGCGCATGGCTCGGATCTGGCGCGGCCGGGAGGAGGACGCCTCATGGGTGCGGCCCGCTTTTCTCGCGATCCTCCTCGCCACCGCGCTGCTCTACGTCTACAACCTGAGCGCGTCCGGCTACGCCAACTCCTTCTACTCCGCCGCCGTGCAGGCGGGCAGCGAGAGCTGGAAGGCCTTCTTCTTCGGCTCGTCCGACGCCGCGAACTCCATCACCGTCGACAAGCCTCCGGCGGCGCTGTGGCCGATGGCCCTGTCCGTACGGCTCTTCGGGCTCGGCTCCTGGCAGATCCTGCTGCCCGAGGTGCTGATGGGCGTCGCGACGGTGGGCGTGGTGTACGGGGCCGTACGCCGTCGTTTCACGCCCGCCGCCGGGCTGATCGCGGGCGCGGTGCTGGCCCTGACGCCCATCGCCGCGCTGATGTTCCGCTTCAACAACCCGGACGCGCTGCTGGCACTGCTGATGACGGTGACCGTGTACTGCGTGCTGCGCGCGCTGGAGGACGCGCGGACGAAGTGGCTGGTCTGGGCGGGCGTCGCGGTCGGCTTCGCGTTCCTCACGAAGACGCTGCAGGCGTTCCTGATCCTGCCGCCGCTGGCGCTGGTGTACGCGGTGTGCGCGCCGACGACCGTACGGCGGCGGGTCGGCCAACTCGCCCTGGCGGGGCTGGCGATGGTCGTCGCGGGCGGCTGGTGGGTGGCGATCGTCGAGCTGTGGCCGGCGGCGTCGCGTCCGTACATCGGCGGCTCGCAGAACAACAGTTTCCTGGAGCTGACCTTCGGCTACAACGGCCTCGGCCGGATCAACGGCAATGAGACCGGCAGCGTCGGAGGCGGCGGCGGAGGAGGAGCTGGCGGCCGTGGTGGCGGTGGCTGGGGCGAGACCGGGATCGACCGGATGTTCAGCGCCGGCATCGGCGGCCAGATCTCCTGGCTGCTGCCCGCAGCGCTGCTGCTGCTCGTCGCGGGGATCGTCGTCACCTGGCGCGCCAGGCGCACGGACACGGCGCGCGCGGCCTTCCTGGTCTGGGGCAGCTCGCTGCTGATGACCGCGGGAATCTTCAGCTTCATGGCCGGGATCTTCCACGAGTACTACACGGTGGCGCTGGCGCCGTACATCGCCGCGCTCGTCGGCATGGGCGCCACGGTGCTGTGGGAGGAGCGGACGAAGCTGCTCGGCTCGGCGGCGCTGGGCGGCACGGTCGCGGTCACGGCGTACTGGTCGTACACGCTGCTGGGACGCAGCACGGACTATCTGCCGTGGCTGCGCTGGGCGGTGCTGATCGGCGGTCTGGCGGCGGCCGCGGGGCTGCTGCTCGCGGGCCGGATGGGCCGTCGACTGGCGCTGGGTGCGGCCGGACTGGGAATCGCGGTCTCGCTGGCGGGCCCGCTCGCGTACTCCCTCAGCACGGTGAGCGAGGGCCACGCCGGCTCGATCGTGACGGCGGGGCCGGCGGTCGCGGGCGGCCGGGGTGGTCCCGGCGGCGGTGGCGGTCCTGGGGGCGGCGGTGACGGCGGCGGCCCCGGCGGCCGGATGCAGCCGCCGGGGCAGCAGGGCCAAGCGCAGGGTCAGGGTCAGCAGGGTGGTCCCGCCGGCGGTATGGGGCAGCCTCCGACCGGCGGTCAGATGGGTCAGGGCCAGGGCCAGGGCCAGGGCCAAGGTCAGGGCCAGGGCCAAGGTCAGGGCCAGGGCCAGGGCCAGGGGCAAGGTCAGGGGCAAGGTCAGGGGCAGGGTCAGGGCCGGCTGCCCGGCGGCTTCCCCGGTCAGGGCGAACGCGGCGCCGGCGGCGGAGGCGGTGGCATGGGTGGCCTCCTCCAGGGCGCGAACGTCAACTCGGCGGTCGAGGCCAAGCTGAAGCAGAACGCCGACGACTACACCTGGGCCGCCGCAGCCATCGGCTCCCAGAATGCCGCCAGCTACCAGCTCGCCACCGAGAAGCCGGTCATGGCGATCGGCGGCTTCAACGGAAGCGACCCGTCCCCGAGCCTCGCCCGGTTCAAGCAGTACGTGGCCGACGGGAAGATCCACTACTTCATCTCGAGCGGCAGCGGCAGCGGCGGTGGCATGGGCGGCGGCCCCGGTGGCAACTCCAGCTCCGGGATCACCTCCTGGATCGAGTCCACCTTCACCAAGGTCACCGTGGGCGGCACGACCCTCTACGACCTGACGGACAAGAAATAGTCCTATACGCCGTACGAGGATTCCTTGTACGGTGTACGAGAAGCGAGCTCGTACACCGTACAAGGAGCATGTATGACGGCAACGACTGCCGAGACCCGCCCGGCCCCCACGGGCCACCCGCAGCGCTGGCTCATCCTCGGCGTCATCTGCCTCGCCCAGCTCACCGTGCTGCTCGACAACACCGTCCTCAGCGTCGCGATCCCCTCCCTCACCCGGGAACTCGACGCCTCCACCGCCGACATCCAGTGGATGATCAACGCCTATTCGCTGGTCCAGTCCGGACTGCTGCTCACGGCGGGCAATGCAGCCGACCGCTACGGCCGGAAGAAGATGCTGGTCGCGGGCCTCGCGCTGTTCGGCCTCGGCTCGCTCGCGGCGGGGCTGGCCCAGTCCGCGACGCAGCTGATCGCCGCCCGCGCGGGCATGGGCGTCGGCGGTGCGCTGCTGATGACCACGACCCTTGCCGTCGTCGTCCAGATCTTCGACGACACCGAGCGAGTCAAGGCCATCGGCCTCTGGTCCACCGTCAACTCCCTGGGCTTCGCGGCCGGTCCACTGATCGGCGGGGTCATGCTCGACCACTTCTGGTGGGGAGCGATCTTCCTGGTCAACATCCCGGTCGCGGCGATCGGACTGTTCGCGGTGGTCGCACTCGTACCGGAGTCCAGGAACCCGCAGGGCGACCGTCCCGATCTGCTCGGCGCGCTGCTGTCCACGATCGGCATGACCGCGGTGGTGTACGCGATCATCTCCGGGCCCGGGCACGGCTGGACCTCCGCGCAGGTTCTGGGCTCGGCCGCGGTCGGCGTACTCGTCCTCGGCGTCTTCGTACTCTGGGAGCTCCGGATCCCGTACCCCATGCTGGACATGCACTTCTTCGGCAACCAGCGCTTCATCGGCGCGGTCGCCGGCGCGATCCTCGTCGCTTTCGGCATGGGAGGTTCGCTCTTTCTGCTGACCCAGCATCTGCAGTTCGTACTTGGTTACGGGCCGCTGGACGCGGGTCTGCGTACGGCTCCGCTCGCGCTGACCGTCATCGCCCTCAACCTCACGGGTGTCGGGGCGCGGCTGCTGCCGAAGCTCGGCACTCCGGGCAGCATCGCCGCCGGGATGACCCTGGTGGCAGCCGGCCTCGCCGCGATCGCGGTGCTCGGCGCCGACGGCTACGGCGGGATGCTGCTCGGGCTGATCGTGATGGGTGCGGGTGTCGCGCTCTCCATGCCGGCGATGGCCAACGCGATCATGAGCGCGATTCCGCCGGAGAAGGCGGGTGTGGGGGCGGGTGTGAACGGCACCCTCGCCGAGTTCGGCAACGGCCTCGGCGTCGCCGTTCTGGGCGCCGTACTGAACTCCCGCTTCACCGCTCTCGTGCCGACGGTGGTGGGCGCGGCCTCGCTGCCCGCGGCGCTCGCCGCGGCCGACGGTCCCGCGGAACGTGGCCGCATCTCCGACGCGTTCGCCTCGGGCCTGGAGACGAGTCAGCTGGTCGGCGCGGTGGCGGTGCTGGCCGGCGGTCTGCTGGCGGCGATGCTGCTGAGGCGGGCGGAGCGGGCAGACTCACCCAAGGCAGCGGCATAGCATCGGGAGCGGGCGGACCGGCCCGTTCCGGCTCGTCCGCCCCGGCCGGGAAGAACCGAGGAGGATGCGCGATGGTGAGTGCGGCCGACCGCGCGAAGGGTCACGCGCGGACCAGTGTGTGGCTCGACGGCAAGGCGACCCCCAAACGGAGGACCGAGCAGCCCGCCGGCCTCGACCGCGACAAGATCATCGCAGCTACGGTCCGGCTCCTCGACTCGGAGGGCCTTGCGAAGTTCTCGATGCGGCGGCTGGCCGCGGAGCTGAACGTCACCGCGATGTCGGTCTACTGGTACGTGGACACCAAGGACGATCTGCTGGAGCTGGCGCTCGACCGGGTCATGGGAGAGCTCCCGCTTCCGCCGGCGGACGCCCCGGACGCGGACTGGCGCGACCAGCTGCGCCGGCTTGCCTGCGGCTACCGGTCACTGCTGGTCGCCCACCCCTGGGTGTCGCCGCTCATCGGTGAGTACCTCAACATCGGACCGCGCTCGATGGCCTTCTCCACGACGGTCCAGCGGGTGATACGCAACACGGGTCTGCCGCTGCACGGCCAGACCGGCGCCCTTTCGGCGGTGTTCCAGTTCGTGTACGGCTTCGGCACGGTGGAGGGCCGCTTCGCGCAGCGCTGCGCGACGGCGGGGATCAGCCAGGACGACTACTTCCACCAGGTCATGGGCGCGATCGGGCAGCAGCCGGGTTTGCAGGCGGCGTTCGAGGAGTCGGCTGAACTGATGAAGGCGAGGGGCGGGGACACGGTGGAGGAGATGAGGGAACGGGACTTCGGGTTTGCGCTGGACTTGCTGGTAGCCGGCATCGAAGCGATGGTTGCTCGCGCGTAGGGGGGTGCGGGTTGCCTCCGGCGGGGTGCGGGATCTTGTTGCTCGGGCTGCGGGGTGCGGGTTGCCTCCGGCGGGGTCGTCCGGTCTTGTCGGGTGCGGGCTCCGGTGCCCCTCCGGGCTCGACTCCTCGGGGTCGGCGGCGTACAGGGTCTTGGTGCGTGACCCCGGTTTTGCCGCCAATCCCCTGCGGGGCCGACCCTGCACGGCACCTCCCCACCCGAACGAGACGACACCGGTGCGCCGGACTCGTCCAGTGCCCGGGGCCTCACGGGGGTACTGAGCCAAGGACCCGACGCGTACCCCCTTCCCCCGGCAGGGGGTCTGGGGGCGCAGCCCCCAGTTTCGGGAAGGGGTGGGGTGGGGGAATCACCCCCGGCCCCGGTCACCGCACAAGACCCCGCACCCCGAGACCCCGCGCCCCGCAGCGGAGCCGTTGGAGCGGCGGGGCCGCGGGCACCGCCCCCAGAGCCACACCCCCCGGCCTCAGCTCCCGCTGAGCCTCGCTGGGAAGCCGCCCTTCGCAATCGGCCCCCACCGCTCCGGCGTCACCCGGATGATCGACTTGCCCTGCTTCACCATCGCGGCGCGATACTCGTCCCAGTCCGGGTGCTCGCCCGAGATGTTCCGGAAGTACTCCACCAGAGGCTCCACCGACTCCGGGGAGTCGATCACCTCCGCCGTGCCGTCGATCTGGACCCACGGCCCGTCCCAGTCGTCCGACAGGACGATCACGCTCACCCGCGGATTCCGCTTCGCGTTCCGCGTCTTCGCGCGTTCCGGGTAGGTCGAGACCACGATCCGGCCCGAATCGTCGACCCCGCAGGTCAGCGGGGATCCCTGTGGGGTGCCGTCCGAGGCGCGGGTGGTCAGCAGGATCGCCCGGTGCCTGGGGCGTACGAACTCCAGCAACTGGTCGAGCTCCACCTGGGTGTTGGTGGCGATGTTGGGTGCCATGCGCCGCAGCCTAATCCTCAGGCCGCCGGAAGCTGCTCGCCCTGGACCGCCTGGACCGCGAGTTCCACCTTCAGCGTCGTTCCGATCGCCGAGATGCCCGCCTGCACCACCTGGTTGTAGTTCATCGCGAAGTCCTCGCGGTGCAGCTCCGTGGTCGCGCGGAAGGCCGCCCGCACCCCGCCCCACGGGTCCGGTCCGGTACCCAAGTACGCCAGGTCCAGGTCGACTTCGCGTGCGACGCCGTGCAGCGAGAGTTGGCCGTGCACCGTCCAGCGGTCCGTGCCCGCCGGGGTCAGGCCGTGACTGCGGTACGTGATCTCGGGGTACCGCTCGACGTCCAGGAAGTCCGCGGAGCACAGGTGCTTGTCGCGCAGGCCGTTGCCCGTGTCGATGGACGCCGCCTGGATGACCGCGTCCACGCGGGACTGCGACAGGTCGGGCGCGATGGTGATGCGGCCGCCGAACTCCGTAAAGCGCCCGTTCACGCTGGAGATCCCCAGATGCTGCGCCGCCGCGCCCACCGACGAGTGCGCCGGGTCCACCGACCACGCGCCGGGCGGCGGGAGTTCCACGCCGCCCTGGCGGGCCAGTACCACCGTGCCGACCTCGGCCCGGCCGCTCGCCGTGACCAGCGCGGTCGAGGCGGCCGGGGCGTACCCGAGCGCCGTCACGATCACCGTGTACGGGCCCGGGGCCAGGGGATCCGCGGAGGTCACCGCGCCGTCCCCGTCCGCCGTCGCCCGCAGTACCTGCGCGCCGGTCATGTCGGTCACGGTCACGACCGCGTGCTGGACCGCCCAGCCGTCCCGCGTCCTCACCTGTGCGCGAAGTCCCATGCCGCTCATCCCGTTTTCTCTCCTTGCCGCACATGCGCAAAAAATGATCGGGCCCCGGGCGGGGGCGGCAGGCCGTCCCCTGCCCGCCGTCCCCGCCTTCGGGGCCCGTTTCCACCGGCCGGCTGCTCGCCTCCGCTACAGAGCGAGCGCCCGGCCGGGGGCTCAGCTACTCGCCGGGGTGGGCGAGTTCGATGTCGTGGCCGTCGACCCCGCGCCCGGCCACCGTCAGCGCGCAGGCCACCGGCGGGTACCCGGTCGCGATGACCGTGTACTCCCCCGCGTCCAGGTCGGCGAAGGCGTACGCCCCGTCGTCCCCGGTCGTCGCGGTGGCGATCACATTCCCCGCGGCGTTCACCAGGGTCACCCGGGCGTCGGCCAGCGGACGCCGGTCGGCTCCGCCGCGGACGGCGCCCTGGACCAGGGCTCCGGCCTGCAGGGCCGCCTCGATACGGGTCACGCCCTGGCCGCCGATCTCCACCGGCAACGCCAGCGGCCGGTAGCCGGCGGCGTTCACCGCGACGGTCACCGAGCCGGGCACCAGCTCACCGAAGGCGAACTCGCCCTGCTCCGCGCTCTTCCCGGTGGCCAGCACATCGCCGCGCACATCGGTGACGATCACCATGGCGCCCTCGATCGGCGCACCGCTCGCGGCGGCCCGCACGGTCCCGGTCAGACCGCTCGTGCCGGAGAGGAGAATGTCGTAGACCAGCGTCTCGTCGCCGACGACCACCGTGGACGCCTGCGGCTGGAAGCCGTCGGCGGAGGCGATCAGTACGTACGAACCGGCGCCCGGAGCATCCAGCGCATAGCTTCCGTCCGGCTGGGCGACCGCGCGGCCGAGCTGCCGTCCGGTCGGCGAGATCAGCGTGACCGCTGCCTGAGGCACCGGCACGCCCTCGTTTCCGCGCACCACACCACATACCGTCGTGCCGCCCGCAGGGACGGGAATGGTCTCGACGGCCTGGACGGGAGCGTCCACAGCCTCGGGAGCCGCGACGGTCTCCGCCGTGTCCGCCGTTTCCGGCGCCGCGTGGCTCTTCAGCGCGACTTCCTTGATGAACAGCGTCACCAGGAAGGCGAGCAGCGCGAACGGCGCCGAGTAGAGGAAGACGTCGGCCACACCGTGCCCGTACGCGCTCTCCATCACCGTACGGATCGGCCCCGGCAGCTTGTCCAGGTCGGGGATGCCGCCGCCGCCCGTGCCGCCGTGGCCCAGCGCCGCGCCCTGTGGGCCGAGCTCGGTGAGCCCGTCCTTGACGTAGCGCGTGACCCGGTTGGCCATGACCGCGCCCAGCGCCGAGACACCGATCGCACCGCCCAGGGACCGGAAGAAGGTGACGACCGAGCTGGCCGAGCCGAGGTCCGCCGGGGCCACCTGGTTCTGCGTGCAGAGCACCAGGTTCTGCATCATCATGCCGAGGCCGAGACCCAGGACGGCCATGAAGACCGCGATGCGCCAGTACTCGGTGTCGTACCGCATGGTGCCGAGCAGTCCGAGGCCCGCCGTCGCCAGCACACCGCCGCTGACCAGCCACGCCTTCCAGCGGCCCGTCTTGGTGATGATCTGGCCCGAGACGGTCGACGAGATGAACAGGCCGCCGATCATCGGGATCGTCATGACGCCGGACATCGTCGGCGACTTGTCGCGCGCCAGCTGGAAGTACTGGCTGAAGAAGACGGTGCCCGCGAACATCGCGACACCGACGAAGAGTGAGGCCAGCGACGCCAGTGTGATGGTGCGGTTGCGGAACAGCCGCAGCGGGATGATCGGCTCGCTCGCCTTCGCCTCCACCAGGAGGAAGAGCGCGCCGAGCGCGACGGAGCCGCCGACCATGGCGTACGTCTGCCAGGAGATCCAGTCGTACTTGTCGCCGGCGAAGGTCACCCAGACCAGCAGCAGCGAGACCGCCGCGCTGATGAGGAAGGCGCCCGACCAGTCGACCTTGACCTGGCGCTTCACGACCGGGAGCTTCAGGGTCTTCTGCAGAACGATCAGCGCGATGATCGCGAACGGCACGCCGACGTAGAAGCACCAGCGCCAGCCGAGCCACTCGGTGTCGGTGATGACGCCGCCGATCAGCGGGCCGCCGACGGTGGCGACGGCGAAGGTCGCGCCGAGGTAGCCGCTGTAGCGGCCGCGCTCGCGCGGGGCGATCATCGCGGCCATCACGATCTGCGCGAGGGCGGTGAGGCCGCCGACGCCGATGCCCTGGACCACACGGCAGGCGATCAGCATGCCCGCGCTCTGCGAGAGTCCGGCGACCACCGATCCCAGGACATAGATGACGAGGGCTATCTGGACCAGCAGCTTCTTGGAGAAGAGGTCCGAGAGCTTGCCCCAGAGCGGCGTGGTCGCGGTCATCGCCAGCAGCGAGGCCGTCACCACCCAGGTGTACGCGCTCTGGCCGCCGTCGAGGTCGGTGATGATCTCCGGCAGGGCGTTGGAGACGATCGTCGACGACAGGATGGCGACGAACATGCCGAGCAGCAGCCCGGACAACGCCTCCATGATCTGCCGGTGTGTCATTGGCGCGCCGCCGTCGGAGGCGTGGGCGCCTCCGTGTTTGGCGTGGCCGCCCCGCACACCGGTTGGTGTGGTCGTAGCCATTTTCATCCTTTACTTGCGTCTTTACGTCGAGTCACGCGGGTGTGCGGGTCGTCGTGCTGCCGTGCTGCTGTTGTTGTCGTTCGTCGGGATGGCGCGCCCGGCAGTCTCCGAAGGAGTCGCGCAGGCGGGCGAGCATCTCGATGAGCTGTCCGACGTCGTCGTCGGACCAGTCCTTGAGGTTGCGGGCGAACATGTCCGTGGTCCGTTCGGCGAGTTCGCCGAGCATGTTCTGGCCCGCGGGGGTCAGCCGCAGGATGCGGGAGCGTTTGTCGCCCGGGTCGGGGAGCCGTTCGATCCAGCCGCGCTCGGCGGCGTGGGCGACATGGCGGCTGGTCACCGACATGTCGACGGCGAGGAGCTCGGCGAGTCGGCTCATCCGCATCTCACCGTGCCGATCGAGCAGGGTCAGGACGGCGGCGGAGCCGGACGGGCACTCGGCGGGCAGTATCCGCGCGAGGCCGCGTTTCACGGCACCGATGGCGCTGAGCTGGCGGGCCAGTTCCGCGTACTGACTGTGTGCGGCCATGGCAGCCCGCCCCTCCCACATCTTGTTGCTTAGGGCAACCATAGAAGCTGTTGGTTGCTGCAGGCAAACTAAAAGCGGGGTTGCGGCAGTAAAGGAACCTCAAAGGCTTTGCATGGGTCCGGTCATGGCTCGCCGGGGGAGGGATGCGCTACCCGCCCGGGGTTGGGCGCAGCAGGCGGGTTCGCTAGGGTCCTGCCCCATGGCACACAACCCCCATGCTCCCCAAGGTCAGGGCCCCGAGGGCAACTACGACCCCGCGGGCAGCACCCAGATGTTCCGCGCCTTTGTCGACGACGGCGCTCCGCGGGGCCGGCAGGCCGCGCCCGCCACGCAGTCCTCCTCGCGGGTCGGGCTGATCGTCGGCGTCATCGCGGCCGTCGTGATCCTCGGCGCGGTGGCCTGGCTCGCCCTCGGCTAGGGCGTGCCCTGGCCCGCCTCGGGTCGGCTCACTTCCATACGGCGGTGACGTCCTGGGTCTCGATATGCATGCCCAGCGGCACCCGCCAGGCGTCCACGCACACGGTGTACGCCTGCTTTCTCACCGCTCCTGCGGCGATCGGCGCGGGCAGCGGCTGAGCCGACTCGATGGTCGCCCAGTCGATCCCGAGCGCGCCGATGATGTGCGTCGCGAAGGTGACGCTGCCCGAAGCCGCCGGTGAGCCGCCGGTGTTGTGGAACTCCACGGCCACCTTCTCGCACCAGCGCACCTCCAGGGCTGCGCGAACCGGGACGCCGAGGCTGAGCACGGCGGGTCCTGGGGGCGTGGGAGTGGGCTTCGGCGGGGTGGTGCCGGGCGGGGTCGGGGTGGCGGGTCCACCGCCGGTGCTGCCGCCGGAACTTCCCGCGCCGCCGGTGCTGCCGTCCGTGCCGCCGGTGCCGCCGCTCGTACGTCCCGTACCGCCGCTGTCCGGTACGGCGGGCAGCTCCTGCCCGCCCGGCGCCGTCCCCGTCCCGCCCGGCTTCCCGGGCCTGCCCGGTGTCTTGCCTTCCGCATCACCGGACGGCATGCCACCGTCCAGCGGCACCAGCACGACCTTGCCTTTCGGTGGCACGGCGGCCGTGGGCGCCTCATCGGGCCCGGATCCGGCGGCGCCGACCGCCACATAGCCGTCGCCGCCGCCGCTCCCGCACGCGGTCAGCGCCCCGCCGAGGCAGAGCGCGACCGCTGCGAGAGCTGCTCCATGACGTCGTCGCATCGCGTCAGTGTGTCTGACGCACCGTCAATAAGGAACCCTGTCGGCGGGCTTCGGTCCGGGGTCAGTCGGCGATCAGGCCCTCCCGCAGCTGCGCGAGCGTACGGGTCAGCAGCCGCGAGACATGCATCTGCGAGATGCCGACCTCCTCGCCGATCTGCGACTGGGTCATATTGGCGAAGAACCGCAGCATGATGATCTGCCGCTCGCGGGGCGGGAGTTTGGCGAGCAGGGGCTTGAGGGACTCGCGGTACTCGACGCCCTCCAGCGCCGTGTCCTCGTACCCCAGCCGGTCGGCGAGCGAGCCCTCGCCACCGTCGTCCTCGGGCGAGGGCGAGTCCAGCGAGGAGGCGGTGTAGGCGTTGCCGACGGCGAGACCGTCGACCACGTCCTCCTCCGACACCCCGAGCACCGCTGCGAGTTCGGGAACGGTCGGGGAGCGGTCGAGCTTCTGGGCCAGCTCGTCGCTGGCCTTGGTGAGCGCGAGCCGCAGCTCCTGGAGCCGGCGCGGCACCCGCACCGACCACGAGGTGTCGCGGAAGAAGCGCTTGATCTCGCCGACGACCGTCGGCATCGCGAACGTCGGGAATTCCACGCCCCGTTCGCAGTCGAACCGGTCGATCGCCTTGATCAGGCCGATCGTGCCGACCTGGACGATGTCCTCCATCGGCTCGTTGCGGGACCGGAACCGCGCCGCGGCGTACCGCACGAGAGGCAGATTGAGCTCGATGAGGGTGTCGCGCACATAGGTGCGCTCCGGGGCGTCGCCCGTTCCCTCGGAGTCCAGCGCGCGCAGCCGCAGGAACAGGGAGCGGGACAGAGTGCGCGTGTCGATGGCTTCCGAGCTGTCAGGCACGACAGGTGCGGGTGCGCTCTTTGTGAGCGTGAGCACCTTCGAGCTGCCCTGTTCTACGGACATGCCACCCCCTTGAGGTCGCGGACGGTCGCGGCGGCCACGACCATCGGAGGAACGCAGCCTCCACCTGAATACCGGAGGCGGGGCTGCGGCAAACGCGGTTCCCGCAGAATGTCACATGTCGGCAACACGCTGTAGTGACATGTCGACATGTATCGGGTGAATTTGCGCAGGAAGCAGAGGGTGTGCGGCATTTGGGCAGCCCAAAGCTGCCCCTGAAACGGTTTACCCGTTTCAGCTATGCCTCGATCCTGTTTGCGGATCTGAGTCGGGCAAAGCTTCGGGCAAGCAGCCTTGACACATGCATCTGTGAAACGCCCAGCTCCTGGCTGATCTGCGACTGCGTCAGATTGTTGTAGTAGCGGAGCATGAGGATCCGCTGTTCCCGCTCGGGCAGTTGTACGAGCAGATGGCGAACCAGGTCGCGGTGTTCGACGCCGGCCAGCGCCGGGTCCTCGTAACCGAGCCGGTCGAGCAGCCCCGGCAGCCCGTCGCCCTCCTGGGCCGCCTCCAGGGAGGTCGCATGGTAGGAACGCCCGGCCTCGATGCAGGCCAGCACCTCGTCCTCACCGATCTTCAGCCGCTCGGCGATCTCGGCTGTCGTCGGGGTGCGCCCATGAGCCGTCGTCAGATCCTCGGTGGCGCCGTTGACCTGCACCCACAGCTCGTGCAGCCGCCGGGGCACATGGACGGTCCGTACGTTGTCGCGGAAGTACCGCTTGATCTCGCCGACCACGGTGGGCATCGCAAACGTCGGGAACTGCACGCCGCGGTCCGGGTCGAAGCGGTCGATGGCATTGATGAGCCCGATCGTGCCGACCTGGACGACGTCCTCCATCGGCTCGTTGCGGGAGCGGAACCGCGCGGCGGCGTAGCGCACCAGCGGCAGATTCGCCTCGATCAGCGCCCCACGCACCCGGGAGTGTTCCGGAGTGCCCGGCTTCAGCTCTTTGAGCTGGCCGAAGAGCACCTGGGTCAGTGCCCGGGTGTCCGCGCCCCGGCTCTGGGGTTTTCCGGGCGCCGGGGTGTCGTCGGGCCGCTCGTTCTGGGGCGGCACCTGAGGCGCAGTACTGGCCGACACGGTCACGCCACCCCTTTGCGGTCAACTACGGTCAACTCATCCGTCAAAAGCGGTCATAGCATCACAAGACATGTCCACTGTGTGCAAGCACCCGAAAACGCCGTGTTGAAGGCAAGTTGAGGGCTAAACTCAAAAGGCCCCCCGCCGGACAGGCGAGGGGCTGGGGAAACCGGGGGCTCAGAACTCGTAGTCGGCGATCACCCACGTGGCGAACTCGCGCCACTGTCCGGCGGCAGCCTGATGGGCCGGATGCCCGATGTACCGCGCCAGCGCCTCGCGGTCGGACACCGCGGAGTTGATGGCGAAGTCATAGGCGATCGGCCGGTCGGTGATGTTCCAGGCGCACTCCCAGAACTCCAGCTCGGGCACGACCCCGTCGAGCGCCTGGAAGGCCTTCACGCCGGCGGCCACCCGCGGCTCATCGCGATCGACGCCCTCATTGAGCTTGAAGAGGACAAGATGGCGGATCAAGGGGCACTCCTAATTGACGAGCTCTGTCATGAATCGTCCGACGCCCTGTGCGGCGCTCGAAATGCCCTCGAAGCCTATCTGGACCATGTCGGCAGCCCTGTCCGGGGAGGTGATGATCGTGTACAGCACGAAGACAACGACAACGTAGAGAGCGATCTTCTTCGTTTGCACCATCAGCCCCTGCCTCCCCTGCGATGCCTGTGGTCCCTGCAGCCTCTGCGGTCCCTACTGTCCCCCGGTCGCGCAGTCGCGTGAGTCTAACCGAGCCCTTGAAGACCAAGGGTCCGGGTGTCGAGGCCTAGGCCGACCCTGACTGCGGCCGGGCCTGGCGAGGTCTGTTCGTGCTGGTCAAGGGCTGCCCAGACGCCGTTCGGACGCGTTCACCTCGGTTCGCACTGCGCCCCGGCCGCGGGCGGTGTACGTCCGTGAACCGTGACGGACGCCGGTGAATGAGACGGAAACTGAGACGGCAGACTGCGCGCCGACTGGGGGGCTACCTGGTCGAAGGCGCCTCGCGAAGCCGAAAGTTGTGCGCTGGACCGTTTCTTTCTGATCATCGTGCGGACGCGATGAAGATGCCGGTGCGTGGACCCCGGCGAGGTTTGAGTCGAATGCTCCGAATTGCTGATCATCTGGTGAGTTCCGGCCGAGCGTGACGACCTATCGACTGTGTACGGGTCAGGCTCCGCCTTGGGTTCGAACTTGAATTCCTTAAGGACAAGGAGGAAGTGCATGACTCCTGACAACAGGACAGTGTCCCCGCTGGGACCTCTGCCCCCACGAGGCAAGTGGATGGCCGGCGGCGCCCTCGCCTCGCTTGCGCTGGTCCTGGCCCCACCGGAGTAGTCAGCCCGGTCACGGCCACGGCTCAGAGCATGGCTGACGGCGTGAGCGTGTCCAGCCGTGAGGGCAGCAGAGGCGACAAGTGCAAGGGCGGGTCGCACGACGACAAGCTGAAGTCCCAGAAGGGTGACTGCAAGAGGGGAGCGACCGGTCCGACAGGTCCGACGGGACCGACCGGGGCGCCGGGCACGCCGGGTACGCCGGGCGATCCGGGTCCGACGGGACCGACCGGGGCGCCGGGTGGTCCGGGTGGTCCGGGTCCCACCGGTCCGACTGGCCCTGCCGGTCCGACGATCACGCGCGAGGTGGTTACCGTCGGCCCCATTGTCGTTCCTGCCGGCGCGGCTGACTTGCGGACCCCGGAATGTCCTGAAGGACTGGAGCCTGTATCGGGGGATGCAAGGTCCAACACTGCCGCCACGACGATCGCTCAGTCGTACCCCGACGAGACACTCAACGGTTGGTCGACCAACGTGCGTAACGGCTCCACCGACCAGAATCCCGAAGTGACCTGGTTCTCCGTCTGCGAAACGATCGCATAAACGTCGGCGACCGGGTATTCGATGCCCATCCGGTACGTGGACTGGTAACCGAGACGAGAGCCCACAAAGGGCGGTCCCCCTCGGGACCGCCCTTTGTCTGTGCGCAGGTCGGCGTCATCGGCTGCCGGAGATCGCCGGAACTCGGCACGATGGGCCGTGGCCCTCTCGCTCGGACTCCGGCAGGGGGGAAGCCCTTGGCCTCAAGTGGACCGATGTGGACGTCAACGGAGGATTCCTGATGGCCCGTCGCAGCCGTCGTCGTCCGCGCTACGCCCACGGATGCGGAGACACTTGCGGCCGCAAGGCCGGGGGGTACTACCCGCAGCGGTAGCGGACCAACTCCGAGACGGCCGACACCAAATCGCGCGCGGGACGCCGGGTGGTCGGGCTTCCTCCACAGCTTGTGGAACTGCTCCACACCCGCAAGGGTCAAGCAGGATGCCGAGCGAGCCGAGGCGGCCCATTGACGCCGAGGTGCGGGACGGCCGACTGCACGACGCTTGGCATACCGCCGCCACGGTCCTGCCCATCCTCGGAGTGCCGGAGCGCGCAGTGATGGGGCTCATGGACTGGTCGTCCACGGCCATGGCTGCGAGGTATCAGCACATGGTCGACACGGTCCGCACCAGCATTGCTCGGCAGGTCGACGGACTCATCTGGAAGCCGGACGGAAACGGGACGGACGACGATGACGACGGGATCGCCGGAGCGCTCGTGAAGGCCAACTGAGACGGCAGATCGCGAAAGGGCGGCCCCATCGGGACCGCCCTTTCGTCTATCTGCGGTAGCGGAGGGATTTGAACCCTCGGTGACTTGCGCCACACTCGCTTTCGAGGCGAGCTCCTTCGGCCGCTCGGACACGCTACCGGGAGAGAGCTTAGCCCAAGGTGGGCCGTGCTCTGAAATCCGCCCGGGATCCCGTCGTTCACCGGTCCCGGAAGAAGCCCGTCAGCTGTTCGGCGCATTCGGCCTCCAGCACTCCGAGGATGACTTCGGGCCGGTGGTTGAGCCTTCGGTCCCGTACGACGTCCCAGAGCGAACCGGCCGCGCCCGCCTTCTCGTCCCGTGCGCCGTAGACCACCCGGTCCACCCGGGACTGCACGATCGCGCCCGCGCACATCGTGCACGGCTCCAGCGTGACGACAAGCGTGCAGCCGGTCAGCCGCCACTCTCCCAAATGCGCGGCGGCCCGGCGGATCGCCAGCACCTCGGCGTGCGCCGTCGGGTCGCCCGTCGCCTCACGCTCGTTGTGACCGGTGGCAAGGACCGTGCCGTCCGCGGACAGCACGACAGCGCCGACCGGCACATCGCCGGACAGCGCCGCGCGTTCCGCCGCTGCCAGGGCAAGGCGCATCGGCGCCTCCCACGGCTCGCGTACGGGATCGGGCGGTACGCCACCGGGTGCCGGTCCTGTCACTAGCGGACGGTCTCCAGTACCTCGGCGGCGCCCAGGGCGTCCGCGATCTCCAGCAGCGCGTCCGTGTCCAGCGCCAGCAGCTCCTTCTCCGACAGTCCCAGGTCCATGAGGATGTCGCGGTCGCCGACCGGTCCTGCCGGCACAAACTCGCCGGCCGGGCCGGACTCGCCGTCCGCCTCCTCCTCGTCGTCCTCTTCCGGCTCTCCGTCTTCGGTGCCGTCGAGGTCCAGCGTGTCGAGATCGTCGGCGGGGTCGTCATCGTCCCCGCCGAGCAGTTCCTTGGTGAGGATCTCCCCGTACGAGGAGCGTGCGGCCGCGGCCGCGTCCGAGACGTAGATACGAGGATCCTCCTCGCCCTCCACGCGGACGACACCGAACCAAGCGTCCTCCTGCTCGATGAAGACGAGCACCGTGTCCTCGTCCACCGAGGCATCACGGGCCAGGTCGGTCAGATCCGACAGGGTCTCCACATCGTCGAGCTCTGTGTCGCTCGCTTGCCACCCGTCTTGAGTGCGCGCGAGCAGTGCGGCGAAGTACACCGTGACTCTCCCACTGATCAGAGGTGTGACGACCGGCGGCGCTGTGCTTTGTGCCCCGCCCACTCGGAATCGTGGCAGAAACGAGCCCGTTGCGAGAGGTCTTCCGTCGTTGCGTCGGCCATCAGTTCTTACGAGGAGGGGCTACCAGCGGAAGGTCCGCATGCGCATTTGCTGGCGCATCCGGGCCGCTCGGGCCCTTCTGGGCTGGACTCGCTCACGCAGTGCCTTGGCCTCGTTGAGTTCGCGGAGGAACTGGGCGCGTCGCCGCCTGCGCTGCGCTTCAGTCTCGGGTTCTATGTCGTGCTGCTCCCGCTCAGGCTCCTGCATCGGCCACACCACCCCACGGCTTGGTCCGTATTCCCCCTAGGCCCTGCGGCCTGGGAGGGACCCCCTCCACCTTCCCTCCGGACCCTGGCTTGAAGCGAGCGGATACTGTTGTGCGCATGCGGATCCATGTCGTCGACCACCCGCTGGTGGCGCACAAACTCACCACGCTGCGCGACAAGCGCACCGACTCCCCGACCTTCCGGCGCCTCGCCGACGAGCTGGTCACCCTGCTCGCTTACGAGGCCACCAGGGACGTGCGCACCGAGCAGGTCGACATCGAGACCCCGGTGACCAGCACGACAGGCGTGAAGCTCTCGCACCCGCGCCCGCTGGTGGTGCCGATCCTGCGGGCCGGCCTGGGCATGCTCGACGGCATGGTGCGGCTGCTGCCGACCGCCGAAGTGGGCTTCCTCGGGATGATCCGCAATGAGGAGACCCTGGAGGCGTCGACGTACGCGACCCGGATGCCCGAGGACCTCTCGGGCCGCCAGGTGTACGTGCTCGACCCGATGCTGGCCACCGGCGGCACGCTGGTCGCGGCGATCCGGGAGCTGATCAAGCGCGGCGCGGACGATGTGACCGCGGTCGTGCTGCTCGCGGCGCCGGAGGGCGTCGAGGTGATGGAGCGCGAGCTGGCGGGCACGCCGGTCACCGTGGTCACCGCCTCGGTCGACGAGCGGCTCAACGACCACGGTTACATCGTGCCGGGCCTGGGCGACGCGGGCGACCGCATGTACGGGACCGTGGACTAGGAGCTGGGAGCCGGGTGGTTCCTCAGCACTTCCTGGAGGGCGCCGGAGCGGGATTGGCCAGGGTGGCCAGAGCCGCGTCGGCGTCCTTCTTCGTGTCCAGGGCCTTGAACGCCGTGCCGAGGATCAGGTCGACGTCCGCTGTTTCGCGGGTGTCGGTCTTCAGCTGGCTGCCCCGGAGCTGGGTGCCGAGCACGCGGAAGGCGCCCTCGTACGCGTTGGGGGCGCCCAGCAGTATTGCGGTGCCCGGGACCTTCTTGTCGTACGCCGGAGAGGCGTTGCCCACCTTGCCGATGGCGAAGCCGCGCCTTTTCAGCTCGTCGGCCGCCGCCTTGGCGAGGCCGCCGCGCGGGGTCGCGTTGTAGACGTTCACCGTGATCTGGCCCGGCTTGGGCGCCGGGGGCGCGGCGGACGATCTCGGCGCGGGCTTGCAGTCCGTCGTGCGGCCGCCCGCGGTTGTCTTCTTGCCGTCGCCCGCGAAGACGTCGATGAGCTGCAGCGTTCCCCAGCCGGCCAGGCCGAGGGCGACCGCCGCGGCGATGGCCGCCGATACGATCCTGCGGCGGTTGCTGGGGCGTCGCATACGCGGGTACTTGTCGCCCGTGATGCGGTACTTTCCGCCCATGCCGGGGGGAGTGAGCATGCTCATGGGCGCAGCGTAATGCGGGCTGGTGCCGATGCCTACTAGATGATCAATCGATTGCGTCCGTACGGCCCCGAAAGGGTCCGAAAGGCTCAGTCGGACTGGTCGCCGACCGGCCCCGGCCCCGGCCTCAGCCCAGCTCGAGCACGCGGGCGTGCAGTACCTGGCGCTGCTGCAGCGCGGCGCGCACGGCGCGGTGCAGGCCGTCCTCCAGATAGAGGTCGCCCTGCCACTTCACGACATGCGCGAAGAGGTCGCCGTAGAACGTGGAGTCCTCGGCGAGCAGCGTTTCCAGGTCCAGCTGGCCCTTGGTGGTCACGAGCTGATCGAGGCGGACCGGGCGCGGCGCGACATCCGCCCACTGCCGGGTGCTTTCCCGGCCGTGGTCGGGATACGGCCGCCCGTTACCGATGCGCTTGAAGATCACACGGAAAGCCTACCGGGCAAGCGGCGGTCGGCGCAGCCAGGCAGCGCCAGTGTAATGCTGGTCAAAGTGCCTATATCGGGAATAGGGGGTCGCCATGAGCGCCAGCCAACAGCCGCTGAACGCGCCGGAAACGGAAACGCCCACGGGTGTGTCCGGGGCTGATGGGGCTGCGTCCACCCCGGCGGGCGCGTCGGCCGCCGGGTCCGCGCTACCGCCGCCCGCGCAGGAGATCGCCGCCGGATACGCCCTCAGCGGCGCCGCACTGGACCTCGGCGCACTGCTCTGGGACGGCCAGTGCCGACCCGAGGCCCAGATCCGTATCCCGCTGTCCATGCTCAACCGGCACGGTCTGGTCGCCGGCGCCACCGGCACCGGAAAGACCAAGACACTCCAGCTGATCGCCGAGCAGCTCTCCGCGAACGGCGTGCCCGTCTTCCTCGCCGACATCAAGGGTGATGTCTCCGGCATCTCCGCCCCGGGCGAGTCGGGCGCGAAGGTCCAGGAGCGGGCCGGGCAGGTCGGGCAGGCGTGGGAGGCCAAGGGATTCCCCTGCGAGTTCTACGGCCTCGGCGGCATCGGCCCCGGCGTTCCGCTGCGCGCGACGGTCACCAGCTTCGGACCCGTACTGCTCTCCAAGGTGCTCCAGCTCAACCGGACGCAGGAGCAGTCGCTCGGGCTGATCTTCCACTACGCCGACTCCAAGGGTCTGGAGCTGGTGGATCTCAAGGATCTGCGGGCCGTGGTCGCCTTTCTGGTGTCGGACACCGGGAAGGCGGAGCTCAAGAACATCGGCGGACTCTCCACGGCCACCGCCGGGGTGATCCTGCGTGCGCTCACCGCCTTCGAGCAGCAGGGCGCGGGCGGCTTCTTCGGCGAGCCGGAGTTCGACACGAGTGAGCTGCTGCGTACGGCTCCGGACGGGCGCGGGCTCGTCTCCGTACTGGAACTGCCCGCCGTGCAGGACAAGCCGCAGCTGTTCTCGACGTTTCTGATGTGGCTGCTCGCGGACCTCTTCCACGACCTTCCCGAGGTCGGGGATGTCGAGAAGCCGAAGCTGGTGTTCTTCTTCGACGAGGCGCATCTGCTCTTCAACGGGGCGTCGAAGGCGTTCCTGGAGTCGATTACGCAGACGGTGCGGCTGATTCGCTCGAAAGGAGTCGGCGTCTTCTTTGTCACGCAGACGCCGAAGGATGTTCCGGGGGATGTGCTGGCGCAGCTCGGCAACCGGGTGCAGCACGCGCTGCGCGCCTTCACTCCGGACGACGCCAAGGCGCTGAAGGCGACGGTGAAGACCTTCCCGAACTCGCCGTACGACCTGGAGGAGGTGCTGACGGGGCTCGGCACGGGCGAGGCGGTGATCACCGTGCTCAGCGACAGGGGCGCCCCGACGCCGGTCGCGGTGACCCGTCTGCGCGCCCCGCAGTCGCTGATGGGCCCGATCGACGTGGCTGCCCTGGACGAGGCGGTGAAGTCCTCGCAGCTGTACTCGCGCTATGCGGAGGCGGTCGACCGGGAGTCGGCGTACGAGAAGCTGACGGCCGAACAGCAGGAGGCGGAGGCGGCGGCCGTGCGGGCGGCGGAGGCCGAGCAGGCCAAGGAGGCCAAGGAGGCGGCGAGGACGGCGAAGGCCCCGCGGGCGCGGGCGCAGGACGAGTCGGTGGTGGGTCAGGTGATGGGCAGCGGCATCTTCAAGTCGCTGGCGCGCTCGGTCGGCACGCAGCTGGGCCGGGAGATCTCCCGCTCGATCTTCGGCACGGCCCACAGGCGACGCTAGTCGCGTGTTTCGGCCTGGGGGCTCGCCCCCAGGCCCGTACGGGGCCTGGGGGCTCGCCCCCAGGCCCCGTACGGCCTTCGGCCGTGTCCTCAATCGCCGGACGAGCTGGGTTTCCCGCCCCGTCGGGCAGGAAACCCAGCCTCGCCGGCGACACACTCAGCCCCTCCGGCTTTTGGAGCGGGGCATGGGCGGAGCCCCAGGTGCGGCCTACTCGGTCACATCGTGGTCGTGTCCGTCGTGCAGGCCGCCACCGCTGCCCGCTTCGCCGCCCGTCGGGACCGTGACAACCGGCTTGCGCAGCGAGCTCAGGTCGTGGGCGTAAGTGCCCACCGCGTTGGCGATGACGCCGATGTTGACGGCGAACGCCTTCATGTCGATGTTGCTGATGTTGTCGCACTTGGCGTGGTAGCAGGAGTCGTACGCCACCCCGGCCGTGCCGCCGAACTTCTTCGCCTGGGCCGCCGTCTTGATGCCCTCGGCGCCCGTGAACGTACCGCCGGACGGGATGCCGACCTCGATGAACGGGCCGTAGTCCGAGCGGCCCGTGAAGTCCGTGCCCTCGTGCGGCCTGCCCCGCTTGTCGAGGAACTCGTTGATGTCACGCTCGAGTTGCGCCGAGCCGGCCGGGCCGGGGCCCGCGCCCACGCCGTCGGAGTTGTCGCCGTCGTAGACGAAGAGCCCGTAGTTCGGCGAGGCGATCATGTCGAAGTTCAGGTAGAGCTTGATCTCCTTCTTGCCCAGCGAGCTCAGCTGGGCGACGTACGCCTCCGAGCCGAGCAGGCCGTTCTCCTCCGCCGACCACCAGGCGAAGCGGACCTTGTTGGTCGGCCTCGCCTTGGACTTGGCGAGTTCCTGGGCGACTTCGAGGAGTCCGGCCGAACCGGAGCCGTTGTCGTTGATGCCGGGGCCCGCGGTGACCGAGTCGAGGTGCGCGCCGAGCATCACGGTGTTCGCGGCGTTGCCGCCGCGGGTCTCCGCGATGACGTTGTTGGTGGAGCGCTTCTGCTGGAGCTGGCGGATCTCGAAGGAGATGTTCACCGGGCCCTTGGCGACGTCGGCGGCGAGCTGCTCGCCCTCGGCCTGGGTGATTCCGCCGGTCGGGAGCTTGCCGGTCGCCGGGTCGCCGAGGGTGCCCGACAACGCGCCGTCGGCGTTGTTGTAGATGACCGCGCCGATCGCGCCGGCACCGGCCGCGGCAGCCTGCTTCTCGCCGAAGGTGCAGCCGCCGCGCTTGATCAGCGCGATCTTTCCGGTGAAGGTCCCGGAGGCGTAGTCGGCCGGCTCACAGCCGGTGGTCGCGTCCACCGGCACGGCGGCCAGATCGGCCTTGACGCCGCCCACCGGAGTGGACTTGGTGTACGTCATCGCCTTGATCTCGACGGCGCGCGGCGCGGGCGAGACCACGGAGAGCTTCTCGGCCTGCGTCTCGGTGTAGATGAAGTCGAACTGCTGGTACGAGACGTCGTAGCCGTACTTCTTCAGCTGCTGGTAGACGTACGCGGCGGAGGCGTCGTGCCCGAGCGTCCCTGCGGCGCGGTTGCCGTCGGTCGTGTCGGCTATCTGCTGGAACTTCTTCAGGTGCTGGAACGCGTCCTTGGCGGACGACTTCTCGACCAGTTTCCTTGCGAGCTTCGACGCGTCCTTGGCCGCCTGCTCGCCGGGGTTCTGGCGGGCTGCGGAGGGGGTTGCGGATGCCAGCAGGAGCGGGGTCGCGAGTGCGGCTGCGGCCATGGTGGCCACGGCTCTGCGATGGGTTGCCTTCACAGAGATCCTTCCCGTGTGTACGAGGTTGAGGGGAAGTTAGCGATCTTTGCGAGCTCTGTGAACCGATGTGCCCCAACTCACGGCATATTTCATCGCATTGATACCAGGAGGCGCCCCATCCACTTCAACACGCCGTGCATCAGGCCTTCTTGTCCGCCTTCGTGGCGCGTTTCATCTCCTGCTTGTACGCGCGCACCTTGGCGAGCGACTCGGGCCCGGTGATGTCGGCCGCCGAGCGGTACGAGCCCTGCTCGCCGTACGCTCCGGCCGCCTCGCGCCAGCCCTTGGGCCGCACCCCGAACTGCTTGCCCAGCAGAGCCAGGAAGATCTTCGCCTTCTGCTCGCCGAAGCCGGGCAGCGCCTTCAGCCGCGCCAGCAGCTCCTCCCCGGTCTCCACATCGCGCCAGATGGCGCTCACATCGCCGTCGTACTCGTCGACCAGGTACTGGCACAGCTGCTGCACCCGTTTGGCCATGCTTCCCGGATAGCGGTGGACGGCGGGCTTCTGCTTCAGCAGCTCGGCGAAGGCGTCGGGGTCGTACGCGGCGATCTGGGCAGCATCGAGATCGTCGGTGCCCAGGCGCTGCGCGATGGTGTACGGGCCGGAGAACGCCCACTCCATGGGGACCTGCTGGTCGAGCAGCATGCCGTTGAGCACGGCGAGCGGACTGCGGCTGAGCAGTTCGTCGGCCTCGGGCTGCTGGGCGAGATGAATCGTGGGGCTCATGTCCCGATGATCACCCGGCTGCTGACGCGCCGCCAGTCTCACGCGGGCGATCGGGTCGCTCCGGGGTGCACAAGGGCTGGAGCGCGCCCAGGGTCGTCGCCGCGCCGCCGAGGATCGGAAAGCTGCGGTGGCAGCCGGTGCGGCTGATCCGGTGGCCGGTGCTGAGGAGCGGCCGGGTCCGCCGGTCGCCCCATTCGGCCGGTGCTGCCTCGTCCGGACGGGGCAGCGGGCCCGTCTGCCGGCGCCCCCGAGACCTGCCGAGACCTGCCGGATCGAGGAGCGGTTCCCTCGTTCCGCGGATGCTGGGACAGTGGTTACATGCACCCGGCCTCAGCGCTGCAGTCCGTCGACGAAGCGATGTCGCGGCACGCGTGGGGGGATGTGTACGCGATTCTGTCGGAGGCCGACGGGCTGCATCCCCTCGATCCTGACGACCTTGAGCGGCTCGCGCTTGCCGCCCACATGACCGGCAAGGATCCCGAGAGCGACGAGGTGTGGGCGAGGGCCCACCATGCGTGGCTGAGCCGCGGCGAGGTGTCGCGGGCGGTGCGGTGCGTGTTCTGGCTGGGCATCGATCTGGTGCTGAGCGGTGAGTGGTCCCGCAGCACCGGCTGGGTGGCAAGGGGCCGGCGTCTGCTCGATGCCGAGCGTCCTGGCTGCGTGGAGGAGGGGTATCTGCTGGCGCTGGAAGGCCTGCAGAGCCACTTCTCCGGGGATGTGGCCAACGCCAAGGCCGTCTCCGAGCAAGCCCTTGCGTGTGCGACGAGGTTCGGGGACCGCGACCTGCTGTGCTTCGCCATGGTCACCGTCGGCGAAAGCCTGATCGGGCTAGGTGAGGCAGGAGAAGGTGTCCAGCTCCTCGACGAGGCCATGATCGCGGTGACGGCCGGCGAGGTGTCCCCGGTTGTCTCCGGACTCGCGTACTGCGCGGTGATCGCGGCCTGCCACGAGATCTTCGATCTGCGCCGAGCCCGCGAGTGGACGGCCGAGCTGTCCCGGTGGTGTGCGTCGCAGCAGCAGGTGGTGCCGTACCGCGGTGTGTGCCTGGCCCACCGTGTCGAGATCATGCGGTTGCACGGCGACTGGGCCGACGCCATGGACGAGGTCAACCAGGCGTGCCGCTGGCTGGGCTCCGCGCCGTCCGCTCGGTCCGCCGACGCCGCCTACTACCAGCTCGGTGAGCTCCACCGGCTGCTCGGCGAGTACGGCAAGGCGGACCAGGCCTACCGCGAGGCCAGCAGACTCGGACACACCGCGCAGCCGGGACTGGCGCTTGTGCTGCTCGCCGCGGGAGATGTACGGGCCGCCCAACACGCGATCCGCACCGCGCTCGACGCCGCCGCCGACCAGGCGTCGCGGTGCCGGATCCTGCCGGCGTACATCGAGGTCATGCTGGCCGCGGGCAAGGCCGATGACGCACGGACCGCCGAAGAGGAACTGGCCGCGGTGGCCGAGACCCTGGACGCTCCCCTGCTGAACGCGATCAGCGCTCTGGCGAAGGGGTCGGTGCTGCTGGCCGCCGGTGAGGCGCGCGGCGCGCAGGCGGTGCTCGGTCGTGCTGTGGCGACCTTCCGCGAACTCGACGCACCGTACGACGCCGCGCGGGCCCGGCTGCTGATCGGCCTGTCCTGCCGGGAGACCGGCGACGAGGTAACCGCCCGGCTGGAGATCGAAGCCGCCAAATCGGCCTTCCGGGAGCTGGGTGCCGCACCGGACCTGGTTCGCGCCGAGGAGCTGGCCCTCAAGGCCACGACCAGAGCGGCTGGTCTGCTCACGGCACGCGAGCTGGAAGTGCTGCGTCATGTGGCGGTGGGGAAGTCGAACCGGGCCATCGCGGACGACCTGTTCCTGAGCGAGAAGACGGTCGCCCGTCACCTCAGCAACATCTTCATCAAGCTCAGCGTGTCATCACGCTCGGCGGCCACGGCGTACGCCCATCAGCACAACCTTGTTTGACGTCACGTCCTCGTCCGGCGCCTACGAAGAAATACCCATGCCCGGGAGTGGACGTTCGCGGGAAGCGCCGAACCCTGCCTGCTGGCTAGCGTTTTCGTCGATGAGTCCTTCCGCGATGTGAGAGGTGACGTCATGTCGAAACAGGTCTACGACGCCATCGTCGTCGGTGCACGGTGCGCCGGCGCACCAACGGCGATGCTCCTGGCCCGCCGGGGCTACCGGGTGCTCGTGGTCGACCGGGCGAGGTTCCCGAGCGACACGGTCTCCACTCATCTTGTCCATCCGCCGGGGGTTGCCGCACTGGACAGCTGGGGACTTCTGCCCCAGGTGATCGCGAGCGGCTGTCCGGCGATCGACACCTACTCCTTCGACTTCGGGCACTTCACCATCGAGGGATCGCCGGCCGGCAATGGGTTCCGGGCCGCGTACGCACCACGCCGTACGGTCCTGGACAAGATCCTGATCGATGCCGCAGCCGAGTCCGGCGCGGAGGTGCGCGAAGGCTTCACCGTCGAGAACCTCGTGATCGAGGGGGACGCGGTGACGGGGATCAGGGGCCACAGCACGGGCGGGAAGAGCGTCACGGAGTACGCCCGTGTCATCGTCGGAGCCGACGGCATCAACTCGCTGGTGGCGAAAACCGTCGGCGACGTCCGGTACGCCGAGAAGCCGAAGCTCCAGTGCAGTTACTACTCCTACTGGACGGGCCTACCGATGGAAGGCCGGTTCGAGACCTACGTACGGCCCGACCGGGCCTTCGCCGCATGGCCCACCAACGACGACCGGACCGTGGTCATCTGCGGGCTGCCGATCCGTGACTTCGAGGCCAACCGTGCGGACATCGAAGCCGGTTACCTGGCCACCATGGCGCTCGTCCCGTCGTTCGCCGAACGCGTCGGCTCGGCTGCTCGCGTGGAACGACTCGTCGGAATGGCGGTGCCCAATTTCTTCCGGCGGCCGTACGGCCCCGGCTGGGCACTGGTCGGCGACGCCGGCTACGTCAAGGACTTCATCACTGCCCAGGGCATCCAGGACGCGTTCAGGGACGCGGAACTGTGTGCGCGGGCGCTCGACGAGACCTTCACCGGCAGCCGGGCGTTCGACGCGGCCATGCATGACTACCAGGAGGGGAGGGACACCCAGGTCATGCCGATGTACGAGTTCACCGCCCAGCTCGCCGCGCTGGACCCGCCGCCTCCCGAGCTGCAACAACTGCTCGGTGCGGTGTCGCAGAGCCGTCCGGCAATGGACGGGTTCGCCAGGGTGGCGGCCGGGGTCACGTCGCCGGCGGACTTCTTCTCGGACGACAGCGTGGACCGGATCATGGGCGCGGCGATTCCGAGCGGGTGACCGCGGCGTCAGGATCTGTTGCGTGTACGGGAGCGGTATTCGGCGACTTTCGCGAGGTTGCCGCAGCGGTCCATGGAGCACCAGCGGCGTCGGCGGGCTTGCGAGTCGTCGAGGAACAGCAGGGCGCACTCGGGGTTCGCGCACTCCTTGACCCGGGTCAGCAGTGGGCCGCTGACCAGTAGCACCGCGTCGCGGGCCACCGTCGCGAGGGCGGCGGGCGCGGGGTGCTCGGCCCGCCAGTGCAGGACCGGCTGCCGCTCGCTCTCCGCTTCCGCTTCCGTACCGGCTTCGGCTTCCGTGTCCGACTCCGTCTCCACGAGGGCCAGCTGGGGTGCGAGGTCGGGGCGGGCCGCCGCTTCGTTGACGTGTGCGACGTCGGCCGGATCCGGGTCCTGCCCGCCCATCGCGGCGAGCAGGAGCCGGTAGAGCGCTTCGCGCAGGGCGCGCCCGTCCGCGAGGTCCTCGGTGGTGATCCGCATTCCGTCCGGATCTGCCGGCAGCCCCGCCTGGCTGATCCAGCGGGCCAGGGCGCCGGGGTCGGCCAGCCTCTCGACGGGAGTGGTGTGGCGCTTGCCGAGCGTGGCGACGAAGTCCAGGCAGGGGCGCCCGCCGATGAACGGGAACGCCATCTGCTGGTCGGCGGGATCCCTTCGGGCGGACGCAGGCGTACGGGTCATGCTCCGCACTCTACCTCTTGACACCTGTTCATGGGGTGTCGCATGGTGACACCGGTTCAACCAGTGTCGACGGGAGAGCAGGTGCGGTATGCGTGCGGTGCGGATCGAGGAGTTCGGAGGGCCTGAGGTTCTGGTCCCGGTCGAGGTGCCCGACCCGGTGGCAGGTCCGGGCGAGGTGCTGGTGCGGGTCGCGGCGGCCGGTGTGAACCGTGCGGACGCGCTCATCCCTGCCGGTTCGTATCACCGTGCGGGCCGCCCGCCGCTGATCCTGGGACTACGCGGGGGTGATGCCGGTGACGGTGAGGATCTGCTCCGCCGATCTGCAGTTGCTGTCCAGTACGGCCATGGCCATCGCGGCGCGTGCGGCCGATGCGGGAGCCTGTGGCGGGATCACCAGGAAGGAGAAGTGGTCCTGAGGCCCGCGAGTGATGATCATTGTGCTGTCGTCGACGGCCGACCAGTCGATATGGACCGTGCGGCCGTCGATGGTCAGGTGGCCGGGAGCGTGGTTCCAGGCGCTCGCGTCCAGGCCGACGCTTGCGATGGGGCCCAGTCGGGCGGTCAGGGCGGTGATCAGGCCGGGCAGTTGGGTTTCGATGTCACGGGAGCTCGGCCACCACGCGCCGTCGAACAACCCCACACGGCTGGAGGTCGTCTCCATCCTCAGCACAGCCGCGCCGGGAACTATCGGCTGATCGCTTGTGTCCTCGAGGAGCAGGAGAGGAGTCGGGAAGCTGGAATCGCAAGTCATGAGACGCCGCCAGTGGCACTCGAAGCCGCGTGTCCGCGGGACGTGGGTGGAACTGCCGTGGGCCGAGTGGTACCTGAGCAACGACTTCTTGCGCAGCTGAACCTGAGGCCGGGCGGGCTGCTGGCCGGCGCGAGCATGAGTCGGAGTGGCAGCGAAGAGGTCCGGTCTTCGACCGCGGGCGTATGCAACATGGTCGCGGTCATGACGCGGACCCTGCCCCGGCCCGATCGAAACCGGCCCGGTGTCGTGAATCGCCGAAAATGACACGAGCATTGGAAGCTGGTGCGCGAAGACTTCTCGGCATTGCCAGGGTACTCCCGGCCGGAGTCCGCCGTACTGAGCGTCGGGGGGTCAGCGGCGCGCAAGTTGCCGTTCGCCGTTGGCGCCCGGCTGGTAGGTCATGCCGTAGTGCTGGAAGATCGCTTCCTCCTGCCCGGCGGGCAGTACGTCGTCCGTGCCGATCGAAGGGGCCTTCCTCACCAGTCCTTTGGCGTAGGAGACCTTGAGGTATCCCGGTCCGAGGATGGCCTTGTCGAGGGGGACGAAGACCAGGCGCTGGCGACCGAGCAGCCCGGTCCGGACGGTGGCCACGGCCGGTTCGTCGGTGGTGGTGTCCACATAGACCGCTTCGAGCACGCCGATCTTGCGCTGTTTCTCGTCGACGACATCGTGGTCGCGCCACTCGCGGATGTCGGCTGCCTGGATCATGCCCTCTCCCTCCTGAACGGGACACCCGGTCGGTGCGAGCCACCTGAGCGGATCACCAGTCGGTGCGAGCCGTCCCACGGAATGTCGCGGCCGAGCACCTGGATCGGTGGCCCTCCACTTTTCCAGCCTGCCCCCGCGGGCCCCTGACGCCACGCTCACTCACCCAGTCGGATCCGCGCCCGCCCCGCAGGCGAGCCCTGGCATCTGCTGCGGTGTCGCACCGACGACCTGGGCAACGACCCCGGCGTATACACGCCGGGGTCGCCCTTCCGGGCGGTTGCACGTGAGAGTGCACCAACCCACAGTCGATTTTACTGCCCGCTGTCTCGTCCCTGCTCTTCTTCCATGGCCTCCATGCGCCGAATTCCTTCGTGTGTCAGCGTGACCATGGAGGGCGTGTTGCCTGTGGCCCAGTCGACCACGATCAGCTCCTCGCCCACCAGATAGGTGCAGGCGGCAGCCAGATCCTCTTCGCGGATCCCGAGATCGTGAACCAGTTGCGCCCCGGTGACACCCAGGAGGCGGTTGCCTTCAGTGGCCTCGTACAGAGCCTGCATGATCTTCTCGCGGTACGCCTTCCGCTCGGTCAGAGATGCCATGACTGCCACCTGGTCTCCTCAGACCTCGTCCTTGTGCGGGCGGTCACTCGCCGCTGACTTGCTGGTCACCAGCCATGGCGGGGTCGAATCGGCGGGCTCGGGGGTGTGCGTGGTGTCCACGGTGATGTGGAGCCGGGTCCCGCCGTCGCGGCCGGCGGGGTAGCTGCGCTGTTCGGTGGAGGTGAAGAAGTGCCGGAGAACCTCTGCGACCCGGCGGGCGGCTTCGGGGGACGTGGCGACAATACGAACCTCGGCGAGCCCTGCCCCGGGGACTGGTTGCGCAGATTTCATGATGGCCTCGCTGTCCGGCGAATGGTGTGCCCAGTGGTGTGAGGCGAAGGCGTAGAACGGCATGCGCGGGCGCGCTCGAAATGGCCCCGGTGTCTTCACACTACTCCGGCGCGAACAGGGGCCCTGGCTCACATCCGCTCGATGTCCCGGCCCCGGCTCCCGATTTCACAGTCCGAGTGGTCCCGAACCGCCGGTTCTGAATCAAAATTTTTCGGCGATGGTTCGGTTTCTTGTGGTGCGTTTTCGGTGTGACGGAGTTATTTCCTCTGCACTGTCCACCGCAAGGGAGGCGGCGTGTGCTCCAGGGAACCTGGTCGCTAAATGCCGTTTTCGTTTCACCTATACATCGATAAGTGGAAGATGTAGACATCTCATGCCATCTCGTCTTGCTGGGTGTGCGTCGAACCGTAAATGTAGATATGCCCTGTCGGGGTCGTGTGCAGGGCTTTTATGTGAGTGTTGACCGTAGATTCCGTGTGATGGGGTTCGTCACCAACCGGCAGGCAAAACTGCACTTCAAGCATGTTGTGGTGACGAAGTGTGTGCACCGAAAAGAACCGGGAGGTAAGTTGCCCGGCGGTCCCTTGGCGTGATTGCATCCTGCGAGTACGGGAGTCGTAATTATTGGTGCCCGGTTGGGTGTCAGGCGACCGTTGAACCGGCCGGATTTGTTTTGCCATAAACCCGGCCGACACCAGTTCAGGAACCCCAGAGAATTGAAAGGAAGGGAAAGTCATGCGCAAGGACTTCACCCCTCAGGTTGAGACCGTCGAGATTTCCGACAGCGAGCTGGACAACATTTCCGGTGGTGTCGCCAGCGCCGGTGCCGATGTCGCCGGTAACGGTGCCTCCGTGGGCATCGGCGACGTAGTCGGGACTGCCCAGTCCCTCGCGCCCGCCCTGCCCGTTTCGCAGCTCTCCGGTCTCGTCTCGGTGCAGACCACCGGCATCTGACGGCGACATTTTGCGGCAACGTCTTATGGCCAGGAGTATTACTCGACCCACCGGTGCATCTGAATACCAGTAGGTTGGCCAGGACCCCGGAGCCTCCAGTTCCGGGGTTCATGCAGATGCGGCGCGCGGTCTCGGCCGCGGCGCTCGGACTGGCGGGCCTGCTCGATCGGGCCCTCGCTCCACGCCCTTAGCGCCTCAGCCTCCATCGGCTGCCCGATCCTGGGCCTTCTCCTGGTCTGCTTCGCCGGAACGGCGGCTGCGACGTTGCCGGCACTCTTCCCCACCCGGCTGCGCTACGGGGCGCTCGCCTCAGCATTCTGATGCACGGCATGTCGGCCCGGTACTTCGCCGACCGCTACGGGAACTGGTACGACGCTGCGAAGGTCGCCACCGCGGACCTGCGCGAGGCCCAGGGCGCGCCGGAAGGCTTCGGGAAACAGCACAGCGGCCCGCGACGCCTGCGCTGAACCGGGCGTGCCGACGGCGCGGCCTCACTCGCCGTCAAGGTCCGCCCATTGCCACCTCTCGACCGCGGATGCGGTGTGTGGCATCAGTACCGCAATGCGTTGCGGACCTCGGCGGTAACCGTGCCGGTCAGTTCCCGGTTGCTCCGGGCGGTGGCGTGGTCCGTAGCGCCCGCGGCGACGTCGGGGACCTCGAGGACGACCACGTCGAGCAGGTTGCCCGACTGGTCCTTGAAGTTGACCACGAGGGTGTAGCGCCTGGGCTTCGAGTCGTGGTTGGTGACGTTCACCGGCACCTCTGCCCGGCCGTTGGAGCCGGTCGCGACGCTGCCGAGGGTGACGTCCGCCTTGGCGTCCAATCCGCCCTTCACCTTCGCCAAAGCGGCCGACGCCTTTGCCTCGGCTGCAGCGACCGCAGCAGCCGCCGCCGAGGAAGCGAGTCCGGACGCCTTCGACTTCACCGCAGAGGCCGCCGAGGACGCGGGGGAGGTTGAGGGCTCGTCCGACGAGCAGCCAGTCAGTCCGGCCCAGCCGAGCATGACGGCCACCCAAGCAGCAGCGCATCGGTTGACCTGGCGTTCCATGGCTTCTCCCGGCTCGACGGTAATTCCGTCCAGCGTCGGCCGTGCCGGCCCGCCGCACCAGCCACGCGCAGCACCCGGGTGACGTCGACAGACAGTCGCAGGGCACGGAGGCGATGCCGGCTGGGCGAGATGCCGTGGCGCCTCGCCCATCACGAAGGGGCTGACGAGATTCGATCACCGCGCCCCGCGTCCGCACCTGGCGGGCTGAGCGACTGGCATCCACACGGGCCACCACGACCGGCAGCGGTCGTCGTGGGACTCATCCGCGCTCAGTTCACCCGCCGGGCCCCCTTTCTCTGACGGTTGGTGTCCGCGCTCACCGACGATCCGTGGTTCTGCGGAGAACGGTCAGCGGGGTCATGGATGGCCCTCTGGGTCGGCGGCGAGAGCCAGCGGCGGACCGGTGAGGGATCCCACAAGCGGGCCACCCGCTGGCGCGTGGACGACAGGGGGGTTATCGTCGAGAGGGAGAACGACCGGTCTTCCTACCTGTTGGGGAATGGCTTCTCGGCCTTCCGGGTGGGACTGCCTCCGGGCAGAGATCTGCTGGTGGGCCCCGGTGCACGTCGAAGAGAGATCAAAAAGTTCTATGAAAGCAAACCGCGCCCCGGCCTGGCCGGGGCCTCGCAGAGGGCCGCTGTTTCGCGCGGCCCCGATGGGGTCAGCCGTCCGATCGGATGAGCCGGACCGCGTTCTGCAGGGTCCTGTAGGCGGCCGTCGAGTCGTCCAGGTAGCCGGCGGCCATCGCGCCGTCGTACAGCATCAGCAGCGCACCGGCGGCCGACTCCGCATCGGCATGGCCGAGCCGGGTGAGCAGATCCTGGAAGAGGGTGCGGATCCAGTCCCGGTGGGACGTCACCAGGCCACGGACAGGATGGTCGGCGTCGGGGTACTCGGCGGCCGCGTTCATGAACGGCGATCCGCGAAAGCCGCGCTCGCGGGCGTGCTCGGCGATGGCCTCGAAGATCAGGTCGATCGCTTCCGCGGGCGGGTGCGCGGCGGCCAGTGGTTCGGCCACCGCCTTGTAGTAGGCGTCCTTGGTCAGCAGGTAGGCCACGACCAGGTCGTCCTTGGAGGCGAAGTGCCGGTAGAAGGTCGCCTTCGTCACCCCGGCCTCGGCGATCAGCCGCTCCACGCCGATCGCGCGGACGCCCTCGTAGTAGAACAGCCGCGACGCGGCCCGGACCAGGCGTTCGCGAGGCGGTAGTTGTCCCTCGGTCTTGGTCTCTCGACGCGTGCTGTCGGTGGTCTTCTGCCCAGTGCTGCTCACTTCCCCATTGTGCCCTCGGCCCCGCCTTGAGCGGCCTCTACCCCCGTACGGCCCCTACCCATAGGGCCGTCACCTCCCTATCCCGTACGGCGCGCAGCAGCGTGGCCGTTCATCGAAAGGCTTGAACCCATGACTCGTCGTCTTGAAGGAACCGTCGCTCTGGTCACCGGAGCATCCAGCGGTATCGGCCACGCCACCGCGTTGGAGCTTGCCCGCGAGGGCGCCTCCGTGGCCCTGGTCGGCCGGCGCGAGGACCGGCTCACCGACCTTGCCGCGGAAATCACCGGCGCCGGTGGAAAGGCCCTGGTCGTGCCCGCCGACATCACCACCGCCCAGGCCGCTGCGGAAGCGGTCGAGCGGACCGTCGAGGGCCTGGGCCGTCTGGACACGCTGGTCAACAATGCCGGCCTCATGCTGCTCGGGCCCGCCCCCGGTGCGGACCTGAACGACTGGCGGCGCATGATCGACATCAACCTCATGGGCCTGATGTACACCGCCCACGCGGCCGTGCCCCACCTGGTCAAGGCCGCCGCCGAGGAGCCGCGTCAGGTCGCCGACATCGTCAACATCGGCTCGCTCGCCGGCCGCAACGCCTACGCCATGTCCGCCGTGTACAGCGCCACCAAGTTCGGCGTCGGTGCCTTCAGCGAAGCGCTGCGTCAGGAACTGGCGCGCCAGCACGTCCGCGTGTCCGTCATCGAGCCGGGCAGCGTCGACACCGAACTGCGCACGCACAACCCCGACGTCATCCAGCAGCACATCGTCGCCGCCCTGGGCGACATCGAGCGGCTGCAGAGCCAGGACATCGCCGACACCGTCGGCTACATCGTCACCCGCCCCCGGCACGTGGCCGTCGCCGAACTGCTCGTACGCCCCACCGAGCAGGCCTGACCACCGAGCCCGCGGCCAACTCCGCGGCGAGAAAGGAGCCATGATGGCGGCCCACACCCCTCTCACACCAGCAGACACCATCGTCCGTGTCCTGCCTGCTGCCGGCCACCGCCATCGCGCTCGGAGGCTGCCTGGAGCAATTGGCACAGGTAGCTGGGCAGGACGCTCCAGCCGGCGCCGGCGGTGACGGCGGTGACGGCGGTGACGGCGGTGAAGACGCGGCGCAGGTCGGGGACGGTGATCGCGGCCTGGGCGTGCAGGCGGCGGTCGAAGACGTGGGGCCAGTAGCGGCGGACGATGGGCAGGTCCTCGGCATAGGTGATCAGTGGGAAGCTCTCCAGGGCGGTGCGCAGGTCCTGCCCCTTGAGCCGTTCGGCACATGCGGGGGCGGCGATCAGGACGAATTCCTCGTCGGCGAGGAGTTCGGCGTGCGCTGTCCGGCCGCAGGGCCGCTGGGTGGCGACGACGAGGTGGTGGCGTCCGGCCCGCAGTTTTTCGAGCAGCGGTTCGGTCAGTCCGATGGCCACCGCAGCCGGACGCCTTGCGCGCCCAGCGGGGCCGGCACCTTGAGGCCGGCCACGCCTCATGCACTCGGCGGGTCCCGCCGGATGCACCGGTGCCACGGTGCTACTCGGGTCCTCGCCGGTGATGGCGGCCAACTGGTCGAGGGTGCCGACAGCCGGGTGGCGAGTTCGTCCGCGTGGGGCAGCGGCGTGGGGCAGCGGGGTGACGCCTTGCGCCCGGCGTTCGAACCCCGTGTCCACCAAGGCCGTCAGCGACCTGATTCTCGGTGCCTTGGCTGAGACCGAGTAACCAGACCGAGTAAGGCCGAGCTCTCCCTCGACTCAGCTGAACCACCCCGTGTCCCAGAGAGCGTCGACCATGACGGAAGAGGGGGTTATGGGCGGGGTCTGCGGGCGTGGAGGACGAAGGCCGGGGGTGTATTGCGCCATATGGTGCGGCTGGGGACGACTTCTTCGAAGCGGTTGGCCAGCAGCTCGCGGAACCGACGGGCGGGGGTGAGGGGAACGGCGTGGAGGTAGGTGAACGCGGTGAAGGCACCCGCCGGGGCGAGCACTGCGGCTGCCGCGTTCATGAGCTGGTGTTGGGTGGCGGAGGGAAAGAGTGCCCAGGGCAGGCCGCTGACCACCACGTCGGCGCTCTCGATGCCGCGCTCATCCAGCAGGTGGCGCAGGTGCACGGCGTCGCGCTGGATCACCTCCGCCTCCGGGTGGCGGTGGCGCAGGCGCTGGGCGAGGAGTGGATCGATCTCGACGGCCAGGTGGCGGCCGCGGCCGCCGAGCCGGCGCTGGATCTCGGCGGTGAACGGTCCGGTGCCGGCACCCAGTTCCACCACGACGGGCTCGCCGCGTTCGGGCACCGGGGCGCAGACCGCCTCGGCCTAGGTGCCGCGAGCTGGGGGCGATGGCTCCCATGCGGGCCGGTTCGCGCACCCACTGCCGCAGGAACAGGGCGTAGTCGTTCGGCTCCTGCGAAGGCTTGCAGAGACGGCAGCGCTGGGCTGTGCGGTGCGCGGTGCTGGTGGTCATGTCGATGCCCTTGTCGGGGGGTGCGGGTGGTCGATCGTGTCGGCGTGAACGGGCAATGCGTGGTGGGGTCCCGTTGGTGACCCACTGGCAGTTCTCTGCCCGGAGGCAGTCCCGCCCCGGAAGGCCGAGAGGCCATTCCCCAAGGGGTAGGAAGACCGGTCGTTCTCCCTCTCGACGATAACCCCCCTGGCGTCCACGCGCCAGCGGGTGGCCCGCTTGTGGGATCCCTCACCGCTCGTTGGCCCAGAGGGATCGGAAGGAACGCATGTCTGGTCCACCCCGGCGCCACTGGAGCATGGCGACGCACTCCGATCGCGCCGATGCACACCTACGCCCCGGGTGGTGAGTCAGGACCACACCAACACCTCTGCGCCGGACCCGTACGGATCGCGCACCGGACAGTGCCGAATCAACGCAGGTCAGGCGAGAGTGGCCGCGGACGTGCGCCCGGCAAGGTGGGAGAAGGACGGCATCCCAAGATCGACGACCTGTCGGCTGCGGGCCTCTTCGGCGTCGAGCTGGGCGAGCTTGTCCTGGGCGCCGGCGAGGCCGACTTCGAGTCCTTCGATCTCGCCCGGCCAGGCACTCGACCAGTACCGCAATCAGTGTCGCCCTGAGTTCATGGCCGAGTACCGCTACCCGGCAATGCGCCTGGTTGCACAGCTGATTGGACCAACTCCATGACCGACTCTGAGCCTCGCTACGAGCTGTCTCCTCTCCGCCGTGCGGTAGAGGCTGACGATCTGGCCGAGCTGACACGCCTCCTGGACCAGGGGCAAGATCCCAATGAGCTGGATGAGTTCAGTGGCTGGACGCCTCTGCTGCGGGCCATCGATGGTGAGGCCGACGGTGCCATTCAGACCGGCGACCCCTTGGACGCCGCCTGTACTGCGGTCTTGCTCGCCTACGGGGCAGATCCCGAGCGTCCGTCAAGGGACGGGCTAACGCCACTCCACCTCGCCTTCCAAGTGCGGCATGAGCTGGCTGTGCGACTGCTCGAAGCCCACATTGCCCTTCGTCGTCCGATGCGATGACGGCCACGAATGAGAGGTCGGTGGAGTCTCAATGGGCGAGTCAACCCCCTCAGCGATCTTGAAACCCGTCGTGGCCTCGCTGGCACCAACCCGACCCTCGGGACGTGATCGTCAGAAGGTTCCGAAAAAACGATGCCACCAGCTGGGCCGCTGAACGTGCCAGGGCAGCTGGCTCGGTCCGTCGTAGTCGCGCTCCAGCAGCTCCTCGGGAACCACTGCATACCCGAGGTCGACCAACGCTCGATCGACCTTGGTGAGATCGGCAGCATCCAGCTCGCCCTCAGCCTGGGCATCCGCCGTACTGAAGAAGGCCCCTGGGTTCTCAGCGCAGACCAGAGCCAGGGAGCCGAACTTACTCACACAGACGACGATCCGGGTCCCGCACATGGTTGCCGCCGCGGGCACGACGACACGTCCGTACTCGCTGGAGTCCTGGGCGTCCTGCTCGGCAGTACAGCGAGCTGCGAAGTCACCTTCGAGCCGGGCCACCAGGCCGCCGAATGGGATCGCGGTCTCGCTGCGGTTGTAGTGCTGCGGCCACTCCAGCCACTCCGGATTATCGAGCTCACGCAGCAGCGCCAGCAGATCCGCTTCGCTCTCCGTCACTCGCTCATCTTGGCGCGAAGGCTGCACTTGGATCTACACGGGGCCTGCAAGCGCGCCCCTCTGTGTGCTCGCTCTAGCCGCGCGGCCGGCGAAGCCGGGCCGGAGCGGTGGCGAAGACATGGAGCGTCGGTCCGGCGACATGCTCTGGGAACCGCCGAAGACCAACTGAGACGGAAACTGAGACGGGCAACGCCGAAGGGCCCCACCGCGAACGGTGGGGCCCTTCAACGTATTGCCCGGTGAGAGCAATGGCGGAGGATACGAGATTCGAACTCGTGAGGGGTTGCCCCCAACACGCTTTCCAAGCGTGCGCCCTAGGCCACTAGGCGAATCCTCCGCGGCAAACAATACAAGACGTTGAGGAGTGCTAGCGAACTCGTTCCCACCCCCCGCGATCAGGTACCCTGTGCGGAGCCCCTCACGTGGCGCTATCTGACTGAACTCCCCCAGGGCCGGAAGGCAGCAAGGGTAGGTCGGCTCTGGCGGGTGCGTGGGGGGCGCTTGCGTTTGCGGGCGCTGCCCGTCCGACGGTCCCGCCTCCAGGCCCGCGACGCGGATGCGGATGCGGGCCGGTCGCCCAGCGCCGTCGGGCGGCGCCGCTTGTCAGTGGGCCCCGATAACCTCGTAGGCGTGTCGTCCCTTGCGCTGTACCGCCGCTATCGCCCCGAGTCGTTCGCCGAGGTCATCGGGCAGGAGCATGTCACTGACCCGCTGCAGCAGGCCCTGCGGAACAACCGGGTCAATCACGCGTACCTGTTCAGCGGGCCGCGCGGATGCGGAAAGACGACCAGTGCGCGCATCCTCGCCCGCTGTCTGAACTGCGCCCAGGGGCCCACGCCGACGCCGTGCGGCGAGTGCCAGTCCTGCCAGGACCTCGCCAGGAACGGGCCGGGGTCGATCGATGTCATCGAGATCGACGCCGCGTCGCACGGTGGTGTCGACGATGCGCGTGATCTTCGGGAGAAGGCCTTCTTCGGGCCGGCGAGCAGCCGGTACAAGATCTACATCATCGACGAGGCGCACATGGTCACCCCGCAGGGCTTCAACGCTCTGCTGAAGGTGGTCGAGGAGCCGCCGGAGCACCTCAAGTTCATCTTCGCGACCACCGAGCCCGAGAAGGTCATCGGGACGATCCGGTCGCGTACGCACCACTATCCGTTCCGGCTGGTGCCTCCGGGGACGCTGCGCGAGTACCTCGGCGAGGTGTGCGGCAAGGAGAACATCCCGGTGGCGGACGGCGTGCTGCCGCTCGTCGTGCGGGCCGGCGGCGGGTCGGTGCGTGACTCGATGTCCGTGATGGACCAGCTGCTGGCGGGCGCGACCGAGGTAGGTGTGACGTATGCCATGGCCACCTCCCTTCTCGGGTACACGGACGGGTCGTTGCTCGACTCGATCGTGGATGCCTTTGCGGCGGGCGACGGGGCCGCGGCTTTCGAGGTCGTGGACCGGGTCATCGAGGGCGGCAACGACCCGCGGCGCTTTGTTGCCGATCTGCTGGAGCGGCTGCGGGACCTGGTGATCCTGGCCGCCGTGCCGGACGCGGGGGACAAGGGCCTGATCGACGCACCGGCCGACGTGGTCGAGCGTATGCAGGCGCAGGCGTCCGTCTTCGGTGCGGCCGAGCTGAGCCGCGCCGCCGATCTGGTCAACACCGGGCTCACGGAGATGCGCGGCGCCACCTCGCCGCGGCTGCAGCTCGAGCTGATCTGTGCGCGGGTGCTGCTGCCCGCCGCCTTCGACGACGAGCGGTCGATGCAGGCGCGGCTGGACCGGCTGGAGCGGGGTGCGACGTTCTCGACCGGGGGCTCCGGGCCCGCGATGGGGTACGTGCCGGGGCCGGAGGCCCAGGCGCACGCCCCCGTGCCGCCGGTCCCCCAGGGAGGCGGGCCGGCCGCCGCCCGGGCGGCGGCTCGGGGCGGAGGTGCGCCCACACCCGCTCCTGTTCCTGCCGCGCCCACTCCGGCACCCGCACCCGCACCTGCTCCCGCGCCTGCGCCCGCTCCCGAGGCGGTGGCTCCCCCGGCGGAGCAGCCACAGCCGGCCGGGTCGCGCCCGGGGGCCTGGCCCGCCGCGGCCGCGGCGGAGTCGGGGCGGCGTCCCGGTGGCTGGCCCACGGCATCGGCCCCGGGACAGGGCGGCCAGCCCGCGGCACCCGCGCCCGCAGCCCCCGCTCCCGCGTCGGCCGCGTCCGCCCCCGCCGCGCCGAGCGCCGGCATGGTGCAGGGCGCTGTACAGGTGCGGAACATGTGGCCGGACATCCTGGAGGCCGTGAAGAACCGCCGCCGCTTCACCTGGATCCTGCTCAGTCAGAACGCCCAGGTCGCAGGCTTCGACGGCACCACTCTCCAGCTCGGCTTCATCAACGCCGGCGCTCGGGACAACTTCGCGAGCAGTGGCAGCGAGGAGGTGCTGAAGCAGGCGCTCTCCGAGCAGTTCAATGTGCAGTGGAAGGTCGAGGCGATCATCGATCCCTCGGGCGGTGCGGGCGGTGCCGGCGGCGCAGGCGGTCCCGGCGGTGGTGCCCAGCCCCCGTCCGGCGGTGGCGGCTTCGGTGGTGGATTCGGCGGCGGTCGTGCCCCGGCCCCGCAGCCCCCCGCAGCCCCCGCGCCCCGCCCCGCCCCGGCGGCTCCCCACTCCGGATCAGGCCCGCAGACCTCCGCGCCGGAGCCCCCGCGCGCGGCCCAGGCGCACACCCCGCCCCCGGTCGCTCCCGAGGACGACGTACCGGAAGAGGACGATCCCGACCTCGTCGACTCCGCGCTCTCCGGCCACGACCTGATCGTGCGCGAGCTCGGTGCCACGGTCGTGGAGGAATATACGAACGAGTAGGGGGCGGGTCCTCGGAGGCCCGTACAGGACCAGCCGCCCCCGGCGGTTAGGCTGGCTGCCGTGAAGGTCCTCGTCATCGGCGGCGGCGCCCGCGAACACGCCCTGTGCCGCTCTCTCTCCCTCGACCCCGACGTCACCGCTCTGCACTGCGCGCCCGGAAACGCCGGCATCGGCGAGGTCGCCGAGCTGCACCCGGTCGACGCGCTGGACGGCGCGGCCGTGGCGCGGCTCGCCACCGAGCTGGCGGCCGAGCTCGTCGTCGTCGGCCCCGAGGCGCCGCTCGTCGCCGGGGTCGCCGACGCCGTACGGTCCGCGGGCATCCCGTGCTTCGGCCCCTCCCGGGAGGCCGCCGAGCTGGAGGGCTCCAAGGCCTTCGCCAAGGACGTGATGGCGGCGGCCGGAGTGCCCACGGCCCGCAGTTATCTCTGTACGACTCCCGAGGAGATCGACCAGGCCCTGGACGCCTTCGGCGCTCCGTACGTCGTCAAGGACGACGGCCTGGCCGCCGGCAAGGGCGTCGTCGTCACCGACGACCTCGCCGCCGCCCGCGAGCACGCGCTGGCCTGCGACCGAGTCGTCATCGAGGAGTTCCTCGACGGCCCCGAGGTCTCCCTCTTCGCCATCACCGACGGCCAGACCGTCGTCCCGCTGACGCCCGCCCAGGACTTCAAGCGCGCCCTCGACGGCGACGAAGGCCCCAACACCGGCGGCATGGGTGCGTACTCCCCGCTCCCGTGGGCCGACCCCAAGCTGGTCGACGAGGTCATGGCCACCGTCCTCCAGCCGACCGTCGACGAGCTGCACCGCCGTGGCACGCCCTTCTCCGGGCTGCTGTACGCGGGCCTCGCGATCACCTCGCGCGGCGTACGGGTCATCGAGTTCAATGCCCGTTTCGGCGACCCGGAGACCCAGGTGGTCCTGGCCCGCCTCGCGACGCCGCTCGCGAGCGTCCTGCTCAACGCGGCCCAGGGCACCCTCGACCTCGAGCCGCCGCTGCGGTGGCGCGAGGACGCGGCAGTGACCGTGGTCGTCGCCTCCCACAACTACCCGGACACCCCGCGCACCGGCGACCCGATCGAGGGCCTGGACGAGGTCGCGGCCGAGGATGCCCCCCATGCGTATGTCCTGCACGCCGGGACCAGGCACGAAGGCGACGCGGTCGTGAGCGCCGGTGGCCGGGTACTTTCGGTAACCGCGACCGGCAAGGACCTGGCGCAGGCCCGCGAACGCGCGTACAAGGCGGTGGCCCGGATCCGCCTGGACGGTTCGCAGCACCGTACGGACATCGCACGCAAAGCCGCCGGGGAGTGAACCTCTAGGGCCCGGAGCCCGTCATCACCTTTGCCCAAAGCCATTCCATCGAGTGACGGGTGACCCATCCGGATGACGCCCGCCGAAGCCCCAACTAGGGTGCGGCGCAGGCGTTCCGGCACTTGGCCCACCGGCATTGCGATGTCAGTGGTGGGTGCCACAGTGGGGGAGTGAGCAGCACCGTCGCAGGGCAGAGGGGGTGAGTCCGGCCGTGTCGGGTTCCGGTATCGGTGAGTCCATGGGCGCGCAGGCCGCGCGGTCCCGGGCTCTCGCCGTGCTGCGCATACGTAGCCGGGCGCTGGCCGTGGCGCTGCTGCCCGCGGCCGTCGCCGTCGTGCTGCTGGCAGGCGGTACCACTGACCATATGGACGGCGGTAGTTGGAACGCGGCGCGCTGGAGTGTGACCTTCTGCGCGGTGATCGTGCTGCTGGTCGCCGCGGCGGTCGCGACCGTGATCGTTCGGGCCAGTCCGGCACTCAGCCCGACCGTGGAGCTCTCGGAGCGGGCCGCCCCTGATCTGTACCGGCTGGTGCGGGACGTGGCAGAGCGCCTCGAGGTGCCCGCGCCGTCCGCGCTCGCGCTCACACCCGACTGCGACAGCTGGCTCGAGGACCGTACGCACCCGGCCCATGCGATCCGGGGGATCCAGGGCGGGCGCAGACGCCGGACGGCCGAGGCGCCCGTGCTGGTGATCGGCTCGCCGTTCCTGTGGTGGATGCGGGTCGCGGAGCTGCGGGCGGTGCTGGCGCCGGTCGTGGCCGGGACCGCGCCCTCCGCGCACCCGGACATAGCCGCGGCGCGCCGTTTCGTACGGGGACTGGACGCGGCGGTCGCGGTTGCCGCGAGCCCCGGCCGGGGGGCGATACCCAGGCTCGCGCTCGGCTTTGTCGGCCGGATCGCCCGGCTGCTGCTGCGCAGCTGCCAGCTGCATGTCGGTGAGATGGAGCGCGGGGTCGCGGCCGATGCCTCCGAGCGTGCACAGGCTGTGGACTACGGTCTGCGGATCGTCGCCCAGGAGCAGGTCGGCCTCGCCTACGCAGGGTGGGACCGGCTGCTCACCCGGGTCGCGCTGCCCGCCTGGCGTATGGGCCGCTGGCCCTCCCGTCTGGACGCGGGCGTCGTCTCGGCCCTCACCGAGCTCTCCCGCCGCGACCGCCTCGCCGAGGGCTTCGCCTCCCGGCTGGGCGAGCGCCCCGCCTGCGACCTGCTCGAGGAGCCGGGCGCGGTCGACGAGGCGGCTTCGCTGCTGGCGGCCCGCCTCTTCCACGGCGGCCCGGCCGAGGCAGGTCCCGACTGGTCCCCGGTGGACTGGCAGCAGTATCCGGAAGAGGTCGTCGACCGGAAGTGGCGTACGGAGGCGGCCCGGCTCCACCGGGTGCTCGACGGCCTGGGCGTGCCTCCGTCGACCGGCCCCGACGGCCCGACGCTCGCGCGGGTGATGAATCACCTGTCGGCGCGGGGCACCGCCATCGGCGACACCCTGGCGGCGGGGATCAGTGCGGAGGTCGCCCGCGAGGAGGAGGCGGCGCCGGTCCCGCAGAGCCCGGCAGACGCCGTCAACGGCTGGGGTGCGGACCCGCTGCCCTTGTTCCCGCTGCAGCCGCCGCGTACCGGCCGCGAGCTGCTCGCCGACCATGTCACGGCGATGGTCTGCTGCGCCGCGGTCGACACCGCGGGCGCCGCCCCCGGCCTCGACTGGCTCGACGGCCCGGCCCTTCTGATCAACGGCGAACGCCGCGCAGACCTGGGCAGCCGCGTCCTGAGCCTGATCGAGGACGGCGACGCGGCCCCACTGCGCGGCTGGCTGACCACGCTGGGCATCCGCCCTGAGAAGCCGGTCCGCCTGGTGTAGGCGCGCATCTGCCCACTCACCGGCCTCCGAGAGCCGGTCGAGCCACGCTCCCAAACCGGTCGAGCCACCCTTCCGAAACCGGTGAGCCACGCTCCCGCACGACGGAACGGCACGTTCCGTTCACGCCAATTCGCGACGAACGGTGACGGAGTGCGTGCGTTATGTGATGTGCTGGAGACCGGCGCTGAACAGTCGGCGCATCACAGTGGTCCCGGGGCATCGAGGGAGGGCGCAGCATGGGGGCGGAGCAGATCCGGCGATGGGAATCAGGCGCCCTGGCCCACGCGGTCACGGATCCCTTCGGGCAGGGCCCGCTCCCGTGGCTGCGCGGCAGCGAGCACTACTTCGACGACACCGGCCAGGTCGTCCCCTGGTACGCCGACCCCACCCTGGCCAGAGGCCGCTCCGGCGGGCCCCGTTCCGCCGACGACGTACGCCGCCAGATCAAGGGCTTCGCGTCCACCGGCGCGGCCGCACCCGGTGAGTCGATCGACTTCCACATCACCGTGGACCCGCCCCAGCAGTTCTCCGTCGACATCTACCGCATCGGGCACTACGCGGGCGACGGCGCCGCCAAGATCACCACCAGCCCGCGCCTCTCCGGGATCGTCCAGCCGCCCCCGCTCGCCGCCGACCGCACGGTCTCCTGCCACCACTGGTGGCTCTCCTGGCGGTTGCAGATCCCCTCCTACTGGTCGATCGGTGCCTACGTCGCCGTCCTCACCACCGGCGACGGCTACCGCTCCCACATTCCCTTCACGGTCCGCGACGACCGCCCCGCCGACCTCCTCCTGCTCCTCCCGGACATCACCTGGCAGGCGTACAACCTCTATCCGGAGGACGGTCGTACCGGCGCCAGCCTCTACCACGCCTGGGACGAGAAGGGCCGGCTCCTCGGCGAGGAGGACGCCGCCATCACGGTCTCCTTCGACCGTCCGTACGCAGGCGCCGGCCTCCCCCTCCACGTGGGTCACGCCTACGACTTCATCCGCTGGGCCGAGCGCTACGGCTACGACCTCGCCTACGCCGACACCCGCGACCTCCACGCCGGCCGGGTCGACCCCTCCCGCTACCGCGGACTGGTCTTCCCCGGCCACGACGAGTACTGGTCGGCGCCCATGCGCCGCACCGTCGAGCTCGCCCGCGACCAAGGCACCTCGCTCGTCTTCCTCTCCGCCAACACCATGTACTGGCAGGTCGAGCTCGGGCCCGCGCCTTCTGGCGTACCCGACCGTCTCCTCACCTGCCGCAAGCGCCGCTGCCCCGGCAAGCCCGCACTCTGGCGCGAGATCGACCGGGCCGAGCAGCAGCTGCTGGGCATCCAGTACGCGGGACGGGTCCCCGAGCCGCATCCCTTGGTCGTACGGAACGCGGACCACTGGCTCTGGGAGGCGACCGGCGCCGGCGAGGGTGACGAGCTCGCCGGACTGGTCGCGGGCGAGGCCGACCGCTACTTCCCGCGCACCGCGCTCCCCGAGCATCAGGGCCGGATCCTGCTCGCCCACTCCCCGTACCAGGACAGCGAGGACGCCACCCGCCACCAGGAGACGTCCCTCTACCGGGCCCCTTCCGGCGCCCTGGTCTTCGCGTCCGGCACCTTCGCCTGGTCCCCGGCGCTGGACCGGCCCGGCCATGTCGACACCCGCGTCCAGCGGGCGACCGCCAATCTGCTCGACCGCATCTGCAAACGCGACTAGAGGCGCCGAGGGCCCCCTGGCCGGGCCCGCACTTCCCGCGTACGGGACAATCGGACGCGTTGGCCCACCCGTCTCCCACCACCGCCCTACTTGTGCCCCTTCGGGGCGCCCCTCTTGTTCCACCACGGGGAGGAACCGTGTCCGGATTCGTCGAAAAGCCCGAGCCGCTACAGGTGCCGGGCCTGGTACATCTGCATACCGGCAAGGTGCGCGATCTGTATCAGAACGAGGCGGGCGACCTCGTGATGGTCGCCAGCGACCGCATGTCCGCGTACGACTGGGTGCTGCCCACCGAGATCCCCGACAAGGGACGGGTGCTCACCCAGCTCTCGCTCTGGTGGTTCGAGCGTCTCGAGAGCCTCGTACCGAACCACGTCATCTCCACCGAGCTGCCCGCCGGCGCCCCTGCCGACTGGGCCGGCCGCACGCTTGTCTGCAAGTCCCTGCGGATGGTCCCGGTCGAGTGTGTCGCCCGCGGCTATCTCACCGGGTCGGGTCTCGTCGAGTACGAGGAGTCCCGCACCGTCTGCGGTCTCGCGCTGCCCGAGGGCCTCAGCGACGGCTCCGAGCTCCCGGCCCCGATCTTCACGCCCGCCACCAAGGCGGCCGTCGGTGACCACGACGAGAACGTCAGCTACGAGGAAGTCGCCCGCCAGGTCGGCGCGGACACCGCTGCCCAGCTGCGCCGGACGACCCTCGCCGTCTACAGCCGGGCCCGTGACATCGCCCGCGAGCGCGGCATCATCCTCGCGGACACCAAGTTCGAGTTCGGCTTCGAGGGCGACGAGCTCGTCATCGCCGACGAGGTGCTGACCCCGGACTCCTCGCGCTTCTGGCCGGCCGCCACCTGGGAGCCGGGCCGCGCCCAGCCGTCGTACGACAAGCAGTACGTCCGAGACTGGCTGACCTCGCCCGCCTCCGGCTGGGACAGGAAGAGCGAGCAGCCGCCCCCGGCCCTCCCGCAGGAGATCGTCGACGCGACCCGCGGCAAGTACATCGAGGCGTACGAGCTGCTGACCGGCACCCCCTGGCAGTAGCGGCGCACGAAGAAGTACGCGAGAAGGGGCACGCACGAAGAAGGCCCCGGTCACCAGGACCGGGGCCTTCAATCTGAGCGGACGACCAGGTTCGAACTGGCGACCTCAACCTTGGCAAGGTTGCGCTCTACCAACTGAGCTACGTCCGCATGCGCCGTGCGCGGAGACCACTATACCCAACCTCGCTCACGTGCGAGACGCACCGCCGCGTGCCGATTTTCGGCCCCCAGTTTGGAGGCGGCGGAAGAGAGGTAGTTCCGCACGGTCCCCTGGGACAGTGAGGCCCGCTCCGCGATCTCCGCGATCGGTGCCCCGTCCGCCGCCAGTTCCAGCACCTCCGCCTCGCGGGCGGTCAGCGGCGAGTCGCCCGCGGAGATCGCGTCAGCCGCCAACTCCGGGTCCACATAACGGTTTCCGGCGTGCACGGTACGGATGATCTCCGCCAGCCGCTGGGCGCTGACCGTCTTCGGGACAAAGCCCCGGACGCCCGCAGCCAGCGCTCTCTTCAGGTGCCCGGGCCGCCCGTGGCTGGTCACGATCATCGTCCGGCATTCGGGCAGTTCGGCCCGCAGGGATGTGGCCACGCTCACACCGTCCGGGGCCGGCATCTGAAGATCGAGGACTGCGACGTCGGGCCGGTGCGCCCGCGCCATGGCAAGGGCCTCGGTGCCCGAGGCCGCCTCGGCGACCACCACGAGATCGTCCTCGAGCGCGAGCAGCGCGGCCAGCGCGCCGCGGATCAGATGCTCGTCATCGGCGAGCAGTACCCGTACGGTCACACCGCCTCCTCCATGTCCTGTCCGGTCTGCTGTCCCAGCGGAACGCGGGCCGTCAGACGGAACCGCCCGCCCCCCGCCGGTCCCGCCTCCAGCGTGCCGTCCACGGCGGACAGCCGCTCGCGCAGGCCCGCCAGGCCCGAGCCCGGGGTGCCGTCTGCCGCCTCGGCCGCCCCGTCGTTCTCGACGACCAGCACCACGGTGTCGTCCGCGGTGCGCAGCGATATCGTGCAGCGCCGCGCGTCCCCGTGGCGCAGGACGTTCGTCGTGGCCTCCCGGACCACCCAGCCCAGCGCCGACTGGACGCCGACCGGCAGCTCCGCGTCCCCGGACCGGACCGTGCAGGTGATCCCGGCCGCCGCCAAGACGCCCCACGCACCCTCCAGTTCCACGCTCAGGTCCGCCTCCCGGTAGCCGCGCACCACGTCCCGTACCTCTCGCTGCGACTCCTGGGCGATGCGCTGCACCTCGGTCATCTGGTCGACCGCCTCCGGCCGCCCGCGCCGCGCCAGCTGCACCGCCAGCTCGCTCTTCAGCGCGATCACGGCGAGATTCCGGCCCATCACGTCGTGCAGATCGCGGCCGAAGCGCAGCCGCTCCTCCGCGACCGCAAGCCGCGCCTGTACGTCACGCGCCTCCCGCAGCTCCCACATCACCGCCAGCACCCACATGGACCAGCGGGCCGTGAAGGCCATCCACCCGTTCACGAAGCCGGCAGCCACGACGGTGGACAGCACCTCATCGGCCGTGCGGCCGGTCAGCGAAACCATCCCGTACACCACGACCAGCACCACGAGCTGGATCAGGGCCGTGGTCCGGTTGCTTACGAGCAGACTGTGGACGGCCAGGAACGGTGCCAGCGCCGCCGCCAGCATCGTCGGCAGCAGCCCGGTCAGATCGGCCGTCGCCGCCAGCACCACCACGGCGGCCGTCGTCGCGGCCGTCGCCGCCGCTGCCCACGAGACCAGTCTCCGGGGCACCTGTCCCTGCCCCAGATAGGCGTCCATGGCGTGCCGGGCCAGCCGTCCGCAGAACACCCCTTCCACGACGCTGAGCAGCGAGGCGCTCACGACCAGCACCTGCTGCCCACCCTCGTGGACCGGCCGGGCCTGCAGCAGCAACGTCAGCCCGAGGACCCCCACCCACACGATCAGATAGACCGTGCCGCGGGTGTACAGGTCCACCTTCGCCAGTCCGCTGCGGCTGCTCCAGCCCTTCACCCGCACAGAAACTCCCGAAGTCAGCGGCGGGGTTCCCAACGGAACCACCGCTGCACAGCAAACACCGAGAGCACGGTCCAGGCCAGAGCCGTCACCGCGGCTCCGATCACGTCATGGGCGTCGGCTCCGCCCAGCCATCCGGCCCGTACGAGCGTCATCACCCCGGTCAGGGGCAGCAGTTCGCAGATCGACGCGAGCCTCTCCGGCAGCACCTCCAGGGGTACGGTGAGACCGGAGCCCGCCATCGAGATCATGAACATCGGCATGGTGGTGATCTGTGCGCTCTCCACGGTCCGGGTCACCGCGGACGTCACCGCCGCCAGTGCGGTCAGCAGCACGATCCCCAAGACCACGCCCAGCATGAGCAGTTCGGGCCGCTCCGGCGCCCCCAGGTGCAGGAGCGCGACCCCCGCCACCACCAGCAGGACGCACTGCGCGAGGGCGAGACCGGCGGCGGGCAGTGCCGTCCCGACGAGGATCTCGCGGTCCGGCACCTCCCCCGTACGCAGCCGCTTGAGCACCAGCTCCTCGCGCCGGGTCACATAGGCCGAGACGAGGTTGAGATGGACGACAAGGATCAGCACCATGCCGATCGCGCCGGTCATCGCCGCCTCGGCGGCGCTCATCCCGGCCTGGTCGGGATCGATCTGGTCCAGCGACGACTTCACCGCCACCACCATCGCCCCGGGCATCAGCAGCGCCACGCAGAGTGCGGTCCGGTTGCGCAGGAGAAGAGTCAGTTCGGCCCGCCCGAGAGCGGTCAGCCGTCCGGCCGTCGCAGTCATGTCACACACCCGCCGTCTGAGTCTGCGCGATGTCGAGGAAGGCCTCTTCGAGCGAGGCCGAGCGGGCGTCGAGCTCTTCCAGCCGTACGTCCGACTCCTTTGCCCACAGCAGCAGTTCACCGAGGGACTGCTGCAGCTGGTGCGTACGGATCTCGATCCGCCGTCCGTCCGCGGCGGCCCGCAGCGAGAGCGGCAGCTGTGCCGGCGTCACCTCCTTGGGCAGTGCGAACCGGATGCGGGACGGCCGGGCGGCCGTCACCTCGGCCGGGCTCCCCGCGGTCACGATCCGTCCCCGGTGCATGATCGCCAGCCGGTCGGCCAGCGACTCGGCCTCCTCCAGGTAGTGCGTCGTCAGCAGCACGGTGGTGCCACCGTTCCGCAGCGCCCGCACCAACTCCCAGGTGCCATGCCGCCCTTCCACGTCAAGACCGGTCGTCGGCTCGTCGAGGAAGAGCACCTCCGGCCGCCCGAGCACCGACAGCGCCAGGTCCAGCCGCCGCCGCTCGCCGCCCGACAGCTGCTTGACCCGCACGTCGGCGCGCCCTTCGAGCCCCACCAGCTCCAGCGCCTCACCGATGGGCCGTGCCCCGCTGGTGCAGCCCGCCCACATGCGGGCGGTCTCGGCGGCCGTCAGGTCGGAGGGGAAGCCGCCCTCCTGGAGCATCACGCCTGTCCGCGGCCGGACGGCGGCGCGCTCGCGGTACGGATCGTGGCCGAGGACGCGTACGGTCCCGCCGTCGGGGGCGGCGAGGCCTTCGAGCAGCTCGACCGTCGAGGTCTTGCCCGCGCCGTTGGTCCCGAGCAGGGCGAAGATCTCGCCGCGCGCCACGGAGAAGGAGATTCCGGTCACCGCTTCGAAGCCGCCGGAGTAGGTCCGGCGCAGCCCTTCCGCCTCGATGACGTACTGGTCTGTGGTCATGGCTCAAGGCTTCCGCCGAGCGTGAGCGACGGGCAGTGCGCGCTGTCATCACTGCCGATGACAAATGTCATCGGACCCGGGCCGTACGGATACGACGAAGGCCCCGGTCGATTCGACCGGGGCCTTCACTCTGAGCGGACGACGAGATTCGAACTCGCGACCCTCACCTTGGCAAGGTGATGCTCTACCAACTGAGCCACGTCCGCATTGCTGCCGCTCAGCTCTCACTGGGCGGTGCGATCACCACTCTACCTGATCCACCTGGATGGCCGGTAAAGCGATGCAGAGCGGGTGACAGGAATTGCACACTGCGCCTTCCCCCTGGAAGGGGGATGTTCTACTACTGAACTACACCCGCACGCTGCGTGAGGTCGGGCCTTGCGGCCTCGCCCCTCGGCGTGCTCCAGACTCTAGCCGAACAGCAGGGGTGCAGTGCAACTCGGATCCGCGGGCGCCCCTCAACTGGCCTCGCGGAAGGCCTCGTAGACCCTCTTGGGGATCCGGCCGCGAGCGGGCACGTCCATCTTGTTGGACTGCGCCCAGGCCCGCACGGCCGCCGGTGCGGGCGCGAGCGAGGTGTGCCGGTAGGAGATGCGGGACTTGTCACGCTTCCCGGCGTTTGTCTGCTTTCGGCCGGCCGCCATGTACGGGGCCAGGGCCTTGCGCAGTTTCTTTGCATTGGAGGGATTGAGGTCGATCTCGTACGACTTCCCGTCCAGGGCGAACGCGACCGTTTCCGCCGCTTCTCCGCCGTCCATGTCGTCGGAGAGCGTGACCACTACTCGCTGAGCCACGGATATCGGTCCTTTCCTGCGGTATCGCCGGTTCTGGCATGCGGTGATACCGGCTTTCCGGCTGGTGAGGGGCAATGCTGCTTTCCTCTGTATTCCTTTGTACAGCGGTAGGCGGCGCATTGTGAAGCCCAGCCAATTACATGCGCGTGTCCGACGGCAATGTGGGGCGGGATTTTTCTCTGGATTTTCCCCGGGCGTTCTCGAGATATCTACCCGCGTAGATTTTTCGGGCGGGTACGCTGAGGGAACCGCCCTCGCAACACACCACCGGGAGTGCCCGTGGCACGCGTCGTAGTCGACGTCATGCTCAAGCCCGAGATCCTCGACCCCCAGGGCCAAGCGGTGCAGCGCGCACTGCCCCGCCTCGGATTCGACGGGATCGCGGACGTACGTCAGGGAAAGCGCTTCGAGCTGGAGGTGGAGGGGCCGGTCGATGACGCCGCCCTCGCCCGCATCCACGAGATGGCCGAAACGTTCCTCGCCAACACTGTCATCGAGGACTTCGTCGTAAAGGTGGAGTCGTGACCGCTCGTATCGGCGTCGTCACATTCCCCGGCACGCTCGACGACAAGGACAGTCTGCGCGCCGTCCGACTCGCGGGCGCCGAACCCGTCTCGCTCTGGCATCGCGACAAGGACCTCAAGCAGGTCGACGCCGTGGTCCTGGCCGGAGGCTTCTCCTACGGCGACTATCTGCGGGCCGGAGCCATCGCCCGCTTCTCGCCGGTGATGGAGACGATCATCGAGCAGGCCAAGGCCGGTCTGCCGGTCCTCGGTATCTGCAACGGCTTCCAGATCCTCACCGAGTCGCATCTGCTGCCGGGCGCGATGCTCCAGAACAATCACCTGCACTTCATCTGCCGCGAGCAGAAGCTGCGGGTGGAGACGAGCGAGACGGCCTGGACGGCGGACTACACCGCCGGTCAGGAGATCCAGATCCCGCTCAAGAACATGGACGGGCGGTATGTCGCCGACGAGCGCACGCTCGACGAGCTCGAGGCCGAGGGCCGGGTCGCCTTCCGTTATCTCGACTTCAATCCGAACGGCTCGCTCCGTGACATCGCCGGCATCACCAACGCCGCGGGCAATGTCGTCGGTCTGATGCCGCACCCCGAGCACGCCGTCGAGCCGCTGATCGGTACGGGCCGTACCGACGGCCTCGGATTCTTCACCTCGATCCTGAAGAAGCTGGTCTCCGTATGACTCTCGACACCGTCAAGCACGCCACCGAGACGCCCGACGTCGAGCAGCCCTGGAAGGAACTCGGCCTCAAGCAGGACGAGTACGCGCGCATCCACGAAATCCTCGAGCGCCGCCCGACCGGCGCCGAACTCGCCATGTACTCCGTCATGTGGTCCGAGCACTGCTCGTACAAGAGCAGCAAGGTCCATCTGAAGCAGTTCGGTGAGAAGGTTCCCGAGAACGACGCCATGCTCGTCGGCATCGGCGAGAACGCGGGCGTCGTCGATGTCGGCCAGGGTTACGCCGTCACCTTCAAGGTCGAGTCGCACAACCACCCGAGCTACATCGAGCCCTACCAGGGCGCGGCCACCGGCGTCGGCGGCATCGTCCGCGACATCCTCGCCATGGGCGCCCGTCCGGTCGCGGTCGTCGACCCGCTGCGCTTCGGCGCGGCAGACCACCCCGACACCAAGCGGGTGCTGCCCGGTGTCGTCGCGGGCATCGGCGGCTACGGCAACTGCCTCGGCCTGCCGAACATCGGCGGCGAGGTCGTCTTCGACGAGTGCTACCAGGGCAACCCGCTGGTCAACGCCGGCTGTATCGGTGTGATGAAGCACGAGGACATCCACCTCGCGAAGGCCTCCGGCCCCGGCAACAAGGTCATCCTGTACGGCGCCCGTACCGGCGGCGACGGCATCGGCGGTGTCTCCGTGCTGGCCTCCGAGACCTTCGAGTCGACCGGTCCGGCCAAGCGTCCCGCCGTCCAGGTCGGCGACCCCTTCCAGGAGAAGCTCCTCATCGAGTGCACGCTCGAGATCTTCAAGGAGAAGCTGGTCGCGGGCATCCAGGACCTCGGCGGCGCCGGACTGTCCTGCGCGACGAGCGAGCTGGCGAGCGCCGGCTCCGGCGGTATGCGGGTCGAGCTCGACACCGTGCCGCTGCGTGATGCGACCCTCTCGCCCGAGGAGATCCTCATGAGCGAGTCGCAGGAGCGCATGTGCGCGATCGTGGAGCCGGAGAAGGTCGAGCGCTTCCTCGAGATCTGCGAGAAGTGGGACGTCATCGCCACCGTCATCGGTGAGGTGACCGAGGGCGAGCGGCTCGAGATCTTCTGGCACGGCGAGCAGATCGTGGACGTACCGCCGCGTTCGGTGGCCCATGAGGGCCCGACGTACCACCGTCCGTACGCCCGTCCGGAGTGGCAGGACGCGCTCCAGGCCGACGACGCGAACAAGCTTCCCCGGCCGGCGACGTCCGAGGAACTGCGCGAGCAGGTGCTGAAGCTGGTCGCATCGCCGAACCAGGCCTCGAAGTCCTGGATCACCGACCAGTACGACCGTTTCGTGCAGGGAAACACTGTGCTGGCCCAGCCCGAGGACGCGGGCATGATCCGGATCGACGCGGAGTCGAACCTGGGCGTGGCCATGGCGACCGACGGCAATGGCCGGTACGCGAAGCTCGACCCGTACACGGGCGCGCAGCTCGCGCTGGCCGAGGCGTACCGCAATGTCGCCGCCTCCGGCGCCAAGCCGCTCGCCATCTCGGACTGCCTGAACTTCGGTTCGCCCGAGGACCCGGCCGTCATGTGGCAGTTCGCCGAGGCCACGCGCGGTCTCGCGGACGGCTGCCTGCAGCTCGGCACTCCGGTGACCGGCGGCAATGTCTCGCTCTACAACCAGACCGGCGACGTGGCCATCCACCCGACGCCCGTCGTCGCGGTGCTCGGCGTGATCGACGACGTGAACCGCCGTACGCCGATCGCCTTCAAGGAAGAGGGCCAGCTCCTCTACCTGCTGGGCGACACGCGTGAGGAGTTCGGCGGCTCGGCCTGGTCCCAGGTCGTCCACGACCACCTCGGCGGGCTGCCGCCGGCCGTGGACCTGGACCGCGAGAAGCTGCTCGGCGACATCCTGATCTCGGCCTCCCGCGACGGCATGATCGACGCGGCGCACGACCTGTCGGACGGTGGTCTGATCCAGGCCGTCGTCGAGTCGTGCCTGCGCGGCGGTACGGGCGCGCGGCTGATCGTCCCGGACGGGCTCGACGCCTTCACCTTGCTGTTCAGCGAGTCGGCGGGCCGTGCGGTGGTGGCCGTGCCGCGCAGCGAGGAGCTCCGCTTCAACGACATGTGCGGGGCGCGGGGTCTGCCCGTGACCCGTATCGGTGTTGTGGACGGCGAGGACGTGGAGGTCCAGGGCGAGTTCAGCATCGCGCTGAGCGAGCTCCGTACGGCACACGAGGAGACCATCCCCGGTCTGCTGGTCTGACGCATCACCGATTGATTTGAGCCCCTGTCCGGGTCCGCCTCGGACAGGGGCTCAGTCGTGGCCCCGACGTCGTGGATACGGCGCGTGGAATTCCGTTCCGTCGGCGCGATATCGGCGTTCCGGGAACGGCGAACCGTTCACCGCCGCGAAGCCGGACATGCCTGCCTGATAGCTTCGTCGGCCGTGCCGTCGTACGGGGGAGCGGGAAGTCCATGAACTCATCGCCCATATCGCGCTGGCCGGACGATCCGGGCTCGCACATCGCGTTCCCCGACCGCCCCCCGCGGCTGTTTCCGGACCGCGGAAGCCGCCGGCGCAATGCGGTCAACCGGCTGCTGTGCGCGCTCGCGGTGGCCGGGATCGGCGGGGCCTGCTGGGGGTTCTGGCTGGAGTACGACGAGCACCGGGACGTGGCGGCGAGCCGCGAGAAGATCGTGAGCGCGTGCGGCGGGCTGGTGGAGCCGGACGCGGTCCTGCGGCTGAACGGCGGCATCCACCGGGTCAAGCCCAGCAGCGACGCGGACGACACCATCGACTCCGAGCAGCAGACAGGCAGTTGCGTCATCTACCGGGTGGGCGAACCCGGCACCACGTATGCGCACTTCGCGCTCACGGTCGTCCCGCAGCCCTCCGACGGATACGCCAACATCGTCTCCGGAAGCTCGAAAAACCCCTTCGACCGACGCGACCGTCCCAGGGACGAGGCTCTCGTGGCACGCGCCGACGAGGCGCTGCCGCACCCGCTCGGCGACGGCAGGCTCGGCCACTACGACGACTCGACCGCCACGGCGAAGGCGGTGTGCGCGAACCCGGCCAGGACGAAGGGGCGTATTACGTCCGTCAAGGCGCTGGCCGTGGCTCAGTACGAGGAGGACGCCGACGTCACCGCGGCGGACCTCAGAGCGCTGGCCGGTATCGCCCGCCACGCCGCCGATCGGGCTGCAGACCGGCTGGGCTGCGAGGCGGCGCTGCCCGAGGTCCCGAAGCGGCTGGCAGCCGCCGAGGTGCGGCTCGGCAGGGCGGAGTCGGCCTCCGGGACCTGCGGCTGGTACGCGCGGTTCACCGCAAAGGGGCGCGGCGAGCTGCCCGACCGGGCCCTCGATGCGCCGGCCGGCTCCGCGAGCTGGCAGGAAACCTGCCTCCTTGCGGTCAGTGCCGAGGAGACCCGCAGGATCTGGCCGCACCACGCGGACGGCGTGCTCAAGGACCAGCGCCTCTCCGACGTGCTGCGGTTCGCGGGGTGGTGGGTGAGGACGCAGTCGTTCTTCGGCGACGAGGCGGCCGAGGTCGTGGCCCAGGGCTTCGGAGGCGACCAGGTCAAGGTGGCACCCGGCACGGCGGGCAGGGGCCGCGGCACCCGGGTGTGGTGGGCCTCCTCCGTCTGCGAAGGACGGCCGGCTGTGCACACGATGACGCTGGGCAATGTGTACGACAGGGTCGTTCAAGGACGCCTCAGCGGGCTGTTGCGTGCGTACGTCGACGACGTCGCCGCCCGCCGCGGCTGCACGGACGTGAAGTTCCCCGAGCCCGCGGACTTCGTCAGGGAGTGAACGCCCGCCCGCTGTCGTACCCACCCCTTAATGTCGGTCTCATGCCACCGGCCAAGAAGCGCACCCGCAGTTACGACCCCGTCAAGATCCGCGCGGCCGTCCTCGCCCAGTTCGAGAACGTACGGCAGGCGGTGGGCACGCTCACGCCCGAGCAGCTCGCCCTTCCCACCCGACTCGGCGACTGGACGGTGCGCGATCTGGCCGGGCACATCGCCATGGTCGTCGGCGCTGTCGGCCGGAGTCTCGAGCAGCGCGAGCCCGCCAGGCAGGAACTCGATCTGCTGGACTGGCCGTTCGCGACCGTCGCCTTCGCCGGGAAGGTCTCCGACGACACCAAGGAGATTGCGGCGAGCGGTGAGCCCGAAGAGCTCTATGTGCGAACTGCCGCGCGGCTGGCCGAGTTGCTGCCCGCCGCGTCCGACGGCCGGCTGCTCGCCACCCGCGTCGGCGCGATGCGCCTCGGCGACTTCCTCGTCACCCGCACCGTCGAACTCATCGTCCACACGGACGACTTGAACGACGCGACGGGCCTCGGCATCCCGTACGACCGACAGGCGCTCGCCGCCTGCACCCGGCTGCTCGCCGACGCCCTCGCGGTGAAGGCTCCGGGTGCATCCACCGAGGTGCGCGTGCCGCCGTTCGCCGTTGTGCAGTGCGTCGAAGGCCCGCGGCACACGCGCGGCACCCCGCCCAATGTCGTCGAGACCGACCCGCTGACCTGGATCCGGCTCGCCACGGGGCGTACGGGATGGGCCGAGGCGCTCGAGGCGGCGAAGGTCAGCGCGAGCGGCGAGCGCGCCGACCTCTCGGGGCTGCTGCCGATCCTCGGCTGAGCGCAGTGGCTGATCGCAGCGGCTGAGCGCAGTGGCTGATCGCGGCGGGGGAACGCAGCGCGGGGACCCAGCGGCTGAACGCAGCGCCGGAACCCGGCGGGGAACCAGAGCCACACCTCCCCCGTCCCAACGGTATGCGCAACCAGCTGAGCATTCCTGTCACCGTCCTGGCCCTCCTCGCCCTTGCCGCCTGCGGCACGGAGCCGGGATCCGGCTCCGGCGACGGAGGCGGCTCGGTGAAGACCGATCTGCCCCTCACCGGCGTTCACTGGTCCGTCGACAGCGTGACCGTCGGCGGTAAGAAGTCCGCGGCGCCGGCCGGCGCGCATGTCGAGATCACGGACAAGGGCCGGGCCCAGGGCAACTACGGCTGCAACCACTTCGGCGCGGACGTCAAGGTCGACGGTGACACGGTCACCGTGAGCCCGGCCGAGATGACCGAGATGGCCTGCGCCAAGGACATCCAGGGCTTCGAGGACGAGCTGCGGGCCGCCTTCTCCGGCAAGCTCAAGGCGAAGATCGCCGACGGGAAGCTCACGCTGACCACCGAGAAGGGCGACTCCATCGCCCTCACCTCCGAGCGTCCGGCCGCGCTGGTGGGCACCAAGTGGTGGGTGAACTCACTCCTCTCCGACGGGACCGCGTCGTCCCTGCCGGCCGGCACGGACAAGAAGGCGTATCTGACCTTCGGCAAGGACGGTTCCGTACAGGGCAGCCTCGGCTGCAACACCTTCCACAGCACCGCGAAGATCACCGGCACCAACATCACCTTCGGCCGTCTCGCCACCACCCGGAAGCAGTGCCCGGGCCCGGAGATGACCGTGGAGCGCGAACTGCTCAAGGTCCTCGACGGGACGGTGACGTACAAACTGCAGCACCGCGGCCTGTCCCTCACCACGCCGAACGGCAAGGGACTGGCCGCGACCGCCGCGCAGAAGTGATCAGCCGGGGTACGGAAGCAGCCCGGCGTCCGTCCGCTCCCAGGCCGCCCGCAGCTCCGCGAGCCGCCCGGGCTCCACGGCCGCCTTGTCCGCCTGCTCCCGCGCGTCCTCGGTCAGCTTGAAGAGCTGGTCCTTGCGGCTCCTGCCCCGGTAGTACTTCCACTCCCCTCGCCGCAGCGCGCATGCCGCCCTAAGCGCCCGCGCCGCCCGGCAGGCCCGCTCCTGAGGCGCTGCGGCCTCGGCGGTCCCGGCCGCGAGCCCCACGGCGGCGGCCGCGGCGCCAACGGCTCCTCCGAAGGCGCGCCGGCTCAGCTTGTGGTCGTACGAGGTCACCGTGTCTCCAGACATGACTGGCCACGCTCCCGAGGGGGAGCGGCAGTGTGAAATGCGCAACGCGGGGCGGACCGACCGCCCTGTGAGCAGACCGGACCCGGACCGGACCCCGGAACAAGAACCGAAAGGACCCCCGAACCGGGGTCAGCGAGGAACTACACGCAGCGACAGATCGCGCTCGCGACACGGACCAGGTCAACGTGTCGGCGCTCCACCAGCGTGACCGTCCGGTCACCAAGAGGCTGCATGAGCCAGGAGCCTCCCCGAACCTCCGTGTACCTGTCAACGATCGTCCCGAAATGTGGACACCCGAATGGACACCCGCCAAGCCCCTGTGCGCCCGTCAGGACCGCCCCGGACCACCCCCGAGGGAGCCCGTTCCGCATCCCCAATTCGGACCAGTGGTCGATCTCGCCTACACTCGGTGCCGTGCCACGTGGTGACGGACGACTCAACCACGACCTGCTCCCCGGTGAGAAGGGCCCCCAGGACGCTTGCGGCGTCTTCGGTGTCTGGGCTCCGGGTGAAGAGGTCGCGAAGCTCACTTACTTCGGGCTCTACGCCCTCCAACATCGAGGCCAGGAATCCGCGGGAATCGCGGTGAGCAACGGCTCACAGATCCTCGTATTCAAGGACATGGGCCTGGTCTCGCAGGTCTTCGACGAAACTTCCCTCGGCTCCCTCCAGGGTCATATCGCGGTCGGTCACGCCCGCTACTCGACCACGGGCGCCTCCGTGTGGGAGAACGCGCAGCCGACCTTCCGGGCGACCGCCCACGGCTCGATCGCGCTCGGCCACAACGGAAACCTGGTCAATACCGCCCAGCTCGCCGAGATGGTCGCCGAACTCCCCAAGGAGAACGGCCGGGCCACCCAGGTCGCCGCAACCAATGACACCGATCTGGTCACCGCGCTCCTCGCGGGCCAGGTCGACGACGACGGCAAGCCGCTGACCATAGAGGCGGCCGCCGCCAAGGTGCTGCCCGAGGTCAGGGGCGCCTTCTCGCTCGTCTTCATGGACGAGGGCACCCTCTACGCGGCCCGCGACCCGCAAGGCATCCGCCCGCTCGTCCTCGGCCGCCTCGACCGCGGCTGGGTCGTCGCGAGCGAGTCCGCCGCCCTCGATATCTGCGGCGCCAGCTATGTCCGCGAGATCGAGCCGGGCGAGCTCATCGCCATCGACGAGAACGGCCTCCGCACCTCCCGATTCGCAGACGCGAAGCCCAAGGGCTGTGTCTTCGAGTACGTGTATCTGGCCCGCCCCGACACCGACATCGCCGGCCGGAATGTCTATCTCTCCCGTGTGGAGATGGGTCGCAGACTCGCCAAGGAAGCCCCGGTCGAAGCGGATCTGGTCATAGCGACGCCGGAGTCCGGCACTCCCGCCGCGATCGGCTACGCCGAGGCCAGCGGAATCCCGTACGGCTCCGGTCTGGTGAAGAACGCCTACGTCGGCCGCACTTTCATCCAGCCGTCCCAGACCATCCGCCAGCTGGGCATCCGCCTCAAGCTGAACCCGCTCAAGGAAGTCATCCGCGGCAAGCGCCTGGTGGTCGTCGACGACTCGATCGTCCGCGGCAACACCCAGCGTGCGCTCGTGAAGATGCTCCGCGAGGCCGGCGCCGCCGAGGTCCACATCCGGATCTCGTCCCCGCCGGTGAAGTGGCCCTGCTTCTTCGGCATCGACTTCGCGACCCGCGCCGAGCTCATCGCAAACGGCATGACGATCGACGAGATCGGCACTTCGCTGGGCGCGGACTCGCTCTCGTACATCTCCCTCGACGGGATGATCGAGGCGACCACCATCGCCAAGCCGAATCTCTGCCGCGCCTGCTTCGACGGCGAGTACCCGATGGACCTTCCCGACCCCGAGCTGCTCGGCAAGCAGCTTCTGGAGACGGAGCTGGCGGGCGGCGCCGATGCCGCCGACGCGCTCCGTCGCCCGTAAGTCCTGCAGTACGACACGAAAGTTCTCTCCGTCATGACAGCTGAGTCTTTTGAGCGTGCTCCGCACGCGGGCGCCGGTGCCAGCTACGCAGCCGCGGGCGTCGACATCGAAGCCGGCGACCGCGCCGTCGAGCTGATGAAGGAGTGGGTGAAGAAGACGCAGCGCCCCGAGGTCCTCGGCGGCCTCGGCGGTTTCGCCGGCCTCTTCGACGCCTCCGCCCTCAAGCGCTACGAGCGTCCGCTGCTCGCCTCGGCCACCGACGGCGTCGGCACGAAGGTCGATCTCGCCCGCAAGATGGGCGTGTACGACTCGATCGGCCACGACCTCGTCGGCATGGTCGTCGACGACCTGGTCGTCTGCGGCGCCGAGCCGCTCTTCATGACCGACTACATCTGCGTGGGCAAGGTCCACCCCGAGCGTGTCGCCGCCATCGTCAAGGGCATCGCCGAGGGCTGTGTGCTGGCCGGCTGCGCGCTGGTCGGCGGCGAGACCGCCGAACACCCCGGACTGCTGGGCGAGGACGACTTCGACGTCGCAGGCGCCGGTACGGGCGTGGTGGAGGCCGACCGGCTGCTGGGCGCGGATCGTATCCGTACGGGTGACGCGGTCATCGCCATGGCGTCCTCCGGCCTTCACTCCAACGGGTACTCGCTGGTCCGCCATGTCGTCTTCGACCGCGCCAAGATGTCCCTGGACCAGCAGGTCGAGGAATTCGGGCGGACCCTGGGCGAGGAGCTCCTCGAGCCCACCAAGATCTACTCGCTGGACTGCCTGGCGCTCACCCGGACCACCGAGGTGCACGCTTTCAGCCACATCACCGGCGGCGGTCTTGCCAACAACCTGGCCCGGGTCATCCCGGACAGCCTGCACGCGGTCGTCGACCGTTCGACCTGGACCCCGGGCGCGGTCTTCGACCTCGTCGGCAAGGCCGGTCAGGTCGAGCGGCTCGAGCTGGAGAAGACCCTCAACATGGGGGTCGGCATGATCGCCGTCGTCCCCGAGGAGTCGGTGGACGTGGCGCTGACCACGCTCGCGGACCGCGGCGTCGACGCCTGGGTCGCGGGAGAGATCACCGAGCGCGGCGAGCACACCACGGGCGCGACGCTCACGGGTGACTACGCAGGCTGAGCCCACAAGGGCAGCGCGAAACCCGGTCCGGGGCGTGGGCCTCGGACCGGGTCACGTAGCAACGCTTTTTGAGGTGTACGTACGTCAAGCGCCGCGGCGCTGTGACGACGGACCGGACTCGTCGTCCTCGTCATCGTCGTCGTTGTACAGATCCGCGTACTGTGCGTACGGGTCATCTTCCTCGTCGTCGTCCTCGAACGGCTCAGCGTTCGGTGGTTGACTCGAAGGCGATGCGCCCAGCTCATTGGCCAGACGCGACAGGTCAGTCCCGCCGCTGTTGTACTTCAGCTGGCGGGCGACCTTCGTCTGCTTGGCCTTGGCCCGGCCGCGCCCCATGGCTCGACCCCCTCGGTGACGGGGCTCGACGGCCCCAGAGTCTTGACACGCGTTCATAATTCGGAACGGACTCTCCATGGAGAGACCGGTCCGTAGGACTTCAACGGTACCTGCTTCCGCGGCCATACGGTACGCCGCCCGCATGACGCGCCACTTCGCAGGACCCGCGAGGAGCCCCGTCCTCGCTGGTCAACTGCGATTTTAACCTCTTCTTGGCAGTCGACCCGCCGACCGGGGTGAGTCTTGTCTCCCAGGTCGGCGGGCCGGCCCCGCGAGGATCAGCGTCCGCGGGCCTCCGCCATGCGCTGCTCGGCGATCCGGTCGGCCGCCGCGGCCGGCGGAATACCGTCTTCCTTCGCGCGTGCGAATATGGCCAGCGTGGTGTCGAAGATCTTCGACGCCTTCGCCTTGCACCGGTCGAAGTCGAAGCCGTGCAGCTCGTCGGCGACCTGGATCACGCCGCCGGCGTTCACGACGTAGTCGGGGGCGTAGAGGATCCCGCGGTCCGCGAGGTCCTTCTCCACGCCCGGGTGCGCGAGCTGGTTGTTGGCGGCGCCGCAGACCACGTGCGCGGTGAGCGCGGGCACGGAGTCGTCGTTCAGCGCGCCGCCGAGCGCGCACGGCGCGTAGACGTCCAGGCCCTCGGCGCGGATCAGGGCGTCCGTGTCGGTGACCGCGGTGACCTTGCCCGGGTGCTTGTCGAGGATCCGGCGTACGGACTCCTCCCGTACATCCGTGATCACGACCTCGGCGCCGTCCGACAGCAGATGCTCGACCAGGTGGTGACCGACCTTGCCGACGCCCGCGATGCCGACCTTGCGGCCGCGCAGCGTCGGGTCGCCCCACAGATGCTGGGCCGAGGCCCGCATGCCCTGGAAGACGCCGTACGCGGTCAGCACGGACGAGTCGCCCGCGCCGCCGTTCTCGGGGGAGCGGCCGGTGGCCCACCGGGTCTCCCGGGCCACGACGTCCATGTCGGCGACGTACGTGCCGACGTCGCAGGCGGTCACATAACGGCCGCCGAGAGAGTCGACGAACCGGCCGTAGGCGAGCAGTAGTTCCTCGGTCTTGATCGTCTCGGGGTCACCGATGATCACGGCCTTGCCGCCGCCGTGGTCGAGCCCGGCCATGGCGTTCTTGTACGACATCCCGCGCGAGAGGTTCAGCGCGTCCGCGACGGCCTCTGCCTCGGTGGCGTACGGGTAGAAACGGGTGCCGCCCAGGGCCGGGCCCAGAGCGGTCGAGTGGATGGCGATGACGGCCTTCAGCCCGGAGGCGCGGTCCTGGCACAGCACGACTTGCTCGTGGCCGCCCTGATCCGATTGGAACAGGGTGTGCAGGACGCCGTCGGTCAGATCGGTCACGGTGGTGACTCCCAGGTACGAAGCGGCGGAGGAAGGCCCTCCTGTGGGTGGGGAAGGCCCAGTTGGGGACGAGGGTAAGTCCTACGCGTGCGTAGATCCGACGCAGTGCTGAGGATCACCCCCTGGCGGAGTACCGGCGTGGAAGGATTCGCGGCATGCCAGCGCTGTCCTCGGTCCTCGTTCCCTACGCGGCCTACCTGCGGGTGTACGAGCCGCTGGCGGCCTTTCCCGAGCCCGAGCGGAGCCACTGGGCCCGCTACGCCCGCCGGGAGACCACCCCCACCGCCCAGGACGAACTGCGGCGCTCGCTGGCCGACTTGCTGCCCACCCCGCCGGTCCCGGTGCCGGTCCACGAGAGCGCCGACGCCTTTGTGACGGAGGTGGACGGGGTGGTGTGCGTCTGCCCGTGGCGTACCCGGCTGCGCGGCTGGCTGGCCCTGGAGGAGCTGGCGGAGCAGCTGCCGGCGCCTCTCCTCGACGCGGTGCTGCCGCCGGTGGTGCGCGGGCAGGCCGCCGCGGACTACGAGCAGTGGCGCGAGCGCAACCCGGACGCGCGGCCGTGGATCAGGACGTCGGTCTGGCAGATCCCGGTGCGCTGGTTCGCGCTCTTCTCGGACGAGGAGCGCGAGTACGAGCCCGCCGGGCCGGTGCTGCGCTACCGGACGCCGATGGTGCAGGCCCGGCGGCGGGTGGCCCGCGCGCTGAAGACGCTGAGAGAGACGATCGACGAGGGACAGCTGACCGAAGGCCTGGTAGATGTGGGGCGGTGGCTGGAGGAATTCCATCCGCGCTCCCTGGTCGAGCTGGACTACGGCGGCCTGGTGCACGCTCTTCCCGGACCGCAGCTCGCCGAGGACCGCTCGGCGGCGGATGTGGCCGAGGGGATCGCGGCGCTGCGGGCCGGAGACGGTGAAGGCGCGGGCGAGGCGTACGCGCGTCTTGTGGAGCGCTGGCGGGCCGTCAGGGACCTTCAGTCCGCAAACTGAGCGTTCCGGGGACCACTGAGCTCATCGGTCCAGGACGTAGGTCCCGTTCCGGGCCTTTGTATCAAGCGTGACGGACGGCACTTACCAGCCCCTTGCGCCCATCACCTACCCTCGTGTCAAAATAGGACAAGGAGCCCGGTGAGGGCTCCTTCCGTCCAAGTAAGGGCGGAATACTCGGCATTGCACTCTATGGGGGGTCTGATGACTCCTGATCATCCTGTGACTGATCGTCACTGTGGCGTGACTGTCCGTTATGGCATGGTCCATCGGCTTCCGCCGCTGATGAACACCTCAGAGGGCAATTCCATCGGTTTGGCCGACGTGGCTGGACGGATGGTGTAGTTGTAGTGCCGAGGACAAGCCGTTCGTCCTATAACCGACTCGACCCGCGTCCGCCATTTCGGGCAACGCGGGTCAAGGTGCAGAATTTAGAGGAAAGAACCGAGATGGTTCGGTTCTCCCGAGGAGGCCGCTCATGACCGCTCGCACCCCTGATGCCGAGCCGCTGCTGACCCCGGCTGAGGTTGCCACGATGTTCCGCGTGGACCCGAAGACGGTCACCCGCTGGGCCAAGGCTGGCAAGCTCACGTCCATCCGCACGCTCGGTGGACATCGTCGGTACCGCGAGGCAGAGGTCCGCGCACTGCTTGCGGGTATTCCGCAGCAGCGTAGCGAGGCCTGAACACCCCATTGATCGGGCATTTCCGGGACCCCCATCCCGGGCAAGCCCACCGATAGCGCCACATGGCGGCCGTCTGCCCCAACAGACTTCGTCATTGATCGCGCTGGACTCCGCCGGGTCCAGCGCGATCTTTTTTGTGCCCGCAGGCGGGCCGGGGTGACCCGTGGAGGCTGCTGCGGGTGGGGGCGGCCGGCGGACGGGGAAGTGCCCGGAGAGTGGTGCAATTGCACATATTAAATTGGTTGCTTGTAAGAAGGGGGTAAGTTCCCCGCTTTCGAAAACTCACCCGGTGACACCCGTCACACCGCACAACTCTTGCCAAAGACGCGCCTGTCACCGAAAAAACCGGCGGTAACGAGGCGTAGGTCACTCAGGGGCAGGAGCTTCGTCCTCGGCTGTAGGGGTGAGTGCGGGGACGGACGTGGGGGCGGACATGGGCAGTTCCATGGCGAGCCGCTGGAGGCGATGGCATATGGGGCAGTGCCGCGTGAGATGCCGGTAGCCGGACGCTGCCTTCAGGTGGGCGCGTAGAAGCGCTCTGGTCTCGTGCTGCCTCGCTGCGGACGCCGCCATGCACGTCACCTCCGGGTGTGTGCCGTCCTCTAATGACTGGGTACCGGTGGCAGATGACGCCGTCAAGACGGCCGTACGACGCAGCGTGGGGGCATGGCACGACGAAGGCCCGCATCCCCTAGGGATACGGGCCTTCGATCTACTGCGGTCCTGACGGGATTTGAACCCGCGGCCTCCACCTTGACAGGGTGGCGAGCACTCCAAACTGCTCCACAGGACCAGGTTTCGCAGCCTCTAACTACGCGTTGGCTGCGAGAGAGACTGTACAGCAGGTCAGGGGGTGCGGTCGAACTCGATGCAAGCAGCCCCGCCGGTCACGGCGCCGCCGCGTCGATCGCCTTGACGATGCGCTTGTCGGAGACCGGATACGCCGTGCCCAGCGCGTGCGCGAAGTAGCTCACCCGCAGCTCCTCGATCATCCAGCGGATGTCCAGGACCTCCTGCGGGACCGGGCGGCCCTGCGGCATCTGCTCCAGCAGCCAGGCGTACTCGTCCTGCATCTCGTGGACCTTCTCCATGCGCGTCGTGTCGCGCTGCACGCCCGTCGGCATCTGCTGCAGCCGGCGGTCCACCGCGACCAGGTAGCGCATCAGGTCCGGCAGCCGCCGCAGGCCCGTCCTGGTGACAAAGCCGGCCGGCATGAGGGCCGCGAGCTGCTGTCGTACGTCCTGGACGTTGTTGACGAGCGTCAGGCTGTTCGTGGCCTTCAGACGGCGCTCGCAGGCCTGCCAGGCGGCCAGGATCTGCTCCACCTGGCCCACGGTCCGTACCGTCGCGTCGACGAGGTCGGCACGCACCTTGTCGTACAGCTTGCGGAACGACTCCTCGTCCCAGGCCGGACCGCCGTGGTCGGCGATCAGCTTGTCCGCCGCGGCCATGGCGCAGTCGTCGAAGAGCGCCTGGATCGAGCCGTGAGGGTTACGGGACAGCGCCAGCTTCTGCTGGTTGTTGAGCTTGTCCGAGGCGAACTTGGCAGGGTTCACCGGAATGTTGAGCAGGATCAGCCGCCGCGTGCCCCGCCACATCGCCTGCTGCTGCTCGGCCTCGGTGTCGAAGAGGCGTACCGAGACGTTCGCGCCGTCGTCGACCAGGGCCGGGTACGCCTTGACCGGCTGGCCCGCCCTGCGGGTCTCGAAGACTCGGGTCAGCGTGCCGATCGTCCAGTCGGTCAGACCCGTGCGCTCCAGGGACTCCCCCGAGGGGCCGGACGTGGCGGCCGCCGCGGCCTTGGAGAGGGCCTGGCGCGCCTTCGGCTTCAGCTGGAGCTTCAGCGCCTCCAGATCCTTGTCCTCGGCGAGCTTCTTGCGGCGCTCGTCGACGATCCGGAACGTGATCTTCAGGTGATCGGGAATCCGGGTCAGGTCGAAGTCGTCGGCCGTGACCGGGACGCCGACCATGCGCTGCAGCTCACGTGCGAGCGTGGTGGGCAGCGGCTCCTGCAGGGGCACGGCCCGCTCCAGAAACGCCTTCGCGTAGTTCGGCGCCGGGACGTAGTGCCGGCGGATCGGCTTGGGGAGGGAGCGGATCAGCTCCATCACCACGTCCTCGCGCAGGCCCGGGATCTGCCAGTCGAAGCCCTCGGAGGTGACCTGGTTCAGCACCTGGAGAGGGATGTGGACGGTCACGCCGTCCGCGTCCGCGCCCGGCTCGAACTGGTACGTCACCCGGAACTTCAGCGCACCCTGGCGCCAGGAGTCCGGGTAGTCGTCCTTGGTGACCGATCCGGCCTTCTCGTTGATGAGCATCTCGCGCTCGAAATCGAGAAGTTCGGGCTCGTCCCGGCGCTTGTGCTTCCACCAGGAGTCGAAGTGTGCACCCGACACGACATGTTCGGGCACCCGCTGGTCGTAGAAGTCGAAGAGCGTCTCGTCGTCCACCAGGATGTCGCGGCGGCGTGCGCGGTGCTCCAACTCCTCGACCTCGGTGAGGAGTTTGCGGTTGTCGGCGAAGAACTTGTGGTGCGTACGCCAATCGCCCTCGACCAGCGCGTTGCGGATGAACAGATCGCGGGACGTCTCCGGATCGATCCGCCCGTAGTTCACCTTGCGCTGCGCGACGATCGGCACGCCGTACAGCGTGACCCTCTCGTACGCCATCACCGCCGCAGCGTCCTTCTCCCAGTGCGGCTCGCTGTAGGTGCGCTTGATCAGATGCTGGGCGAGCGGCTCGATCCACTCCGGCTCGACCCTGGCGTTGACGCGGGCCCACAGCCGGGAGGTCTCGACGAGCTCCGCCGACATGATGAAGCGCGGAGGCTTCTTGAAGAGCGCCGAGCCGGGGAAGACCGCGAACTTGGCGCTGCGGGCGCCCAGATACTCGTTCTTGTCCGTGTCCTTGAGGCCGATGTGCGAGAGCAGACCGGCCAGCAGCGAGGTGTGGACGGACTGCTCGGGAGCGTCCTCCTCGTTGAGATGGATGCCCATCTGCTTGGCGACTGTACGCAGCTGCGCGTAGATGTCCTGCCACTCGCGGATGCGCAGGAAGTTCAGATACTCCTGCTTGCACATCCGGCGGAAGCTGGAGGAGCCGCGCTCCTTCTGCTGCTCGCGGATGTAGCGCCAGAGATTGAGGAAGGCGAGGAAGTCGGAGGTCTCGTCCTTGAAGCGGGCGTGCTGCTGGTCGGCCTGCGTCTGCTTGTCGGCGGGCCGCTCGCGCGGGTCCTGGATGGAGAGCGCGGCCGCGATCACCATGACCTCGCGTACGCAGCCGTTCTTGTCGGCCTCGATGACCATGCGGGCCAGTCGCGGGTCGACGGGCAGCTGGCTCAGCTTGCGGCCGAGCGGCGTCAGCTTCTTCTTCGGATCCTTCTGGACCGGGTCGAACGCGCCCAGTTCCTGCAGGAGTTGGACACCGTCGCGGATGTTGCGGTGGTCCGGCGGGTCGATGAAGGGGAACTTCTCGATGTCGCCGAGGCCGGCCGCGGTCATCTGGAGGATGACGGAGGCCAGGTTCGTCCGGAGGATCTCGGCGTCCGTGAACTCGGGACGGGAGTCGAAGTCGTCCTCGGAGTAGAGACGGATGCAGATGCCGTCGGACGTACGGCCGCAGCGGCCCTTGCGCTGGTTGGCGCTGGCCTGGCTGATCCGCTCGATGGGCAGGCGCTGGACCTTGGTGCGATGGCTGTAGCGGGAGATACGGGCGGTGCCCGGGTCGATCACGTACTTGATGCCGGGGACGGTCAGCGAGGTCTCGGCGACATTCGTGGCGAGGACGATGCGGCGGCCGGTGTGCGGCTGGAAGACGCGGTGCTGCTCGGCATGCGAGAGGCGTGCGTAGAGGGGGAGTACCTCCGTGAAGCGATACTGCTTCTTGTTGAGCGCGTCCGCGGTGTCGCGGATCTCGCGCTCGCCGGAGAGGAAGACGAGGATGTCGCCCTTGCCCCCGGACTGGAGCTCCTCGACGGCGTCGCAGATCGCGGTGATCTGATCGCGGTCGGACTCCTCGCTTTCGTCCTCGAGGAGTGGTCGGTAGCGGACCTCGACGGGGTAGGTACGGCCGCTGACCTCGACGATCGGAGCGTCGCCGAAGTGGCGCGAGAAGCGCTCCGGATCGATCGTCGCGGAGGTGATGATCACCTTGAGGTCGGGGCGCTTCGGCAGCAGCTGGGCCAGATAGCCGAGCAGGAAGTCGATGTTGAGGGACCGCTCATGGGCCTCGTCGATGATGATCGTGTCGTACGCGCGCAGCTCGCGGTCCGTCTGGATCTCGGCGAGGAGGATGCCGTCCGTCATCAGCTTGACGAAGGTGGCGTCCTGGTTGACCTGGTCGGTGAAGCGGACCTTCCAGCCGACCGCCTCGCCGAGCGGGGTACGGAGCTCTTCCGCGACGCGTTCGGCCACGGTACGGGCGGCGAGCCTGCGCGGCTGCGTATGGCCGATCATGCCGCGTACGCCCCGGCCCAGCTCCAGACAGATCTTCGGGATCTGGGTCGTCTTGCCCGAACCGGTCTCACCCGCGACGATCACGACCTGGTGGTCCCGTATCGCCTCGAGGATCACGTCCTTCTTCTGGCTGACCGGCAGCTGCTCGGGGTAGGTGACCTCGGGCACCCGGTCGGCGCGCCCAGTCACGCGGGCAGCGGAGCGCTCGGCCTCGGAGGCGATCTCGTCCAGCACGGCCTGCCGCGCCTCGGGCTTACGGATGCGGCGGGCGCCTTCGAGACGACGGCCGAGCCGCTGGGCGTCGCGCAGCGACACCCCGGCCAGGAGGGTCTGAAGGTCGGCGAAGGAAGTAGACATACGGATCCCAGGATCGCACCCCCGGGAAAGCACTGGCGAACGCATTTCGCTCAGGAGCTGGTGCAGTATGGAGCAGATCCGTCCAGTTCTGCAGCAAGATCCGAAGCAGATCCGAAGCCAAGGGAAGCGCGTCCATGCCGCTCAGCCGCGAGTGCCGGCGCCGTCTTCCGGCGACCGTGACCGCGCTGCTGGGACTGCTTTTCGCGCTGCTGCTGTGTTCGACGGCACATGCGAGCGCCGAGCCGGCCGAGGGCCGGGCGGTGGGCGTCGTCGTCGCCGACCAGGGCCAGGCGCCCGGCTGCGGCAAGGGAGTGCCGGACGACGGCAGGGGCGCGCGGCCCTCGACCCCGCCGCGCGGTTCTTCCTCGTACGAGCTGCTGCCCGCACTGCATCACGCCCACGACGGCTCCGGCTCCTGGTGCCAGGACGGTACGGCCCTGGACATCAGCCCGGAACGCGGGCCGCCGGCACTGGCCCCGCCCTCACCGGTCGACCTCTCCATCCTGCGCGTTTAGGCCCGCCCGACGGGCCGCGCTTCGGCGTGGCCGCGCTCGTGCCGTTTTCGCCTTTCGCTCAGGAGTACCGAACCGCCATGTCTTCCGCTTCCCGTTCCTCTCGCTCTTCCCGTAAGCCGATCGCCATCGGTGCCGGTGTCGTCGTCGCCGCGGTGCTGCTCGGCATCGCCTCGTACACAGCCACCAGGCCCGAGTCGCCTTCGGGCTCCGCCGCAGCCGCCGAGGTCTCCGCCGAACCGGGCGCCGGCGCCTACCCCGAGCCGGCGAAACTCGCCCGCCGCGACGCCAGGGACCCGCTCGCCCTGGGCCGCGCGGACGCGCCCGTCGTCATGGTCGAGTACGCCGACTTCAAGTGCGGCTACTGCGGGAAGTTCGCCCGTGACACCGAGCCCGCGCTGGTGAAGAAGTACGTGGACAAGGGCGTCCTGCGCATCGAGTGGCGCAACTTCCCGATCTTCGGCGAGGACTCGGAGGCGGCGGCGCGTGCGGCCTGGGCGGCCGGGCAGCAGGGCCGCTTCTGGCAGTTCCACGCCGCCGCGTACGCCGAGGGCTCGAAGGAGAAGGGGTTCGCCAAGGACCGGCTGGTCGCGCTCGCGCGGGACGCCGGGGTCAAGGACCTCGACCGCTTCGCGCGCGACCTGGACGGGGGAGGCGCGCGGCAGGCGGTGAAGAAGGACCAGGAGGAGGCGTACGGACTCGGCGCCACCTCCACCCCCTCGTTCCTGATCAACGGCCGTCCCATCGCCGGGGCCCAGTCGACGGCGACCTTCACCGAGGCCATCGAGGCGGCGAAGCAGGCCGCCAAGTGACGGACATCGGCTATCTGGCCGCCTTCTTCGGCGGCCTCCTCGCGCTGATCAGCCCGTGCAGCGCGCTGCTGCTCCCGGCGTTCTTCGCGTACTCCTTCGACTCGGGCGGCAAGCTGCTGGCCCGTACCGGAATCTTCTACGCGGGACTGGCGACGACCCTCGCCCCGCTGGGCGCCGCCGGGTCCCTCGCCGGGCGGTTCTTCTACGGCCACCGCGATCTGCTCGTCTCCGTCGGCGGCTGGCTGATCATTGCGCTCGGGGTGGCCCAGATCCTCGGGATGGGCTTCGCCTCGCGCCGTATGGCCGAGATCTCCGGCCGCATCCGCCCGACGACCGCGGTCTCCGTCTACGCCCTGGGTCTGGTCTACGGCCTTGCGGGCTTCTGCGCGGGGCCGATCCTCGGCAGCGTCCTGACGGTGGCGGCACTGAGCGGCAGCCCCGTCTACGGCGGGTTGCTCCTCGCGGTCTACGCACTGGGCATGGCTGTCCCGCTCTTCCTGCTCGCGCTCCTGTGGGAACGGTTCGACCTGGGCAAACGCCCCTGGCTGCGCGGCCGTTCGATGCGCGTGGGCCGCTTCGAACTGCATACGACCTCGCTGCTGTCGGGCCTGTTCTTCATCGTGCTCGGGGTGGTCTTCCTCGCCTTCGACGGCACGACGGCGCTGCCCGGGCTGCTGTCGGTCGACGACTCGTTCGCGGCGGAGGAATGGGCGAGCGGCCTCGGCGGTGCGGTCCCGGACTGGGCACTGCTGATCGTGGTGGTGGCGGTGGTGTCGATCACCCTCGGCGTCCGCGGCCGGCGCCGCCGGGAAGAGGCGTAAAGAAGAGGCGTAGAAGCCGAAGGGCCCCGCCGACGGGCGGGGCCCTTCGGGACCGCGCCGCTCCCGGAACACGACGAAAGCCCCGGTCCGGGAAGGATCGGGGCTTTCGGGTTGTGGCTGGGGCCGGGGTCGAACCGGCGACCTATCGCTTTTCAGGCGATCGCTCGTACCAACTGAGCTACCCAGCCACGCAGCTCTTACGAGCCGCAGCGGTCCTGACGGGATTTGAACCCGCGGCCTCCACCTTGACAGGGTGGCGAGCACTCCAAACTGCTCCACAGGACCAAGCAATGTGCGAGCACAAGTCTCGCACACGGTTTTGCGTGCCCCCAACGGGATTCGAACCCGTGCTACCGCCTTGAAAGGGCGGCGTCCTGGGCCACTAGACGATGAGGGCTAAGGGCCCACCTGGGCGCCTTTCGGCGCGTCGGGGACGTGAGAAGCATATGGGATGCGGGGAGCTATCGCCAAAACGGTTTACGGGGGTCCGCGGGGCGCCCCCAGGACAACGCCGTCGGGGAGCGGGAGGGGGGCGCGCGGGGAGTGGTGGAGGGGCTGGTGGAGGGACTGCTCGGGGACGGTGTCGCTCCGGGCTGGTTCTCCCCCGGGAGGTGGCGGCTGACCTCGGCCGTCGTCAGGCCCAGACCCCCCAGTGTGATCTCGTCCCATGCCTGCAGCCGTTTGGTCGTACGGTCCAGATAGAGCACCGACGCCCGCACCTTCTCCGGTTTGTCGTTCTGCACCGCGCGCAGGCCCCCGCCGCCCGTCGAGCCCTCGACCTTGAGGCGGGTGCCGTGTGCGAGTACCTCCGTCTCGCGGTGGTGGACATGGCCCGCCAGCGCCAGCGGGACCTCGCCGTCGGTCTCCCGCGCGGCCACCGGGTTGTGGGTGACCGCGATGTCGACCGGGGTGCCTGCGCGCTGCTGGTCGCGCAGGGCCGAGGCGAGGCGGATGCCCGTCATGCGTTCGGCCGGGTCGCCCTGGGCGACGATCGAGCGGTCGGGGGTGAACTGGGGGTCGCCGCTGCCCGCGATGCGCAGGCCGGCGAGGGTGACGGCCTTGCCGTCGTCGAGGACGTGCACGTTCTTGAGGCGGGCGAGATAGGCCTGGGTGATGCGGGAGTCATGGTTGCCGCGGACCCAGACGTACGGCGCGCCGAGGTCGGGAATCGGGTCGAGGAAGCCGTTCTCGGCGGCGGTGCCGTGGTCCATCGTGTCGCCGGAGTCGATGATCACGTCGATTCCGTACTGCTCGACGAGCGAGCCGACGATGTGCCACGCCGCCGGATTGAGATGGATGTCGGAGACGTGCAGCACCCGCATCGTGCCAGGGTCCGGCTGGTACGTCGGGAGCGTCGATGTCGCGTCGTACAGCTTGGTGACATTGGTGACCAGGCGCGCCAACTCCCGCTGGTAGACGTCGAATTCGGTGACGATGGAGCGGGCGTTGCCGACGACCGAGGGGGCGCTGGACAGCAGTCCGGAGAACCTCGGCTCAAGGACGGACTTCGGGTTCCAGGTGGCGTACCCGGAGATGCCCGAGGCTGCCAGCAGCGCGAGCGCCAGGCCGCCCGCCGCGAGTGCCCGGCGCGGGCGGCGGTAGACGGCGAGGCCCAGTGCGGTCGCGCCGGAGACGACGGCGACGCAGGAGCGTACGGCCAGCTCGGTGGTGCCGTCCGCCACGTCGCGGGCGACCTCGTCCTGGAGTCCGGAGATCCGTTCGGGGTGTTCGACCAGGGCCTGGGAGCGGACCGGGTCGAGCTGTTCGACGTCGACGTCGAGACGGATGGGTGCGACATGGGAGTCGAGCTCCAGGGCGCCGAGCGGCGAGACGTTGATCTTTGTGCCGCCGGACAGGGACGGGCGCAGGGTCATGCTGGTGTCCATCGGGCCCACCGGCGTACGGACGCTGCCGACGATCAGCAGGCCGAGCCAGGCGCCGAGCAGGACCACGGCGGTGAGGCCCAGTGCGCGGACCCAGGGGTGCGGGGAGTGGACCAGGGCGCTGGTGGGGCCGGTGTGGCGCGAGCGGTAGTGCCGCCGGAGCCGGGTGAGTGCGGCTCGGAGCGAACTGATCGGTTCCGGGGCTTCGCGGGCCATTGGTCCCGTATGCCCACCCCGACGGGCAGCCATGCCGGGGCGACCGGTCGCACGGCGTACGTGACAATGGCCACGTGCTGGAGATGACGCGCGAGGAGTTCGAGGAACTGGTCGCTGAGGCGCTGGACAGGATCCCGCCGGAGCTGACGCGGCTGATGGACAACGTCGCGGTGTTCGTCGAGGACGAACCGGCCGCCGACGATCCGGAGCTGCTCGGGCTCTACGAGGGGACTCCGCTCACCGATCGCGGTGAGTGGTACGCGGGCGTGCTGCCGGACCGGATCACCATCTACCGCGGGCCGACGCTGCGGATGTGCGAGGACCGCGAGGACGTCGTCGCGGAGACCGAGATCACCGTGGTGCACGAGATCGCCCATCACTTCGGGATCGACGACGAGCGGCTGCACGCGCTGGGGTACGGATGAGTCCGCCCGGTCTTCCGGAGGTCCCGGAGGTTCCCGAGACCCCGGATCTCCCGGAAGTTCCGGACGCCACGGAGGCGATCGATCCGGATGTCGATCTGCATGTGCCCGCCCAATGCGCGGAGACCACGGGCGGGCACAAGTGGCTGGTGCTCGCCGCGATCTCGGCCGGCGGCGTGGCAGGGGCGCTGGCGCGGTACGCGGCCACTGTGCTGTGGCCCGCCGCCGAGGGGGCGTTCCCATGGGCGATCTTCTGGGTCAATGTGCTGGGCTGCGCGCTGATCGGAGTGCTGATGGTGCTGGTCAGCGAGGGCGGCCGGACGGCGCATCCGCTGGTGCGGCCGTTCCTCGGTGTGGGGGTGCTCGGCGGGTTCACGACCTTCTCGACGTACGCACTGGACTTCTCGGACCTGCTGGCTCGCGAGGAGGCGGACACCGCACTGGGGTACGCGTCCGGGACGCTGGCCGGGGCGCTCGGCGCGGTGTGGCTGGCGGCCTCGGTCACCCGGTGGGCAGTGACCCGGCGGGCGGTCACGCGATGAACTGGCTGCTGGTGGCGGTGGGCGCGGCGATCGGCGCACCGCTGCGGTATCTGACGGACCGTGCGGTGCAGGCGCGGCACGACTCGGTGTTCCCGTGGGGGACTTTCGTGGTCAACGCGGCCGGGAGTCTGGTGCTGGGGGCGCTCTCGGGGGCGGCGGTGTCCTCGGGGACGTACGCGCTGCTGGGGACGGGGCTGTGCGGCGCACTGACGACGTACTCGACCTTTTCCTACGAGACGCTGCGGCTGGCCGAGCGGGGCTGGATGTTTCTGGCGGTGGCGAATGTGGCCGCGTCACTGCTGGTCGGGCTCGGATCGGTGTTCCTGGGCGTGGAGTTGGCGCGCGGGCTGGTGGCGTAAGGGGCGTTCGGGGGCGTGTCCCTTGTGGGGTACAGGGAGTTGGGCAGGGAAACGCATGTCCCGTGCCCCGGAGGTGCTCCCCGTGCGCCAGTCGTCCGTCCCCTCGTCCTTCCCCGGCCGGTTGGCTGTCTGGGCCGCCGCCTCGCTGGCCGTCGCGGCCTCGGCGGGCTGTATGAGCGTGAGCGACGACGAAGGCGGGAAGCCGGCGCCCCATTCGTCGACCGGTCGGCGCGGGACGGTGAGCGAACCGGACGGCGGGCATGGCGTGTCGGGCGGTGGTCGGCAGGCCCGTGGCGGTCACGGCGGGTCGGACGCGAAGACCGGGGCGGGGGCGAAGGCCTCGGCGAGTCCGAACGGCTCCGCGCCGCCCAAGGCTCAGCCGCCACGGAGCGGGCAGCGGCCCCAGCCGCCGCGGGATCCCGGGCCGACCGGCGGCGGACCGGTCCCGTCCGAGCAGCCGCCGCCGCAGCCGACCCCGTCGGAACTGCCGCCGGAGAGCCCCACGCCGCAGCCGTCCGAGCCGACCGACGCCCCGTCGGCCTCGTCCGCGCCAGAGGTGCACGCCGAGGCGATGAGGATGGCGGACGGGCAGGGGAGCATGGGGGACGGGCAGTGCATGGAACCGACGGCATCGCCGCAGGTCGGACCTGTGTAACGGGGGTCACTCGGGTCGGGTTTGCCATACGTGGGTGAGGGTGCGTATGGTGGTAGATCGTTTGATCCCATTGCCCGGCGCCGACACAGAAGAGCGCCGCGTGGCGCGTACTCTCCCTAGCCGTGGCTGACCGCATTGAGGCGGTCGAATTGCGAAATCACGGAGTTTGGGCGCGTGCCGAGACTCCGGAAGGTTTCGCATTTCGCATGTCCACTTTCAGTACTGATCACGCCGTCATGCCCGAGAACGACGAGACCGCGGAGGCCGTAGTGGCCGCCGCCGTCGACACCGAGATCCAGGCCGAGCTCGAGGCCGACATCGAGGCGGAGCTCGAGGCCGAGCTCGAGGCCGTCTCGGAGACGGTCGAGGCTTCCGAGGAGCCGCAGACCACGTTCGCCGACCTTGGACTGCCCGAGGGCGTCGTCCGCAAGCTCGCACAGAACGGCGTCACCACCCCCTTCCCGATCCAGGCCGCGACCATCCCGGACGCCCTGGCCGGCAAGGACATCCTGGGCCGCGGCCGTACCGGCTCCGGCAAGACCCTCTCCTTCGGTCTGCCGACCCTGGCCACGCTGGCCGGCGGCCACACCGAGAAGAAGAAGCCCCGCGCGGTCATCCTCACCCCGACCCGTGAGCTCGCGATGCAGGTCGCGGACGCCCTGCAGCCGTACGGCGACGTACTCGGCCTGAAGATGAAGGTCGTCTGCGGCGGTACGTCGATGGGCAACCAGATCTACGCGCTCGAGCGCGGCGTCGACGTCCTCGTCGCCACCCCGGGCCGACTGCGCGACATCATCAACCGTGGCGCCTGCTCGCTCGAGAACGTCCAGGTCGCCGTCCTCGACGAGGCCGACCAGATGTCCGACCTGGGCTTCCTGCCCGAGGTCACCGAGCTGTTCGACCAGATCCCGGCCGGCGGCCAGCGGATGCTCTTCTCCGCCACCATGGAGAACGAGATCGGCACGCTCGTCCGCCGCTACCTCGTCAACCCGGTCAGCCACGAGGTCGACAGCGCCCAGGGCAACGTCACGACCATGACGCACCACGTGCTCGTCGTGAAGCCGAAGGACAAGGCGCCGGTCACCGCGGCGATCGCCGCCCGCAAGGGCCGCACCATCATCTTCGTACGCACCCAGCTGGGTGCCGACCGTATCGCCGAGCAGCTCGTCGAGTCGGGCGTGAAGGCGGACGCGCTGCACGGCGGCATGACGCAGGGCGCGCGTACCCGCGTCCTCGAGGACTTCAAGAAGGGCTACGTCAACGCGCTCGTCGCGACCGACGTCGCCGCCCGCGGTATCCACGTCGACGGCATCGACCTGGTCCTGAACGTGGACCCGGCCGGCGACCACAAGGACTACCTGCACCGCTCGGGCCGTACCGCCCGCGCCGGCAAGTCCGGCACGGTCGTCTCGCTGTCGCTGCCGCACCAGCGCCGCCAGATCTTCCGTCTGATGGAGGACGCGGGCGTCGACGCCTCGCGCCACATCGTGGCCGGAGCGGGCGCGTTCGACCCGGAGGTCGCCGAGATCACCGGCGCCCGTTCGCTGACCGAGGTCCAGGCCGACTCCGCGAACAACGCCGCCAAGCAGGCGGAGCGCGAGGTCGTCGACCTGACCAAGCAGCTGGAGCGCGTCCAGCGCCGGGCGTCCGAACTCCGCGAGGAGGCCGACCGCCTGGTGGCGCGCGCGGCGCGCGAGCGGGGCGACGACCCGGAGACGGCGGTCGCCGAGGTGACCGAGGCCGCCGAGGCCGAGGTCGAGGCCGCGGTTGCTGCGGCGGCTGTGCCGGAGCAGGTTGAGCGTCGTGACGACCGGGGCAACTTCGACCGTCGTGGCGGCGACCGTGGTGGCGATCGTGGTGGCTTCCGCCGCGACGACCGCCGGGACAACGACCGTCCGTCCGGTGGCTTCCGCCGCGACAACGACCGTCGTGACGACCGGGGTGGCCGTTCGTTCGAGCGTCGTGACGACCGTGGTGGCTTCCGCCGCGACAACGACCGTCCGTCCGGTGGCTTCCGCCGCGACAACGACCGTCGTGACGACCGTGGCGGCCGTTCGTTCGAGCGCCGTGACGACCGTCCCGCGGGCGGCTTCCGTCGGGACAACGACCGTCCGTCCGGTGGCTTCCGCCGCGACGACCGTCCTGCGGGCGGCTTCCGCCGCGACGACCGTCGTGACAACGAGCGCGGTGGCTTCAACCGTGACAACGAGCGCGGTGGCTTCCGTCGCGACGACCGCCCCACCGGCGGCCACCGTGGCAGCGACCGCCCGTTCAACCGCGACCGCCGCGACGACCGTCCCACGGGCGGCTTCCGCTCCGGTGGCAGCAGCGACCGCCCGCACGGCCGTCGTGACGACCACCGTGGTGGCAGCACCGGCACGAACACCGGCTCCTTCGGGCGCCGTGACGACAAGCCGCGCTGGAAGCGCAACGGCTGATCCCCGGCTCCGCGCCTGATGGGCCCGGACAGCACCGTGAGAACGGTGGTGTCCGGGCCCATTGCTATGATCCGCGCACTTGTGCGGGTGACGGGCGACGACTGGGGGGTCGGGCGCCTCCTCGCGATTCTTCGGGGATTCTTGGGGGGCCTTTCTTGGCCAGACATCGCGTGCGCCGTGGCGCGCTCGTTTCCACATTCGTCGCTGCCTGTGTCGCAGCCGGTCTGCTGCCGCTGGGCGGCGGTGTCGCCGTGGCGGAGACCGTCACACCGGAGGTCGTGCTGGACAACCCCAGCACGACCACACCGCGGCCGACGCAGCTGCTGGCGGCCGGGGAAACCGGCTTCCTCTACCGGCAGGGCGGGCGCGACGCCGAGGGCGTGCTGTGGAGTACGTACGACGGCTCCACCACGGTGTCCGTCCGGGACGACCGCGGCGCCATATTCAAGGGGCCCGAGCTGGGTTCGGACTGCTACTACATCTACAACTCCTGCGCGGACGGTCAGTTCGGCCGTGGCGGGGACACCGTCGCCATGAAGGAGCCCTACCGAGCCGTACCCCCGGTCGTGCTGCGGGACATGGCGACGGGATCGACGCGGAAGATCGAGGGTCTCAAAAGCCCGTACCAGAGTGCCTTCGGGTCCGTCGTCGTGGTCGGCTACAACCGCGGCGAGTTCTCTCTCGCCGACACCGTCGGCGGGGAGCAGCGGATCCGCCCGGTCACCGGCTTCCCGGACGCCGGCGACGGGCCCGACTCCATCAGGGTGACCACGGGCGACGCACGCGGAGCCATCGTCCGCTACGACGTGTCCGACGTCGAATACCGCCTCGGCTACCTGGACTTCGCCACCGCGACCGTGACCGAGGCGTTCAGCGGTCTCGGCCAGGGGGAGCTGCCCGAGACGCTGCCCGAGACGCTGCCCGAGACGCTGCTCGACGACGAACGCATCGGCTGGTACGACTCCGCCTCCTCGAAGCTCCACCTCAAGCAGCGGACAGCGCTGACGGAGCCGGAGACGACACACACCTTCGCCGGAAGCAGCGAGTTCGGCTCCGAAGCCGCGCTCGTCGGCGACTGGCTCGTACTCGCGGAGAATCACGCGGGACCGGGCGCCGGTGACCGAGTGATGGCCCTGCCGCTCGGCGGCGGCCCCGCGAAGACCCTGCTGGCCAGGTCCGGCCAGGGCGTCCAGCCCGCTCCCGACGGCTCAGCACTGGTGACCGGCGGTACGAGCGCGTCGGACTGGTGGGCGTGGCGCATCACGCAGGGCAGTGATGGCTCGCTCGGCCTCACCAAGGTGCTCAAGCTCGCGCCGTACGAGACGGCGAAGGGCTCTCTCGCCTTCAGCCGGGGGCATCTGCGCGTCGGGTATGTGTCCGGAGACTCGCTCAAGACGAACTCCTGGGACCTGGGAGCGACCGGAACGCCGGTGTCGACAAGCCCGGTCGTCGGACCGGCCGTCGCCTCCCGGTGCCCCGTCAGCACACTCAAGTGCCAGGAAGTCTGGCCCAACTACGAGACCGGCGGCGACATCCATCTCGCGCACCGGTACGAGGAGGACCAGGACTGGGCAGCCCCGATCGACGACGACGGGTGGTCACGCGCTGGGTTGGAATTCCCCGCGGGCACCAAGAACGGCACGATCGTCGATGTCTCCGACGGCTATGTCGTCTACAACTCGACCGGCACCGGCCCCAAGCAGTACATCGGTGAGCTCGGCCGCGAGGTACAGCTGACCGGCACGGTCGGGGCGGCCGCCCTCGCCGGTCCGGTGCTGTGGCGCCCGACGACCACCAAGGGCCGGCTCACCTCGTACGACCTGCGTACGTCGAAGACCACGGGCACCGTGTCGGTCGGCGCACCCTGTGTGCCCCAGGAGCTGCAGGCGGCCGGCACATCGCTCTACTGGAGCTGCGGCAGCGCCGGCCCGGCCGGTGTGTACGACACGGTGAAGAAGACGTCGGTCGCGGTGGATGCGGGCGATGTACTGCTCGGTGACGGCTTCACGGTGCGGCACGACCACGGCACCGGAAAGCTGCTGCTGACGGATGTGTCGTCCGGTACGGCTGCCACGCGTACTCTCGCCACGCTTCCGGGTACGGCGCTGACCACCGACCGCCGCTACCGCTGGGCCGTCGACGAGTACACGGGCATGGTCGCGTACGTCGGCGCCCTGGAGCAGGTGCATGTCCTCGGAACCGTCCGCCCCTCGGCGCCGCTGACCCTGGTCGGCTCGGACGTGAGCCAGGGCCTGTGGCTCAAGGAGCCCGGCTACACCACCTGGTACGGGAACTGGACGCTGTCCCGGCCGGCTGCCTCCTGGACCCTCACCTTCAAGAACCCGGCCGGGAAGGTCCTGCGCAAGCTGACCGGCACCGATGCGCGCGCCGTGATCTCGCCGTCGTGGAACGGCCGCACGGACGCGGGGGCGTACGCACCCAACGGCCGGTTCAGCTGGTCCCTGACCGCGGTCCCGGTCGGCGCGGGCAGTGCCGTGTCCCTCGCCTCGGGCACCGGCTGGCTGGGGGACGGCGCGGCCGTCCACCGCGACTACTTCAGCGACCAGGGCCGCCCCGACGGTCTCGGTGACCTGCTGACGCTCAGCTCGTCCGGCGCGCTGTCCGTTCACTACGGGCCGGGGAACTTCTCCGGCAAGCTCTCGGGCACCGGCTGGGGTACCTCCGCGGTGGCTGTGCCTTTCGGTGACCTGAACGGCGACCGGTGCAGTGACGTGCTGGTGCGCCTGGGTGGTGAGCTGCGCGCGTACAGGCCCGCTTGCGGGAAGGCGCTGACGCCGACGGCTCCGTACACCTCCCTCGGCACGACCTGGGCGCAGTTCAATGTGCTGACGTCACCGGGTGACATGACGGGTGACGGTCGTCCGGATCTGGTGGCGCGGCAGGCGTCGACCGGGGACATGTATCTGTACGCGGACGACGGCGCGGGCAAGTTGAAGGCGCGCGGGAAGTTCGGCACCAACTGGAAGCTGTACCGGGCGGTGTTCGGTGCCGGGGATCTCAATGGCGACGGCATCGGCGAACTGCTGGCCGTGGACGGCACGAACCAGCTGTGGCGGTACGACGGTACGGCGGCGGGCACGGTGAAGCCGCGGGCGTTGGTCTTCGGAAGCAACTGGGCCGCGGGCCGGAATGTGTTCGTCGGCGTCGGCGACATCACGGGCGACGGTAAGGCCGACCTGGTGTCCCGGAACGCTGCGGGCGATCTGCTGCGCAACAGCGGCAACGGAGCCGGGTCGTTCGGGTCGACGGTCAGGATCGGGACCGGCTGGCAGGGCTACAAGGGCCTTTTCTAGCAGCGCGGTTGGTTCGAAAGGGGCCTGCTCGGTGTCGTCCTGGCACTGGGCGGGCCCCGCTCTTTGAACGGGTTCGAATGTACCTTCCGTTGCCTGTGAGGCGGCTGTTACGATCCGTCCACTTGCATGGGGGGGCCTGACTGGGGGGCCAGTCACCAACTTTTCGTTCGCACCAGGCCACATTGATGCCCCATGCCCTGTTTCTTCTTCCATGGGGAGGGCCTGAGTGGCCAGTCGTGCCGTCGTCCGCGCCACCACAGCAGCCGCCGCTGCCGTATCACTTGCGCTGGGTATCGGTCTCGGACCCGTCGAGGCTCAAGCGGACCCGGGCGAGCCCGCTGCCGCCGTGGAGATCCCGACCACGTTCCGTACAACTCCCCGGGCACTCGGGCTCCTGGGCACCGGGACGTACCAGCAGGCCGACGCGGCAGGCGCGCAGGGTGTTTTCCACACGCAGGAAGGTGTGGCCGGCAATCTGTGGACCCGCTATTCGGACGGCCGTACGTTCTCCGCACAGCGGACGGGGACCGGCGCCCTCAGCCGGACGGTCGGCACCGGAGCGGACACCCTCGCCTACATCAGCGGCAGCGATGTCGAACTACGCGATCCGGCCGCCGGGACCTCGCAGTTCGTGACGGTGCCGGAGGGGCTGTCGTACAGCGGCGTGTACGGCAACACGGTGGTCGCGGTGAAGCGCGAGACCGTCGTGGTCGACGGCACCTCTACCTCACGGATCACCGAGGCGCACCTCCTGGATTCCGCCGAGGACGGCCGCACCCGGGACCGGCTCGTCACCGGGCTGCCCGACGGGGGTCTCTACGGCGGGGCCGTCGGCGGTGACGCGACGACCGTCGTGCTGCGGGTCAAGGTCGGCGACACTCTTCGCCTGGCGACGGTCGACGCCGCCACCGCACGGGTGACCGCCTACACGGCATCGTCCGATATCAACGGAGTGCTGCTGTCACCGAAGTATCTGGGCTGGTACAGCGTGAGTGGCACGATCAAGGTCGTACCGAGGTCCGACATCACGGCTACCCCGGTCGAACTCGCCGCCCCGGCGCCCCAGGATCGCTCCGGCTATGAGATCGGACTGGTCGGGGACTGGGTCGTCCACATCAACTCGAGTACGGGGCGGATCATCGCGACCCCCATCGCAGGGGGTACGCCACGGACGGTGCTTGGCAGGAACACCTTCCGGCTCTCGCAGGCTCCTGACGGCACCGTGCTCGTGGTCGGCGGCGAGGACGCCGACGACTGGGCGTTGCGTCGGATCGGCGTGGGCCCTGACGGCGTGCCGGTCGTGACCACGGTGCTGGACCTGCCGCCCGTGCCCGCGCCGGTGCGTGGAATCGCCGCCGGGGACGGATATCTGCTCTCCACCGACGCGAGCACCGGATTGTTCCGTGCCCAGTTCCGGATGCTGGAGGTACACGGAACGCCCACGCAGGTGATCCGGCGGACCCTGAACGGTACGTTCGCGAGCTGCGCCGGGGACGATCCGGGATGTGCGGCCCTGAAGACCCTGGGCGCCGGGCGCTTCGCGTACGTAGTGCGTTACCCGGGGTCGGTCGGCGGTGACGAGATCCAGCTGATCGACTCCAGCTACACGACCTCGCTCCACCGCACCAAGACCCACGGCGGCAGCGTCACCGACGCCGCCGGCCGGTACGTGATCTACACCAACCCGGCTGTCCACCAGCAGCTGGTCATCGATGTCACAGGGCAGCAGCCGGTGCTGACGCGGGCCGCCTCGGCTGCCGCCGTGTGGGCGGGGCAGCTGTGGAGCCCGGGGACCACGGCCGGGACGGTGACCGCGTACGACCTGGCGGCCAAGAGGACCACGGAGACGGTCGACACGGGTGCGGGCTGCGTTCCCGAGGAGCTGCAGACGCTCGGACGCTGGCTCTACTGGTCCTGCGGGGCGAGCGGTGGTGCCGGGATCTACGACCGTACGGCCAAGAAGAGCATCGCCGTTGCAGCCGACGAGGCGCTGTTGGGCGACGGTTACCTGGTCCGCCACGACAAGACCGCAGGCAAGCTGGAACTGACCGACTTCTCGGGCGGTACGGCCGTGGACCGCGAGGTCGCCGATCTCCCTGCGACCGCAGCCTCGCAGCGCGGCATCCGCTGGACGGTGGACAAGTTCGGCGGGCACATCGCCTACGCGGACGCGGCGGAGCGGATGCATGTCGTGCCCACGGGGGTGGCGACTCAGCCGCTCTCCGTCTCGGAGGTGTCGAAGACCGTCACCGGGGACGGCAGCAACGGAGGCGAGTGGCAGTTCTCGGGTGTTCTGTCCAAGCCGGCCAACTCCGTGACACTGGCGGTCAAGGACAAGACCACCGGTGCCGTGATCCGCACCATGCGCGGCAACGAGGAGGTCCGCGGACACCTCGAGCGTTCCTGGGACGGCCGGTCGGACAGCGGAGGTCTGATGCCGGACGGCGCATACACCTGGACGCTGACCGCGCAGCCCGCCGACGGGCACGGTGCCCCGCTGACCTTGACCGGGCTGTTCACGCAGACCCATGGCGCGCCGGCCCGGCGGGACTTCTCGTACCCCCGGGACGGCGTCGGTGACCTGGTCGCTCTCGACCGCGACGACGCCATGCGCTTCCACTTCGGCAACGGTGCCGGAGGCTTCCGGAGCGGTGGCTTCATGTATTGGTACAACGTCACACAGGCGGTCCTCCTCGGTGACATGAACGGTGACCGCTGCAACGATCTGATCGTGCGGGAGACCGACGGCCATCTCTCGCGCATCAATGGGCGCTGCACCTCATCGGGTGGCCCGCTCGACGACTCCGCGCAGGGACTGGGCGGCGGCTGGAACCAGTTCAATGTGCTGACCTCACCAGGTGATCTGACGGGCGACGGGCGCCCGGACCTGGTGGCGCGTCAGGCCTCCACCGGCGATCTGTATCTGTACGCGGACAACGGCTCGGGCGGTCTGAAGGCCCGCGGCAGGATCGGCGCCAAGTGGACGGCGTACCGAGCGGTATTCGGTGCCGGGGATCTGAACGGCGACGGGATCGGCGACCTGCTGGCGGTCGACAAGACGAACTCGCTGTGGCGGTACGACGGTACGGCGACGGGTGCGCTGAAGCCGCGGGTGCTGGTGTTCGGCAACAACTGGGGCCTCGGCCGGAATGCGTTCGTCGGCGTCGGTGACATCACCAAGGACGGGAAGCCGGATCTCATCTCCCGCAACGCGGCCGGCCACCTGCTGCGCAACAACGGAAACGGCAAGGGTTCGTTCGGATCGACAGTGAAGATCGGGACGGGGTGGCAGGGCTACAAGGGCCTCTTCTGAGAGCCGAGCTGACAACCGGTCAACCGTATACAACCAAGCAATGGTCCGGGCTGTCGTACCTTCCGAGTTCGATGAGGCGCTGTAGCTGAGGCGCTCACGAGGGGGGTACGCATGACCCGCACCACCGGACGTACCAAACGCATCCTCGTTCTCGGGGCCGCCGTCGCTCTCGCGGCCGGCGGCCTCGGGCTTGCGCCCGGCGGTGTCGCCGTCGCGGCGGGGCAGGCCGAGCCGGAAGAGGTCGTCATCGACCTCGGCACCTACCAGGGCAAGCCCGCCGTGCCCGAGCGCATCGCGCTCGGCGGTGGGCAGCTCGGGGTGGTGGCCCGTATCGATCCGCAGGTCAGGCGGGCGCTGTACGCGTACGACCTCGCCGTCACCGGCACACCCGAGGCCGGGCCGCGGCGGACGGTGAACCCCGATGTGTGGGACAGCTACCCGGAGTTCAGCCCGCTGCTCTCGGCGCTCGGGGACGGCCGGTTCGCGTACACCAATCCGACCGCGGCAGGTCACACCGTCACCGGCGAGGGAACGCCGACCACCGTCATCACCCTCGGGCAGCTCGGCGCGGACCAGCGGATGGTGGCCGCCGAGGGGCGGTTCTTCGCGGTCGACGAGCCGAGTACGGGCAAGCAGTACATCGCCACCTTCGACGACGATGGACCCCGGGTTCTCACGACCCGCTCGATCAGCGCGGTCGCGATCTGGGGCTCGACGATGTGGACGCCCGGCAGCAGGCTGGGCAGCATCAGGTGGTACGACCTGGCGACGAGGACCGACGCTCCGTATGACTCGGACACCGGTCTGAGCTGCTCGCCGGACGAGCTGCAGAAGGTCGGACGGTGGGTCTACTGGCGCTGCGACGAGGCCAAGAAGTCCTGGATCTGGGACTCCGACGCCAACTTCCCCCGGTTCACCTCCGTGCCGTACTCGAAGTCCGCGAAGCTCGGCGACGGCTTCGTGGTCCAGCGGGACGACGCGGCCGGGACGCTGACGATGACCGACTTCCACAGCGGCGTCGCCACGCCTCCGGTGACCACCCCGCTCGCCGAGCATGTGGCGCCCGGCACGGGAACGTGGAGCGTCGACAAGTACGGCGGCCACGTCGCGTACGCGGACACCGAGGGACGTATCCACATCAAGCCGGTGACGGTGCCGCGGGGCGAGTTCCATGTGCTCGACGTGTCCGCCCCGGCCACAGTCGACGACCGGCACTGGCCCTGGGAGGCGAAGCTGCTGCTGAACCGCCCGTCCGTCAACAGGACCTTCACGATCAAGGACTGGCGCAGGCGGGTCCTGGTGAACGAGACCAGTACGGATCGGACCGGCGCGCTGGTACGTGTCGCGTGGGATGCCCGGGACTGGGATCCGAAGGACAGGGTCAGTGGGGCGTACCAGTGGGAGGTGGTGGCGCGGCCGGCCGACGGCACGGGTCGCGAGTCCTGGACGCCCGGACCCGTACGGCTCGTCAACGGGGCTTCGGCCTTCCGGGACATGAACACCGACGGCTACGGCGAGTTCTACTCGATGACGACGACGGGCAAGGCGGCCGTACACCATCCGCGGGGCGGTGCCCGGTCCTGGGCGACCACCGGATGGGATCCGCGGACGCGCCTCATCCCGTACGGAGCGAACACCGGCGACCCGCGCAGCAACCTCCTGATCCACACCCCGGACGGCAACCTCTACCGCGCGGGCGGTGACAACCACCCCATCGACCCGAAGGTGCCGCACCATCTGATGGGCAAGGGCTGGAACGGTTTTGACGCCTTCGCCGCCTCGGAGGACCTCACCGGGGACGGTCGCCCGGATCTGCTCGTACGCCAGGCGTCCACCGGCTACCTCTTCCTCTACCGGGGCAACGCGCGGGCCGGTTTCGACCCGGCCGTGAAGGTCGGCTCCGGCTGGAAGGGCTACATGATCATCGGCGCCGCCGACCTCACCGGCGACGGCATCGGCGATCTGCTGGCGCGCGACCCGGGCGGCGAGGTGTGGCGCTACGAGGGCACGGGGACGGGCTCGTTCAAGCCGCGGAAGCTGGTCTTCAGCAATTGGGGCGCGGGACGCACGGAGATCATCGCGGTCGGTGACATCACGGGTGAGGGCGTGTGCGACCTCATCTCCCGCGACACGAACGGCAAGCTGCTGCGCAACAGGGGTGACGGGAGGGGTTCGTTCGGGGCGACGGAGACGATCGGAACGGGCTGGCAGAACTACCGGGCGCTGTTTTAGGCCACGACTGGCGCATGTGGTGCCCCCGGCAAGGGAATTGCTGGGGGCATGACAGACAACGCCAGTACGGGGAAGCCCCCGCCAGTCGGCTCGGTGCCCGCGCCCGTCGCCGCGCCCGAACCCGTATCCACCCCCACCCCACCCTCCGCAGGGTCCGACGAGGAACGCCTGGCGCAGCTCGGCTACACCCAGGTTCTCGCCCGCCGGATGTCGGCGTTCTCCAACTACGCCGTCTCCTTCACGATCATCTCGGTCCTCTCCGGCTGTCTCACCCTCTACCTCTTCGGCATGAACACCGGCGGCCCGGCCGTGATCACCTGGGGCTGGGTCGCCGTCGGCCTGATGACCCTGTTCGTCGGCCTGGCGATGGCCGAGATCTGCTCGGCGTACCCGACCTCCGCGGGTCTGTACTTCTGGGCCCACCGGCTGGCACCGCCGCGCACCGCGGCCGCCTGGGCCTGGTTCACGGGGTGGTTCAACGTCCTCGGCCAGGTCGCCGTCACGGCGGGTATCGACTTCGGCGCCGCGTCCTTCCTGGGCGCGTACCTCAATCTCCAGTTCGGCTTCGAGGTCACGCCGGGCCGCACGATCCTGCTGTTCGCCGCGATCCTGGCGCTGCACGGCCTCCTCAACACCTTCGGCGTACGCATAGTCGCGATCCTCAACAACGTCAGCGTCTGGTGGCATGTGCTGGGCGTCGCGCTGATCGTCGGCGCGCTCACCCTCGCCCCCGACTCCCACCAGTCGGCGTCGTTCGTGTTCACGAAGTTCGTGAACAACACCGGCTGGAGCAGCAGCCTGTATGTCGTCCTCATCGGACTGCTGATGGCCCAGTACACCTTCACCGGCTACGACGCCTCGGCCCATATGACCGAGGAGACCCACGACGCCGCGACCGCCGGCCCGCGCGGCATCGTCCAGTCCATCTGGACCTCGTGGATCGCGGGCTTCGTCCTGCTGCTCGGCTTCACCTTCGCCATCCAGTCGTACGAAGGAGCCCTGACCTCTCCGACGGGAGCGCCGCCGGCCCAGATCCTGCTGGACGCTCTCGGTGCGACCGGCGGGAAGCTGCTGCTCCTGGTCGTCATCGGCGCCCAGCTCTTCTGCGGTATGGCGTCGGTCACTGCGAACAGCCGCATGATCTACGCATTCTCCAGGGACGGCGCCCTGCCGTTCTCGAAGGTCTGGCACACGGTCAGCCCTCGGACCCGTACGCCCGTCGCCGCGGTCTGGCTCGCGACCATCGGCGCGTTGGTCCTCGGTCTGCCGTATCTGATCAATGTCACCGCGTACGCGGCTGTGACCTCGATCGCGGTCATCGGCCTCTATATCGCGTACGTCATCCCCACCCTGCTGCGGCTGTTCCGCGGCGACAGTTTCGATCGCGGCCCCTGGCACCTGGGCCGCTGGTCCCGGCCGATCGGCATCGTGGCGGTGACCTGGGTCGCGGTGATCACCGTGCTCTTCATGCTTCCGCAGGTCTCCCCGGTCACCTCGGAGACGTTCAACTACGCCCCGGTCGCGGTTCTGGTCGTCCTGGGCTTCGCCGCGGTGTGGTGGCTGGTCTCGGCCCGCCACTGGTTCCTGAACCGCAACCACCCCCGGACGATCGCCCGCGAGACGTCACGTCGGTGACCTGCGGCGGGGTCTCGACGGGGCCGGTGATCCGATACCCGATCGGCTCACCGGTCCCGTCCGGCTATGCTCGGGGATGCAATGCCGAGGGCCGTTAGCTCAATTGGCAGAGCAGCGGACTTTTAATCCGTTGGTTGTGGGTTCGAGTCCCACACGGCCTACCGCTAAGCCCCAGGTCAGAGCACATCTGATCTGGGGCTGACTGCGTTTCAGGGGCGGTTCGGGGCGGTTGCTGGCCCGCTGCTGGCCCGAGCGGCCAACGATCAGGACGTGAAAGAGCCCCGGCCTGTCCGCGAGGGGGAGCCAGACAGACCGGGCGGTGATGGGGGTGCGCGCTACCCGTGGGCGCGGACGAGGAGCGTGCCGATGTGCCCCGGCTCCGGAGCATCCAGCACACACGCCTCGACATCGCGGAAGCCGTACCGCTCGAGGATGCTGGTCCAACGCTTGGGCGTGTAGCTGTAGCGGTAGGTGAACATCGCCTTCCCGGCGAAGCCGCCCTTATACATGCCCTGCGGCCCGTAGGCGCCAGGGATGGCCGACGGGTGAGAGAAGGCGAGGACGCCGCCAGGCTTGAGGCGCGCTGCGATCAGCGGCAGTAGCTTGGCCGGGTCGGTGAACCAGACGGCGCCGAAGATCGAGTAGATCGCGTCATAGGTCTCGGTATTCTCGCGCAGGTGGTCGAGGACCTCGGAACAGACGAACTTCACCCCCGAAGGCCCCCATCGCTCCGTCGTCTTCTTCACCATGACCGGAGAGAGATCCACACCGGTGGCCTTCACCCCGCGCTGGGCGAGGTAGACCAGGGCGCGGCCGGTGCCGCAGCCGATTTCCAGCACGTTCTCCGGCGCGCCCAGCAGTTCGGGGCCGGGGCCGTGTCCGGCGTACTGCGTCCAGTGGAAAACCGGCTCCATGTCCTCCTTGAAGGCGCTGCCGGCGTAGGTGTCCCAGAGTTCAGTCTCGGCTGCGATGTCGTGTCGTGCGGGCACGACGCTCCCTTCGACGGGTGGGGCCCCTGCCCTGGCGGCCGGAGTTGCCGCCATTGTCGGGATAGGCCCGGCCTGTCCGCGAGGGGGATGCAGTCAGGCCGGGGCGGCCGGGGCGCTCGTGCCGTCACTCGATGGTGAGACGACCCGTGCGCAGGATGGCGTGGTTGGCGAAGAGGGCGTCGAGGTGGAACTCGCGGGTCAGGTCGCCGGTCCACTTCGCGTCAGGCAGATCACGGTACGAGCGGGCCTTGACGGTGCGGGCCCTGGTGCATTGGGTGAGGATCCACCGGGCCTGCGTCTGGCCGGTGGGCGGGTTGGTGTACATGCTCGCGGCCAGCCGCCACAGGTGGTCGCCGGTCGCGCTGTCCGAGTCGGTGACGCCGACGATGGCGACATCCCCTAAGCCGCGGGAGTCGCTCGACTGCGTGGTGTACGCGACGGTCAGGCCCTCCAGCGGGAAGGCCGTAATGCGGCTGCAGGCGGAGAGAGGCGTGGGTGCCACGGCGTCAGCTCCGTTCTGTGAGTGGCGTGCGGCCGCCTTCTCGACGGCCGCGCGCGCAGGGATCAGGTCAGCAGCAGGGGCCGTCGCCGCAGCAGGTCGGCTCGTTGCAGTTCGCCTTGATGCCCCACAGGGACTCGTCGACCGCGTAGCCGGCCGCGCGGATCTTCGCGACGACGTCGACTATCGCCGCCTTGTCCCGGTATCGGGAGTTCGGGGCGTGGTGGATGTAGCGGCCGTAGCGGCTCTGGCACCAGTCGGTGTACTCGGGGCTGTGCAGCATGAACGTGTGCCACGCCGGGTCAACGGTCTTCGAGGGCGACAGGCTCTCGCCGGTGCGCCCCATGACGTCGAGGAACGCGAGGCCCTCATCCATGATGCGTTCGGCGACGCAGCGCTCGAGGCCGTACTCGTCGGCGCAGAAGTCGGTGAGCCGGTCGAACAGTTCGCCGTTGACGAGCTGGCGCCCGTGGGTCAGTTCCGTTGCAAGAGCGGTCATGCGATGCTCCGTTGTGTGTGCTCGGCGCGAGGCCTCTCCTCGCGCCGCGGTGCGCGTGCCGGGCTCTGCGAGGAGCCCGTCACCGCCTCGGCCGGGGTTTCCTGGCCGGAGTCATCGGCCGAGGTGGGGTCAGTGGGGTGTGCAGAGCCGTCCGCGCCGCTTCTCGGTGGGCGCGTCGTTCTCGCCCTCGGCTGTCACGCAGTGCCCGCCGGCCTGCGCGACGCGGTGTCGCATGACTGAGCTCTGCGAGGCGTCCCGGGTGAGCCGGTCCCAGTCGTCGACGAGGCACACGATGGGGCCGGGGTCTCTGTCCATGGCCACGCACAGCGCGTCGAACTGCGGCCTGTGGTGGCCGAGCGCGTGGTCGCCGAGGTCGAGCCAGATACCTGCGACGTCCCAGCCGCAGGACTCCGCGTAGGCGCGGCAGCGGTCGAGGCGGATGTCGAGAATGACGGTCGAGGTGGTGGCGTGCCGGTCGTAGATGAAGGCGCGCGGCGTCTCCACTGACGGGGTGGGCTCTTCGATCTCCACAACGACGGCCTTCCTACTACGCCGAGTTGCCCGGTCATCACTACGACGACGACCGTATGTAGCAGCGCGGGCCGCCTGTAGTGACAGGCAGTACGGGAAAGCGGCCGCGATCCGCGGGCAAGGGGCAGCCATGACCAGCACCTCGCACTCCGCCCTGACTGGCGGTACGGGATTCCCGCCACGCCCCCGCGGGGGCGTCATTTCGGGATACGTTTTCCGGCTGATCCGCGAGCAGCTGGGCCACACCCAGGACACCCTCGCCGAGCACTTCCGGGTCTCGGTCGACACCATCGCGGGATGGGAGACCGGCCGACGGTCACTCACCGCCGTGCCCGTCGGCCAGATGCTGGTGCACCGCCACCGGCTCATGCAGCTCGGCACCCGCCCTGCGCTCCTCTTAGCCCTCGAGCGCGCCATGGAAGCGGACGTGCTGCTCGCCAGCGCCCTCGACGAGACGGTCTCGCCGGCGGACAACCCGATCGGCGTCTGGGTCATGCAGCGCGAGCTCGTCGAGGTCCTCACCTGGCCGCTCAACGGGACCGCACCCACCCCGCTCCGCGAACTGCCGGCACCGTCGCGGCCGCGACGCGGGCCTGTTCCCGACCAGCCCGAACTGTCCGCCGAGGGCCGTCGGTGCTTCTTCTCCTGCATGCGCCGAACTGCTGAACAGGCCCGGGGCGGCGACCACTTCCTGCTCCGCCGCCAGGCCCTCTATCTGGCCGGCTACGACGACGATGCGGAGACTTCCGAGTGGCTGGCCCACCAGCAGCGAACAGAGCGAAAAGAGTGCCCGGACGACTGGCTGACCCGCTGGCTCAACTCCCGCTCGGTCGCCGCCGTCGCAGTTCGCCAGGGCGACCGCGACAGGATGGGCCACTTCATCGCGGCCACCCTCGACGACGACGAAGCCGGCGAGGCCGCCAACCTGAACTACTGGGCGTACTGGCTCGGCGAGGCCCCGCACGTCCAGCTCTCTGATGACTTCATCGCCGCCGACGTCGGCCCCTGGCAGGGCGACCGGCTCCTGCAGCACCTCGTGAGAGGCCTCACACCAGCCCACGGGTTCTTCGATCTCAACGTCCACACCCTGTGGGCGCTGCTCACCGTGCGACCGAACCTCCTGCGCAGCAGGGCCCCAGCAGCCCATGCCCTACGCGACCACCTCCCTGTGATGTTGGATAGCCCAGAGCTGTCGACGCGGGCGCGCCGGGAACTAGAGAGCATCCGGTACGCAATCCGCCTCGCCGAGGCGTGAGAGGAGACGGACGGTGGCTGACGACCTGTCCGCGGTCGCGCACTTCCTGTACGAGGCGGGGACGCTGAAGCACACGAAGCGCTCCGGATGGTGGATGGCGGGCGTGCGAGATCCGGAGAGCGTCGCTGAACACGCCTGGCGCACCTCGCTGATCGCGTCGATCATCGCGAAGCTCGAGGGCGCCGACCCCGCGCGGGCCGCATTCCTTGCGGTGTGGCACGACTCCCAGGAGACACGTACCGGGGACGTGAACTATCTCGGGAAGAAGTACGGGACGGAGGCCGACCCGCAGGCGGTCACGGCCGACCAGACCGCAGGTATGCCCGAGGTGCTGGCCTCGACTGTGAGGGACCTGATCGCTGAGTACGAGGCGAGGGAGAGCCCGGAAGCGGTCTGCGCCAGGGACGCGGACAAGCTCGAGTGCATGCTGCAGGGCATCGAGTACAAGGCGCAGGGGTACGAGAACGCGCAGCGCTGGATCGACAACAGCCGCGGTCGGCTCGTCACCGAGACTGGCCGGCGCCTCGCGGACGAGCTCCTCTCGCAGGGGTCTTTGGACTGGCTGCGCGCCGCCCTGGGGGAGAAGCCGGCCTGACCCTGGACGCGGAAAGACGCCCCCTCCCACCAGAGGGGGCGCAGTGGGCTACGGGTGGGGCGCCCCGCGTCAGGCCCTACTTGCCGGGTTTCACCACGCCGACCCACTTCAACGTCTTGCGGGTGTTCTCCCGCTCGATCACGACCGGCTGCGTTGGCGGCGCTCCCGCCTCCAGGGCTGCTTTGACGAAGGCCTCGAGCTCGCCGAGCGTTACGTCGCCATTGGATTTTTCGGACGTGAAGGATATCCAGAGTGGTGGCATGAACTCATGATCCCGGTCGGTGAGTTGTGTGTCACCAGTGCCTCTGTCAGTGGCAGTGCGTCGGGTACCACCGCCCGCAGCCGGAGCAGCGCACGAGGTCCGCGCCCTTCCCAGGAGCGGACCTCGTCGGCCTTGCGGTACGCGACCGGTATGCGGCCTGACCATCGGCACCCCCGCACGTGCCGCCGGACGCGCGCCGTCACCCGGTCATTTCGTCCGGCCGCACCACGCACAGCGCCCAGATGATGAACGCGTACAGCGCGATCGCGATGATCGACCAGAAGGGGTAGTACGGCAGGGACAGGAAGTTGGTGATGATGAGCAGTGCCGCGATGGCGATGCCGATGATCCGCGCCCAGAGCGGGGCCTTGAACAGGGCGACGCCCACGAGGATGGCCACGATTCCGAGGATCAGATGGAGCCAGCCCCACCCGGTCAGATCGAATCTGAAGACATAGCGCGGTGTTGAGACGAAGATGTCGTCGTTGGCGATGGCCATGATGCCTCGGAAGACGTCGAGGATACCGCCGATGATCAGCATTACTGCGGCGAACACCACGAGCCCGCCGGCAGCCGCCAGGGATGCCTCGGAGCGATCGTGGGTCGACCGTGGATGAGTTGTCTGCGACATGGTGTTTCCTCTACTCCCTGTTGTTCTCCGCTCCCGCACCTGCCGGTGCGGCGGCTTCGGATTTCGGCGGGTCGGCCGTTTCGCGTCCGACCCGGTTCTTCACCACCTCCGCTGCCGACAGGCAGACCTGCCGGGAACCCCACGACACCGAGAGCGGTACGCGAGTTCAGTGCAGGAGCTTTTCCTTGGCCCGCTCGAACTCCGCCTCGGAAATGTCGCCCTTGGCCTTGAGCTCGGACAGTTTGGCCAGCTGGTCCACCCCGCCGGCACCGCCGGCTGTTTCACGGATGTAGGAGTCCATGGCGGATCGCTGCGCCTGTGCATGTTCGAGTTCGCGCTTGCCCATGTCCTTGCCGCGGGCGATCACGTACACCAGGACACCCAGGAAGGGGATGATGAGGACGAAGATCAGCCATCCCGTCTTCGCCCATCCACTCATCTCGTGGTCACGGAAGATGTCGATGATGATCCGGAAGAGCAGCATCAGCCACATGACCCAGAGGAAGATCCACATCACGGTCCAGAAGGCGCCCAGCACGGGATAGTCGTACGCCAGGACCAGATCTCCATCCATAGCTCTCCTCCTGCCACTCACAGTCGGACTCCAGGTCCGCTCCCCTCCAGCCTCCTCGTTTCCCGGCGCGCGCCCTCACCCGTCACGGGTGAATCGTGTGTGATCGGCCGCCACCCGGTCGCCCACCCGTTGCTCACCGGTCGCCACCCGGGTCAGACAGTCTCAGCAGTGATCCGTCCAGCGCGCGCGGCGTCGGTGAGGGCCTGGTGGTCGCGCTCGTTCTGATCGGCGTAGAGCTCGGCGAACTCCGCGAGCGCCCGGTCGAAGCTGTCGTTGCTGCCGAGGTACGCGGCAATGGCGATCCGGTCGCCGGACCGGGCGTGGGCGCGGGCCAGTGTGGTGCCGCACAGACTGCCGAAGTATTCGAGCTGGTCCGGGGGCATGAGGTGCGGTGCTGCGATGCCTTTCCAGTCGCGCAGCTGGCGGACGTAGAAGTCGCGCTGAAGGCCGTCGATGCCCGTGACCCGCTCCCAGCCGAGGAAGATGTCGCCGGCCGCCTGCATGAGTCGCTGCCCGGATACGACGCGCTGCCCTTGGTTCTCGTACTCGCCGGCACCGGCATACGGGGCGAGTACGGACTGGTCGGCTTCCTTGGCCTGCAGCAGCAGCGGGTCCTCGTCGTCCGTGCCGAGCAGGAGCAGCACCCAGCAGCGGGTGCCCACGCTGCCGACACCGACCACTTTGCGGGCGATGTCGACCAGCCGGAACTGTTCCAGCAGATGACGCCGGTCGGACGGGAGGCTGCGGCTGTATCCCTTGATGAGCAGACGGATCTGCTGCTCGAGCTCATGGCGCGCGACGTGGGGGAGCAGGTCGCTCAGCGGGACGATCAACGGCGGGTCGGCCGCGATCCGTCGTTCGCCGTCGACGACCTTCGTGAGTTTCTTGTACGCCTGCTCGGTGTCGCGGGTGCGTGCAGTGGACAGCGCGTGGGACACCCTGTCGCGGGCGCCCTTGCCCAGCCGCTCCGGCAGGAGGTCACGGAGCTGGTCGGCGTCGGCCTGGGTGTACCAGACCTCGAGGTTGGTCATCCCGGCGAAGCCGCGCATCGCGTCCCGGTACGCGCCGACGGCGCCCCGTACGACGGCTCTGCGCTGTTTCCGCGAGAAGCCGTTCTCGCGACCGGCGATCACAAGGCTCGCCGCAAGCCGTTTGACGTCCCACTCCCACGGGCCGGGCAGGGTTTCGTCGAAGTCGTTGATGTCGAAGACCAGATGCCGTTCGGCGGAGGCGAGCAGCCGGAAGTTCAGCAGATGGGCGTCTCCGCAGAGCTGCGCGACGATCCCGGTGTGGGGCGCGGCGCCCAGGTCGGAGGCCATGATCGCGGCCGCGCCCCGGTAGAACCGGAAGGGTGATTCCAGCATCCGGCCGTACCGGATGGGTACGAGCTCCGGCACGCGAGCGGCGGACTGGCGTTCGATGATCTCTATAGGGTCGGTCCGGTTCGCCGGCGGTTCGAACAGGGCATGGCCGGCGCGTGGCATCCGGTCGCGGGCTGCCTTGCCGCGGGCGGCCCGCTCGTACGGGGTCAGATGTACGTCCGGGGTCGTCGCTTTCATCGCGAGGCCTCCTTGCCTCTTCGGACCGGGTCAGTCCGGCAGCCGACGCATCTCGACCACGTGCAGGCCCAAGTCCTGGAAGCGCATGAGGAGCCCGTACAGATGCGCCTCGTCGGTGACAGGGCCGAAGAGGAGTGTCTGCTGTGGGGCGGGCACTTCCGCCAACTCGGGGAAGGCCTCTGCAACCGGCGTGGACAGGAGGCCGGTGACGCGGAACTCGTAACGCATGGCCCGCACTTCCCAATGATCCTGGATGCTCCTGAGGAATCGTCTCCTTGCATGGTGTCCGAGGTGCGGCCGGTGCGGCATCACCCGGTTGAGGTGAGCCCGCAAGCTGAGCAGGCACGCTGAGCCCACGCCGCCGTCAGAGCAGGTGGAGCTCCCTCGCACGGCGGACCGCATCGCTGCGCCGGGAAACGGAAAGCTTGCGGTAGGTGCTCCTCAGATGTGTCTTCACCGTATTGACGGACACATACAGCTCCGCGGCGATCTCCTCGGTCGACATCATCTCCGCGGCAAGCCGCAGTACGTCGCATTCGCGGTCGCTGAGCGACTCGACGACAATCGCCTGCGCCGGCTCGCCGTTCAGGGCCGGCGTGCCGTTCAGGGCAGGCGTGCCGTTCAGCGTCGCCGTGCCGTTCAGGGTCGGCGTGCCGTCGGCGGATGCCGTGCGCTCACTGCGCCAAGGGTGGCCACTGGTGAGTTCGGGCCGCTGCTCGAGCAGGTGGCGCAGCCAGGGGGCTGCTCCCGGGAGGTCGGCGGGCATGCCGGCGAAGAGCCGCTCCAGCCGGTGGTTGTCCGGGCCGGTGAGCCCGCCGCCGAGGGCCAGGTGATCGACGATCAGGGCGGCGGCGCACTCCCAGTCCTGTGCCGCGGCCGCGTGTTCCATGGCTTCGGAGACCAGGCCGGCGTCGGCGAACCAGCGGGCCGCGAGGCGATGCAGCTGCGGTTCGAGGCCGGGCTGGTGGCTGCGCAGATGTGCGTGGAGAACCTCGGTGAACAGCGGATGGAAGCGGCACCAGGGCGTGTCGCCGATCGGTTCGACGAAGGTGTTGGCGCGGGTGAGCCCGGCCAGGATCGCCTCGGCGTCCTCGCGTCCGGTCAGCAGGTTCGCCAGCTGCGGGTGCACCCGGTTCAGGATGCTCGTACGCACCAGCAGGTCCTGGGTGGCGGCGGGCTGGGCCTCGACGACCTCGGCAAGCAGATAGTCGGCGACGGCACTCTGCGAAAGGGCGAACGACCGGGCGAAGCCGGTCGGATCGTCGCTCCGCTGCATGGCCAGGGCGCACAGCCGCAGTCCGGCGGCCCAGCCCTCGCTGCGCCGGGTGAGGGCGTCGACGGTCTCCGCCGACGAAACCAGACCGTGCCGCCGCAGCAGCGTCGCGGTCTCGTGCCGGGTGAACGCCAGGTCGGCCCCGCGGATCTCGCAGATGCTGTCCTCGGCGCGGTAGCGGTGCAGAGGGAGCAGCGGGTCGACCCGGCTGATCAGCACCAGGCGCAGCTGCGGTCCCGCGTGACTCAGGATGAAATCCAGGCCCGAAGCCACCTCGCGGCCGGGGACCTGGTCGAGGCCGTCGAGTACGAGAACCACCGGCTGATCCAGCCGGGCCAGCGCGGAAGCCAGCCGGACCAGCAGGGAACGGTCGACGTTGTCGGCGCGCGTGGGGGAGCCGACAGTGTCGGGCAGGGTCACGTGGTGGTGACGGAAGGCTTCGAGGACGTATGTCCAGAACACGCCGGGCGCGCTGTCGTCGTCCTCGAGGGTGAGCCACACGACCGCCGGGTGCGGTGCCGTCGCACCGACCGCCCACGAGGCGGCGAGCATGGTCTTGCCGGCGCCGGCCGGGCCCGTGATCAGGGTCAGCGGTCCCGCTGTTCCGTCCGTGAGGCGGTCCAGCAGGCGCTTGCGGCGTACGAACGTCCCTGGAACGGACGGTACGGAGAACTTCGCGGCCAGCAGTGGGTCACCGGTCGGAGCCAGTTGCAGCTGCGACGCCGTGGTGCCGATTCCGGACGTGTGGACTGACGGTGTCCGGGCGGTACGGGGGGCTCCGCCGTCCAGCGCTGCGGAGGTTGTGCTCCGGGGCATGCGACCACCATCTGGCTGTCGGCTGCCTTGTCCTGCCAACCGTACGTATCGTGCGAACCGTATGTAACGTGCCGACGGCACGTGGACCGACACGTCAATCTTCACCGCGCATGTTCATGATCGCCAGGCAGGCGGCCGGGTGCGGATGAGCGGCAGCGCGTCGGGCGGTCGGCCGACGGTGGGTTTCGCGCACTGGTGCTTCAGGCTGAGGCGGGTGAGTGGGCATCACCCGAAACGGGTGAAAAAGCCGCTTCCGGTGGTCCGGCGCTCACCCGTGGAAGGCGATGCTCCGCCTCGCCTCGCATCACCCGCCGCGGGTGCCGGTGTCCTTCGGCGCTTGTGTCCGGCGGCCCGTCGCGGCCAGCAGAGAGGTCACGGCGAGCGCCGCGAGGAGGATCAGGACCAGGAGCAGTACGGTCAGCGCCGTGGGGTGGTTCCACAGGGCGAAGATCAGGGCCAGTACGAGAAGCAGGCCGACGTTGATCCAGCGGCGGTGGCTCTCCGTCCAGGTGCCCACCCCGCCGGTGTGCACTCCGTGCGAATAGCCCCAGCCCGCCACGGAGTCGGCGGTGCGGTCGGCCCTGTCCCGCGCCGCGCGGGGCAGTCGGCCGGGTCCGATCAGGTACGCGCCGACAGCGATGATCACGCCAAGCACGATCACGGTGCGGAGCGTGACGCGCAGGAAGTGCAGAAGCGTGTCGTAGACCGCTCCGGCGGCGGCGTGGGACAGCACCTGGGGCGGCAGGTGGCTGAGGTAGTAGCTACGGCCGACGACCAGGGCGATGACAACGATCAGGCAGGCCAGGGCGGCGCCGAGGGCGGTCTTGGCCAGGGCGCGCCTGCGGTGATGGGCGAGCAGTACACCGGCCGCACCGAGGAGCACGGTGATGATCGGCATCCAGTTGCCGATCACATCGAGCGCATGCGCGGCGTTCTGGTACTTGGCGAGCTCGTCGGACTTGAAGAGGACCAGTTGCTTGTTGACGGTGGGAATCTTCGAGGCCGGTTTCAGCCCCGCGTCGACGAGGTCCTTCTTGACGGTCTCCACGGCAGTGCCGACATTGAGGGTGACGGTTCCTTCTTCGATGCCGACCGCTCCGCGCCCCTTGCCGGTGAGCGCGTGGTCGACGGCGTTGTGGCCGATCCGGTTGGCTGTGGTCCACACCTTCTTGAACCGGTCGCTCTCGACGAAGCGGCGGGCAACCTTCTCGACCGCGTCGTTGACGGCGGAAGCCACCTGCGGAGCGAAGCCCTTGACTGCTTCCGCGGCGAGGGGCGGCAGTCCCTGCGACTGAAGCCAGTCAGCCACATTGGTAGTGAATTCCTTGGCGTCGAAGCGGACGTCCACCGCCTGGACGGCGCGATTCACCGCGGCGTCCTGGATCGCCGGATTGCTCGCCAGGGGAGCGACCGTGGCGACGTACCGGTCGGTGTCGAGCACGATGTCGTGCACCCAGACCGTCACCACGGACAGCGGGACGAGAATGCACGTGAGGACGATGAGGACTGCCGATGACACCTTCCTCGCGATCCGCGTCGCCGCCGAACCGCCCGCCGGCGAACCCTGCGGCCGACCGCCCGCCGCCGAGCCCTCCGGCGCAGGTTCCGGTGACGGTTCCTGCTGCGGTTCCGACGAGTTTGTCATCCGTGCTCCTGCGTCAGTTCGGTAGCCGCCGAGGGCTGCTGCCTCCTGATCCATTTCCGCTCATGGCGACGGAGAGGGCACGTCCGGCCGGGCCGAATGGACGAAAACGCGGGATGACTCCACAGGCCGGTCCTGCGGGACGACTCCCTCAGGCCGGGCCGCCCGGACACCCCGCACGACGTCCCGGGCGAGTGGTCCTGACGAGTAGTTCCGGAAAATTTCTCCGCGAGGTGTCGAGAATCCGTCATCGGCTGCGACGTCCCCTGTGAAAGTTGCCCGCAAGGGGCGGCAACGCATCCGAGGGAGCGAAACCATGAAGTATCTGGTGATGGTCCAGGGCTCGCAGGCCGACTACGAGGCCATGCGCGGCCAGGCGTCCGCACACAGCCCGGCCTGGAGCGAGAAGGATCTGCAGGCGATGTTCGCCTTCATGGGCGAGGTCAACAACGACCTCTCCGAGTCCGGTGAGCTCGTCGACGGGAACGGCCTGGCCGAGCCCGCGCAGACCCGCCTCGTCAGTGCCGGCAAGGACGGGAAGCCCGTGATCACGGACGGTCCGTACGGAGAGACCAAGGAACTGCTCGCCGGGTACTGGGTTCTCGACTGCGAGAGCCTGGAGCGGGTCACCGAGATCGCCGCGCGCGTCGCGACGTGCCCGGCGCCCGAGGGGGCTCCCCCCTATCCGGTGGTCATCCGGCCCATCCAGGACGGCGGAGGCTGTGTGTGAGACGTACGACCGGCATCGAGGACCTGCTGCGCCTGCACGCGCCGCAGGTCCTCGGTGCGCTGGTGCGCCGGTACGGGCACTTCGATCTGGCCGAGGACTCCGTGCAGGAGGCGCTGCTCGCGGCCGCGCAGCAGTGGCCCGATGCGGGCCGGCCCGACAATCCGCGCGGTTGGCTCATCAAGGTCGCGTCCCGTCGGCTCACGGAAGCGCTGCGCAGTGACGAGGCCCGGCGCAGACGTGAGGAGACGGTCGCGGCGCTGACGCCTCGAGACGCCTTCACGGCGCCCGCGCCCGGAGAGAGCCGCGCACCGTCCGAGGACGACACCCTCACCCTGCTCTTCCTGTGCTGTCACCCCGAACTCACCCCGGCCGCGCAGGTCGCGCTCACCCTGCGTGCCGTCGGGGGTCTGACCACGGCCGAGATCGCCCGTGCGCATCTTGTGCCGGAGGCGACCATGGCGCAGCGCATCAGTCGGGCCAAGCAGAAGGTCAAGGGAGTGCCGTTCCGGCAGCCGGGGCCCGAGGACCGCGATCAGCGGCTCGCGGCCGTGCTGCAGGTGCTCTACCTGATCTTCAACGAGGGATATACGGCGACTTCCGGCAGCGATCTGCACCGCGCCGATCTCGCCGCCGAAGCGATCCGGCTGACCCGGGCCGTACGCCGGCTCCTGCCGCAGGAGGGGGCGGTGACCGGGCTGCTCGCGCTGATGCTGCTCACCGACGCGCGCAGCGCGGCCCGCACCGGACCGCACGGCGAACTGGTTCCGCTCGACGAGCAGGATCGCGGCCGTTGGGACGGGAAGGCGATCGCCGAGGGCAGCGCGCTGGTGGAGGAGGCCCTGTCCGAGGGGCCGGCCGGGGCCTACCAGCTGCAGGCGGCGATCGCGGCGCTGCACGACGAGGCGGCTCGTGCCGAGGACACCGACTGGCCGCAGATCCTCGCTCTGTACGACATCCTCGTACGCCGCGCCCCCGAGCCGATGGCCGAGCTCGGCCGTGCCGTGGCCGTCGCCATGGTGCACGGCCCCGAGGCCGGGCTCGCCGAAGTCGCCGAGCTGGAGGACCGGTTGGCGGGGCACCACCGGCTCGACGCCGTACGGGCACACCTGCTGGAGAAGGCCGGGGATGCCGAAGGCGCCCGGGCCGCCTACCGGTTGGCGGCACAGCGCACGCTCAGCGTCCCGGAGACGCGCTACCTGCAGATGCGGGCCGCGCGGCTGCTGCCCCCTGCGTAGCCGGACCCGACGACTGGAGGCAACTCCCAGGTCAGAGGCGGATTTTCGCCTTCCGGACGCTGTTGCGAAGCGGTGACAGTACGGGGATTGCCCGGCCGATCTTGAGCGGTGAGGATAAGCACATCGCCGCAAGCCGGGACCGCACAGGGCCGGACGGAAGGCGATCTCTCATCCAGCGCGCTCTGCGAGCTCGCCGCTCGTTTCTCTTGTCTCGCTCATCTCGCTTCACCGTCTGTAGCGGCGCTGTGCCGTGCTGCTCCTACGTACGGCCGACTGTCGCCCATCCATCGGCAGTCCGGCCCCTAGTCGATTCCTTGGGGGGAGTCCACCATGTCCGCTCGCTTCGCCTCCGCCGCCGCGCTCACCGTCGCCGCCGCCGTCGGCACCACCCTTGTCCCGTTCAGCGCCCACGCCGCCCCGGTGGCCTCGAGCAAGCCCCTCACCATCGAGCTGGGCACCCCGGCGCCGTCCGGGCCGCTGACCCGCGGCGGGGCGAGCGAGACCTTCACGTTCACCGTGAAGAACTCCGCGGACAAGGCGGTGGACTTCCAGCCGTGGATGATCGGCGACACGGACGGCGCGAGCCCCATCGCGGCCTCGCACATCGTCTTCGACGTGCAGCCGGTGAACGCCCCGGCCACGGACGAGTTCGTCGGGCAGCAGGACGCGGGCGCGCAGGGCATGTTCTACCCGGCCGAGAAGGGCAGGAACGCCGCGTTCTCGGTGCCTGCCAAGGGTGAGCTGAGCTGGAAGGTCTCCGTCGGCCTCGGCAAGAACTACCCCTCCAACAACGGCAATCTGAAGCTCCTGGCCGACGACCTGGCCGAGAACACCCAGCGCCAGAACGACGACACCCTGGTCTTCGAGGCCAGCCCGAAGATCAGCACCGGGCCCGCCTCCATGACGCTCGAGACCGACGAGAACGCTCCCATCAAGCCCGGCACGACGGGCAACGTCGACATCGTCCACCAGCTCAAGGGCGGGGTGACCTTCGACTCCGACCTGAGGACCACCCTGGAGGTCGTCGAGGAGCCCGGCTCCACGGGGAAGATCCCTGAGCTGGTGATCGATGAGCTCGGCGAGGACGGCAGGTACACCAGGGTCAAGAAGTTCGCGGGCGAGGAGAAGTGGCAGCTGGCGGACATCCGCAAGAGCTACGTCATGCACCGCGCCCGCCTTCGCGTGAGCGTCATCGACTTCAAGGGCATCCAGAAGCCGGTCAAGCTCACGCTGCAGGCGACGACCTCGCTCACCGAGGGCAACATCCATCCGTTCCTGGGGGCCCAGGGCAGAATCACGGTCGCCCCCGAGCGCGGCACCGCCCCGAGCGGCAAGCCGACCGCGAACCCGTCCTCGACCGCGTCCGCCTCGCCCTCCCCGACCGCGTCCGCGACGCCGTCCGGCACCCCGTCCGCGTCCGCCACGACCTCGGCGGCGGCCGTCGCGAACGACTCCGTCACCACCACCGGCGCCCTTGCCAGCACCGGATCGTCCAGCTCCACCTGGTACGCGGCGATCACGGCCGCGGTGCTGATCGCGGCCGGCGGCGCGCTCACCGCACTCCGCCTGCGCCGCCGCTGAAACAGCGCGCATTGCCGCTGCGCAGCACCCTCAGCAGTTCCTCGTCCGTCGCGGGACGGCCGGCGGCGAGGGTGCTGCGCAGCGTGGGCCACAGCCATACGGAGAGCCTTCGGAGAGGCTTCGGAGCAGACCGCCTCATAAAATGGATTTGATCTTGCTCCGGATGGCGTAAGGTTGTGTTCACCGACGCGGGGTGGAGCAGCTCGGTAGCTCGCTGGGCTCATAACCCAGAGGTCGCAGGTTCAAATCCTGTCCCCGCTACTGCAGCCAGTGGCCCGGCACTCGATCAGAGTGCCGGGCCACTGTCGTACCCGGCCCCAACCGTCCGTACTCGGCCCCAACCGTCGGCGTCGCCCGGTTGGCCGACGGAGAGTCGCAGCCCGGCGCGGCTACGGCCAACCTGGGATGAGCGCGGTACTTTCCGCAGCCGTGGCTGGACTGGTCAGGAGATCACTGGTGGGGCAGCGAGAGCAGGACGGCGGCGCCAGCGCTCACCGTCTTGTCCTCGCGCTGCCCTCGCTGATGATCATTGCCGGCGTGATCTTCGATCTCCTCACCCCGTCCGAGTACACCGCATCTCCGCTCTTCGCCGCCGCTCCGCTGATCGCCGCGCCGTTCTTCTCCTTTCCCGCCACCTTGCTGACCGGCATCGCCGCCGTCGTCAGTGTGCTGGGTCTGCACGTCTACAACGGGACCCTGACCCTGACCCCGGCGAACACCGAGCTGTTCACCGTGGTCACCGTCGCCGGCCTGGCACTCTTCATCAACCGGGTGGTCCGGCTCAGCGGCAGGCGCCTGGCCTCCGCCCGCGACATCGCCGAGACCGCGCAGCGCGCCGTGCTGCCCACCCCCGCCGACCGGATCGGCGGGCTGCAGATCGCCGCGCGGTACGAGGCGGCGCAGGCGGACGCGTTCATCGGCGGCGACCTCTTCGCCGTGCAGGACACTCCGCACGGTGTGCGGCTGGTCGTGGGCGACGTCCGGGGCAAGGGGATGGGGGCGGTCGAGGCCGTGGCCGTGGTCATCGGGGCGTTCCGGGAGGCCGCCGAGCAGGAGAGATCGATCGAGGGCGTCGCCGGGCGCCTGGAGCGGGCGCTCACGCGCGAGGGGACGAGGCGGGGGAGCCTGGACGTGTTCGAGGGGTTCACCACCGCCGTACTCGCCGAGATTCCGCATGGCGCGGGCGTGGTGCGGGTGGTGAACCGTGGCCATCCGGAGCCGCTGGTGCTGCACGCCGGCGGCGATCTGGACAAGCTGGAGCCGACCGAGCACGCGCTGCCGCTGGGAATGGGTGATCTGGGGATCTTGCCGGACCTGGCGGACGAGTATCCGCTCCCGGCCGGGGCCACGCTGCTCCTCTACACCGACGGGGTGACCGAGGCGCGCGACGCGGACGGTGCCTTCTACAACCCCGTCGAGCGGCTCGGCGGCCGGCTCTTCGCCGGCCCCGAGGATCTGCTGGACGCGATCGTCGACGATGTACGCCTGCATACGGGTGGCGGTCCCAACGACGACATGGCGCTGCTGGCGGTCAGCCGCCCGCTCGACGGGCAGCCGGAGCGCCGCAGGACCGTAGGCGTGATCAAAGGGGAGCAGGAAGACACGGGCCAGTACCGTGTGTAGTCGAAGGACACCCCTCCGCATAACATGTGAAGCACCGTCAGAAGTGCGGTGCGGTCCGGGCATCGATCAAGTCGCCCGACTCCGGCCGCTTGTGTCCCGGTAAGTCCAGGCCAATGTCTTTAATGATTAGTCGGAACAGCTTGGAATCCGGCCCTGGCGTCTATTAACGTTCGATAACGCAGCGCGGTTGTCCCAGCCGTCGCAAGAGACGGCACCGTGCGCACGCGCCGAATCCCGCAAGGGAACCGGGGAACCACCAATTGGGGTGAATCGGGCACCTTTTGCCGCTTTGTTCGCGGTCGAAGCGCTCGTAGGAGACCTTCCTGCTCCGAACCCGTCAGCTAACCCGGTAGGCGAGAAGGAAGGAAAGGAGTACGCCTCCGTGGCGTCCAACAGCCCTGCCCCCGCACCCGAAACCCCCTTTCAATCCGACTTCTTCGGCGACGACGTAGCGGAGCGGGCATGGGAGGAATGGAACCCCACCGAGGACTCCGTTCGTCCGGTGCGCGGTCGGCACCGTGTCATGAAGCAGCGCGGCGGACTCGCCCGCAGCTCCACGGTGCTCGGCGTCGGTGTGATCGCAGCGGTCGGCGCGGGCGGCATGGCCAGCGCGCAGGACAAGCCGCCGGTCTCCATATCGCTGCCGGACCTTCCGGACTCGATCAAGGACAAGCTGCCCGACGCCGCGTCACTGCCGGGTGTGGGCGCCTTCATGTCCGACGGCGCCGACGCGCAGTCGGGGAACGCGAACGCCTCGCCGCTCACGGCGATGACCCTCGCCGCGGACGACGGCACCGAGGCGGACGCGGAGACGGGCGCCGCCGGCGCCGGTGAGGCCCTGCGCGCCCGCATCCTTCAGCAGGCCGATCAGCAGCGGGCCGAGGCGGACGCCGAGGCCAAGTCGGCCGCGGAGAAGCTCGCCGCCGAGAAGGCCGCGGCGGAGGCGAAGCAGCAGCAGACGGCGGCGGAGGCGAAGGCCGAGGCCGCGAAGCAGAAGGCCGAGGCGGCCGCGGAGGCCAAGGCGGAGGCGGAGCGGCTCGCCAAGCTGGCCGCGAACTTCGCGCTGCCCACCTCCGCGTACACGATCACCTCCACCTTCGGCGAGGCCGGCTCCATGTGGTCCTCGGGCTACCACACCGGCCTGGACTTCGCCGCCCCGACGGGCACGCCGGTCAAGGCGGTGCACGGCGGCACCGTCAAGTCGGCGGGCTGGTCAGGCTCGTACGGCTACCGCACGGTCCTGGAGCTCGAGGACGGTACGGAGGTCTGGTACTGCCACCAGTCGTCGATGTCGGTCAGCGTGGGCCAGAAGGTGACGACGGGCGAGACGATCGGCCGCGTGGGCGCGACCGGCAATGTCACGGGCCCGCATCTGCACCTTGAGGTGCACACCCCGGGCGGTTCGGGCATCGACCCGATGGCCTGGCTCCAGGGCAAGGGCCTCACTGTCTGATCGAGCGCCGCAGTGCCCGGCAGTCCTGGCGTGAGCAGTTCACGGCAGTCCTGGCGTAAACGGAATAGCGCGGCCCGGTCTGGCTGTTGATCAAGGTATGACTTCCCTCCGTACCCTTGGCTCGTCAGGCCTGGCCGTCTTTCCGCTCTGCCTCGGCGGCAATGTCTTCGGCTGGACCGCCGACGAGACGCAGTCCTTCGCCGTGCTCGACGCGTACGTGGCCGCCGGCGGCAACTTCATCGACACCGCCGACGTCTACTCCGCATGGGGGCCGGGCAACGAGGGCGGCGAGTCCGAGACCGTCATCGGCAACTGGCTTGCCGCGCGCGGCAACCGTTCCGAGGTCGTCGTCGCCACCAAGGTCGGCGCCCACCCTCAGTACAGGGGCCTCTCCGCCACCAATATCGCGGCCGCGGCCGAGGAGTCGCTGCGCCGGCTGCGTACCGACTACATCGACCTGTACTACACGCACTTCGACGACCCGGCCGTCCCCGTCGAGGAGATCATCACCGCCCTCGACCAGCTGGTGAAGGACGGCAAGGTCCGCGCCATCGCCACCTCCAACCTCAGCGTCGAGCGGCTCCAGGCGTCCCTGGACTTCTCGGAGCGCGAGGGGCTGGCCCGCTATTCCGTGCTGCAGCCGCACTACAACCTCGTCTCGCGCGAGACGTACGAGGGCGAGCGCCAGGAGACGGCCGCCCGCGCCGGTCTCGCCGCCGTCCCGTACTACTCGCTCGCCTCCGGCTTCCTCACCGGCAAGTACCGGCCGGGTGCGACGGTGCGGAGCCCACGGGCCGAGGGCGCGGCCGGGCATCTGAAGACCGACCGGGGCGTGGCCGTGCTCGCCGCGCTGGACAAGGTCGCCGAGGCGCGCGGTGCCGAGATCGCGACTGTCGCGCTCGCCTGGCTGGCCGCGCAGCCGACCGTCGCCGCGCCGATCGCCTCGGCCCGTACGGTCGAGCAGCTGCCCGCCCTGCTGGCGGTCGCCGACCTGGAGCTGACGGCCGAGGAGCTGGCCGAGCTGACGGCGGCGTCCGCCCAGGGCGTCTAGGAGCGGTACGGGTTGTAGCCGCCGTAGTCGCGGTACGGCGGCGGCACCCACACGCGGCCCGTCGCCCGTGCCGCGTACGTCAGCGCGGGCGCGGCCACCTCCTTGCGCTGCCACAGGTGGTGCAGCAGCTCCTGCTCGCGCTCCACGAAGTCCGGGCCCGCCGCGCCGCGGTGGGCCCGGTGGCGCAGAAAGGCCAGGGAGGTCGCGAACGTCTCGTACTCCGATACGGCGTGCGCCGCGGCCGGTCCGTACGCCCGCCGCGCGAAGTCGCGCGCCATCGTGCGTGCCCGCATCGAGGAGAGCGCGCGCGGTTCGTCCCCCGCGAGCCAGCCGGCCGCGGCGTACGCGGGCAGCTCGGCGGATATCGTGCGCAGCTCGCGCTGCCGCGTCCAGATCGCCAGCCAGGTCAGCAGGCCGAAGGCCGGCACCATGAACGCCCCGTACACGCCGTAGAAGCCCAGCGGGCCGAACAGCGACGACGCGCCGTTCCACAGGGCGTGCATGCCCATGGCGAGGACGAGACCGAGCAGCGGCAGTGCGACGCGGCGGATCTTCTGGCGCTGTGCGGCGAGCGCGGCGATACCGAAGCCGATGCCCGTCAGCACTGTGAAGAGCGGATGTGCGAACGGCGACATCACGACGCGTACGAAGAAGGTCGCCGCGGTCATCGAGGCGAGGCCCGAGGTGCCTATCTCCTGGTCCTCGCCGAAGGCGTTGCCCAGATAGAGGATGTTCTCGGTGAAGGCGAAGCCGGTCGCGGTGAAGCCGGCCACGACGACGCCGTCGACGATTCCGGTGAAGTCCCGTCTGCGGAAGATGAAGATGAGCAGGACCGCGGCGGCCTTCGCGCTCTCCTCGACGATCGGGGCTATCACCGTCGCGCCGAGGGTGTCGGCGCTCGCCGGATCCGCGGTGGCGGTGGCTATCCAGCGGGTGGCGAAGGAGTTCGCGATGATCGCGACGAGGGCGGCGGCGAAGGCGCCCCACGCGAAGGCGAAGAGCAGATTCTTCCAGGGGCCCGGCTCGACGCGGTCCAGCCAGCGGAAGGCCGCCATCAGGAGCGGGACGGGCAGCGTCGCGAGGCCCAGGCCGACCAGGAAGCCCTGGGTGCCCGTCTGCTCCCGTACGAGCGAGAGGATCACCAGGCCGGAGAGGGCGAGGAACGTGATCAGCACTCCGGCCCGGACCGCCTTGCTGTGCCAGAGGCGGGAGACGCGGCGCGGCTTGTAGCGCCACCGGGAACGCTCCGGCACGGCGTCGAACAGCGGCTGCGGATCGAACGCCGGGACCGCCGGATGCGGTGGGAGGTGCTGCGGGGACGACTCGGACACCCATTGACCCTAACGAGGGCCACTGACACTGGCGATGGTGCCCGGGGTCCTACTGAGGGTTACGCGTCCGGGACCGTGGTGCCCACCCGTCGGCGGAACAGCAGGTCGTGCACCTTGTGGCCCTTGTCCAGGCCCTGCCCCTCGAATCGGGTGAGCGGGCGGAACGAGGGGCGGGGGGCGAAGCCGCCGTCCTCCTGGGTGTTCTCGAAGTCCGGGTGCGCGGAGAGCACCTCGAGCATCTGCTCGGCGTACGGCTCCCAGTCGGTCGCGCAGTGGAGGACCGCGCCGGGCTTCAGGCGCTGCGCGGCGAGGCTGAGGAATTCGGGCTGGATCAGCCGCCGCTTGTGGTGGCGCTTCTTGGGCCAGGGGTCGGGGAAGTAGACGCGCATCCCGTCGAGCGAGCGGGGCGCGAGCATCTCCCGGAGCAGGATGATCGCGTCACCGTTGGCGACCCGGATGTTGGACAGTCCGTTCCGCTCCGCGAGACCGAGCAGATTGCCCTGCCCGGGAGTGTGCACGTCGACGGCGAGAATCCCGGTGCCGGGGTCCTCGGCGGCCATCTGCGCGGTGGCCTCGCCCATCCCGAACCCGATCTCGAGGACGACGGGCAGTCCGCCGAACATCTCGTCGAGGTCGAGGACGCGGTGCCCGTCGATGTCCATGCCCCAGATCGGCCACAGCCGCTCCAGCGCATCGGCCTGCCCGACGGTGACGCGGCTGCGACGTGGCTGGAAACTGCGAATGCGCCGCTCATGATGCGACCCGGCGGGATCGGCAGCGGGCCCACCGGGAAAGCGGGGCTCGCCCTTGGCACGTATGGGGGGCCGGGGGGCGTCGTCAGGAGTGGGGTTTCGGAGCTCAGACACAATGGCCTGATTCTACGGCGGGGGCGGGGGTGACCTTCGCCGGGAGCCGAGCTCGGGGTCGAGCTGGGAGCCGAGCCTCGGGGCGGGCTGGGCCTCGGGAGCCGAGCTTGGGGCCGAGCCCGGGGGCCGGGCTTGGGGCCGAGCCTGGGCGCTGGGCCTTGCCGCGGGTGCCCGTCCCCCGCTGGCGGGACCGGGGCCGTCGTTACCTCCCCGCACGCACCAAGCGGCCGTCCGCCAACGCCGTCAGGGCCCTGCGTGCGACCTCTCTGCCGATGGGTAGGGACGCCGTCGCCGCCGGGGACGGCGCGTTCAGCACATGCACCGTGCGTGGTGCCTCGCGGATCAGGAAGTCGTCGGCCAGTGTGCCGTCCCGCAGGACCGCCTGCGCCCGTACGCCCGACGCGGCCGGGCGCAGATCGTCCGCCGTCACCGCCGGCAGCAGCCGCCGTACCGCCGTCGCGAACGCGCGCTTCGACAGCGAGCGGTGCAGCTCACCCGCGCCGTACCGCCAGTGCCTGCGGGCTATCCGCCACGTCCCCGGCCAGCCGAGCGTCCCCGCCAGTTCCAGCGGTCGTACCGCCGACCAGCTGTAGCCCTCGCGGGCCAGCGCCGGGACCGCGTTCGGGCCGACATGGACGCCACCGTCGATGCCGCGCGTCAGATGCACCCCGAGGAAAGGGAACGCCGGGTCCGGCACCGGATAGATCAGTCCGCGCACGAGATCGGGACGGGCCAGCTCGTAGTACTCACCCCGGAAGGGGACGATCCGCATGCCCGGCTCGTCTCCCGCCAGCAGCGCAACCCGGTCGCACTGCAGCCCCGCGCAGTTCACCAGTACCCTCGCCCGGACCACCGTCCCCGATGCCGTGCGCACCGCGACGCCCCATGCGCGGCGGTCGATGGCGGTGACCTGCTCGTCGTACCGGATGTCCGCGTTGGACGCCGCCGCGAACTGCGCCGCCACCGCCCCGAAGTCGCACACCCCCGTCGTCCCGACATGGATTGCCGCGAGCCCGCGCGCCTGCGGCTCGTACTCCGTGATCTGCGCCGCGCCCAGCTCTCGTACCGGAATGCCGTTCTCACGGCCGCGCTGGACCAGGGCGTGCAGCCGTGGCAGCTCGTCCCGCCCCGTCGCGACGATCAGCTTTCCGGTGACCTTGTGCTCGATGCCGTACTCCGCGCAGAACTTCACCATCTCCGCCGCGCCGCGCACCGCGAACCGCGCCTTCAGCGAGCCCGGCCGGTAGTAGATCCCGCTGTGGATCACTCCGCTGTTCCGCCCGGTCTGGTGCCTGGCCGGGCCCGGTTCCTTCTCCAGGACCGTCACCCGGGTCCCGGGAGCCGCGCGCGTCAGCGCATACGCCGTCGACAGGCCGACGATCCCGCCGCCGATCACCAGCACGTCACAGTCGAAGCCATGCCCGTGGACCTGCCCGTGATCATGCCCGAAGCCCTGCCCGGACGCCGTCACCGCGTCACCTCCCACCCCGATAGTGCACTGGCCCACTGACAATGGCCTTAAACCAGCTGAACCAGGGGGTTCGTGCCCTACGCCGGAGCGACCAGCAGTGGCCTGGCACGCTCCCGCAGCTCCACGACACGCGGCTCGTCGCCGTACGGCTCGAGTCGGTGGAGCAGATCCCGTACGTACTCCGTGGTCCGCGCCGAGGAGATCCGCCCCGCGACCTCCACCGCGCGCGTGCCCGCCGCGCACGCCGCGTCCAGATTCCCGGACTCCAGCTCGGCCACCGCCGACACCACCAGCCGCAGCCCGTGCGACCGTACGAACTCCTCCGTCGGCCGCGACAGCGCCTGCTCCGTGAAGCGACGCACCTGGCGCGGCGCCTTCAGATCGCGGTAGCACTCGGCAGCGTCCGCGGCGAACCGGTCGTACGAATAGAAGCCCAGCCACGTCGGGTCGGCATCGCCCGCCCGCGAGCGCTCCAGCCAGCCCTCCGCCGCCTTCAGCGCGCCTCCGGCCGCCACCGCGTCGCTCGCCTTCGCGTGCGCCCGCGCCTCCACCAGCCGGAAGAAGCTCATCGTGCGGGCGGTGGCGAGGCCGCGATTGCGCTCGAGCGCCGCCTGCGCGAGATCCACGCCCTCGTCCGCGAATCCGCGGTACGTCGCCTGCAGCGACATCGAAGCCAGCACATAGCCGCCTAACGGAACATCCGCGGCCGCGCGGGCCAGTCGCAGCGCCTGGATGTAGTACCGCTGCGCCGCTTCCTGCTGCCCGGTGTCGAAGGCCATCCACCCGGCCAGCCGGGTCAGCTCGGCGGCGGCACCGAACAGCGCCCGGCCCACTTCGTCCGAATACGAGCCGAGGAGCAGCGGGGCCGCGTCAACCCGCAGACACTCCGGCACCATCGACGAACGCCAGTCCCCACCGCCGTACTTGGAGTCCCAGCGGCGCGCGTCCTCCGCCGCCTCCCGGAGTTTGGCCACATCGCTGTGGCCCACGCGGGCGGGAGTGTCCTCCGCGGTGTCCACCGACACGGACCGCTCCACCGAGGAGTCGGCGGGCGTTATCAGCCAGCGGGACGCGGGCGTCGCGTAAGCGCTCACTGCGAAAGAACCGGCCAGCGACTGCCAGATGCCGCCGCTGCCGGCCCGCCGGCCCGCCAGATCGAGGCGATAGAGCTCGGTGGCTGATTTCACCGCCTCGCCCACATCGCGCGGGAAGGCGAGCCCGACCTCGGGGGCCGGGTCGGCGTCCGCCAGACCGATCTCGTGCAACGGCACCGGACGCCCGAGCTTGGCGCCGATGGCCGCGGCGATGAGATGGGGCGCGGCGCCCTGCGGCACCATGCCCTTCGACACCCACCTCGCCACGGACGTCTTGTCGTAGCGAAGGGTCAGACCGCGCTGCGCGCCGAGGTCGTTGACGCGCCGGGCCAGGCCGGCGTTGCTGATTCCCGCGAGGGCGAGAACGGTGCCGAGTTTGTCGTTCGGCCCGCGTTGCTCCCTGGACATGCGCCACCCCTCGACACACAGACGGCCGCCGCGTCGCTGCTGGGCGCACGGCATTCGTGCTGTGTCCTCCCCTGGTGAACAGCTCCGGACAGCTCCGGGATCCCGGCTGCAAAAGCTCCTGGCCGAACCCCTCGGAATATGCGCCCCTGGGGAGAACATCAGTAAACACAGCGTAGTTCGCCGCATCCCGACCGTTAAGGGGCGGTGTTCCGTATGGCGAGATTGTTGTGCGTTGGAGCAGACGATCTGCCGACGGCACCTCGTCGTCGTGCTCCGGGTGTGTGGCTGTGCGCCCGTCCGTGCGCTCTGGCCGCGCTGGTGGGGGAGCGCTTCCATGAGTGCTGCGTGGGTCGGCCCACTGAGTATCGGAACCAGTGGGCTGGGGGATACCGCCGCCTCAATCCCCGCGGGCGGCGGACGGGTCCGGGGGGCGAACAGCGCCTCCCGGACTGTCGTATGCACGGGTGAGGCACACATGTGCGGCACGGAGAATGGCTGAATGCCGACTGTCCTCCATGTCTGTTTTGCTCCCGTCTGAGCGCTGGTCGCTCGCCCCTTCCCTCTCCCGGCCGTCGTCAAATCGCCAATGCCAGGGGCGCGTTCCCTTTTTGCGCGCGCTACCCGGAGCCCCTCCTGTGCGCCGCCTTCGTGGCAGCATGTTCCCGAACGGCTGAGGCCCGAGCGGTTATGGCCCGGTGGTCCGAGGTCCGGTGGGTCTGAGTTTGTCCACAGCCTGTGGAGGCGGCATGCGGTGGTTGGTGGGCTGGAGCAGTATCGCCGCAAACTTCGGTACGGCCGGGGCCGTCGGCACGTCCGACGACGCCGGCACCGTCCACCCCGTCGGTGCCCAACTCCTGTGGGGAGACCCGGATCCGCTCTGGGCGGTCGGCGACTGGCGCCCCGACGAGGTGCGTGTCGTCACCGTTGACCCCTTCACCAAGCTCGCGGTCCTCGGCTGCTGCGCGGCCAGCGACGAGGAGCTGAAGGTGGGGCTCTTCGCGGCGCGCGGCGGGGCGCTGCGGCATCTGACCGCCTGGGCCGGCAGCTACACCGCCGTCGTACAGGTCGGCCGCAGGATCACGATCGCCGGCGACCTGGCCGGGGCGAGACCCGTCTTCTACACGCCGTGGGCGAACGGCACCGCGTACGCCACCGCCGCGCTCCCGCTCGCCGACCTCATCGAAGCGCAGCTGGACATCGGGCACTTGGCGGCACTGCTCGCCTGTCCGGAGACACCGGAAGCGCTGCGCGACTCGACTCCGTACGACGGTGTGAAGCGCATCCCGCCGGGTCACGCGCTGATTCTGCGCGAGGGCTCGCGTGAGATCACCGGGTACGAGCCGGTGGCTTCCCTCGCCGTCGCCGGGCCGCAGATCGAGGCGGAGCGTGCCATCGACGGCGTACGCGACGCACTGATCGAGGCGGTACGGGCCAGGCTCACCGCGCCGCGGCACGCGCCCGAGACGCTGCCGCCGGATCCCGGGCCGGTGCCGGGGATGGGTCCGGCGGAGCGGCGGGCCGCCCGGAGCGGCCGGGCCGGGCCGGCGCCAGGGATCGGCGCGGACCTGTCGGGCGGCAGCGCGTCCGGCACGCTGGCGCTGCTGGCGGCGGGGCTGCCGGGCAGACCGGGCACGGTGCTCGGCCATGGGACGGGAGCGGGCGAGCGGCTGCTGGCGGTCACTTTCAACGACCTGGCCACGGGCGGGCACGAGGACGAACTGGAACGGGCGCGGGCGATCGCCTCCAACCCGCGGCTGCACCATGTGGTGGTCGCGGCGGCGGAGGAGGGGCTGCCGTACGCGAGCCTGGACGCCGGGCCTTTGACGGACGAGCCGGCCCCGTCGCTGATCACCGCGGAACGCCACCGCGGACGGCTGGCCGCGGGCAGCGCGGACCACTTCACGGGGGCGGGCGCGCGGCAGGTGCTTGACGCGCATCCGGCGCGCCTCGCGGACCTGCTGCTGGACCGGCGGCGGCGTCATCTGGTGCGTCCGGTCACGGCGTTGGCACGCGCCGAGGGCCCTTCGCCGCAGTCGCTGTTCATCCCGCTGACGGTGTACCGGGCGGCGCGGCGCCTTGCCCGTACGCCGTACCGCACCGGCCTGGAGACGGCGGCGGACCGGCTGCTGGAAGCGAACCGTCCCGGCCGCGCACTCTCCAACGGTCCGCTGGGCGCGTCGCTCGCCGCCCTGGCCTGGTCGAGGCCGGGTCCTGCGGCGCGCTGGCTGACGGGCGAGGCGCTTGCTGAAGTATCGGTTCGTCTGATGGAGGGGGCGACGCGGCCGACGTCCGTGCAGCGCCCCGGGGAGGCCCGGGCGCGTGCAGCGCTGGCCCGCCACGCGACGGACCAGCGGATCCTGGAGCAGGCGGCGGAGATCCGCAGCCAGCGCCTGCACGCCCCGTTCCTCGACAACCAGGTCGTACGGGCCTGCCGCGACCTCCCTGAATCGCTGCGGGTCCGGCCGGGTGCCCGCGCGGCGATTCTCCGCGCGGTGCTGGCGGGCGCGGGTATCCACGATCTGCCCCCGGGCTGGGGCGCGACGACACACGCTTCGTCGACGGCGGCGGCACGGAAGGGTCTGCGGGTGTCGCTCCCGCACCTGATCGCCTTGTTCGACGCGCCGCTGCTGGCGGACGCCGGCCTGGTCGAGGCCCGGGTGGTCCGCAAGGCGCTGCGCGCGGCGTCGGAGGGCGAACCGGTGCCGCTGGACGGGCTGGCGGACCTGATCTCTACGGAGCTGTGGCTGCGGAGGTTGCTCTCGCGGAGGGGCACGTGCTGGACGGGTACGGCGGCGCCACGCCAGCGGGCGGTGGCGGGAGGGGTCCCGCCGAGGCCGACACTGCGGTCGTAGGGAGCGGGTCGCCTTGCGGCGGGCGGGGCGGGGTCGGGGTGCCCGGTCCTGGGTGGGTGGCCGCGCCCGGGGTCGGTGTGCGGGGGTGCCCGGTCTTGGGTGGGTGGCCGCGCCCGGGGTGCCCGGTCTTGCTGCGGTGGCCGTTTGGGGGCCGCTCCGGGGTTGCGCCGGGACTGCATGATTTACGGCGCGTTGGGGGTGGTCGGAGGGTGACTGTTCCTTGTGCGCCACAAATCACGCTCTACGTCCCGGCTCCACCCGCTGCGCGTCCCCCCGCCCCTGAACGCCGCAGGCCCGCCCGCGCCGAGCGGGTGTGGCCGGGGAACGGCGCCGGGGAGACACCCCCACGCCCCGAACCCCACCGGCTCCACCGCGCCCCCGGTCCACAATGGCCCCGTGCGGTATCTCATCCTCGGCGTCACCGAGGCACGTGACGAGCGCGGCGCCGTCCTGCCCCTCGGCGGGCCGCGGCTCCGGCGGCTGCTTGCCGCGCTCGCTCTGCGGGTCGGCCGCGCCGTGCCCGTCGGCGAGCTCGTCGACGACGTATGGGGCGGCGAGCCACCGCACGACGCCCCCGCCGCCCTCCAGGCCCTCGTGGGACGGCTGCGGCGTGCCCTCGGCAAGGACGCCGTCGAGAGCGCCCCCGGCGGCTACCGTCTCGCCGCTGCCAAGGACGACGTCGACCTGTACGTGTTCGAGCGACTCACCCGCCGGGCCACCGCCGAACTCGCCGAGCCGGAAACCGCCGCCCGCACCCTCCGTACCGCCCTCGCCCTCTGGCGCGGCCCCGCGCTCGCCGATCTGCCCGACGGGGAGCACGCCGCCCGCCCCGAGGCCCAACGGCTCGCCGCGATCCAGCAGCGCATCATGGCCGACCTCGGGCGTGGTGCCACCCAGACCCTCGTACCGGAGTTGCAGGAGCTCACCGCCGCGCACCCGTACCACGAGCCATTTCGCGCGCTGCTCATCCGCGCGCTGCGCGCCGAGGGCCGCCAGGCCGACGCCCTTGTCGCGTACGAGGAGGCCCGCCGCGCACTCGCCGACGGCCTCGGCGCCGACCCCGGGCCCGAACTGGCTTCGCTGTACGGGGAGTTGCTTCAGGCTCCCGCACCGCCCGAGCACCCGCGGAGCCACGGCAATATCCGCCCCCGCCTCACGTCCTTCGTAGGCCGTGACAGCGAACTCCGTGCCATCCGCGCCGACGTGACCCGCTCCCGCCTCGTCACCCTCACCGGCCCAGGCGGGTCGGGGAAGACCCGTCTCGCCGAGGAGGCCGCCCCAGCCGCCGCCCCCCACGGCGCCTGGCTTGTCGAACTCGCACCCCTCGACGACCCCTCCGCCCTGCCCGGCGCCGTGCTGTCCGCGCTCGGTCTGCGTGAGACCACCCTCATCGCCCGCGAGGCCCAGCCCCTGCCCGCCGACCCCACCGACCGGCTGGTCGAGCACCTCGCCCACCGCCCTTTCCTCCTCGTACTCGACAACTGCGAGCATGTCGTCGACGCGGCCGCCCAACTCACCGAGACTCTCCTCACCCACTGCCCCCACCTGCGCATTCTCGCCACCAGCCGGGAACCGTTGGGTGTGCCGGGCGAGTTGGTGCGCCCGGTGGAACCGCTGCCGGATCCGATGGCGCTGCGGCTGCTCGCCGAGCGGGGCGCGGCGGCCAGGCCCGGTTTCCGTATCGACGCCGATGAGGCCACCGCCGCCGCGGCCGCCGAGATCTGCCGTCGTCTCGACGGACTGCCGCTCGCCATCGAACTCGCCGCCGCCCGGGTGCGGATGCTCACCCCGCGCCAGATCGCCGACCGCCTGGACGACCGCTTCCGCCTGCTGACCAGCGGCAGCCGCACCGTACTGCCGCGCCAGCAGACCCTGCGCGCTGTAGTCGACTGGTCCTGGGACCTCCTCGACGACACCGAACGCACCCTCCTGCGCCAACTCGCCGTCTTCGCCGGCGGCTGGGATCTCCCCGCGGCCGAAGCCGTCTGCGACGAAGACGCCGCCACCCACCTCGGCGCACTCGTCGACAAGTCCCTCGTCACCGCCACACCCACCAGCGACGGTGAGATGCGCTACCGGCTGCTGGAGACCATCCACGAGTACGCCACGGAGCGCGCCGCGGAGACCCCGGCCGTACGGGACGCCGCGGCCCGCGCCCACACCGCCCACTTCGCCGCCCTCGTCGAGGAGGCCGAACCGCGCCTGCGCTCCGGCGACCAGCTCCCTTGGATCGGCCGCATCGAAGCCGACCTCGACAACATCCGCGCCGCCGTCCACCGCGCCGTCGTCGAGACCCGCGACGAAGAGACCGCGCTGCGCCTGGTCTTCGGGATGGGCTGGTTCTGGTGGCTGCGCAACTACCGCGGCGAAGGCCTGTCCTGGGTGGAGCGCACCGTACGCCTCGGCCCGGACCCGGTCGACGAGGACGACCCCCGTTACTGGCCCCGGATGCATCTGGTCATGCTGAGGTTCTTCCTCGCCGTGGAGAGCCGACCGGCCGAGATGCTGCGGGAGAATGCCGAGCTGATGGCCCTGCTGCGCCGTGTGCAGGACGCCTTCAGCCGGCCGGGACCGGAAGCCGCCCGCTTCCCCGGACTGCTCTGGCCGATGGCCTCGTACCTCACCGGCGACGCGCAGGAGGTTCGTGAGCTGATGGATGCCGCCGTCGTCAACGCCCGTTCGTACGGCGGCGAGTGGGAGTACGGCGTCACGCTGATGTTCCGCACCCACCTGGTCGTCGACATGCCCGGCGGCATGCCCGGCGTCGACGAGGACCTCGCCGTGCTGCGCGAGGTGAGCCGCCGTGTCGGCGACCGCTGGATGCGCGCGCAGGTGGCGAGCGCGGCGGCCGAGGCGGGAATGATGCGCGGCCGGTACGCGGAGTCCCGCATCGCGTACGAGGAGGCGCTGGCACTCGCCCGCGAGGTCGGTGCATACGCCGAAGCCCCGTTCCTCATTGCCCGCCTCGCCGAGCTCACCTACCGCGCCGGTGACACCGCGGCCGCCGAGAAGGGCTTCGACGAAGCGGCCGAGGAGGCGGAGCGCTACCACGTCCAGGACACCCGCGCCTATGTCTGCATGATGCGCGCGGTCATCGCGCTGGAGCGCGGCGAGATACCCCGGGCCCGCAGCCTGATGGACCAGGCACGCGAACTGAGCGGGCACGGCAGCCCGCCACCACAATTCGCGGCGGTGCTCGACGGTGTGGACGCCGGGATCGCCGCGTACGAGCCGGCGACCGGGCCGGCAGCGGCGCTACAGGGCCTGGCGGCCGCACTCCGCAAGGCGCGAGACGCCCACTGCGCGGAGTTCATCACCGCGCTGCTGGCCGACAGCGCCGCGAGCGTACTCATGCTGAACGGCCAACTCCCGCTCGCCGTCCGGGTCCTGGCCGCCACCGACACCTGGCGCTCGGACAGCCCCCGCTCCGTACCGGAACAGACAGGCGCCGACGAGGTCCGCTCGCGCGCCCGTGCCGAGCTCGGAATCCGGCGCTACGAGAACGAGTGCGCAGCGGGCCGCGCTCTCACCGTCACCCAGGTCATCGACCTCCTTCAGGACGCGGGGGAGCCGGAACCGGTCAGCGGCAGCTGATCTGCGACTGGGCCCAGTCCGCGAGCGCCACCGAATCCAACGGCGTGTGCGGGTCCACGACCAGCCGGATCGTCTTCTGCCCGGCGATCGGCACATGCGCCGGTACGGCCGCGGCTCCGGCGCGCATCACCGGGGACCGCCACAGCCGCCCACCGCCCCCGTACACCGAGAAGCGCACCGCCGCCGGGCCCAGGGTCAGATTGTCGATGCCGACCATCGCGTCAAAGGCGCTGCACTGGCGGTTGAGGTCGATGGTGACGGAGGACGCGGCGTGCACGGTCACCCCGTGCGTGTACCGCGTGCCGCCGATGGACATGCCCCAGCGCTGCCAGAGCCAACTGCTCCGGCCGAGCCGCACCTCGGGCCTGGTGTGGTCGCCGAAGACGCCGTACTCCAGCTGGTTGACCTGGTACACCCGCGGGGCCGGCGGAGGCGGCGGGGTGGGCTTGGGCCTGGGGTCCGGCGTGGACGTCGGCGGGACCGGGGGGTTGGGCTTGGAAGGCGTCGGCGTCGGCTTCGGCTTCGTCGTGGGGTTCGCCGTGGGATTCAGAGGCGTCGGCTTAGGGGACGGCTTGTCCGGAGGCGCGGGCTGCTCAGGCGCGGGCTGCTCCGGCCCGGGCTGCTCCGGCCCGGGCGGGGCCGGAAACTTCGGCTTCGGTGACGGAGTGGGCTTCAGCGGTACGACGGGCTCCTCGGCCGGGGGCTTCGCCTCGTGCTTCGGAGCGGGCTCGGGATCATGGGCGAAGGCCCACATCAGTCCGCCGGCCGCCGCCACGGCCACCGTCGCCGCGATGCCCGCCTTCGCCAGGGCGCCAAGACCCTCCGACGCCGCGGTCCCACCAGCCCCACCGGCCGCGCCCCCGGATGCGCCCGAAGCACCCGAGGCAGCCGAAGCACCCGAGGCGCCCGCGCCCCCCGAGGCACCACCCGCCGCGCCCCCCGAGGCAGCGGCACCAGCTCCCGCCCCCGCAGTGCCGGCGGCCCCGGCCGCCACGAGCCCGGCGGCCTTGAGCGAGTAGCCGGCGGCGAACCAGCCGATGACCGCGACCGGAAGCAGCGCCGGAATCCCGGCGTTGACATGCGCCAGCTCGCGCGCTGCGAGCCGGCACCTCGCGCACTCTTCCAAGTGCTTGCGCAGTCCGCGCTCGGCCCGCATCCGCAGCCCCCCGCGGGAGTACGCCCCCAGCCGGTCGGCGTACCGGGCGCAGTCGCCGCCCGAGGTGAGCGCGGAACTCACATGGGCCTGCAGATATGCCTGCTTGAGGCCCTCGCGCGCCCGGCCGGCCAGTACCGCCGTGGCATTGGCGGTCAGCCCGAAGAGCGGCGCGACCTCGCTCGGTGACTCCTCCTCGACGGTGGTGTGCCAGAGCACCGCCTGCCAGCGCTCGGGCAGCGAGCGGAAGGCCTGCAGGGCCAGCGACTGCTCGGCTTCGTGCATCGCCCGCACATCGGCGCCGAGGCCGAGGGTGCCGTCGCTCGCCGCATCGGAGCTACGGGCGGCCTCCGCGGCGAACACCGCGAAGTCCTCGACCAATTGCTCCCGCCGCGCTGTTTTCATCCAGGCCGCGGCCACCCGCCGGACCGTAGTGAGCAAATACGCCCGTACCGCCTGCTCGGGCCCCGCACCTCCGCGCACCGCCTGCAGCGTCCGCGCGAACACCTCGGCCGTCAGATCGTCGGCGGTGTGCGCGTCCCGGCAGCAGGTGCGCGCGTACCCGCGGACGGCGCCGGAGTGGCGGCGGAACAGTTCCTCGTAGGCGCTGTCGTCGCCCTCCCGCGTGCGCCGGATCAACTCGGCGTCGGACGACGGCAGCTCACGGCGAGGCCGCGGTACGGACTCGAGCCCGGCACCCCCGCGCTGCGGCGGTACGGTGCATTCCTCCGGGCCACCCGCGGCAGGCCCTGGCGCTCCGGCCGGACCGGAAGTACCACCAGGGCTTTTGGGCACACCCGAAGACCTACCGGGCCCGGCCTGGCTCGGCACCTGTCGAGAGGGCAGACCGGCCGAATCCGAACCGCCCGTACCACCGAGTGACTCGTCCCGACCGTCACTGCTCATCGCGGAAGCCCCCGTAAGCACCCTCGGACCCAAACACCGGGCCAGAGTGCCACAGAGTGCCAGTTCATCTAACCCTTATGTCCGGCAACCACTCATCCGGGGAGACTTCCCGAACCCAGCACCACCCACCGCTTGTTCGGTGAAGACACATCGGTGAAGGCGCAAACCGACCCCACGCAGCAGTCAGTTGGTGACGTCGGCCGATGCTGGTCGGTGCCGATCAGGCCGTCCGTGACCGCAGCCCCTCCAGCAGAATGTCCAGCAGCCGTGCCGAGGCCGCCGCCTGCTGCGCCGCGTCCGGCAGCGCCGGCGCAGCCGTGGCTATCACCAGCAGAACGTCCGCCACGGTCACATCGCCGCGCAGCTCACCCGCCGCCCGTGCCCGGTCGACCAGTTGCCCCACGACTTCCAGCAGGTCAGTCGCGGCCGTGTCGTCCTGCTCCTCCGCGGGCACCGGAGACGGCTCGACCACCCGCAGTTCGGCCGGTGCGCCGACCCGCTGGTGCGGCACCCGCGCCTCGCCCGCCACGACGGCCGTCGTCGGCTCCTCGGAGTCCACGCCCACCCGCAGCACCTGCGGCGGCAGCAGCCGGCCCGCACCCGATGCCACCGACGTACGCAGGAAGCGGGAGAGCGCCGACCACGGCTCCTCCTCCTGCCCCAGAGCCGCACGCGCCTGCTCGGTCAGCCGGGAGGTCTCCTCCTCGGCTATCCGGCGCACCAGAACGTCCTTGCTCGGGAAGCGCCGGTACACGGTCCCGACTCCGACCCTGGCCCGGCGCGCCACGTCCTCCATCGGCGCCCCGTAGCCCAGCTCGCCGAATACCTCGCGAGCCGCCCGCAGTACATGCTCGAGATTGCGCTGTGCGTCCACACGAAGTGGCGCCGAGCGGCTGGCCCCGCCCGATCCCACTCGTCCATTACCGCCGTTGCCACCGTTCCCGTCAGCGACCGAAGCCGGTGAGACAGCAGCCTGCCAATGCGAATCTTGAATGGTCATACACGTTCCCCCGGTCATGGTGTCTCCCCCCGGAGACTTCCCCGCCCTGTCTGTCGGGCGTGCCACGACCGGACACCCCGACGAGGTACGAACATAGTTGAGCCAGGGTCAATTCAGAAGAGGGTAGTTCCGCACGGAGCGCCCCCCGATCGGAGCAAGGGCCGGAAGATTCCCGATTACGCCCCCCTGCGCCACCCCCCTCGTAGCCCCTGACCTGCGCACCTTCCCCAACACTCGGGGTCCGGCCCCGGCCGGGTCGCTCAAAGCCTCCGGTCACACAATTTGCCGGGGCTGTGGACAAACGCCTGAGGCCGTTGCGTCATGGGATGGTGAAGGCTGCTAACTTCCGGGGCACGACCCCGGGCCCCCCGCCGGGCACGCGCATTCTCGTCGTCGGCGGCGGCTACGTCGGGATGTACACCGCGCTGCGCCTCCAGAAGCAACTGAAGCAGGAGCTGGCGCGCGGCGAGGCGGAGATCGTGGTGGTCACGCCAGACCCCTATATGACGTATCAGCCCTTCCTCCCGGAAGCGGCCGCCGGCTCCATCTCCCCACGCCATGTGGTGGTCCCTCTCCGCCTCGTGCTCGACAGATGCAAGATCCTCATCGGCGAGGTCAAGGCTGTCGACCACGCCAAGCGCACCGCGACCGTCATCACTCTCGCCACCGCCGAGGAGGGCACGGGCGGCGTGCAGATCACGTACGACGAACTCGTCATCGCACCCGGCTCCATCTCCCGCACCCTCCCGATCCCCGGCCTCGCCGACTACGCCATCGGCTTCAAGACCGTCGAGGAAGCCATCGGCCTGCGCAATCACGTCATCGAGCAGATGGACATCGCCTCCTCCACCCGCGACCCGGCGATCCGCGACGCCGCCCTCACCTTCGTCTTCGTCGGCGGCGGCTACGCCGGCGTCGAAGCACTCGGCGAGCTGGAGGACATGGCCCGCTACGCCACGCGCTACTACCACAACGTCAAGCCCGAGGACCTGAAATGGATCCTCGTCGAGGCCACCAACCGCATCCTCCCCGAGGTCGGCGCGGAGATGGGCAAGTACGCGATCCGCGAGCTGCGCGCCCGCAATATCGACGTACGCCTCGAGACCCGGCTGGACTCCTGCGCGGACCGCGTGGCCGTCCTCAGCGACGGCAGCCGCTTCCCGACGCGCACCGTGGTGTGGACGGCGGGTGTCAGGCCGTCGCCGCTCCTCGCCGCCACCGATCTGCCGCTCAATGAGCGTGGCCGCCTCGCCTGCACCGCCCGGCTCTCCGTTGCCGGTGTCGAGCACGCCTGGTCGGCCGGCGACACCGCGGCCGTCCCCGACATCACTTCCGACGAGCCCGGCAAGGAGTGCGCGCCCAACGCCCAGCACGCGGTGCGCCAGACCAAGGTCCTCGCCGAGAACATCGTCGCGTCGCTGCGCGGCGAACCCCTCAAGGAATACGCACACAAGTACGTCGGATCCGTTGCCTCCCTCGGCCTCCACAGGGGCGTCGCGCATGTCTACGGCCGTAAGCTCAAGGGCTATCCGGCCTGGCTGATGCACCGCGTCTACCACCTCAGCCGGGTTCCCACCTTCAACCGCAAGGCCCGCGTCCTCGCCGAGTGGACCCTCTCCGGGCTCTTCAAACGGGAGATCGTCTCCCTCGGCTCGCTGGAACACCCGCGCGCCGAATTCGAACTCGCCGCAGGCGGCAAACGCCCGGGACACGGCCCCCATGGCGCACCGAAGGACCGGCCGCACAGCGGCCCCGGAGGGACCTAGACAAGGCTGGGACAGCGACGGCTGTCAGTCCGGTCGGTCACACTGGACGTGTGACCATAGGTGGGCTCACACCTGCACAGAGTGACCCTTGGCGACAAGCATTGAGGCTAGAAAGTCAGTGAACTTCACGCGTTGGAGCCCAAGGCTCCCCGGTACGCAGCGTCGCGCCGAAGCGCGGGGGACCGACCACGCGGTCTCCCCGGCACAGCGAGGGGAAGGCTCCGTGCCTGCGGCCCGCGGCGAGTACGAGCACCAGCCGGAGCCCCTGCCCGACGTCCCCGCCCTCGAGGACTTCTCCGTCCAGGAGATCCTCGGCCGTCTCCCCGCCCTGGTCGTCCTCGTATACGGACCCGAGCACCGCATCGCGTACGTCAACGACGCCTACGCCGCAGCCTTCGGCCCCCGCCCGGCCGGCGCGACCGCCGCCGACACCTGCCCCGAGCTCACCGAGCTGGGCCTGCTCCCGCTCATGGACCAGGTGCTGCGCAGCGGCAAGCCCCGTACGGTCAAATCCCGCAAGGTCCGCGGCCATGGCTCGTACACCGTCACCTGCCTGCCCGCCGAGAGCCTCAAGGACGGCGGGGGAGTCCTCGTCTTCGCCGCCGACGTCACCGACCACGCGGAGGCCGCCGAACGGCTGCGCGCCAGCGAGCGGCGCCACCGCGAGACCGCGGTCACCCTCCAGCGGTCTCTGCTCCCGCAGGAGCTGGAGCAGCCCGACGATCTGTGCATCGCCGCCACGTACCAGCCGGGCGGCACGGACGCCGCGGTCGGCGGCGACTGGTACGACGTGATCACCCTCGGCGCCGGCCGCACCGCGCTCGTCATCGGCGACGTCATGGGCCGCGGTGTGCGCGCGGCCGCCGTCATGGGCCAGCTCCGCACCGCCGTACGGGCCTATGCCCGCCTCGACCTGCCTCCGCACGAGGTGCTCCAACTGCTCGACGGCCTCGCCGCCGAGATCGACGCCAGCCAGATCGCCACCTGCGTCTACGCCGTCCACGACCCCAACGAAGGCCGGCTCGTCTATGCCTCGGCGGGCCACCTCCCGGTCCTGGTCCGCGACGAGGACGGCACGGTCCGCCGCGCAGAGGACCCGACGGGCCCCCCGCTCGGCACCGGCGGCTGGCTGCACACCTCGGGCACCATCGCCCTCCCGCCGGGCTCCAGCGCTGTCCTCTATACGGACGGTCTGATCGAGCGGCGCGGCGAGGACATCGACGAAGGGGTCGCCGCGCTCGAGCGCGCGCTCTCCGGTGCGACCGGCACTCCGCAGGTCGTCTGCGACCGGCTGATCCGCTCCCTGGGAGTCACCGCCGAACACGACGACGACGTGGCCGTACTGGTCGTCCAGCACCCCACGCGTACGGGCCCGGCGGCCGAGCTCTTCCACAACGCCGCCCTCGAACTGCTCGGCGGAGTCGAGGCGGCCCCGCGCGCCCGCGCCTTCGCCTCCGGAGTGCTGGCCTCCTGGCGCTTCTCGCCCGAGCTCCACGACCTGGGCGTACTGGCCGCGAGCGAACTGGTCGCCAACTCCCTCCAGCACGGCACCCCGCCCATGCGCCTCAGACTCCGCCGCACCGACCGCCGCCTGATCATCGAGGTGACGGACGGCGACGACCATCTGCCGCGCCGCCGCCGCGCGGAAACGGAGGACGAGGCGGGCCGCGGGATTTCCATCGTCGCGACGATCGCCTCGTCCTGGGGGAGCCGCCGTACGCCGGGCGGCGGCAAAGCGGTCTGGTGCGAGTTCGCCCTGCCCGCTTAGCCCGCGGAGCGGCCGACGGACAGCTTGGTCGGCGGACCGGTTGGCCGGCGGACCGCGCAGGCCTAGGCAGCGGCCTCCAGCTGCTCGGACGGCTTGTGCTGAGCCACCACGCGCGACTTCGACGCGAGATGGGGCTGGTTCTGTACGGGCGTGAGCTGCTTACCCAGCCGCAGCGCCAGCGCAGTGATGCCGAGTGAGAAGAGCACAAAGGTCACGATGTACGGCCCGTGCAGCGCGGCCCCCATCGGCCCGCCCACGGCCGGCCCGACCGCCAGCGCGAGCTGCTTGACCAGCGCGAAAGCGGCGTTGTACTGCCCGACCATCGACTCCGGCGCCAGATCGGCGACAAGCGGCGCGACGGTCGGCGACAGCATCGCCTCACCGAGCCCGAACAGGCCGTACGCGGATACGAACGCGGCCGTCGCCATCGCCTGGCTGCCGTGCCCGAGCCCCGCGTATCCCGCCGTGACCCAGGCGAGGGCCCAGATCAGCCCGACAGTGGCGATCACCCGGCTGCGCCTGCGGCGCTCGACGAACCTCAGCACCACGAACTGCGCGACCACGATTACCGCGGTGTTGGCGGCCAGCGCCGTCCCGAGGGTCGCGGGCTCGATCCCGGCGGCCTCGGTGCCGTATGCGGCCAGGCCCGACTCGAACTGTCCGTAGCAGGCGAAGAAGAGGACGAACCCGAGCACGCACAGCTGCACCATGGCCCGGTGACCGAGCAGCGCGCGCATCCCGCCCTTGGCCTTGGCCTCGGTGTTCTCGGGCCGCGCCTCCTGGAGCGAGAACGAGCGCGGCAGTCGCACACTCAGCACGATCCCCGCGAGCACCAGGAACATCACGGCCTCGATGCCGAACAGCAGGGTGAAGCTGCCCGGCCGGCTTTCGTCGACGATGTGCCCGCCGATCAGACCGCCGATGCCGAGCCCCAGGTTCTGCAGGAAGAACTGCATGGCGAAGGCGCGCGTACGGGTCGAGGTGTTCGAGCACCAGACGATCATCGTCGCGAGCGCCGGCTGCATCACGGCCGTACCGGCGCCCAGCAGCGCGGCGGACAGCACGACGGTCGGCGCACTGTTCGCCAGCCCCATGCTCGCCGCGCCGGCGGAGGCCAGCAGCGCGGCCCCCGTCAACACGGGCAGCGGCCCGCGGCGGTCGATGATCCGCCCGGTGAAGGGCAGGGCGACGAGCGCGGCCATCGCAAAGACCGCGAGGACGGCACCGGCCGTCGCCGCGCCCAGATCCCGCACCTGCGCCACATAGACGTACAGATACGGAACCGTGAAGCCGAGTCCGAACGCGCTCAGCGCGTTCCCCGCCTGAATCCGGCGCATCGCCGCGCCCGCCGCCCTGGTCACACTCACCCACTCATGGTCTTGAAGGACTGAAGCCTGAAGACTTCAACACTAAAGTTAGAACCTCAACAATACACAGCGAAGGACTTCAACGCCAACGGGCTCCATGCGATACTTCGGCGCATGCCTACCGCGACCCCTGAGGGCCCCGAGTCGCCCGGCTCCGGTCTCCAGGAGCCCAGCCTCGACGAGCAGATCGCCGCCTATCAGCGAGAGTTCGGCGACCTGGATCCCCAGGTCGAGAAGGTCGTCTCGGCACTCGGCCGGCTCAACCGCCGGATGAACGTGGCGTACGGCCGCCAGGTCGCCGCACTCGGCATCAGCAATGCCGAGTGGGAGGTCCTGAAGACCCTGGTGCTCGCGGGCTCCCCCTATCGAATGGGCCCGGGTGAGCTCGCCAAGCGGCTCGGCCTCACTCCGGCCGCGATGACCCACCGCATCGACCGCATGGCGGGCGAGGGCCTGGTCACGCGCGACCGCGACGAGAACAACCGGGTGCGGGTGATCGTGGAGCTGACGGACGAGGGCCGTACGAAGTGGCTCGAGGCGATGCGCATGGCGACGCACTTCGAGGAGGACCTGCTCCAGGACCTCTCGGCGGAGGAGCGGGGCGTGCTCGGCGAGCTCCTGATCCGCGTCCTGCGCCGCGTGGAACACGCCCAGCCGGACGCCGGCGGCCGCCTCACCGACCTGGACTAGCGACCGGGTGAACGGCGGGTGGGGCGGAGTTGACACACCCTTCACCGGTACGTAAGGTTCTTCGAGTTGTCACGGAGCCGGAACGGTTCTGCGGCAGCCACTCCCGCCGCGAATGCGGCAACCAAACTCAGCACGATCTCCCAGCCGGGATGAATTTCGCATGCCGAAATTCATTTCGAGGACTCGATTATGAGTCGCCTGAGAAATCCGCTAGAGTTTGAGCGTCGGAACGGCCCAACAGCCGGAAAGACAAATCCCGCTGACTGGGAGTCAGGCCCGAAAGGATCTGATAGAGTCGGAACCGCCGGAAAGCCGAAAGGCCGGAAAGCGAACCCCGCTCCGACGGGGAATCGGACACGAAAGAGTCTGATAGAGTCGGAAACGCAAGACCGAAGGGAAGCGCCCGGAGGAAAGCCTCAGACAATGTTCTGCGGGTGAGTACAAAGGAAGCGTCCGTTCCTTGAGAACTCAACAGCGTGCCAAAAGTCAACGCCAGATATGTTGATACCCCGGCCTGTTTCGGCAGGTTCGAGGTTCCTTTGAAAGTCCTGCTGCTGCTCTGCAGTGGCAGGCAATGACACAGCGAGGACGCTGTGAACAGTCGGTCTTATTCCGACCGTCTGTTCCGCTCTAAGTGGTGTTGATCCCGATCACGGGAAAACATTCATGGAGAGTTTGATCCTGGCTCAGGACGAACGCTGGCGGCGTGCTTAACACATGCAAGTCGAACGATGAAGCCCTTCGGGGTGGATTA
>NZ_JBIAQG010000006.1:0-201492 GCF_042888805.1 Streptomyces sp. NPDC002730
TTTTGGCACGCTGTTGAGTTCTCAAGGAACGGACGCTTCCTTTGTACTCACCCGCAGAACATTGTCTGAGGCTTTCCTCCGGGCGCTTCCCTTCGTGTTTCCAACTTTACCAGATCCTTTTCCGTTCCGTTTCCGGTTCGGAATTTGATTCCAGTGGCCGTTGGGGGCCTTTTGCCTTTCGGCGTGTTCACTACTTTAGCTGATTCCCCCAGGCGACTCATAATCGAGTCATTCGGCTTGGATTTCGGCATGCCGAAATCGCACCCGGTTGGGTTGGTAGAAAGTAGTGGATGGCCACTTCGGGTTGCTGAACAGCAGGGCCCGTTTCAAGCGGCTCGGGCTACGTTAGGCGTCCCGGCAGGCCGAGTCAAGTTGCCCTGCGGCGCGGCGTATGGGCTCGGTAGGGGCTCACTGTGGGGTCGCCGTCGATCCAGAACCGCCAGGGGTGGTGGGCGCCCTCACCGCCCACTCCCGTGCGCGGGCCACTGCGCACCTGGTCAGAGCTCGGTGCGGTACCGGGCAGTAGGGACAGTGGGGCGGTCGGGCCGGCGCAGAGGTCGGTGCCGTTCAGGTCGCGGTCGACGTCGAGGGCCGTGGCCAGGCGGGCGGGGCCTTTGGCCAGTTCCTTGTCACTACGGGCCGAGAACCGTCGTTTACGTGCGAGGTCGGCGCCTACTCGGATCTCACCGGCGCGCAGGAGGACCCCGCTCGCCATGCCTTCCGGGCCGCACACCACATTGAGGCAGTGCCACATGCCGTAGGTGAAGTAGACGTACGCATGGCCGGGCGGTCCGAACATCACGTCGTTGCGCGCGGTGCGGCCGCGGTAGGCGTGGGAGCCGGGGTCGACCTCGCCCGCGTACGCCTCCACTTCGGTGAGGCGCAACTCGATGGGGCCGTCGTCGGTGAGACGTGTCAGGGTGCAGCCAAGGAGCTCCGGGGCGACCTCCAGAACAGGGCGGTCGAAGAACTCCCGGGGCATCGGCGTACGGTCGGGGCTCTCGATCATGGCGTATGAGCCTAGCGGGGAACCGACTACGGTCGTCGCGCGTATGTAGGGGTCAGGACCAAGAAGGAGTGGACATGGGCTTCAAGAGGCTGCTTGCGAGCTTGGGCGCCGGCGGTGCTTCCGTGGAGACGGAGCTGACCGAGGCGAACGTGGTGCCCGGCGGTGTGGTGCAGGGCGAGGTGCGTATCCAGGGCGGCTCGGTGGATCAGCTGATCGAGGGGCTCGCCGTCGGTCTGCAGGCGCGGGTCGAGGTCGAGGGTGGTGACCAGGAGGTCAAGCAGGACATCGAGTTCACCAAGCAGCGGCTCGGTGGCGCCTTCGAGGTGAAGGCAGGGGCTGTGCACGTGGTGCCGTTCGGGCTCGAGATTCCGTGGGAGACCCCGGTCACGAGCATCGCCGGGCAGCAGCTGCGCGGGATGAACATCGGTGTGACGACGGAGCTGGAGATCGCGCGGGCCCTGGACTCGGGCGACCTGGACCCGATCAACGTGCACCCGCTGCCGGCGCAGCAGGCGATCCTGGACGCCTTCATCGGGCTGGGCTTCCGCTTCAAGAGCGCGGACATGGAGCGCGGGCACATCCGCGGTACGCGGCAGCGGCTGCCGTTCTACCAGGAAATCGAGTTCTTCCCGCCGCAGCAGTACCGGGGGCTGAACCAGGTCGAGCTCACGTTCGTCGCGGACGACCGCGAGATGGACGTCATCCTCGAGATGGACAAGAAGCCGGGGCTGTTCAGTGAGGGCAGTGACTCGTACAAGGCCTTCAGGGTGGGTCACCACGACTTCCAGTCGACCGACTGGGCGGCGTACCTCAACCAGTGGCTCGCCGATGTCGGCGGGCGTCGTAACTGGCTCTAGGCTCGGATGCGGCAGGACAGGACAGCCGAATCGGAGGTTCAGACGTGACCGAGCTCAAGAGGGCGCCACTTCCGCACGACTTTCATCCGGCGGTGCCGTCGTTCACGGTGGTGAGCGATGACATCGCGCCGGGGTCGGTACTGAAGGACGCCCAGGTCTACTCGGCGGGCAACACCTCGCCGCAGCTGCGGTGGGAAGGCTTCCCGGCGGAGACCAAGAGCTTCGCCGTGACGTGCTTCGATCCGGACGCGCCGACGGGCAGCGGTTTCTGGCACTGGGTGCTCTTCGACATCCCGGCGTCGGTCACTGAGCTGCCGGCGGGTGCGGGCAGCGGGAAGTTCGAGGGGCTGCCCGAGGGTGCCGTTCAGGTCCGCAACGACTACGGGTCGAAGGACTTCGGCGGTGCGGCTCCGCCGGCCGGTGAGAACCACCGCTATGTCTTCACCGTGTACGCGGTGGACCGAGCGAAGCTCGGGCCCGACGCGGACGTCTCGCCCGCCGCCGTCGGCTTCAATCTGCGGTTTCACACGCTGGCCCGAGCGCAGCTGATCGCTGAGTACGAGGGGCCCGCCTAGAGCTCAGCGTTCGTTTGTTGTTTGCCCTGCCCTGGTCTTGGAGAGATCAGGGCAGGGCATCTTTTATTGCGTTGTCCATCTCGGCGCGCCCGGCCAAAGTTGATCCAAGCCCAAGGCCCGCAATGGGCTGGGCCGGCGAACGGGAGGTGGGCGGGATGCGGGACACGCTGGTACTGAATGCGAGCTTCGAGCCGCTGTCGACAGTGACACTCAACCGTGCGGTTGTGCTGGTCCTGCAGGACAAGGCCGTCGTCGAGCAGGCCCACCCCGGACTCCGTGTGCGTGCTGCCGCGGTCGATCTTCCGGTGCCCCAGGTGATCAGGCTCTGCCGCTATGTCAGGGTGCCTTTCCGAAGACAGGCGCCGTGGTCGAGGCGTGGTGTGCTGGTACGTGACCAGCACCGGTGCGCGTACTGCGGCAAGCGCGCCACGACTGTGGACCATGTGGTGCCGCGGTCGCGCGGTGGCGCGGACAGCTGGCTGAATACGGTCGCGTCCTGCGCCGAGGACAATCACCGCAAAGCGGACCGCACGCCGGAGCAGGCAGGGATGCCGCTGCTCCACGAGCCGTTCGTACCGTCTCCGGCGGACGCGATGCTGCTCGGGATGCGGGCCGGTGAGCGGTCGGAGCTGCCGCAGTGGCTGACGGCGCAGCCGGCCGCGTAGGAAACAGCAGTCTTGATGAGGCCCGCCTCCGTTCGGAGGCGGGCTTTCCTGCGTCAGCGCAGCAGTAGTTGGACGATGGCGACGCTGCCGACCACCACGATCAGTACGCGCAGGGCCGTCGGCGGGAGGCGGCGGCCGATCTTGGCGCCGAGCTGGCCGCCGATGGCTGAGCCGACCGCGATCAGCAGGACCGCTGTCCAGTCGAAGTCCGCGACGAAGAGGAAGAAGAGCGCGGCGATGCTGTTGACGACGGCGGCGAGGACGTTCTTGGCGGCGTTGAGGCGCTGCAGGGTGTCGTCGAGCAGCATGCCCATCAGGGACAGGTAGATGATCCCTTGGGCGGCGGTGAAGTAGCCGCCGTAGACGCTGGCGATCAGCAATCCGATGAACAGGAGGGGGCCGCCGTCGGGGTGGGCGTGGCTGCCATTGCGGTCGCGGCGGCGCTGGACGGCCTTGGTGATGCGCGGCTGGAGGATCACCAGGATGAGGGCGAGCGCGACCAGTACGGGCACGATCGTCTCGAAGGCCGTCGAGGGGAGCATCAGGAGCAGCAGAGCTCCGCTGATGCCGCCGATCGCGGCGGCGATGCTGAGGCGCAGGAGGCGGCTGCGCTGGCCGGTGAGTTCGGCGCGGTAGCCGATGGCGCCGCTGACCGAGCCGGGGATCAGACCGAGGGCGTTGGAGACGGTGGCGGTGACCGGGGGCAGGCCGGTGGCGAGGAGCACCGGGAAGGTGATCAGTGTTCCTGAGCCGACGATGGTGTTGATGGTGCCGGCGCCGATGCCCGCGGCGAAGACGGCGAGCATCTCCCAGATGGTCACGCTGTGCCTCTCGATGATCGGTGCCGGATGCACCGATCATGCCTGAGGGGATACCGGGGTCAGTCGATGGGGGGCTGCTCGCGGCGTTCCGTGCCGTTGCCGCCGCCGGACTTGCCGGAGCCGGAGCCGCCACCCATGCCGGCCATGGGGTTGAAGTTGCCCATGGCGCCGCTCAGACCCTTGAGCGCGTCGCCGATCTCGCTGGGCACGATCCAGAGCTTGTTGGCGTCGCCCTCGGCGATCTTCGGGAGCATCTGGAGGTACTGATAGGCGAGGAGCTTCTGGTCCGCGTCGCCGGCATGGATGGACTCGAAGACCGTACGGATGGCCTGGGCCTCGCCCTCGGCGCGCAGCGCGGCCGCCTTGGCCTCACCTTCGGCGCGCAGGATGGCGGACTGCTTCTCACCTTCGGCGGTGAGGATCTGCGACTGCCGGATGCCCTCGGCGGTGAGGATCGCGGCGCGCTTGTCACGGTCGGCGCGCATCTGCTTCTCCATCGAGTCCTGGATGGAGGTGGGCGGCTCGATCGCCTTGAGCTCGACACGGTTGACGCGGATGCCCCACTTGCCGGTGGCCTCGTCGAGCACGCCGCGCAGGGCCGCGTTGATCTCCTCGCGGGAGGTCAGGGTCCGCTCGAGGTCCATGCCACCGATGATGTTTCGCAGGGTGGTGACCGTGAGCTGCTCGATCGCCTGGATGTAGCTGGCGACTTCGTACGTGGCGGCGCGGGCGTCGGTCACCTGGTAGTAGATGACGGTGTCGATGTTGACCACCAGGTTGTCCTGGGTGATCACCGGCTGGGGCGGGAAGGGGACGACCTGTTCGCGGAGGTCGATGCGGTTGCGGATCGAGTCGATGAACGGGACGACGATGTTCAGGCCCGCGTTGAGGGTGCGGGTGTAGCGCCCGAAGCGTTCGACGATGGCGGCGCTGGCCTGTGGGATGACCTGGATCGTCTTGATCAGGGCGATGAAGACCAACACCACCAGAATGATCAGGACGATGATGATCGGTTGCATCGTGTTCCCTGTGCCCTTCGCTGCCGGATGATTCTGATGATCGAGTTTCCCAGAACACGGGCTGATGTGGGGGGTGTTCGGCTTCGATTTGTCACATGACCACGGCGGTGGCTCCCTCGATCTCCACAACGTCGACCTGTTGGCCTGCCTCGTACGACATGGTTGCGTCGAGTGCGCGCGCGGACCACACCTCACCGGCGAGTTTGATCCGGCCGCCGCTGCCGTCGACCCGTTCCAGGACGACGGCCTGACGGCCTTTCAGCGCGTCAACTCCGCTGGCGAATTGAGGGCGTTGGGAGCGGTGCCGGGTGGCGATGGGGCGTACGACGGCGATGAGTGCGACGGAGACCACGGCGAAGACGAGCACTTGGGCCACCGTGCCGCCGCCGAGCGCCGCGACGACGGCCGCGGCCACCGCTCCGGCGGAGAGCATGCCGAATTCGGGCATCGCTGTCAGTACGAGCGGAATGCCCAGTCCGACCGCGCCGATCAGCCACCACACCCATGCGTCGATGTCCACGTGGTCATGGTAGGTCCGCCGGTCGCGGTGGGGACAGGGGGCGAGGGCAGGAGCGAGATCCGGTCAGCCGCGCGGGCCGGGCCGGGGGTCGCCCCAACTACGGGGCCGGTCAGCCGAATCGGCCGGCCCGGAGTCAGCCGAGCGGGAGGCCCTGCGCGCTCCAGCGCTCGCCGTTCTGCTCGACGACCAGCGGGAGGCCGAAGCAGAGCGAAAGGTTGCGGGAGGTCAGCTCGGTCTCCATGGGACCGGCGGCCAGCACCTTGCCCTGACGGATCATCAGGACGTGGGTGAAGCCCGGGGCGATCTCCTCGACATGGTGCGTGACCATGATCATGGAGGGGGCGTACGGGTCGCGGGCGAGGCGGCCGAGGCGGCGGACCAGGTCCTCGCGGCCGCCGAGGTCGAGGCCGGCGGCCGGCTCGTCGAGGAGCAGCAGCTCGGGGTCGGTCATCATCGCGCGGGCGATCAGAGTGCGCTTGCGCTCACCCTCGGAGAGCGTGCCGAACTTGCGGTCCAGGTACTCGGTCATGCCGAGGCGGTCGAGGAAGGCGCGGGCTCGCTCCTCGTCGACGGCGTCGTAGTCCTCGTGCCAGGTGGCTGTCATGCCGTACGCGGCGGTGAGCACCGTCTGCAGCACGGTCTGGCGCTTGGGGAGCTTCTCGGCCATGGCGACGCCCGCCATGCCGATACGGGGGCGGAGCTCGAATACGTCGACACCGGCGGTGCCGAGCCGCTCGCCCAGGATCTTGGCCGTACCGGAGGTCGGGAAGAGGTAGCTGGAGGCGATGTTGAGGAGGGTGGTCTTGCCGGCGCCGTTGGGGCCGAGGATGACCCAGCGCTCACCTTCCTTGACCGACCAGGAGACGTCGTCCACCAGAGCGCGTCCGTCGCGGACCACGGATACGTCCACCAGCTCCAGTACATCGCTCATGAGCGCGTTGTCTCCCCATGCAATCGTCTTGAGGTATTGGGGGCGGTTTATGCACCTGTGGGCACAGCTCCCAGGGAAAACTTACGCCACCGGTCGGGTGGCCCAGTCGCCCGGTCCGGTCCCTAGGCTGGGTCCATGCTTTCCGAACCACGCTCAGGACGGCTGGCCGCATGGGGAAATGCCCTGTTGGCCGGATTTGTATCACCGGATGACGCGGCGCTCGCCATCGTCGGCGACGACGCGGTGCACCGGGTGGAGGGGTTGCCGGGCGAGGCGGGCCCGGTCGGGCTCACGCTTGCGCTGGGGCGGCTGCGGGCGCTCGGGGTGACCGGGTACCGGGTCGCGCTGCCGGCACCGGGGCATCCGCTGGGGCTCAGCGGGCCACCGGAGTTCAACGCGCGGGCGCTCGACGCGGAGGAGGCGGTCGTCGCTTCCGGCGCCACGTACGGGCTGGTGCCCGAGGTCTACGAGGCCGGGCCCGCGGGTGATCTGCATGTGGAGGTCGTCTGGCACTGCCTGCCGGTGCGGGAGGCGCCGCCCGCGGATGTGCCGTCGCTCGGGGAGGCGGAACGGGAGCTCGCGGAGGCGCTGCGGGACGCGACGGAGGTGCTGTCGCGGCTGGATGTGGCGGCGTCGGGGCCGGTGGCGGAGGCGGCGATCGACGCGTATCGGGCGCGGGCGGAGCGGGGGGTGGGCGAGATGCTGGCACCCGGGTATCCGCCGCGGGCGGTACGGGTGTTGGAGCTGGCGCAGCGGGTCGGGCTGCTGATCTCGGTGGCGTACGAGAACGGGCACGGCGGGGCGGTGAGCGCGTCGGAGATGGCGGCGAGGGGCGAGGCGCTGCGGCCGGTGGAACGGGTGGCGCGACGGGCGCAGGTGGCGGCGTACAACGCGTACGTCGAGGAGCGGGAGCGGTGAGCCTCCGGCGGGGGGCGGGGTCTTGTTGCCCGGGCCCGGGGCGCGGGTTGCCTCCGGCGGGGTGCGGGTGCCTGTCCGGCGCGGGCTGCCTCCGGCGGAGTGCGGCTGGCTGTGGCCCGGGCCTGGGGGTGCGGGGTCTTGTCGGGTGCGGGCTCCGGTGCCCCTCCGGGCTCGACTCCTCGGGGTCGGCGGCGTACAGGGTCTTGTCGCGTGACCCCGGTTTTGCCGCCAATCCCCTGCGGGGCCGGCCCTGCACGGCCCCTCCCCACCCGAACGGCGCGAGTGCGGTCCGCCGCGGGGGTTCAGCGGTTCGCCGGAGGAAACCACCCACGGACAGCAACCATCAACGCCCCCGGCCCACCTCGACCACATGACCGAGCACTGACGGGGGCGACACTGCACGGCCCCTCCCCACCCGAACGAGACAAGACCGATGCGCCGCAGTCGTCCGGTGACCCGGGCCCGCCTCGCTGGGGGCTGAGCCACAGGACCCGACGCGTGCCCCCGGTTCGCCGGAGGAAACCACCCACCGAAGAGCAACCGACAACGCCCCCGGCCCACGCTCACCACATGACCGGGCGACTGCCACCAACGTCCCCGGCCCACCCCGGCCACATGACCGAGCACTGACGGGGGCGACACTGCACGGCCCCTCCCCACCCGGACCAGACAAGCCGCTCGCCGGGGGCTCAGGCGGTTCGCCGGTGGAAACGACAGTGCACGGCACCTCCCCACCAGGACGGGACTCGCTCGGGCTGCGGGGGGGCAGCGGTTCGCCGGTGGAAACCACCACGGACAGCAACCATCAACGCCCCCGGCCCACCCTGACCACATGACCGAGTACTTAGGCAGGTGGTTAGGGGCCGGGGGTCGCTGATCGGAACCGTCAGCCGTTGTAGCCGGCGTTTCCGAACGTCGGGTTCAGCGCGCCGATCACGTTGACGGTGTTGCCGACGACGTTCACCGGGACGTGGACCGGGGCCTGCACCAGGTTGCCGGAGACAACGCCCGGGGAGTGGGAAGCCTTGCCATTGGCGTGCGCACCGGTGGTGGCGGACGCCACACCGGCGCCGGCGGCGACGAGGCTACCGGCGACCATGGTGAGGGCAGCGGCCTTCTTCAGGTTCTTCACTTCGAAATCCTCCTGAGCTTCGCTGCGGCCGGCCGCCGCAGCACGCCATGAAGAACGGCCGTGAGTCGATCAGGATGCGCCGTACGGGTGACATACACCCGACGGTATGAATCTCCGATCTGAGCTGGACGCTCCGGTTGGCCCGTCTCAGCCCGCCAGACCGTGCCGCACGGCCCACAGCGCCGCCTGGGTGCGATCCGCCAGATCCAGCTTCATCAGAATGTTCGAGACATGTGTCTTGACGGTTTTCTCGGACAGCACGAGCGCCCGGGCGATCTCGCGGTTCGACCGGCCGTCGGCGATCAGGCCCAGTACCTCCCTCTCCCGTTCGGTGAGGGTGCTGCCGCGGCCCGTGCCATTGCTCGGGTCGTCCTGCGAGAGCAGCGCGCCCGCGACCTCCGGCTGGAGCAGCACATGGCCCGCGTGCACGGAGCGGATCGCGCGGGCCAGCGCCTCCGGGTCGATGTCCTTGTAGACGTAACCCGAGGCACCCGCGCGCAGGGCGGGGACGACGGTGCGCTGCTCGGTGAAGCTGGTGACGATCAACACCTTGGCGGGGTTCGACAGCTCACGGAGCTTACGGAGGGCGTCGATGCCGTCCATCCCGGGCATCTTGACGTCCATGAGGACGACGTCCGGCTTCAGCTCCTCGGCGCCGGCGACGCCCTCGGCACCGTCCGCCGCCTCGCCGACGACCTCTATGTCGTCCTGGATCTCGAGGAAGGTGCGCAGTCCTCGCCGTACCACCTGATGATCGTCGACCAGCAGGACACGGATCATCCCAGTCTTCGCATGGGGCACAGCCTCAGCCACCGGGCACCTCCATCTCGATCGTGGTGCCCTTTCCGGGCGCCGATTCCACGGTGAGCGTTCCGCCGACCCCGTTCGCCCGGTCCCGCATCGAGACCAGTCCCAGATGGCGGCCGGCCCGGCGGACCGTCTTCGGCTCGAACCCCTTGCCGTTGTCGGTGACGCTGAGGACCGCGCCCTGGCCGCGGCGGACCAGGACCACATCGACCTCGTTCGCGCCGGAGTGCCGCAGCGCATTGTGCAGGGCCTCCTGGGCGACCCGGAGCAGGGCCTCCTCCTGGGCGGCCGGCAGCGCTCGGACAACGCGGCTGTCGAAGGTGACCCGGGCGGTGTGCGCGCGGTCGAGGACCTGAATGTGCGTACGGAGTGTGTTGACCAGTCCGTCCTCGTCGAGGGCGGCGGGGCGCAACTCGACGACGGCGGCGCGCAGTTCGTCCGCGGCCTCCGCGGCGAGCACGGCGACCTGCTGGAGCTCGCCCTTGGCGCGGGCCGGGTCGCGGTCCACCAGGGCGGCCGCGGCCTGGGCGGTCAGCCGGAGCGAGAAGAGCTTCTGGCTCACCGCGTCATGCAGCTCATGGGCGAGGCGGGAGCGTTCCTCGGCGATGGTGAGCTCGCGGCTGCGCTCGTACAGCCGGGCGTTGGTCAGGGCTATCGCCGCGTGCTGGGCGAGGATGGAGAGCAGCTCCTCGTCCTCGGCGGTGAAGCCGCAGCCTCCGTCGGGCTTGGGACACCGCTTGTTCGCCAGGAAGAGCGCGCCGATGGTCTCGTCGCCGTCCTTGATCGGCAGGCCGAGGAAGTCGGACATGTCCGGGTGGGCGGACGGCCAGCCTTCGAAGCGGGGGTCCTTGCGGACATCGGCGAGGCGCTCCACCTTCGCGTCGCGGAGCATCGAGGCGAGGATGCCGTGCTGCCGCGGGAGCGGGCCGATCGCCTTCCACTGCGCGTCGCTGACGCCGTCGACCACGAACTGGGCGAAGCCGCCGTGGTCGTCGGGCACGCCCAGCGCCGCGTACTCGGCGTCGAGGAGCTCGCGTGCCGAGGCGACGATCGTCTTCAGCACGTCACGCACCTCGAGATGCCTGCTCATCGCGAGGAGCGCGGTGCTCACGGCGGCGAGGCCGGAGCTCGGTCGGTGACTCATGAACTCACCGTACCGGCGGGGTGTGACGGTCCGTATCGGGCCGGGGACGGCTACCGCTTAGGGCTCAGGACGTAGGTCGAAATCCCTTGGCGGGTGGGGTCCCGCGCACGAGGCGGTGCGCGGTGTCGCGTTCCTACGTTGGTGGCACCGACGCGGAACAGCGGAACAAGGGGATGGACATCATGCCGGTAGCGGTGATCACTGGGGCTTCGAAGGGCTTGGGGCGTGCGCTCGCGGCGGCCCTCGCCCGGCAGGGCTGGGATCTGGCGCTGGGGGCCAGGACCGCGAGCGTCCTGGAGGACAGCGCACGTCATATCCGCGCGGCGTACGGGACGCGCGTGGTGGCGGTGGTGGGGGATGTCACCGATGCCGGGCACCGCAAGGAGCTGCTGGCCGCGGCCCGTGAGCTCGGCGGTCTCGACCTGCTGGTGAGCAATGCGAGCGCGCTGGGGGCCGAGCCGCTGGTGCGGCTGGACGCGCTGCCGCTGGAGGGGCTGCGGGCGGCGCTGGAGACCAATGTGGTCGCCGCGCTCGGACTCGTACAGGAGGCGCTGCCGCTGCTGCGGGCGTCGGGGGCGGGCACGGTGATCGCGGTCAGCTCGGACGCGGCGGCGGAGGCGTACGAGACCTGGGGCGGCTACGGAGCCTCGAAGGCGGCGCTCGACCATCTCGCGGCGGTCCTCGCCGTCGAGGAGCCGGAGCTGCGGGTGTGGACGGTGGACCCGGGCGATATGCAGACGGATCTGTACGCGGCCGCGGTACCGGGCGACGACGACCCGCGACCGGCGCCGGAGACGGTGGCGCCGGGATTCCTCCGGCTGCTGGAACAGCGACCCGTCAGCGGTCGGTACGCGGCGCCCTCGCTGCTGGATGCGCGATGAAGGTGCTGGAGTCGCTGTGGGTGCCCGAGGAGCTGTCGGCCCGGGTGCCTGCCGAGGAGCGCGGATCGGGTCGGGACGACGTACGGCTGATGGTCTCGCGCGGGACGGAGGTGTCCCACCACGCCTTCCGTGACCTTCCCGGGCAGCTGCGGGCCGGGGACGTCCTGGTGGTCAATACGTCGGCCACGCTGCCCGCCGCCGTCAATGGGCGGGTCGGCGGCGAAGCCGTCGTCGTGCACTTCTCGACGCGCGGGGACGACGGGCGGTGGGCGGTGGAGCTGCGCCGCCCGGACGGTGCGGGCAGCACTCTGCCGCGCGCCGGCGGGCCGGTAGGTGCGGTCGTACGGCTTCCCGGGGGCGAGCAGCTCGTACTGGAGGCCCCGCTCGCGCCGGGCGCCGACCGGTTGTGGTGGGCGTCGGTGTCGGTGGATGTGCCGGAGCTGCTGCACCGGTACGGCAGGCCGATCCGGTACCGGTACACGACTGGGGACCAGCCCCTGGCCGCGTATCAGACGGTCTTCGCGCTCCCCTCCCCCGACGGGGCGGGATCGGCGGAGATGCCGAGCGCCGCGCGTCCCTTCACGGCGCGGCTGGTGGCGGCGCTGGTGAGCCGGGGTGTGCAGTTCGCACCTATCACTCTGCACACGGGGGTGGCGTCGGCGGAGGCGCACGAGCCGCCGTACCCGGAGCGTTTCGAGGTGCCGGCGACGACGGCGTGGCTGGTCAATGCCGCGCGGGCGGGCGGCGGGCGGATCGTGGCGGTCGGTACGACGGCGGTCCGCGCCCTGGAGTCGTCGGCGGGTCCGGACGGAGTCGTGCGGGCTGCCTCGGGGTGGACCGATCTGGTCATCACGCCTGGGCGCGGCGTGCATGCGGTGGACGGGCTGCTGACCGGGCTGCACGAGCCGGAGGCCTCGCATCTGCTGATGCTGGAGGCGATCGCCGGGCAGGCGGCGCTGTGCCGCAGCTATACCGAGGCAGTGCGCCATCTCTATCGCTGGCACGAGTTCGGCGACGTCCACCTCATACTCCCGGCCGAGAGCGCTCACTCTTTGCATTGCTGAAGCAACGCATGGTGAGATCAGCAGGTGCTCGATGTGAGCCCGGGCATAGGACGCAGGTCACTTACGAACGACGCTAGTAGGTACAAAAGGGGCATCTCACCCGGTAATCGGTAATGAGTGGGAAAAAGGCGTCATCGCGACGCCCTGATCCACTATCGCGGGTCGTACGTCACACCTTTGCCACAGCATTTTGCTGCCGCTAAGAATTGCTCCCGTCGCCGCCGAGGAGCGCAGCGCCGCACCCGGCCTGATGCGACTTCCGCTATTCGAAGAGGTACGTCTGTATGTCCGCGTTCAGCACCCGCCTGACCAAGACCAACAAGGTCTCGATCGCCGGTATCGCCGCCGCTGCCGTCGCCGCCCTCACGTTCTCCCTCGTCCCGGGTAACGCCTCCGCCACCCAGACCGAGGCTCTCGCCACCGCCCCCGTGGCCTGGAGCACCGGGACCACCGCCGCGCAGACGACCGCTGTCCACGCGAGCATCGTCAAGCAGCAGACGGTTGTCGCCGCCAAGGCGGACGCTGCCGCCAAGGCCAAGGCCGCGGCTGCCGCCAAGGCCAAGGCCGAGGCCGAGACCGCTGCCAAGAAGAAGGCGGCCCAGGCCGCCGCCAAGAAGCGTGCGAAGCAGCAGGCCGCCAGCCGCGCCGCCGCCCGCAAGCCGATCTACGCCAACAACCTTGACGGCTGGATCCGCGAGTCGCTCGACATCATGAAGAAGCACAAGATCCCCGGCACGTACGAGGGTCTGCACCGCAACATCATGCGTGAGTCCAGCGGCAACCCGAAGGCCATCAACGGCTGGGACATCAACGCGATCAACGGTGTTCCGTCGATCGGCCTGCTGCAGGTCATCAAGCCGACGTTCGACGCGTACCACGTCCCCGGTACGGCGAAGAGCCAGTACGACCCGGTCGCCAACATCACGGCCGCGGCCAACTACGCCGCCGACAAGTACGGCACGATCGACAACGTCGACAGCGCCTACTGAGCCGCTCCGGGCGGTCTGACAGCTACGCCGAAGGGCGGCACCCCACAGGGGGTGCCGCCCTCGGCGCGTACACGTACAGATGCGCAGATGCGTTACTTGCGCATGACCTCCGGCTCGTGGCGGCGCAGCAGTCGCGCGACCGCGACGCCGCAGATGACGCCGATGGCGAGCAGGATCGTGATGTTCAGGCCCCACTGGCCCGCCGAGTGCTCCCACAGCGGATCCAGGTCGGTGGGCTTGTTCGGGTCCCACGGCGGCATCAGATGTGACAGGTCGAGCGTCGCGCCCGCGCCCGCGATGGCCCACCGGGACGGCATCAGCCAGGCGAACTGCTCCAGGCCGGGCGAACCGTAGACCTGGAAGAGGATGCCGGTGAAGACGACCTGGACTATGGCGAACATGACCAGCAGCGGCATGGTCTTCTCGGCGGTCTTCACCAGCGAGGAGATGACCAGGCCGAACATCATCGAGGTGAAGCCCAGCGCGATGACGACGAGGCAGATCTCGACGGCCGGAGGCATGATCAGGCCCTCTGCGGGCAGGTCGCGGGTGGCGAAGCCGATGCCGCAGATGATGACGCCCTGGATGGCCGTGATCACGCCGAGGACGATCACCTTGGACATCAGATACGCCGAGCGGGCCAGGCCGGTGGCCCGTTCGCGCTCGTAGATGACCCGTTCCTTGATCAGTTCTCGTACGGAGTTGGCCGCGCCGGAGAAGCACATGCCGACCGCGAGGATCAGCATGATCGTGCCGGCGTCGCCGTTGAACTTGCTCGGCGGCGTGGGTGGCGCGAGGCCGAACTTCGCCGGAATGACAACGCTGACCAGGCCCAGGACCGCAGGCAGGATCACCATCAGGCCGATGAAGCCCTTGTCGGACGCGATGACCGAGGAGTAGCGGCGGATCAGCGTCCACAGCTGGGAGCCCCAGCTCTGCGGCTTCGGCGGGCGCATCTGCTGCGGCGGCGGCATGTGCACCGACTGCGCGGCGACGGCGTCGATGTCCGCGGCGTACATCTGGTAGTGCTGCGAACCGCGCCAGCGGCCCGCCCAGTCGTAGTCGCGGTAGTTCTCGAACGCGGAGAAGACGTCGGCCCAGGTGGTGTAGCCGAAGAAGTTGAGCGCTTCCTCCGGCGGGCCGAAGTACGCCACCGAGCCGCCGGGGGCCATGACGAGGAGCTTGTCGCAGAGCGCGAGCTCGGCCACCGAGTGGGTGACCACCAGAACCGTACGGCCGTCGTCGGCGAGGCCACGGAGCAGCTGCATGACATCGCGGTCCATGCCCGGGTCGAGGCCCGACGTCGGCTCGTCCAGGAAGATCAGCGACGGCTTGGTCAACAGCTCGAGGGCGACCGAGACACGCTTGCGCTGGCCACCGGAGAGCGAAGTGACCTTCTTCTCCTTGTGGATGTCGAGCTTGAGCTCGCGCAGCACCTCGTCGATACGGGCCTCGCGCTCGGCCTCGGCGGTGTCACCGGGGAAACGAAGCTTGGCCGCGTACTTGAGCGCCTTACGGACGGTGAGCTCCTTGTGCAGGATGTCGTCCTGCGGAACCAGACCGATGCGCTGGCGCAGTTCGGCGAACTGCTTGTAGAGGCTGCGGTTGTCGTAGAGGACGTCGCCCTGGTTGGCGGGCCGGTAGCCGGTGAGCGCCTTGAGCAGGGTGGACTTGCCGGATCCCGAGGGGCCGATGACACCGATCAGCGACTTCTCCGGCACGCCGAAGGAGACGTCACGCAGGATCTGCTTGCCACCGTCGACCGTCACCGTCAGATGACGTGCGGAGAAGGAGACCTCGCCGGTGTCGACGAACTCCTCGAGCCGGTCGCCGACGAGGCGGAACGTCGAGTGGCCGACGCCGACGATGTCGTTCGGGCCGATGAGTACGGTGCCGGACTTGGCGATCGGCTGACCGTTGACATACGTGCCGTTGTGGGATCCGAGGTCGCGGATCTCGAAGCGGCCGTCGGGAGTGGCCACGAACTCGGCGTGGTTGCGCGAGACCTGGAGGTCGGAGACGACCAGTTCGTTCTCGAGCGCACGACCGATACGCATCACCCGGCCGAGGGCCAGCTGATGGAACGTGGTCGGGCTGCGGTCCCCGTACACCGGCGGGGCCCCCGCGACACCGCCCGCGCCGCCCGCGCCGCCGGGTCCCTGCTGGTGCGGGACCTGCGCCTCAGGTGGCTGCTGCTGCCAGCCCTGCTGCGGCTGCTGAGCCGGAGCCTGCTGCTGCCAGCCCTGCTGCTGGGCCGGGGCCTGTTGGGCCGGGACCTGCTGCTTGACCGCCTGCTGCTGGGGCGCGGCTCCCTGGGCGCTGTACCCGCCCGCGCCTGCTCCGGAGAGGTTCAGCCGGGGGCCGTCGGTCGCATTGCCCAGGTGTACCGCCGAGCCGGGGCCGATCTCCATCTGATGGATCCGCTGGCCCTGCACGTATGTGCCGTTGGTGCTGCCGTGGTCCTCAATCACCCAACTGCGGCCGCCCCAGCTGATGCTGGCGTGCCGCCACGAGACCCTGGCGTCGTCGATCACCAGGTCGCCCTGCGGATCACGTCCGAGGGTGTATGACCTGGACGGATCGAGGGTCCAGGTCCTTCCGTTCAATTCCAGTACGAGTTCCGGCACTCCATGCCCCACTAGTTGTCCCCCGAGTTACCCCCATCGCAGGGAGTCTAGGGATGGCGAACATCGTGAGGAACTATTTCAGGCCCGATCCCGTATCCGAAAGTCGGGCCATGTGAAGACCGCCTTCGGGCCGACCGTTGACGGAGGAGAAACACCCACGGAGAGTGGTAACCGCCCATGAGTGCGTACGGATCATGCGCGACCGGGGGCAACTGGGGCAAACCCAGAGGGATCGGGGGGTCCGGATGGACGCGAACGGCAGTGACGACCGGGTGCGTTGGGGCGATGTGCTGCTGGCATCGATCGCCGCGGTGAGCTGGGCACTGGTCGGGATGGCGGGTGCCGCGGCGCTCGGACTTCATCTGCTGGGTGCGGATTCGGCGGCGGCGCTCGGGCCGATGACGGCGGCCGTCGTGGTGCTCGCGGTGGGCGGATCGGTCACACCGACAGGTGATGTGTCCGCGTTCGGCCTGGAAGGTGCGCAGGCGCAGACCGCCATCGACATCACGCCACTTGGGGTGGGCCTCGTCGGGGCGTTGTTCCTTGCGTACTTCTTTCTACGCTCGCTGCGTGGTGCGGGACCGTACATCTCGGGGACGGAACTCGCCGCGCGGGTGGGCGGGGTGGTGCTCCTCTTCGTCGCGACGGTCGGCGGCTTGGCGTGGGCAGGTCACGACGTCATCACGATCGACGGGGCGAAGCTGGGGCTCAGCCTCGACAAGGTGCCGGGCGTGGGCGGTGACGGAGGCGGCATCGAAGTACCGGGCCTCGGCGACATCGGCGACATCGGAGGGCTGCTGCCCGACCGTCTCGGGGATCTGGTGGACGCCAAGGCGGCGGTGGGATTCAGCGTGAACACCGCGGATTCGCTGGCGGGCGCGCTGTTCTGGGTGCTCGGCGTGCTGGCGGTCGCGCTCCTCGCGTCACGGCGTACGCCACTGCCGCGCGGGGCGGCGTGGGCGGCGCTGAGGCGGACGGTACGGCCGGCCGCGTCCGCGCTGGCGAATGTGCTGCTCGTCGCGGTCCTCGCGGGGTACGCGGCGGCGGCATACGCGGCGATCGGCGACGACCACCCGAAACGGATCGCGGGCGCGGCGCTGCTCGGGGCGCCGAACGGGGTGTGGCTGGGGATTCCGCTGGGGCTGTTCGTGCCGTGGGACGGCGAGGCGAAGGGCGAGCTGGCGAAGCTGCTGCCCGATCCGCTGGACGAACTGCTGCGGGTCTCGGCGGACGAGCCTGCCACGGTCGGCAGGCTGGCGGAGCTGGACGGACGGGTGTGGCTGCTGGCGGTCGCGGCGGCCGTGACCATGCTGTGCGCGGGGGTGCTGGCGGCGTCGCGCACGCCGGTGGGCGGCCTGGGTGCGGCGGGGTTCGCGGGGCGCTGTGCGGTACGGCTGGGCGGGGTGACGGCGCTGACGCTGCCGCTGCTCGTATGGCTGACGGACGTCTCGGCGGACGCGTCGCTGTCGGTGCTGGGCCTCGACGCGTTCGGCGCCGGGATCGAGCTGCACGGGCAGCTGGGGATGGCGCTGCTGCTCGGGGCGGCGTGGGGTGCGGCGACGGGCGGGGCGGGTGCGCTGCTGGTGTACGCGACGCGGGGTGGCGGCCGGGCCGAGTTTCCTGGGCAGGAGCCGGAGCAGGTCCCTGGGCCGTACCGGCCGATGGCGCCGTACCGGCCCTCGAACGACGACACGAACCCGTATCTGCGCCCGCCGCCCGGGATCCACGGTGCGCCGACGATGGTGGGCCCAGTGCCCCCGCCCCCGCCGCCACCGCCACCGCCGCGCTACGCCGCCCCTGCCGACCCCGAGGAGGGCCCGCCGCCGCCGGGCACCCCGAGCAGCGGCCGCTGAGCCGGGGTGCGCTTGTCCGCCACTCGGGACGCGCCGTCTCGGCGCGGCGTCCGCCAGATACGGTGGAGGCACCATGAGCGCACCGCAGAACTCCGACGTCCCCACCCTTCTCGTCAAGATCTTCGGGAAGGACCGTCCCGGGATCACCGCCGGGCTCTTCGACACCCTCGCCGCCTACTCCGTCGACGTGGTCGACATCGAGCAGGTCGTCTCCCGTGGCCGCCTCGTCCTGTGCGCCCTGGTCACGGCACCGACCGCCGGCGGGACCACCGAAGGCGAGCTGCGGGCCACCGTGCACAGCTGGGCCGAATCGCTGAAGCTGCAGGCCGAGATCATCTCCGGCACCGGCGACAACCGGCCGCGCGGCAGCGGCCGTTCTCACGTCACCGTGCTCGGACATCCGCTCACCGCGGAGTCGACCGCCGCCATAACAGCCAGAATCGCTGCCATCGGCGGCAACATCGACCGTATCTTCCGGCTCGCCAAGTATCCGGTCACCGCCGTGGAGTTCGCGGTGTCCGGTACGGAGACCGAGCCGCTGCGTACCGCGCTGGCGACCGAGGCCGCCGGGATCGGCGTCGATGTGGCGGTCGTGTCGGCCGGACTGCACCGCCGGGCCCAGCGTCTGGTCGTCATGGATGTGGACTCGACGCTCATCCAGGACGAGGTCATCGAGCTGTTCGCCGCGCACGCCGGCTGCGAGGACAAGGTCGCCGAGGTCACCGCTGCGGCGATGCGTGGGGAGCTGGACTTCGAGCAGTCCCTGCACGCGCGCGTGGCGCTGCTGGCCGGGCTCGACGCGTCCGTCGTGGACAAGGTCCGCGCGGAGGTCAGGATGACCCCCGGCGCCCTGACCCTGATCCGTACGCTCAAGCGGCTCGGCTACCAAGTGGGCGTCGTGTCGGGCGGGTTCACGCAGGTCACCGATGACCTCAAGGTCCGGCTCGGGCTCGACTTCGCTTCGGCGAACACGCTGGAGATCGTGGACGGGAAGCTCACCGGCCGCGTCGTCGGCGAGATCGTGGACCGCGCGGGCAAAGCCAGGCTGCTGCGCCGATTCGCCGCCGAGGCGGGAGTTCCGCTCGCGCAGACCGTCGCGATCGGCGACGGTGCGAATGATCTGGACATGCTCAACGCCGCCGGGCTCGGCGTCGCCTTCAACGCCAAGCCGGTCGTGCGCCGGGCCGCCCACACCGCGGTCAATGTGCCGTTCCTGGACACGGTTCTCTACTTGCTGGGGATCACCCGCGAAGAGGTCGAGGCGGCCGACGGCGAGGGCGAGGAGCACTGACCGACCGACCGTATAACGCGGCCGATGTGCGCGGTATGTGCGCGACCGCAGTACGCGGCCGATGTGCGATTGGCCCCGGCGCGGGATCCGCGCCGGGGCTGGTTCACATGCAGGGGCCGGCCCCCGCGCAGGGGTCGGCCGACGTGCCGGACAGGGGTCAGTCGTGCGGCGCCCAGTAGTCGAGCAGCGTGCCCACGCCGTGCTCCACGGACTTCCAGGAGCCACTGAAACCGACGACCGCGTACGCCGCGGTCGGGAAGCCGCTCTGCGTCATCCGTGCCAGCGCGTCACCCTCGACCTTGCCGGCGAGGGCGTCGGCGAGCGCGTGGATCGCGGGGTTGTGGCCGATGACGAGTAGGTCGTTCACCTCGTCCGGAGTCTCGCTGAGCAGCGCGAGAAGATCGCCGAGAGAGGCCTCGTACAGCCGCTCCTCGTACACCGTCCTGGGGCGGTGCGACAGCTCGTGCACCGCCAGCTTCCAGGTCTCGCGGGTCCTGCTCGCGGTCGAACACAGAGCCAGGTCGAAGGCGATACCGGTGTCGGCGAGCCTGCGGCCAGCCACCGAGGCGTCCATACGGCCCCGGTCGGCGAGCGGGCGCTCATGGTCGGACACCTGGGGCCAGTCGGCCTTCGCATGCCGGAGGAGGACGATCCTGCGGGTTTCGGGAGGTCCGGGGGGTGTCCCCCCGGAAGACACAGCGGCGCTCATGCACCCCAGCTTCGCATGAAATGCGCCAGCGGGCGCAGGGTGTTGACCGGCTCCCCCACGAAGGATGAATCCGTCATCGGGACAGGGTCTGCTGAATGCGGTCGATCAATTGGCCCACTGCCGGGTCGCCGCCCGCGGCGTGCGCCTGGCCCGGATCCGCGATCAGCAGAAGCAGTACGACGAAGGCGAGCATGGGCAGGGCGAGTGCCCACCACGGCAGCCGGATGTCGACGCTGCCCGCGGCCTGAGCGTGGGACCGGGTGTGCGTGTGGGCCGGCATGGCCGCCTCCGTAGGTCTGCGGTTTGTTGCTTCAAACCTACGGATCATGGGCTCGTGGGCCCATCCGGTGACCCACCCACTTCACCCTGACCCTGACCCCCTAGGGGTTGGTGGTGCTAGCCCCCCCTTTTTTGTGGCTCGGTTCCCCTCCGGGGCGCCTTCAGCGTCTGCCGACGGTCGATCGTGCCTCGTTCCTCTTTTTTTGTGGCTCGGTTCCCCTCCGGGGCGCCTTGAGCGTCTGCCGACGGTCGATCGTGCTCGACCGCTCGTTCCTCTTTTTTTTGTGGCTCGGTTCCCCTCCGGGGCGCCTTGAGCGTCTACCGACGGTCGATCGTGCTCGACCGCTCGTTCCTCACGGCCTCCGCGCGTTCTCCCTTTCGGCACCCGCGCGCCCCTTCGGCTCACTCGCAGGGGCTTGCCAGGGCTTGCGGCGGGACAACGACCGTGTCAGGGCGAGGCGATGGACGCGATCACCGCGATGACGACCGTAATGGCGATCATCGCGCCGAAGACGTAGAGGAGCTTCTTCTGGCCATTCGGGGGATTCGGGTCGAGCACAGGCATGGAACCAGTCTCGCACCTCAGCATTCGTCCTCGATCGTCCGGTCCCGGCCGGCCAGGATGCCGACGGCGACCTGCGGCACGATCAGCCCCGCCATCAGCGCGATCGGCAGCCCCCAGCCGCCGCTGTGCTGGTAGAGCACGCCCACCAGCAGCGGTCCGGGAATGGAGATCAGATAGCCGGTGGACTGCGCGAAGGCCGACAGCCGTACGACGCCGATGCCGGTCCTCGACCGCATGCCGATCATGGTGAGGGCGAGCGGGAAGGCGCAGTTGGAGATACCCAGCAGCAGCGCCCAGGCCCAGGCTCCGGCGGCCGGCGCGAAGAACAGGCCCGCGTAGCCGGTCAGTCCGCACAGGCCGAGGGCGACGACGATCGGGCCCTGGGTCCTCATCCGGGTGGCCAGCCGCGGGATGACGAAGGCGAGCGGCACGCCCATCACCATGGTCACGGCGAGCAGCACACCGGCCGTGCCGGCCGAGACCCCCGCGTCACGGAAGATCTGCGGCATCCAGCCCATGGTGATGTACGCGCCGGTGGCCTGGAGGCCGAAGAAACAGCCGAGCGCCCATGCGGTGCGGCTGCGGGTGACCCGTGGGGCCCGGGTGTCCTGGGCCGGTGCGGCCGGAGCGCTCCGCGCGGCCGCACCGCGGTCGCGGACCAGGCCGATCCAGGGCAGTACGGCGAGTGCGGCGAGGACCGCCCAGATCCCGAGGCCGACCCGCCAACTGCCGCCCAGCGCCTCGGTCATGGGCACGGTGGCAGCCGCGGCGGCAGCGGTGCCGAGCGCCAGCGCCATCGAGTAGAGCCCGGTCATGGAGCCGACGCGGTCGGGGAAGTACCGCTTGATGATCACCGGCATCAGGACGTTGCTGACGGCGATGCCCATGAGGGCGAGCGCGCTGGCGGCGAGAAAGCCGACTGTGCCGCCTGCGAAGGGCCGGATCAGCAGCCCGGTCGCGATGGCGGCCATGCCCGCGCAGACGACGGCCCCGGCGCCGAAGCGGCGGGCAAGCCGCGGTGCCGCGATCCCGAAGAGCGCGAAACAGAGCGGCGGTACGGAGGTGAGGACGCCGGCCACGCTGCCACTCATGTGCAGCCCGACCCGGGCCTCTTCGAGGAGCGCGCCGAGGCTGGTGATGGCGGGGCGGAGATTGAGTGCCGCGAGGACGATGCCTGCGATCACGAGCCGGGTGAGCCAGGCCGCGGGCCTCGAGGCGAACGGTTCCACGGCGGTACGGTCGGTGGTGGCGGGGCTCAGCGTCTGGGTCTCGTCGGGCATGCGGCCATCATAGAATCATGGGATGATTGGTTGTCCAATCCCGTACGAGTCTTGTGCACAAGGAGCACCATGGCGCTGACCTCTCCCCGGCGTTCCGCACTCTCCGACCAGGTGATCGCCCAGCTGCGGAACCAGATCACCTCGGGCGAGTGGCCGGTAGGTTCCCGGATCCCCACTGAGCCGGAACTGGTCGAGCAGCTGGGCGTGGCCCGCAACACCGTCCGCGAGGCGGTCCGCGCGCTCGCGCACAACGGACTCCTGGACATCCGGCAGGGTTCGGGGACGTATGTCGTGGCGACGAGCGAACTGGCCGGCGTCATGCACCGCCGCTTCGCCGACGCCAACCCCCGGCATATCGCCGAGCTGCGCTCCACCCTCGAGTCCTCCGCCGCCAAGCTGGCCGCCGAGCGGCGTACGCAACGCGATCTCAAGCAGCTGGACACCCTCCTCGCCCGCCGCGAGGAGGCGTGGGCCACGGGCGACGCGGAGCAGTTCGTCGCCGCGGATGCGACATTCCATCAGGCGGTGGTGGCTGCTTCGCACAATGAGGTGCTGACCGAGATCTACGCCGACCTGGGCGATCTGCTGCGGGACTGGCTGCGCGACGACATCGGCCGCGAACTGCGCCCGGAGAACCATATGGACCACGCGCGGATGGTCGAGGCGATCCGCGCGGGCGATGGTGATGCGGCGGCCGCGGAGGCGGCGGGCTACCCGTTCATGTGCCTGCGGAATCCCGCAGGGGCTGGTGGCTGACCCAGACCGTGCTCACCTCCTTCCAGCAGCGGTCGGTGAGCTCTGCGTAGCCGGCCGGGCCTATCTCGACGGGCGCGCTGTCCGCGTCGACGTCCCACCAGCGCTCGCACTCTATGTGCAGCCGGACGCGGTCGGTCTGGGGGTACGGGTTGTGGCAGTAGGCGGTGGCCCGGGAGCCGTCGACGACGGTGCGGCAGTCGGCCTTGAAATCCCGCGGCTCGGACTGGGGCTTCGAATCTTCGGGGGGCGGCTGGGAAACGGCGGTCGGCGGTGCCCACAGCAGGGCCAGCACCGTCACCGTGGTCAGTACGGAGGCGAAGCACAAGGTCGTACGCACAAGCAGGACCTCCTCGGCCGTACTGCGGCGCGAAATAGCCGCGGCTGCACCACAAGGGGGATTGCCTCTCCAGCGTCGCCTTCCCGGCGGTGCGCCGCGCGCTCCGGGGGCCCGAACGGGCGACGCCCCGCTCCCCGCACAGGGCGGGAAACGGGGCGTCGTTCTCGTACGAGAGGGATTCTCGTACGAGAGGGGGTCAGGCACCCATCATGTGCACGCCACCGTCGACATGGACGATCTCGCCGGTCGTGCGCGGGAAGAAGTCCGAGAGCAGACCGACGACACCGCGGCCGGCCGGGTCCGGGTCGGCCAGGTCCCAGCCGATCGGGGCGCGGTGGTTCCACACGTCCGCGAGCTCCTCGAAGCCCGGGATGGACTTCGCGGCAATCGACTTGATCGGGCCGGCCGCGATCAGGTTGCAGCGGACGTTCTTGGCGCCGAGGTCGCGGGCGAGGTAGCGGTTGGTGGACTCCAGGGCCGCCTTGGCCACGCCCATCCAGTCGTACTTCGGCCATGCGATCGTCGCGTCGAAGGTGAGGCCGACGACCGAGCCGCCGCGCTGCATCAGCGGGAGGCAAGCCATGGTGAGCGACTTGTAGGAGTACGCCGAGACCTGGACGGCCGTGGAGACGTCCTCCCAGCTCGCTTCGAGGAAGTTGAACGCGCCCTGCGGGCCGAAGGCGATCGAGTGCACGATGCCGTCGAGGCCCGAGTCGTCGCTGGAGTGCTCACGGATCTTGTCCGCGAGGCCGTCCAGGTGCTCCTGGTTGGTGACATCCAGCTCGATGACCGGGGCGGGCTTGGGCAGCCGCTTCGCGATGCGCTCGACGAGTGAGAGCCGGCCGAAGCCGGTGAGGATGACCTCCGCGCCCTCCTCCTGGGCCACCTTGGCGGCGTGGAAGGCGATGGACCCCTCGGTGAGGACGCCTGTGACGAGAATGCGCTTGCCGGCGAGGATTCCACTCATGTGATCAGTGACCCATGCCCAATCCGCCGTCAACGGGGATGACGGCTCCAGTGATGTACGAGGCGTCGTCGGAGGCGAGGAAGCGCACCGTGGCGGCGATCTCCTCCGGCTGCGCATAACGGCCGAGCGGCACCTGCGAGACGATGCCCGCGCGCTGCTCGTCCGTGAGCACCTTGGTCATGTCGGTGTCGACAAAACCGGGTGTGACGACGTTGAACGTGATGTTCCGCGAGCCGAGCTCACGGGCGAGGGAGCGGGCGAAGCCGACGAGACCGGCCTTCGATGCGGCGTAGTTCGCCTGCCCCGCCGAGCCCAGCAGTCCGACCACGGAGGAGATCAGCACGACGCGGCCCTTCTTGGCCCGCAGCATGCCGCGGTTGGCGCGCTTCACGACCCGGAAGGTGCCGGTGAGGTTGGTGTCGAGGACGGTGGTGAAGTCGTCCTCGGACATCCGCATCAGGAGCTGGTCCTTGGTGACACCGGCGTTGGCGACCAGCACCTCCACCGGACCGTGCTTCTCCTCGATCTCCTTGTAGGCCTGCTCCACCTGCTCGGTGTCGGTGATGTCGCACTTGACGGCGAGGAAGCCGGCCGGCGGCTCGCCGGAGCGGTACGTGATCGCGACCTTGTCGCCGGCATCGGCGAACGCGCGGGCGATGGCGAGGCCGATGCCCCGGTTTCCTCCGGTGACGAGAACCGAGCGGCTCAACGGATCACCCTTTCGATAGCGGTCTGGTACCTCGAAAACCTATCGGTCCCGCCCGCATTACGGAGAATCGGGCCCTGACAGCGCCGTCCTGAAGTCACTGTTGGGTCCCTACAGAATTGCCGAACCGCGGCTTTGCACGAGCCGCCGCGCGAGCTCGTCGATCCCGGCCTTCAGCTCCGCATACGGCAGGCCGGTTCATTCGCCCCGGCCGGCCCTGCACGCGGTGTGACGGAACGGATGGGGACACCGGTCACCTGGGTACTCCCCATCCGTCAGGCGACGGCCACCGGGGTGGTGGGCGACACCGCGCCGTTGTCGATGACGAGCAGCAGGTCGCCCACGGTCGCGTCCCTGCCGAGCCCCAATTCCGAGACGGGCCGTGAACCGGGGATCTCACGTGCGCTGACAGGAGGGAGATACAGCTCGTTCTCTCTCCCCTGGAAGGCGAGGATCACCCATGTCTCGTCGCGTCCTATGCGTGAGGCCACGGTGTCAAGACGGTCGGGAAGCACAGCGCAGACCACGGTGAGCCGTTGATGTTCGGCTCGAGGGAAGGCCGAAATCATCTCCAGGACGCCGGGGGCGGAGAGGGTGCCTTCCAGCAGTTGCGCGACGGCGGCTCGGTCTGCCGAACGGTCGTCGTCCTGCACCGCGTGGACGAAGCGCACGATCGGCAGACCGTCGTCGAGCACCTGCCGCCAGCGCGGCAGCATGAAGTCGATATGCAGGGCGTCCTCGCGGGCCGCTCCTACGTCACCGACCTTCTCGCCGATCGCCGCCAGCCAGGCGTTGACCTCTGCCCAGCGCCAGACGAGGGAGCGGCCGACCGTGCCCTCGGGCTCCGGGAACGCCGGGGCGTCATGACGCCGCTCGCCGTTCACCCACTGCAGGACGTTCTGCCGGCTGCGGCCGGCCCGCTCGGCGATGTCCGATACGCCGACCAGGTCCGGGTCGAGCCGGAGCAGACGCAGCTGGGGCAGCTCCTGGTGCAGCCGTACGACCAGGCGGTGCGCCGCGTCAATGGCACTGTCCCCGCTTTCCGACACATCCAGGAGATGCTTGCCCCGGTGACGGGTGAGCAGCCCGTCGAACTCGTCGAAGATGACGCCGACCGCCACGTCGTCGTCCACGCTGATGCCGTCCACGACGAAGACAAACTCGTATTCCATCGCGCCCCAACCCCCTTGATCGTGCTCCACGAACCCGCGCCAGGATCCGCCACCCCTCTGGGCAGACTTACCCAGTGCACGTACGTTGTCAAACGACAACACCGCCACCCGGGGCACGGCGCGGGTCCCCCTCAGGGAGCGGGCACAGCTTCGCGCGCCGCGCGAGGTTCCGTGCCGTGCGCCCGGGATTCTTCGCCGTACCCGGCACCGGGATGGTGAGGCACCCTTCGGCACAGGTGCAGTACAGCCGCCCCCAGTGCCCTTCCTTGCGCAGTGTCCAGCCGACGGCAACGAGCCGCTTGAGGACTTCGCGGATCTCTTTGTGCTGGTGATCCGCCGGTGACACTTCGCGCCCGACCATCCACCATCTCCCCAACGCTCACGGCGGTACCGGGAGTTGACTGTCAACTCCGCGTGACCGAGAGACTACCCCCGGGGTACGACAATCGGCGAAATCGCACGTCGATGCGGCATTTGAGACCTCCGGCCGGTCATTCGCGGTCAGCGGTCACGCGGGAGGAGGCAGCGGATCTGCTTGCCGACGGGCGTCGGCCGTGATGTCCCAGCCGGGCGCGAGCAGATCCATGAGCGGGGGCCCACAGCCGGACTCGGCAGTGGGGACGTCGAGTTGAACGCCAGTGCGGCGTGATGCGAGTGGTTCGCGGTTCCTGGACTACGTGGCGAGCTCCACCTGGTGGGGATCCGCTGCGCAGCGCCGCCTGTGCTCATGAGGTAGTTACCGCGATTTCCGATTCGGAGCCGGGTGGGAGGCGTGCTTCACTTCCGCGTAGTGATCCGAGGCCGTGAGAAGGGGAGGCCGCTTGTGGCCCATGACATCGATCAGACGTTCACCGCGCTGCCGCTGCGGGCCCTCGCCGACGCGGCACTTGCGCGGGCGCGTGCTCTCGGCGCCGAGCACGCCGATTTCCGCTTCGAGCGCGTACGCAGTGCGGCTTGGCGGCTGCGCGACGCCAAGCCCGCCGGTTCATCGGACACCACGGACCTGGGGTACGCGGTGCGGGTGGTCCACGGCGGTGCCTGGGGCTTCGCCTCAGGGGTCGATATGACGATGGACGCGGCCGCCAGGGTCGCCGGCCAGGCGGTCGCGATGGCGAAGCTCTCGGCGCAGGTGATCGCGGCGGCGGGCTCCGACGAGCGGGTGGAGCTGGCGGACGAGCCGGTGCACGCGGAGCGGACCTGGGTCTCCGCGTACGAGATCAACCCGTTCGAGGTGCCCGACGAGGAGAAGACGGCGCTGCTCGCGGAGTGGAGCGCGCGGCTGCTGCGGGCGGACGGCGTCGCACATGTGGACGCCTCGCTGCTCACGGTCCAGGAGAACAAGTTCTACGCGGACACGGCGGGCACCGTCACCACGCAGCAGCGGGTGCGGCTGCATCCGCAGCTCACGGCCGTCGCCGTCGACGAGACGACGGGCGAGTTCGACTCGATGCGCACGATCGCGCCGCCGGTGGGGCGCGGCTGGGAGTATCTGACCGGCACGGGCTGGGACTGGGAGTCCGAGCTGGAGCAGATCCCGGCGCTGCTGGCCGAGAAGATGCGCGCGCCGAGCGTCGAGGCGGGACGCTACGACCTGGTGGTCGACCCGTCGAATCTCTGGCTGACCATCCACGAGTCGATCGGCCATGCCACCGAGCTGGACCGGGCGCTGGGGTACGAGGCGGCGTACGCCGGGACGTCCTTCGCCACCTTCGACAAGCTGGGGAAGCTGGCGTACGGCTCCTCGATCATGAATGTGACGGGCGACCGGACCGCCGAGCACGGTCTCGCCACGGTGGGCTTCGACGACGAGGGCGTCGAGGCGCAGTCGTGGAACCTCGTCAAGGACGGCACGCTGGTGGGCTACCAGCTGGACAGGCGGATCGCGAAGCTGACGGGTCTCGGCCGGTCCAACGGCTGCGCCTACGCGGACTCCCCGGGCCATGTGCCGGTGCAGCGGATGGCGAACGTGTCACTGCAGCCGGAGCCGGGCGGCCTGTCGACGGAGGATCTGATCGGCGGGGTGGAGCGCGGCATCTATGTGGTCGGCGACCGGTCGTGGTCGATCGACATGCAGCGCTACAACTTCCAGTTCACCGGGCAGCGCTTCTTCCGTATCGAGAACGGCAGGCTGGCCGGTCAGCTGCGCGATGTCGCGTACCAGGCGACGACGACGGACTTCTGGGGCTCGATGGAGAAGGTGGGCGGCCCGCAGACGTACGTCCTGGGCGGCGCCTTCAACTGCGGGAAGGCCCAGCCGGGCCAGGTCGCGGCGGTCTCCCACGGCTGCCCCTCCGCGCTGTTCCGCGGCGTCAACATCCTCAACACGACGCAGGAGGCGGGCCGATGAGAGCGCGCCGCACGCCGTTCAGTCTCAACACCACGCAGGAGGCCGGTCGATGAGCCGCAACAGCAAGCCGCACGAGACGGTCGAGCGGGCGCTGGAGCTGTCCACCGCCGACCACTGTGTCGTCATCGCCGACGAGCACTCCTCCGCCAATCTGCGCTGGGCCCGCAACGCCCTGACCACCAACGGTGTGACCCGCGGCCGCACCCTCACCGTCATTGCGACCGTCGACGGCGCCGAGGGCACCGCCTCCGGTGTCGTGTCGCGGTCCGCCGTCACCGCTGCCGATCTCGAGCCGCTGGTACGGGCCGCGGAGGCCGCCGCCCGCGGAGCCGGGCCCGCCGAGGACGCCCAGCCGCTCGTCGAAGGGGTCCCGGCCTCCCCGGACTTCACGGACGCGCCTCTCGAGACGTCCTCGGCCGTCTTCGCGGACTTCGCGCCCGCGCTGGGTGAGGCCTTCGCCCGCGCCAAGGCCGGTGAGCGTGAGCTCTACGGCTTCGCCAACCATGAGCTGACCTCCACCTACCTCGGTACGTCGACCGGGCTGCGGCTGCGGCACGACCAGCCGAACGGGACGCTGGAGCTCAACGCCAAGTCCCCGGACCGCGCCCGTTCCGCCTGGGCGGGCCGTTCGACGCGGGACTTCAAGGACGTGGACCCGGCGCAGCTGGACGCGGAGCTCGCGCAGCGCCTCGGCTGGGCTCAGCGCCGAATCGAGCTGCCCGCCGGGCGGTACGAGACGCTGCTGCCGCCCACCGCCGTGGCCGATCTGCTGATCTACCAGCTGTGGTCGTCGACGGCGCGGGACGCGGTGGAGGGCCGTACGGTCTTCTCCAAGCCGGGCGGCGGCACCCGCGTCGGCGAGAAGCTGTCCGATCTTCCGCTTACTCTGCGCAGCGATCCGAACGCGCCGGGCCTGGAGTCCGCGCCCTTCGTGATCGCCCACTCCTCCGGCGACGACGCCTCGGTCTTCGACAACGGCCTGCCGCTGTCGAAGACCGACTGGGTACGCGACGGAAAGCTGGAGCATCTGGTCACCACCCGGCACAGCGCCGCTCTGACGGGCCTGCCGGTCGCGCCCGGCGCCGGCAATCTGATCCTGGACGGCGGCGGTGAGCGTTCGCTGGACGAGATGGTGTCCGCGACGGCCCGCGGGCTGCTGCTGACCTGCCTCTGGTACATCCGCGAGGTCGACCCGGCGACGCTGCTGCTGACCGGTCTCACCCGGGACGGCGTCTATCTCGTGGAGAACGGCGAGGTCGTCGGCGAGGTCAACAACTTCCGCTTCAACGAGTCGCCGGTCGACCTGCTGTCGCGGGCCACCGAGGCCGGCCGCACCGAGAAGACGCTGCCGCGCGAGTGGGGCGACTGGTTCACCCGGGCCGCGATGCCCGCGCTCCGGGTCCCGGATTTCAATATGAGTTCGGTCAGCCAGGGCGTATAACCTCGGAGGAGTCTGTATGCACAGACGTCCCCCCAGCACACCGAAGGAGACGCGAGACCCGTGACGGACATCGTCGACGAACTGCAGTGGCGAGGGCTGATCGCTCTCTCCACTGACGAGGACGCATTGCGCAAGGCGTTCGCGGACGGTCCCGTCACGTTCTATTGCGGCTTCGACCCGACCGCGCCCAGCCTGCACCTCGGCAACCTGGTCCAGATCCTCACCATGCGCCGGATCCAGCAGGCGGGGAACCGCCCGCTGGGCCTGGTCGGCGGTGCCACCGGTCTGATCGGTGACCCGAAGCCGAACTCGGAGCGCACACTGAACGCTCCGGAGGTCGTCGCGGCCTGGGTGGAGCGGCTGCGCGGGCAGATCGAGCGGTTCCTCGACTTCGACGGTCCGTACGCCGCGACCATGGTCAACAACCTGGACTGGACGTCGGGGCTCTCGGCGATCGACTTCCTGCGCGACATCGGCAAGTACTTCCGGGTCAACAAGATGATCGCGAAGGAGGCGGTCGCCCGGCGGCTGAACTCCGACGCGGGTATCAGCTACACCGAGTTCAGCTACCAGATCCTGCAGGGCATGGACTTCCTGGAGCTGTACCGGCGGTACGGCTGCACCCTGCAGACCGGCGGTAGCGACCAGTGGGGCAACCTCACCGCGGGCACCGACCTGATCCACCGGGTCGAGCCCGAGGCCGAGGTGCACGCGCTGGCCACACCGCTGATCACCAAGGCCGACGGCACGAAGTTCGGCAAGACGGAGTCCGGCACGGTCTGGCTCGACCCGGAGCGGACCACTCCGTACGCCTTCTACCAGTTCTGGCTGAACGCGGACGACCGGGACGTCTCCAAGTTCCTGCGGATCTTCAGCTTCAAGTCCCGCGAGGAGATCGAGGAGCTGGAGAAGCTGACCGAGGAGCGGCCGCAGGCGCGTGCCGCGCAGCGGGCGCTGGCCGAGGAGCTGACGACGCTGGTGCACGGCGCTGACCAGTGCGCCGCGGTCGTCAATGCGTCGAAGGCGCTCTTCGGGCAGGGCGAGCTGGCCGAACTCGACGAGCCGACGCTGCGGGCGGCGCTCTCCGAGCTGCCGCATGCCCAGGTCGCCGAGCTTGGCCCGGTCGTGGATCTGCTCGCGGAAGTGGGTCTCGCGCCGAGCAAGTCGGCCGCCCGCCGCACGGTGAAGGAGGGCGGGGCCTACGTGAACAACGTGAAGGTCACCACCGAGGACGCCGTACCGGCGAAGGAGGAGCTGCTGCACGGCCGCTGGCTCGTGCTGCGCCGGGGCAAGAAGAACCTGGCTGCGGTCGAGGTCACGGCCGGCTGATCAGCCGCGGCAGAAGAACCGAGTCCGGTGGCGGCCGGGTGAGCTTCGTTGCTCACCCGGCCGCCGCCGTACCCGGCTCAGGCTCTCTGCCTCTTGCCCCGCATCGCGGTATAGGCCATTTCGCCGAGGAAGACGATGACGACGGCCGCCAAGAGCTGGAGTCCGTGCCGGCCCCAGTCGATGCCCTTGGTCTCGGCGATGCCGAGACCCATCGCGAGCCAGTTGCCGAGCGCAGCGCCGGCGATGCCGCAGATGGTGGCCAGCCACAGGGGCATGTGCTGCTTGCCGGGAAGGATCGCTTTCGCGATCAGGCCCAGCACGAAGCCCACGATGATCGCCCACAACCAGCCCATGGCTGCCTCCTGGTACGTGCTCCGCATGAGCAGTTACGCCGTCAGTCTCGGCCTGTCCGCGGTACAGCGCATGTCGGGCGGCGCCATACGCGCTACGGCGCAGTCGGGACACGCAGGCGGGGCTCCCCCCGCTCTCGTAGGTGTCGGAGGTGCGGCGTACGGTGGAAGGCGTCAGGACCTGGGAGCGTCCGGCGTGGAAAATCGGTGGTGGAACCTGATGCGGAAGCATGGCAGTACGGAGGTCTTCCGGATCACGGGAGCCCGGAAGGGGCTCGCGGACGACGTCCGTGGCCGGCAGCGCCGCTATGTGATTTCGATGTCGGTGCGGACCTTGGCGGTGATCCTCGCCGCCGTCCTGTGGAACGTCGAACGTCATGTGGCGATCGTGGCGCTGGTGCTCGGTGGGCTTCTTCCCTACATTGCCGTGGTGATCGCCAACGCGGGCCGGGAGAACGCGCCTTCGCTGCCGTCGACCTTTGTTCCGACCCCTTCCCGGCCGATGATCGCGCCTTCCCCGGGACCGCCCACAGCCGCCGCAGCGGAGGACGAGCCGGAAGCCGGAGCCTCCGAGCGGGACCGTCGAGAGCGCGACCAGAGCTGATTTCACGGGGCTTGCGAAGCTCAAGAAAAGCTCAGATCAATCATGAAGTTCCGGTGCACCGCACCCCGTTCCCCGTGACATACTTCGTAGGCGCTCCGCATCCCCCGTCGGAGCGACGGACCGACGCCGGGCAGCTCCCCCCGTGGCTGCTCGGCGTCGCCTTGTTTGGGATGAACATCAGTGAGTGACGAAACACCGATCTGCTCCGCCAAGGGCTGCCGCACCGACGCCGTCTGGGTGCTGGCGTGGAACAACCCGAAGCTGCACACTCCTGAGCGCCGCAAGACCTGGCTCGCCTGCGACGAGCACCGTGAGCATCTCTCCCACTTCCTTGACCTGCGCGGTTTTCTCAAGGATGTGGTGACGCTCGAGGAGTGGGAGCGTGGCTCCTCCGGCGCCGGCTCGGGCTCGGATGCCGACTCTGGCTCCGGTGCCGACTCGCGCGGCCCGGAATCCGGCTCAGCCGCCGATCGCTGACATCGGCCGGTCGGGCTGCAGGAACGACGGGTCGTCAAGGCCCGATCCCGCCTTCTTGCCCCACATCGCCAGCTTCCAGATGCGCGCGATCTCCTCGTCGGGCGCGTCCGAGCGCAGCGCGGCGCGCAGGTCCGTCTCCTCGCGGGCGAACAGACAGGTGCGCACCTGGCCGTCGGCGGTGAGGCGGGTGCGGTCGCAGGCCTGGCAGAACGGGCGGGTGACGGAGGCGATGACGCCGACCCGGTGCGGTCCGCCGTCCACGGTCCAGCGCTCGGCGGGCGCGGATCCGCGCTCCTCGTCGCCCTCCGCGGTGAGCGTGAAGCGCGTACGCAGGGACTCCAGGATGTCGCCGGCGGTGATCATGCCGTCGCGCTTCCAGCCGTGCTGAGCGTCGAGCGGCATCTGCTCGATGAAGCGCAGCTCGTAGTCGTTGGCCACGGCCCAGGCAAGCAGCTCGGGAGCTTCGTCGTCGTTGAGCCCCGGCATCAGAACCGTATTGACCTTGACAGGGGTGAGGCCGGCGGCGCGGGCGGCCTCCAGGCCGTCCAGCACATCGCGGTGGCGGTCGCGGCGGGTGAGGGTCTTGAAGACGTCGGGGCGCAGGGTGTCGAGCGAGACATTGACCCGGTCCAGGCCGGCGGCCTTGAGCGCGTCTGCCGTGCGCTTGAGTCCGATGCCATTGGTGGTCAGCGACATCTGGGGGCGGGGCTCGAGAGCGGCGCACCGCTCGACTATTCCGACCAGCCCCGGCCGCAGCAGCGGCTCCCCGCCGGTGAAGCGGACCTCGGTGATACCGAGGTCGGTGACGGCGATACGGATCAGCCGGACAATCTCGTCGTCACTGAGCAGATCAGGCTTGGCGAGCCACTGCAGACCTTCTTCCGGCATACAGTACATACACCGCAGATTGCACCGGTCGGTCAGTGAAACTCGCAGGTCAGTGGCCACACGGCCATAGGTGTCGATGAGCACGGTGGGCCCCCTCCCCGCTTGGCGGATCTTATTGCCTTCGAGCCTACGCCAGAGGGCTGACAACTCCGGGGCCCGATTGTCACGAGGAGCGGCAGGGCCGCGTCGTAGGACTCTACGACGCGGCCCTGCCCGGCACTCGGTACTGCGTCCCGGGTCAGTGTGCTCCGATCCCGGTGAGGGACTTGACCTCGAGCTCCGCGTACTTGCCCTTGTCGGCCTCTTCCTTCGACAGGAGGGAGCCGAGCCAGCCGAGGAGGAAGCCCAGCGGGATCGAGACGATGCCCGGGTTCTCCAGCGGGAACCAGTAGAAGTCCGCTGTCTTGAACATCGAGGTGGGCTTGCCGGAGACGACCGGCGAGAAGAGCACCAGCACCACCGACGCGGTCAGGCCGCCGTAGATGGACCACAGGGCGCCCTGTGTGGTGAACCTCTTCCAGAACAGGCTGTAGAGGATCGTCGGCAGATTCGCCGATGCGGCCACCGCGAAGGCGAGTGCGACCAGGCCCGCCACGTTCAGATCACGGGCGAGCGCTCCGAGCGCGATGGAGACGACGCCGATGGCGACCGTTGCCCAGCGGGCCGCGCGGACCTCTTCCTTCTCGGTGGCCTTGCCCTTGCGGATGACGTTCGCGTAGATGTCGTGCGCGAAGGAGGACGAGGACGCCAGGGTGAGGCCCGCGACCACCGCGAGGATGGTGGCGAAGGCGACCGCGGAGATCACCGCCAGCAGAATCGAGCCTCCGGCGGATCCCGGTCCGCCGCCGATCTCCAGGGCTGCCAGTGGAGCCGCCGTGTTGCCCGCCTTGTTCGAGGCGATGATGTCGCCGGGCTTGAGCAGCGCGGCAGCACCGAAGCCGAGCACGATCGTCATCAGATAGAAGGCGCCGATGATGCCGATCGCCCAGATCACCGACTTACGGGCGGCCTTGGCGGTGGGCACGGTGTAGAAGCGGATCAGGATGTGCGGCAGGCCCGCGGTGCCCAGTACCAGCGCGATACCGAGCGAGATGAAGTCCAGCTTCGAGGTGCCGGTGGCGCCGTACTTGAGGCCGGGCTCCAGGAACGCCGATCCCTTGCCGCTGTTCTTCGCCGCCGAGCCGAGCAGGTCCGAGAGGTTGAAGTTGAACTTCAGCAGGATCAGGAAGGTGATGAGCACGGTGCCCGCGATGAGCAGGACGGCCTTGACCATCTGCACCCAGGTGGTGCCCTTCATACCGCCGATGGTCACGTACACGATCATCAGTACACCGACCAGCGCGACGATCGCGATCTTGCCCGCGTCGCTGGTGATGCCGAGCAGCAGCGAGACCAGTACGCCCGCGCCCGCCATCTGCGCCAGCAGATAGAAGATCGAGACGACGATGGTGGAGGTGCCGGCGGCGGTGCGGACCGGGCGCTGGCGCATCCGGTAGGCGAGGACATCGCCCATTGTGTAGCGGCCGGAGTTGCGCAGCGGTTCGGCGACCAGCAGCAGCGCGACCAGCCAGGCGACCAGGAAGCCGACGGAGTACAGGAAGCCGTCGTAGCCGAAGAGGGCGATGGCGCCCGCGATACCGAGGAAGGAGGCGGCGGACATGTAGTCGCCGGAGACCGCGAGGCCGTTCTGGAAGCCGGTGAACTGGCGGCCGCCGGCGTAGAAGTCGGATGCGCTCTTGGTCTGACGGCCGGCCCACACGGTGATGAAGAGGGTCGCGACGACGAAGCACGCGAACAGTGTGATGATCAGCGGCCGGTGCTCGCTCGCCCCTCCTCCGGCGGCGAACTGGACCGTGGGATACGCGGCGTACGCGGCGCTCATGCGTCGGCCTCCATACGGGACTTGATCGCCTCGGCCTTCGCGTCGAGCTTTGTGGAGGCGTAACGCGCATACAGCCAGGCGATGAGGAAGGTGGTGGCGAACTGGGAAAGTCCGAAGACGAGGGCGACGTTGATGTTGCCGACGAACTTCGTGCCCATGAAGCCGCCGGCGTAGTTGGACAACAGGACGTACAGCAGGTACCAGGCGATGAAGGCGACGGTCAGGGGGAAGGCGAAGGAGCGGTAGGTGCGGCGCAGTTCGCCGAATTCCGCACTCTCCTGCACCTCGACGAACGCCTCTGTCGTGGGCTGAGCGGGGCTGGTGTCCAGACCGCCCGGGGGCGACGGTGCATCGGTAGCCACGGAATCTCCTCGCGACGCGGGTGGGGTGGGGAAGGACTTGGGGATGGTCACAGCGGAACCTCACGGTCGGGGACGGTTTGATGTTGCTCCACCCCCTGACAACGGCACGGAGAGCGCGTCGAAGTGGTTCAGCGTCGGCCTTTTTCTTCCCGGTTTCTTCTCGAACTCATTGATGGGGCCGCATGATCAGCGATAGCTTCGCTGGTCATGTACCCGCCCATTCGCGTCTGTCTGGGCGGTTGTCACGGATGATGTGGAGAACCCATGGCTCATCTGGGATCCAGACGGCGGCGCGCACTCGCCCTGCCCGCAGGTCTGGCGCTCACGGCCTCGCTCGGCTTCCTTCCCGCGGGAGCCGCCTCGGCAGCCCCGGCGGACGAAGTACCCGCCGCGGTGGTGACCGACGGCCCGAAGCTGTCGTACGTCGTGAACGTCAAGGGCGGGCACGGCACCGCCAAGTCGGTCAAGAAGGCGATAGCCAAGGCCGGCGGTTCGGTGGTGATCGCCTACGACCGGATCGGCGTCATCGTCGTCCACTCGCAGAACCCGGACTTCGCCAAGACGATCCGCCAGGTCAGGGGCGTCGCCTCGGCCGGCGCGACGCGTACCGCGCCGATCGCCGCCGCGAGCGACACCTCGATCAACTCCGAGCGCCCGCTCACCGCCCAGGAGGCGAAGACCGCGGCGGCGCAGGCCGAGTCGGGACAGGACCCGCTCGAGCCGCTCCAGTGGGACCTGCCCGCCATCAAGGCGGACAAGGCTCACGAGAAGACGCTGGGCAGCAAGAAGGTCACGGTCGCGGTCATCGACACGGGTGTCGACGACACGCACCCCGACCTCGCGCCCAACTTCAACGCCAACGCGTCGGCCAACTGCGTGAGCGGCAAGCCGGACACGACACCCGGCTCCTGGCGGCCGGCCGCCGGCGAGAGCGACCACGGCACGCATGTCGCGGGCACGATCGCCGCGGCCAAGAACGGTATCGGCGTCACCGGTGTCGCGCCGGGCGTCAAGGTCGCCGGCATCAAGGTGGCGACCACGGCCGGATTCTTCTACACCGAGTCCGTCGTCTGCGGCTTCGTCTGGGCCGCCGAGCACGGCGTCGATGTGACCAACAACAGCTACTACACCGACCCGTGGCTGTTCAACTGCAAGAACGACCCCGACCAGGGGGCCCTCGTCGAGGCCGTCACCCGCGCCACGCGGTACGCCGAGCGCAAGGGCACCGTGAACGTCGCCGCGGCCGGCAACTCCCAGATGGACCTCGCCGTCGACGAGATCACGGACACCACGAGCCCGAACGACACCACCCCGGTCGAGCGGGTGATCAACCCGCGTGAGTGCCTGGACATCCCGTCCCAGCTCCCCGGTGTCGTCACCGTCACCGCGCTCGGTGCCAAGGGCCTGAAGGCCTCGTACTCCAACTACGGCCTCGGCATGGTCGACATCTCCGCCCCGGGCGGCGACTCGACGGCCTTCCAGAAGCCGGACGCGCCCGCCACCGACGGCCGGATCCTCTCCACGCTGCCGGGCGGCAAGTACGGCTACAAGGCCGGTACGTCGATGGCCTCGCCGCATGTCGCGGGCGTCGTCGCGCTGATCAAGTCGAAGCACCCGCACGCTTCGGCGGCGCAGGTGAAGGCGCTGCTCTACGCGGAGGCCGACGACACGGCCTGCACCAACCCGTACGACATCAACGGCGACGGCACGGTCGACGCGGTGTGCGAGGGCGGCAAGCGCAACAACGGCTTCTACGGAACGGGTGTCGCCGACGCCCTGGACGCGGTTCGCCGGTAACAGTGCTTCTCGGGGGCCGGACGCGGAGTGCCGCGTCCGGCCCCTGTGCGTGGCTACGGGTTCCTATGGCATTCGGGTGGCACTCAGTGCCATAGTGCGTGCATGGCTCACACATCCTTGAGCGGTACGCCTGCGAGCGGTCGTTCGTCGGCCGGTACGGCGCACGCGTGGGCGGCGCTCGGCGGCGATCCCGCGCTCCTCGACCGCGTCCGGTACGAAGGCACGGGCGGGCTGCGCGCCCAGCTGCCCGTCATGGAGCTGGCCCGCTCCTGCGTGGCGGTCTGCGCACTGGCCGCCGCCGAGCTCGCCGCGCGCCGCACCGGCGGCCGGGTCCCGGCCGTCCGGGTCGACGACGGAGCGGTGACCGCGGCATTCCACAGCGACCGGCTGGTGCGGGTCGACGGCGTGGCACCGACGACCTTCGCTCCGCTGTCCCGCTTCTGGCGGGCGGGCGACGGCTGGGTCCGTACACACGCCAACTACCCGCACCACCGGGCCCGGTTGCTGGCCGCGCTCGGGCTGCCCGGCGACGCGGGCGTGGAGGCCGTCGCCGCCGAGATCGGCGGGCGCCGGGCCGCGGAGGTCGAGGAGACGGTGTACGCGGCCGGTGGTCTCGCGGTGGCCGCCCGTACGCCCGAGGAGTGGGCGGCGCACGAGCAGGGGTCGCGGGCCGCCGCGCATCCGCTGCTGACGATCGCGCCGGTCCATGAGCGCGACGAGCAACCACCGCGCACCTTGCCGGAGTTGACGGGCGAGACCCTGCTTCCGGCCGCCGGACTGCGGGTCCTGGATCTCACCCGGGTGCTCGCCGGGCCGGTCGCCACCCGCACTCTCGCCCTGCTCGGCGCGGATGTGCTGCGGATCGACGCTCCCGGGCTGCCGGAGAGCCAGGAGGCGCACAACGACACGGGCATGGGGAAGCGGTCGACCCGGCTGGACCTGGGCGACCGGGCGGGCGACCGGCGGATCTTCGAGGAGCTGCTGGAGAGCGCCGATGTGGTGGTGCTGGGCTACCGTCCCGGCGCGCTGGACCAGTTCAACGGAATGACGGCCGACGCGCTCGCCGTGCGCAACCCGGGGCTGGTGATCGCGCAGCTCTCCGCGTGGGGCCGGTACGGACCGTGGGCCGAACGGCGCGGCTTCGACAGTCTGGTGCAGGTGGCGACCGGTATCGCCGCGATCGAGGGCGGTAAGGGACAGCCCGGCGCGCTGCCCGCCCAGGCGCTGGACCACGGCACCGGATATCTGCTGGCGGCCGGGGTACTGCGCGCGCTCACCGAGCAGCACGACGAGGGCAGGGCCAGGCTGGTGCGGCTCTCCCTCACCCAGACGGCGGCGTGGCTGATGAACCGGCTCACGAAGGATCCGGCCGAGGAGGGCAAGGAGGCCAAGGAGACCGAGGAATCTGGTGCGTACGACTCCGAGCGGTGGCTCACGGAGACGGACAGCCCCATGGGCCGACTGCGGCACGCCCTGCCGCCGGTCTCCTTCGCCGGCGGCCCGGCCAACTGGTCACGCCCGCCCGGCTTTTGGGGCTCGGACGCGCCCGAGTGGCGCTGAGCACGGTCGCGGAGGCTACCGTTGCCCGTCCGCCCTTCGTGCCCCGCCCGTACCTGGAGTCACCCGTGTACCACGAGAGTTCCTGGGAGCCGCTGCCCGCACGGTCCGTCGCAGAGCTGACGCTGCGGTTCGTCCTCACCGTCATCGTGCTGCCGCTGCACTGGGCGATGCTGCTGGCGGGCTTCGCGCTCTTCCTCGCGATCGCTTTCGTGGGCGATCTGTTCGCGCTGATCCCCGGGTTCGAGAAGGGCTTCGAGAAGACCATCGACGCGCTGGGCGACCGGCTGCAGGTCTGGCCGCGCTGGTTCGTGTCGTGGCCCGAGCTCCGGCACGAGGGCGACACGGCCTTCTACGGACGGCGCGCGGACAAGGAGGTGGCGGACTGGACGCGCAAGGCGACCGCGCCGCACGGCAAGAACAAGGCCGTGCCGCCGTCGACCTGCGAGATACCGGTACGCAAGTACCGTGCCGTGGGCGCCGGTTACGTCCTGCGGACGGCCGAGGCGCAGGGCTGGGCCCTGCGCCACGACGAGTACTCCGACCTGCCGTACGAGATCAGGCTGCGCCGCGTCCCCGAGCCGCAGACGACGGACGCGGGGAGCACGGCGGCCTCATCCGGCGATCCGGGTCAGGCCCAGGGCGTCACGGCTTGATGATGACCTTGAGCGCGGTGCGCTCGTCCATCGCCTTGTAGCCGGCCGGGACGCCGTCGAGGCCGACCGACAGATCGAAGACGGGCGAGGGGTCGATCGTGCCGTCCAGGATGTCGGGCAGCAGCTCGGGGATGTAGGCGCGGACGGGCGCGACGCCACCGCGCAGGGCGATGTTCCGGTCGAACATCACGCCGAGGTCCAGGCCGGTACCGCTGCCGTGGGGCACGCCCACGTAGCCGATCGCGCCGCCGTCGCGGGTGATCCCGACGGCCGTACGCATCGACTGCTCGGTGCCGACGGCCTCGATCACGGCGTGCGCGCCCTGGCCGCCGGTCAGCTCGCGGACTGCCGCGACGGCCGCTTCGCCGCGCTCGGCGACGACATCGGTGGCGCCGAAGGTCTTCGCGATGTCGGTACGCACCTGGTGGCGGCCGAGGGCGATGATCCGCTCGGCGCCGAGCCGCTTGGCAGCCAGCACGCCGCACAGCCCGACCGCCCCGTCGCCGACGACCGCGACCGTGGAGCCGGCCCGCACCCCGGCGCCCACGGCGGCGTGGTGTCCGGTGCCCATGACGTCGGAGAGCGCGAGCAGCGCGGTCAGCAGCCGGTCGTCGGATGCGGCTTCGGCCGGGAGCTTGACGAGGGTGCCGTCGGCGAAGGGCACACGCACAGCCTCGCCCTGGCCGCCGTCGAAGCCGACCGAGCCCCAGAAGCCGCCCTGCGGGCAGGACGTGTGCAGGCCCTCGCCGCAGAAGTCACAGGTGCCGTCGGACCAGACGAACGGAGCGACGACAAGATCGCCGGGCGCGAACCCGCTGACCGCGGAACCGGCCTCCTCGACCACGCCGAGAAACTCGTGTCCGATGCGCTGCCCCGGCCGGCGCGCGGACTCGCCGCGGTACGCCCACAGGTCACTGCCGCAGATGCAGGCGCGCAGGACACGCAGGACCACGTCGGTGGGCTGCTGGATCGCCGGATCGGGCACCTCCTCCACGCGGATGTCGTGCGGGGCGTGGATGACGGTGGCGCGCATGCGGCGAATCCTTGCTGATCAGACGAGTGTCATACGGACGTACGGCTCTCACGGTACGCCTGCGGAACCCGCGCCAGCACGCCGGTGGCCAGCAGCAGCTGCGCCGCGCAGTAGGTGAGCATGATCCAGAAGTCGGGCACGGGCGGCTGCGGCCACCCGGCGACACCGGTGGCGATCAGCGTGTCGGAGAGCAGAAAGAGCGCCCCGCCCGCGCCCGCGACCGGGCCGAGTCCGCTGGAGCGGCAGGCCATGGCGGTGAGCAGCAGCGAGTAGCCGGCGACCGGGATGCGCAACTCGGCGGGGAGGTCGGGCCAGAGCAGCGCGACGGTACCGACGAGGGCGGTGCCGTACACCGCCGCGAGCGGTGTGGACGTATGTGTACGTCGGAAGAGGACCAGGTAGCAGACGTGTCCGGCGGCGAACGACCCCATGCCGACGAGGAAGGCCCAGTCCGCGTCACCGAGCAGGAAGACGTCGCCGGCCCAGCCGAAGAGCAGTGCGGCGACCAGCGTCCGGGGCGCTCCACGGGTGACGGCGTACGCCGCGAGCAGCGGCATGAGGAGGGGCTTGGCGATCTGGTGCCCGATGTCCGGGCCGGGGCCGAGGCAGGCCAGATCGCAGCCGACGGCGAGGAGGAAGGAGAGGAGGATGGCCCGGCCGATCCGATCACGGGACGCCGCACGGCCCGCGACGGCGGTGCCGACCTGCGGCACCGCGCTCACGCGGCGTGCTCCGGCGCGGCAGCCGCCGCCGGGGTCCCGGACTTCGGCGCGGTAGCCGCCGCCGAGGTCCGGGGCTCCGGCTGCCAGCCGGGTCCGCGGAAGACCCGCCCGGCCCGCTCGCTCCAGGTGCCCGCGGCCCGTATGTCGCGGGCGATCGCCGCGTACTCATGCGTGGCGACCCGCAGCGGGTTGGAGGTCTCGATGTTCTTGGTGAGCCCGAACACGGGCCGCTCGGTCTCGGGCGTGAACGACCCGAAGAGCCGGTCCCAGACAATCAGGATCCCGCCGAAGTTCCGGTCCAGATAGCCGCCCTGGGAGGCGTGGTGCACCCGGTGGTGGGAGGGCGTGTTCAGTACGTACTCGAAGGGCCGCGGCAGCTTGTCGATCCGCTCGGTGTGCACCCAGAACTGGTACACGAGATTGGCGGACGAGCAGAAGGCGAGCGCGGCGGGATGCACACCGCACGCGATGAGCGGCAGATAGAACGGCCAGGCCGTCAGACTCGTCCAGGGCTGGCGCAGCGCCGTGGTGAGGTTGAACTTCCGGCTCGAGTGGTGCACGACATGGCAGGCCCACAGGATCCGGATGACGTGGTGGCCGCGGTGGGACCAGTAGTAGAAGAAGTCCTGCGCGAGCAGCATCAGCAGGATCGTCCACCACAGGACGGGGACGCGCGCGGGGGTGAGCTCGTAGACCGCGGTGTAGATCGCGACGATGGGGATCTTCCACAGGAAGTCGAAGGCGAGACTGCCGAGCCCCATGCCGACGCTGGTGGCGGCGTCCTTGGCGTCGTATCCGGCGGCGTCCTCGTCCGGATGGAGGCGGACGGTCACCATCTCCAGGACGCTGAGCAGCACAAAGGCGGGTATCGACCACAGCACGACATCGGGCAGGTTCGGCATGGGTGCACCGTAGAGGCCGGGGCCGGGCGCGGCTAGACGTTGTTACCGACAAGTATGCGAGACAAGATGTCAGCAACCTTTGGTGACTTCTGCCAAGTCGGCATTCGTACGGTCCGGTCCGGCCCGGCGGCCCTCAGACGCCCACCGCGCCCAGCAGCGACCCCGCCCCGTACGTCACCGCCATCGCCATCGCTCCCCCGCCCAGGTTCCTCAGCACCGCAGGGCCCGCCGCCGCCGCGCCCAGGCGGGCGCTCCACCAGCCCGTCAGGGCCAGGGCCGTGAGCACCGAGCACACGGTGACGTACAACCGCATCGACGCCGGCGGCAGGACGATCGCCAGCAGCGGCAGCAGCGCGCCGACCGTGAAGGCCAGGAAGCTCGCGCCTGCCGCGTGCCAGGGGTTCGCCAGTTGGTCCGGGTCGATGCCGAGCTCCACGCGCGCGTGGGCGCGCAGTGCGTCCCGTTCGGTGAGCTGCTGCGCCGCCTCCCGTGCCACTTCCTGGGACAGGCCGCGGGACATCAACAGGCCGGCCAGCTCCTCGAGTTCCGCCTCCGGCTGTTCGCGCAGCTCGCGTCGTTCCATGGCCAGCGCCGCCTTCTGCGAGTCGCGCTGCGTGGACACGGAGACGTACTCGCCGACCGCCATCGACATGGAGCCGGCCAGTAGTCCCGCCAGTCCAGCGGTGAGCAGGGTGTCGCGCGAGCCGGTGGCTCCGGCGACGCCGACGACGAGGCCCGCGGTGGAGACGACGCCGTCGTTGGCGCCGAGTACCGCGGCGCGGAGCCAGTTGAGCCGCGCGCCGAGGGCCCCGCCGTGGGCTTCGTCGTGGGGTCCGTCGTGGGGTGCGTCAGTCACCCCGGGAGGGTCTCACCCGGCCCGTCACCAGACGCGCACCGACCCGCCCCGCGCGAACGCGGGGCTCGTCGCGCCGGCCGGTATCTCTGCCAGGGGCTCGGCTATCTCCTCGACCGTCGGACCGACCTTCGCCGCGATCGGGTCGAGGAGATCGAGGTCGAAGCCGTACACACGCGCGGCGTTGCCGCCGGCCATCGCTGCGACCTCGTCCCTCGGCAGACCCGCGTAGGCGATGCGGAGGCCTTCGCGGGAGTACGGAGCCGTGCCTTCGTCGTGCGGATAGTCGCTGCCCCACATGATCTTGTCGAGGCCGATCCGGTCGCGCAGCGGCACCTCGTGCGGGCGCATGAAGCTCGCGCCGACAAAGCAGTTGTCGCGCCAGACCTCGCTCGGGCCCTTGCCCATCGAAGCGGCAAGCCCGGCACCGAACTTGGACTCGGCGGTGGCGGCCTTCGTCGCCGCGGCCACCAGGCGCGAGTGGTAGTAGTCCAGCATGTCGAGCACGCCCGGAATCCAGCCGGAGCCCTGTTCGGTGAGGACCAGTTTCAGCTCCGGGTGGCGGCGGAAGGCGCCGCCGAAGATCAGGTGCCACAGGGCCCGGTGCGAGAACCAGGTGGTCTCCACCATGAACACCGCGCGGGCCGCCGGTTCTTCGCCCAGCGGCGGGGACGCCGAGCCGCCGTGGTGGTTGACCGGTATGCCGAGCTCGGCGCAGACCGCCCAGATCGGGTCGTACGTCTGGGAGTACAGCTCGGGCAGGCCCGAGCCCGGCGGCGTACCGGGCAGCAGGATCCCCCCGGTGAGTCCCGCCTCCTTGATCCGGTGGATCTCGCGGACGGCCTTGTCCACATCGTTGAGCAGGATCTGCGCGACGCCCGCCCGGCGCCCGGGAGCCGCCGCGCAGAAGTCGGCGAGCCAGCGGTTGTGGGCGCGCAGTCCGGCCCAGCGCTGTTCGTACTCCTCGCGCGGCGGCGCCGGCGCCATCAGCGAGGCGCTGGGGAAGAAGGGCGGGATGGTGTTGGGGAAGACGACCTCGGCGACGATGCCGTCCGCCTCCTGCTCGGCCATCCGGCGGTCCGAGTTCCAGTTGCGGTCGGCCGTGTCGGCGAGGAGATCCTCGTAAGGATTGATGTACGTGGCCGCCCAGGCGTCGAAGTCGTCGTGGTACCTCTTCTCCAAGTACGGCTTGTAGTCGAGGAGATCGGCCCCGGCGTGGCAGTCGGCGGAGATGACGGTGTAGCGGGCCGACACGCGGTTCGCCCCCTGTCCCGACACGCGGTCCGTCATGACGACGCTCCCAGGACCGGGAAGTCGTTGTCGGTCAGCCAGTGGCGGCCGACCTCTCGCGACCTCGCCCACGACGCCTCGACGGCCGACTGGTCGTCGGACTGGCCCAGTTCGGCCGGCGTCGGGCCGATCCGCCGGGCGATCGGCTCCAGCACGGACACATCGAAGCCGAAGACCTCCGCCGCGGCCAGGCCCAGCATGCGTCGGGTCTCGGCGACCGGGATGTCGTGGAAGGTGTTCTTCAGCCATGCGCGGGTGTTGGGCCAGGTCCCTTCCGGATGCGGGAAGTCGCTGCCCCAGAGGATGTTGTCGACGCCGATCTCGTACCGCTGGGCGAGCTCGCGCCGCTTGGTGTTGGTGGCGCAGATGAAGATCTGCCGGTCGAGATACTCGCTCGGCGGCCGCTTCAGCTCGGCGAACGGCGACAGCTTCTTTCCGCCGTGCGCGCCGAGGTAGAGCCGGTCCATGAACCAGAGGAGGTTCGGCAGCCACCAACAGCCGGACTCGGCGACGCCGAACTTCAGGCCCGGGTGACGCTCGAAGACGCCCGACCAGAGCAGGAACCACAGCGGGCGGGCCGGCCACCAGGTCACCTCCGAGACATAGATGCCCAGGTGGTCGCCGTACTCATGGCGCGGCGCCGCGCCGGAGTGGGTGACCACCGGCATGCCGGTCTCGGCCGCGGCGGCCCACACAGGGTCGTAACGGCGGTCGTGGTACGGCGCCTTGTCCACCCACATCGAGGGGATCATCAGCGCGCCGAGCCCGGACTCCTTGGCCCGGTGGATCTCGGCGACGACCCTGTCGACCTCGCCGGTGACGGGCAGCAGGGCGACCCCGCAGTGGCGTGCCGCGTTCTCCGCGTTGCCGCCGACGAACTCCGCGAGCCAGCGGTTGTGCGCCTGCGCGCCCGCCATGCCGAGGTCGGGGTCCTGGTCGCCGGAGAGTCCCAGGCCGACCCCGAAGGGCGCGGCGGTCCGGCTGTCGACGGCGTCCGCGTCCGGGAAGACGACTTCGGCCGCCACTCCGTCGCCGTCGAGCTCCTTGATCCGCTGGGCGGTGTCCCAACCTCCCTTCAGGCCCTCGCAGTTGTCGCTGAACCACTTGGTCGCGAAGGCTTCGTTGCGTACGCCGAGCCGGTTCATCTCCTCGCGGCGCGCGTCGCGCCCGGCGAGGAAACCGTCGAAGGCCCGGTGGAACCTGCTGTCCAGATAGGGCCGGTACTGCTCGGTCGGCAGTCCGGCATGGCAGTCGGAGGAGATGATCAGGTACGGGTCCGACATCACGCATCCCTCAATCGAGAATGAAGCCTTCCAGGTACGACGGGTTGGCGCGGTCGAGCATCGACTGCGACCTGGCGCGGATCTGCCGGTCGCTGTGCTCGCTCTCCGGCAGCATCCAGAACCGGTCCGCACGGATCCCGTCCACGACGAGTGCGGCGACTTCCTCGACCGGCGTGAACGTCACCTCGTGCCCGGCGTCCCTCATCGCCGCCTCCCACTGGTCGAGGCTGCGGTACGGCGTCCTGCGCGGCCGCTCCTTGGCGTACCGCTGGGGCCGGTTGCGGTGCGACTCCCACAGTCCGGTGCGCAGCATGTGCGGTCCCGGGAAGAGCACGGACGCGCCCACGCGCGCGTGCTCCGCCTTCAGATGCGCGTACAGCGACTCGGTCATCGTCACGACGGCCGCCTTGGTGACGGCGTAGACGGAGGCGGTGGGCAGCGGGGCGATCCCGCCGTCGCCCGACGAGGTGTTGACGACATGGCCCGGCTCGCCGCTCTCGATCATGTGCGGCACGAAGGCCTGGATGCCGTGGAAGACGCCCCAGACGTTGACGGCGAAGGCCCATTTCCAGTCGTTGGGCTCGTGTTCCCACATCCGGCCCTCGGCACCGGAACCGACGCCCGCGTTGTTGCACAGCACATGGACGGCGCCGAAGGTCTTGTACGCCACGTCCGCCAGCGCGAGCACGGAGGCCCGGTCGCTGACGTCGACGGTGCGGGCGAGCACCTGGGCGCCTTCTTCGGTCAGTTCGTCCGTGGCCTCGCGCAGCGCCTTCTCCTCGACGTCCGCGAGGACGACCTTCAGGCCGTCCGCCGCGAACCGGCGCGCCATCGCACGGCCGATGCCGCTCGCGGCGCCCGTGACGACGGCGACCTGTCCCGCCGTCAGCTCCATCAGACGCTCCCCTCGGGCGGGCCGTCGAGGATCTGCTGAGGGTCGTCGTAGCGCTGATGGATGTACGGCAGCAGCGCCTGCGCGCTGACCCGTTCCGCGACCCGGCCCTTCTGGTCGGTGGTCTTCTCGCCGATGGTGAGCTCGACGACACTGCGTACGGGGAGGTCGGCGACGGGGTCGTACATCGACTCGCGCAGCACCACATCGCCGGTGATCTTCTCCAGCCTGCGGAACTTCTCGTTTCGGGTGCAGTGGACGAGGACCGGGTCGGCGTCGAAGCCCTGGCCGTCCACGGCGGGCAGGAATTTGAAGTAGAAGTCGAGCTTCTCGGCCGGCTCGGGCAGCGGAAGCGGTCCGTCCACCGCGCCCCGCACCTCGACGAAGGCGATGCCGTGCCGGGCGAGCACCGCCCGTACGACCAGGCCGTCGCGTTCGACACCGACCTCGCCCAGCTTCTTCGGCTCGCCGAAGACCTCACGGCCGCCGATCAGCGCGCGCTCATGGGTCATCGGCATGACCAAGGGGTACCAGCCCTCGCGGCCGTCGTGCAGCGCGGCGACCGCAACAGAGCCGGCGCCGAGCGGATAGCCGGGCAGGTCGACCTTGCTGATGGCGGCCCGTACGAGCGGCCGCTCGGTGGGCTTGAGCGGCGGCGGCAGTACGGCCGCCACCGCGTCCGGGTCGCTCTCCCACACCGCCACCACGCCCGTGGACCAGATGTCGGGGAGCTTGGAACTGGATGCGCGGGCCGCGGCGATCTCCGCCTCGGTGCGCGCGCCGTACCGTACGCGTGCCATGTCGTACCGCCCTTCGTGGAGTGTCCTTCCCGGGGGTCTGTAACACAGTTACACCGGAGCCGATGAAGGGTAAAGAGCCGTGCACGTACCGGAATTGGGGGCATCATGCCGAGAACCGCCCTGACCCGCGACGAGGTCCTCGACTCGGCTGCCGCCCTCGTCAGGCAGCACGGCCCGCAGGCCCTGACGATGCGCAAGCTCGCCGCCGAGCTCGGCACCGCCGTCACCTCGATCTACTGGCATGTGGGCAATCGCGAGTCACTGCTGGACGCGCTGGTCGAGCGCACGGTCCAGGAGATGGGCGCCATCCGGCCCACCGGCCGTACACCCGCCGAGCGCGTGGTCTCGGTCGCGCGCAGGCTCCGCCGTGAGCTGCGGGACCGTCCTCATCTGATCGCGATGGTCCATGAACGGGGGCTCACCGAAAGGATGTTCCTGCCCGCGCAGCAGGCGCTCGTCCATGAGGTGCACGCGGCCGGGCTGCGCGGGGCGCGCGCCGCCGAGGCCGTGCGCGCCGTGCAGTTCCAGGTCGTCGGCTTCGTACTCGTCGAGCGCAACCGCGAACGCTCGCCCGTCCAGTCGCCGGGCGAGGGCGAGTTGTGGGAGGGCGCCGGCGCGGCGGAACACGACCTCGCGCTGGCCCGCGCGCTGGCGCGACCCGCCGATCCGGAGAAGCTGTTCACCGCCTCCGTACGGGCGCTGGTGAGCGCCCTGCTGGACGACTGAAACCGGACGACTCAAACCGGACGACTGAAACGTGACGACAGGAATCGGACGACAGGAACAGGAAGGGGACGACAGGGACCGGAGGGGCTGGGACAACGCCGCCGCGCCTGCCTCCGAAACCACTGCCGGCAAGCGGGGGTTGCTCCCCCAGGCCTGGTTCCACGTCCCCCGAAGGAGCGACAGCTATCGTCCGCCCGCTCCGCCCCGGAGCGGTCGACGGCCACCCCGGCCTGGCCCCGGTCACCGACGGGCCTCGTCGCGGACCCGGTCACCGAGCCGGGCGGATGGGGGACTGTCAGTCCCGGCCCGTATTCTCTGTGACCATGCTCGACGACCGTACAACCGCAGCAACAGTGTGGCCGGCCGCGTACCCACAGGGGTACGCGGTCGTCGACGTGGAGACCACCGGACTCGCCCGCGACGACCGGATAATCTCCGCTGCGGTGTACCGCCTCGACGCCCGGGGCAATGTCGAGGACCACTGGTACACCCTGGTCAACCCGGAACGGGATCCGGGCCCGGTGTGGATCCACGGTCTGACCAGCGATGTGCTGGAGGGCGCCCCGCTCTTCGGCGAGATCGCGGGTGAGTTCTCCGAGCGGCTCGACGGCCGGGTCCTCGTCGCGCACAACGCCATCTTCGACTGGTCGATGATCGCCCGGGAGTACGCGCGCGCGGAGCGGACCGCGCCCACCCGTCAGCGGCTGTGCACCATCGCACTCTCCAAGGAACTGCGGCTGCCGCTGCCCAACCACAAGCTGGCCTCGCTCGCCGCGCACTTCGGTGTCGTACAGCAGCGGGCGCACCACGCGCTCGACGACGCACGTGTGCTGGCCGAGGCGTTCCGGCCGAGTCTGCACACCGCGGCCCGCGACGGGGTGCGGCTACCGCTGCTGGAGTGCCGCCCGCTGACCGAGTGGTCGGACTCCCCCGCCACCCCGCGGATCGGCTACCAGGCCTCGTACGGGCAGAGCAGTTGGCGGCCCTCGCGCAAACGTCCGCCCTGCCCCTATCCCAACCCCGGGCGGTACGAGGCGGACAAGCCGCTCAGGCAAGGCATGCGGGTGGCCTTCTCCGGCGACACCTCCGTCGACCGCGAGCTGCTGGAGGACCGGGCGATCGAGGCGGGGCTGCATATCGCCTCCGGCGTCTCCCGGCTGACCAGCCTGCTGGTGACCAACGATCCGGAGGCGTCGACCTCGAAGACCGTCAAGGCCAAGTCGTACGGCACGCCGGTCATCGACGAGGCGGCCTTCACCCAGCTGTTGCGGGATGTGGCTCCGGCACCCGCATCGGAGTGAACCCGGCGCGACTCGCCCGGCGACCGCTCGCCCCGTGGCGCCTCGCGTCCCACCCTGTGGCGCATGGCACGTTGCGAGGTATGCGGAAACGACTACGGCATGTCCTTCGAGGTGCACGCGCAGGGCGCGGTGCACGTCTTCGACTGCTTCTCCTGCGCCATTCACCGTATGGCGCCCATCTGTGAACACTGCCGGGTCCAGATCATCGGCCAGGGCGTCGAGGTCGAGGGCCACTGGTTCTGCGGCGGGCACTGCGCCCGCGCCGACGGGAGGGCGGGCATCGTCGACAAAGTCTGATCCCACGGCCCACAACCCACGGCCCCAGGCCCGCGCCCGGGGGCCGCACCCCGACCCCCCACCCGCCGCACCCCATGGCCCGAGTTGTACGGTCATGGGGTGTACCGCTTCCTGTTGTCCCGGCAGTGGGTGATCCTCACCCTCATCGCCCTCGTCCTCATCCCCGCGATGATCGAGCTGGGCTTCTGGCAGCTTCACCGGCACGAGCACCGGGTCGAGCAGAACACCCTGATCTCGCGGAACCTCAAGGCGAAGCCCGTCCCCGTGACCGAGCTCACCTCCCCGGGGCACACCGTCCCGCGCACCGACTACTGGCGCCAGGTCACCGCCACCGGCACCTTCGACACCGCGCGGGAAGTCGTCGTACGCCGCCGCACCTCCGCCGACGACCGGGTCGGCTTCCATGTGCTGACCCCGCTGGTCCTGGCCGACGGCCGGGCGGTCCTGGTCAACCGTGGCTGGGTCCCGTCCGCCGCCGACCAGAAGTCCTTCCCGCCCGTACCCGCCGCGCCCAAGGGCACCGTGACCGTCACCGGCCGGCTCAAGGCCGACGAGACGACGAGTGCCAGCGGAATCAAGGACCTGTCCGGTCTGCCGCCCCGCCAGATCATGCTGATCGACAGTGCCCAGCAGACGAAGTCGCTGGGCCGGCCCGTCCTCGGCGGCTATCTGGAACAGAGCGGGCCCGAGCCCTCGGGCGGCAACCCGGAACTGATCCCCGAACCCGACCACGAGTCCATCGGCCCGCACATGGCGTACGCAGTCCAGTGGTGGCTGTTCGCCGCGGCCGTACCTGTCGGCTGGGTGATACTCGTACGCCGCGAGAAGCGCGACCGCCAGTCGGCCGAGGCCGGGAGCGCCCCGGAGCCGGCCACCGCGACTGCTTAACGGCAGCGTTCGGCGGGAACACGCCAAAGCGTGACCCAACGTATCGAGGACTACGCGCTCATCGGCGATCTGCAGACCGCGGCGCTGGTCGGCAGAGACGGCTCCATCGACTGGCTGTGCCTGCCCCGCTTCGACTCGCCGGCCTGCTTCGCCGCGCTGCTCGGCGACGAGGAGAACGGCCACTGGCGGATCGCCCCCAAGGGCGCGGGGCCGTGCACCCGCCGCAGCTACGTCGGTGAATCGCTCGTCCTGGAGTCGGTGTGGGAGACCCGGACCGGCACTGTAAAAGTCCTCGACTTCATGCCGCAGCGCGACACGGCGCCCGATGTCATCCGGATCGTGGAGGGCGTCAGCGGCACGGTCGAGATGAACGCGACCCTGCGGCTGCGTTTCGACTACGGCTCCGTCGTGCCGTGGATGCGGCGCTCGGACGGGCACCGGGTGGCGATCGCGGGCCCCGACTCCATATGGCTGCGCAGCGAGCCGCAGGTCAAAACCTGGGGACAGCAGTTCAGCACCCGCTCGTCGTTCACGGTCGGACCGGGCGAGAAGGTGGCGTTCGTCCTCACCTGGCATCCCTCGCACGAGCCGCGGCCAGGGCTCGTCGACCCTTTCGATTCGCTGGAGCAGAGCCTGGAGGACTGGGCCAAGTGGTCCTCGCGCTGCCGGAGCGACAGCCCGTACCACGAGGCCGTCGTCCGCTCCCTGATCACCCTCAAGGCACTCACCTTCGCGCCGACCGGCGGGATAGTCGCCGCGCCCACCACGTCACTGCCGGAGGAGATCGGCGGCGTACGCAACTGGGACTACCGCTTCTGCTGGCTGCGTGACTCCACCCTCACGCTGGACGCGCTCATTTCGGCCGGCTACCTCGACGAGGCCGCGGCCTGGCGCGACTGGCTGCTGCGGGCGGTGGCCGGCGACCCCGCCGATCTGCAGATCATGTACGGGCTGGCCGGCGAGCGCCGGCTGCCCGAGACCGAGCTGCCGTGGCTGAGCGGGTACGAGGGCTCCACGCCGGTCCGTACCGGCAACGCGGCCGTACACCAGCTACAGCTCGATGTGTACGGAGAGGTCATCGACTCCCTCCATCTGGGGCGGGAGGCGGGCCTGTCCGCGGAGGAGCACGCCTGGAATCTGCAGCTCAGCCTGCTCGGATTCCTGGAGTCGAAGTGGCGTGAGCCGGACGAGGGGCTGTGGGAAGTACGGGGCGCGCGCCGCCACTTCGTGCACTCCAAGGTGATGTCCTGGGTCGCGGCGGACCGTGCCGTACGCACCCTGGAGCAGCGCCCTTCGCTGCGCGGCGACGTGGCACGGTGGCGGACGATGCGGGACGAGGTGCACCGGGAGGTGTGCGAGAAGGGGTACGACCCGGTTCGGAACACCTTCACGCAGTCGTACGGCTCCGAGGAACTCGACGCCGCGGCGCTGCTGATCCCGCGGGTCGGCTTTCTGCCGCCCGACGATCCGCGGGTGATCGGGACGGTGGACACGATACGGGCGGAGCTCGGCCACGACGGTCTGGTGCGCCGCTACAGCACGGACAACAAGGCGGTCGACGCGCTGCCGGGAGGCGAAGGGGCGTTCCTGGCCTGCTCGTTCTGGCTGGCGGACGCGCTGCGGATGACGGGCCGGGTGAAGGAGGCCAGGGAACTCTTCGAGCGGCTGCTCACCCTGCGCAACGATGTCGGTCTGCTCGCCGAGGAGTACGACCCGGTGAGCGGGCGCCAGGTCGGGAACTTCCCTCAGGCCTTCAGTCATATCGGGCTGGTGAACACGGCCCTCGCACTGGGCGGGGAAGACACGGCAGGATAGGCCCATGGATCTTGGACTGAAGGACCGCGTCTATATCGTCACGGGTGCGTCGCGGGGGCTGGGCCACGCGTCCGCCCGTGCGCTTGTCGCCGACGGCGCGAAGGTCGTCATCAGCGGACGCGGCGAGAAGGCGGTCGCGGACGCCGCCGCGGAACTCGGCCCGAACGCCGTGGGTCTCGCCTCCGACAACGCCGACCCGGCGTCGGCGGAGCGCCTCGTCGCGGCGGCGCGGGCACAATTCGGACGCCTCGACGGCGTACTGATCAGCGTGGGCGGCCCGGCACCGGGCTTCGCCGCGGACAATACGGACGAGCAGTGGGAGTCGGCGTTCCAGTCGGTCTTCCTGGGCGCGGTGCGCCTGGCCCGCAGCACGGCGGCGGCGCTGGGCGAGGGCGGCGTCATCGGCTTCGTCCTGTCCGGCTCGGTCCATGAGCCGATCCCGGGGCTGACGATCTCCAACGGCCTCCGTCCGGGCCTGGCCGGTTTCGCCAAGTCCCTCTCGGACGAGCTGGGCCCGCGCGGCATCCGGGTCGTCGGCCTGCTGCCGGCCCGTATCGACACGGACCGGGTGCGCGAACTCGACGCGCTGTCGGGCGACGCGGAGGCGGCACGTACGGCGCACGAGTCCCGCATTCCGCTGCGGAGGTACGGCACCCCGGAGGAGTTCGGCAACGCCGCGGCGTTCCTGCTGTCGCCGGCGGCGTCGTACTTGACGGGAGTGATGCTCCCGGTGGACGGGGGCGCGCGACACGGGTTCTAGGGCGTTGCGGGGCGCCCCCCTCAACTCACCCGTTGCGCCCGATGCTTCGCCGCCCTGAGGCGGACCTCCGCCGGTAGCGACGCCAGGCCCGCCGAGTCCCGTGCGTGTGCCACCGCCTCGTCCGTCAGACGCGCCAGCATCTCGACGGGCGCCGCGTGCGGTTCCAGCAGCAGGTCCGCCCGGGCCTCGGGCGTGCTCCGGCGGCCGGTCAGGGTCACCCGGGCGCGGGCGACCCCGTCCAGGGCCTTCGCCTCGCCCTCCAGTACGCCCTCCAGCGCGCGGCCCCGCAGCAGCGCGCCCTCGCCGTCGCCGCTGTCGACCAGGACTTCCGCCAGCCGGGAGCGCCGAAGTTGGGCGAGCAGCCACCACACGGCGAGCAGCACCAGCACCGCGAGCACCGCGATGACCGTCGGCCACCACCAGCCCTCGTCCCGCCAGCGGTACCGGTCCGCCTTGCTCAGCAGCACATCGTGGCGCCCGTCCCAGGGCCACCAGGACGGCACCAAGAGCCCGGCCCCCGCCGCCATGACCGCGCCACCCACGCACAGCAGCACCAGCCCGGCCAGGCCCAGCAGGACCCGGTTGACCACTCGCAGCTTTGCGCCCATCGCGCCCTCACCTCTTCTTCGCCGGCGACCTGGCGACGTGCACGGCCAGGGCCGGCGGCCTGGCGAGGCCGAGTTCCTTGATGGCGGTGGCCAGCGCCGAGTCCAGATCGGCGCGTACGTCGTCGAGTTCACGGAAGTGGGACTGCGCCCGCACCGAGACCCTGGCGCGTCCCATCCGTACGCGTGCGGACTGCACCCCGGAGACCTCCATCGCCCGGTCCCGCAGCACGAGCACCGCGGCTTCCCGGTCAAGACCGGCGCGTACGGCAGGGGTGTCGCGGCGCATCGGCAGCAGCGACCGCAGTCCGGGTGTCACAGCGAGGACGATCAGACCGACGCCGAGGAGCATCACGACCCCCGCGCACGCCAGCACCCCCACCTCCTCCAGCCGCCACTTCGCGAGATGCTCCGCGGTGGTGCGGCGCCATTGCATGGCCGGGCGGTCGGCCCGCACCGCCGCGATGTCGTACAGCAGCAGACCCGCGCCGCCGACAACCACCACCGCCAGCAGCCCGGCCGGGATCCGGCGCACGGACCAGAAGCGTCCGGCCTTGCCGCCTTCGCCGTCCAGGACCGGAACCGGCTCGTACGCCGCTGCCGATGCGGACTGGTCCAGATCGAGTACGGGCGGTGCGGACTGTGGCTCGCTCATCGGATCCTCCCCTGAGCCGCGCTGCGCGAGTGGGCGGAGTGCAGCCGCTCGACCAGCACGGCCACCTCGGGCACGTCCATCCCCGCCAACGCCTTTACCCGCTGGACGACTCGATGACGCACGGCACCGCACTGAGCGCCGATGTCGGAGGGATAGTCGAGTTCGAGGCTGACCCGCACCCGGGCGGCGTCATGGTGGACCGTCACCGTGGCGTGGGGTGGTGAGCCGCCCTCCGGTACGCCGTCGAGCGCTTCCCGCGCCGCCTGCGAGGCGATCTTCGCTACGACCCGGTCGGCGATCGTGGTCGCGCCGCGCTCGGCGGCCGCGACGCTCCCCATGCCTCCGGCGGGGGGACCCCCGGCGGCCACGGCGTCACCGCCGCCGGTCGCCGCGGTCACGACCCCGGAAGAAGTAGCCGGGTTCCAGGTCGCCCTCGAGGAAGCGGCCTGCGACGAAGCCGACCACCCCCAACGCGGCCACCAGCAGGAAGGCGCCGAAGCCGCCGAAGTATCCGGCGAAGCCGAGCGCCATGCCGGCCATCAGGCCGACCACCGCCATGCTCATCGTGGGCTCCTCTACTGGAGACGCGGCTCCGGCTCGTCCTCTTCTTCATCGGGCAGTTTCACATCGCTGACCGCGATATTGACCTCGACGACCTCGAGACCTGCCATCCGCTCGACCGCCGAGATGACGTTCTCGCGGACCGCGCGAGCGACTTCGGTGATGGAGACGCCGTAGTCGACGACGATCTCGATGTCGAGGGCCGTCTGCACCTCGCCGACCTCGGCCTTCACGCCTCGGGTGACGTTGGACCTGCCGCCGGGCACACGGTCGCGGACCGCGCCGAGGGTACGGGAGAAGCCGCTGCCCATCGCATGGACACCGGGCACTTCGCGGGCCGCGAGTCCGGCGATCTTCTCCACCACGCCGTCGGCGATGGTGGTACGGCCGCGGGACGCGGGATCACCACCGCCGCGCTTGATCCCCGGCGTCTTTCTGAGACCTTCGCCCGAGCCCGACGGATCGTTACCAGCAGCCTCGGACCGGTTCCACTGAGCGGTGTCGTTCATCGCCGTTCGTCCTTTCCGGGCGGTGGTGGACTCCGCTGCCCACATTAAGTGCGGTTGCCCGGTTTCGCGCCGGGGATGCTGCAGGCTGGAGTAGTGACCACTGCTGATGCGGTACGGAGACGGCTCGGCCTCGGCAGGCTGCTTCCGCTGGGCGGGGCGGCGGACGGGGCCTGGCTGACCGAGCAGGCGGCCGACACGGTGCTGCGGCGCGCGGCGGACGGGGCACCGGGGGTGGTGCTCGGGCGGCTCAGGCTGGGGCTTGCCGACCCGGACTCGACGGCTCGGCCTGCCGTACCGGCTCCGCCGAGCGCACTGCCGCCGGGGCCACTGCGGATCGAGGCGGATTTCGCGGCCTCGGCAGTGGTGCCGCTGCCGGCCGCCGCGGCGGCCCTGCGCGCCGCGCTGTTCACGGCCGCGGTGGATCTTCTGGGGCTCGAGGTCTCGGAGGTGGATCTGCGGGTGACGGAGCTGCTGGACAGCGCCCCGGAAGCCCCGGCCCCCGCGCCCCCACCCGGGGTACGGGCCGGGGTACGGGCCGTCACCGCGAGCGACCCGGCGGGCACGGCGGCATCCGGAGCGCCGGGTGTCGCGCATCTGACGGCCGCGCTGGGCGCGGCGGTGCACCTGGCCCCCGACCATGTCCGCGTCGAGGTGGCGACGGCCGGCGGGTATCACCCGCTGGATGTGGTCCGGTCGGTCCGCGAGGCGGTGACGACGGCGCTCGCGGACGGCCGCCCGGTGGCGGTGCTGGTCACCTCGGTACCTGCGTGAACCGGTATCTGCGTCAACCCGGTATCGGCGTGAACCGGTATCTGCGTCAATCGGTACCGGCGTGAACCGGGGCGGAACTGGCGTGAACCAGAGTGCAACCGGCGGGAACCGGGGCGGCCAGGGTGGCCGGGCGGATCAGTCCGCAAGGCCCGCCAGGTCGCGCAGGCGGCGCGCCTGCGCCGCGCGCTCCGCGGTGCGCTGGTCCTCGTACGAGCGGGTGCCCGCACCCTGTAGCAGCGCCTTCGTCTCGATCACCGCGTCCCGCGGCGCCGCCAGCAGTGCGGACGCCAGGTCCCGTACGGCACCGTCCAGTTCATCAGCGGGCACGACGAGGTTGGCGAGACCGGTACGCTCCGCCTCGTCCGCGTGGACGAAACGGCCGGTCGCGCAGATCTCCAGCGCGCGGGCGTAGCCGACGAGCGACACCAGCGGGTGCGTGCCCGTGAGGTCCGGGACGAGCCCGAGGCTGGTCTCGCGCATGGCGAACTGCACGTCCTGCGCGACGACCCGGAGGTCGCAGGCGAGGGCGAGCTGGAAGCCGGCTCCGATCGCATGGCCCTGGACGGCCGCGATCGTCACGACGTCGCTACGGCGCCACCAGGTGAACGCTTCCTGGTACTCGGCGATGACCGCGTCGAGCTCCTCGTCGGAGCCCCGTGCGAGGTCGAGGAAGGACGGCTCGCCGTCGAAGCCCTCGGGCGTGAACGCCTGCCGGTCGAGACCGGCGGAGAAGGACTTGCCTTCGCCGCGCAGCACCACGACCCGCACATTGCCCGGCACTGACCGTCCCGCTTGCGCCAACGCCCGCCACAGAGCGGGAGATTGGGCGTTGCGCTTGTCCGGGTTGGTCAGGGTTACCGTGGCAACCGCGTCCTCGACGGTGAGCCGTACGCCGTCCTTGTCGAGCACAGAGTCGAGCGAAGCCATGGGGTGCCTCCGGTTCGGGAACAGTCACTGCAAACGAAGATAAGTGACTGCACAGTAACCACCCGGTCGACCGTGCGACCGACCGGGTGGCCACCGTAGAAACCGGTGGGCCGAAGGAAGCCTCGGTCGTCAGGCCGAGGCGGCCTTCTTGCCTCGCGTCGCTCCGCCGCGTCCCCGCAGCGTGACTCCGGACTCGCTGAGCATCCGGTGAACGAATCCATAGGAGCGGCCTGTCTCTTCGGCCAACGCCCGGATGCTCGCACCGGAGTCGTACTTCTTCTTCAGGTCTGCCGCGAGCTTGTCACGCGCGGCGCCGGTAACCCGGCTGCCCTTCTTCAGAGTCTCGGCCACCCGTGCCTCCTCATGGGAAGTGCGCTCTGGACTCTCATGATCACCCCTAGAGAGCTTCCTGGCCACCCATTCGGCAAGGTCCGTGCGACAAGCTTTGCCGTGCGCCGAGCGGACATCACTACCGGAATCCCTGATTCCGCAGGTCCGTGTTCGCACGTCCGAACGGGTTCCCGGCAGAAGTGCCAGGTCAGCGCAGCGCAAGGGGCACAGGCAGGACAGAGGCCCGGACGGAAGGAATCCGCTCGGTGCCACACCGTGGTACGAGACGTTCTCACACAGATGATGGATCACCCGTAAGCCGAATGATCCATACGGAGTGGATCAGCGGCGGATCAGCGGCAGAGCAGTCCGGACCGGGACGAGGCCGGACCGGGCCGGGCCGGGCCGGGCCGGGATCAGGCGAGCGCCACCAGGTCCGCGTAGTCCGCGCCCCACAGATCCTCGACCCCGTCCGGCAGCAGGATGATCCGCTCCGGCTCCAGCGCCTCGACCGCGCCCTCGTCGTGGGTGACGAGGATGACGGCGCCCTTGTAGGTGCGCAGCGCGCCGAGGATCTCCTCGCGGCTGGCCGGGTCGAGGTTGTTCGTGGGCTCGTCGAGAAGCAGGACGTTCGCGGACGAGACGACCAGGGTGGCCAGCGCGAGACGGGTCTTCTCACCGCCGGAGAGCACCCCGGCCGGCTTGTCGACGTCGTCACCGGAGAAGAGGAAGGAACCGAGCGTCTTGCGCACCGCGACGAGGTCGAGGTCGGGCGCGGAGGAGCGCATGTTCTCCAGGACCGTGCGGTCCGGGTCGAGCGTCTCGTGCTCCTGTGCGTAGTAGCCGAGCTTGAGACCGTGACCCGGGGTGACCTCGCCGGTGTCCGGCTGCTCCACGCCCGCGAGCAGCCGCAGCAGTGTCGTCTTGCCCGCGCCGTTGAGGCCGAGGATGACAACGCGCGAGCCCTTGTCGATGGCGAGGTCCACATCGGTGAAGATCTCGAGTGAGCCGTACGACTTGGACAGGCTCTCCGCGGTCAGCGGGGTCTTGCCGCAGGGTGCGGGATCGGGGAAGCGCAGCTTGGCGACCTTGTCGGAGACACGTACCGCTTCCAGACCGGACAGCAGCCGCTCGGCGCGCTTGGCCATGTTCTGCGCGGCGACGGTCTTGGTGGCCTTGGCGCGCATCTTGTCGGCCTGGGAGTTGAGGGCCGCGGCCTTCTTCTCGGCGTTCTGGCGCTCGCGCTTGCGGCGCTTCTCGTCGGCCTCGCGCTGCTGCTGGTAGAGCTTCCAGCCCATGTTGTAGACATCGATCTGCGAGCGGTTGGCGTCCAGGTAGAACACCTTGTTGACGACCGTCTCGACAAGGTCGACATCGTGGGAGATCACGATGAAGCCGCCGCGGTAGGACTTCAGGTACTCACGGAGCCAGACGATCGAGTCGGCGTCGAGGTGGTTGGTGGGCTCGTCGAGGAGCAGGGTGTCGGCGTCCGAGAAGAGGATGCGCGCGAGCTCGACGCGGCGGCGCTGACCGCCGGAGAGCGTATGCAGCGGCTGGCCGAGCACCCGGTCGGGCAGTCCGAGCGCGGCCGCGATGGTGGCGGCCTCGGCCTCGGCGGCGTAACCGCCCTTGGTCAGGAACTCCGTCTCCAGGCGCTCGTACTTCTTCATCGCCTTCTCGCGGGTGGCGCCCTTGCCGTTCGCCATCCGCTCCTCGTTCTCACGCATCTTCTTCAGTACGGAGTCGAGCTCCCGGGCGGAGAGGATGCGGTCGCGGGCGAGGGTGTCGAGGTCGCCGGTACGCGGGTCCTGCGGGAGGTAGCCGACCTCGCCGGAGCGGGCGATGGTGCCGCCGGCGGGGATGCCCTCACCCGCGAGGCACTTGGTGAGCGTGGTCTTGCCCGCTCCGTTGCGGCCTACCAGGCCGATGCGGTCGCCTTTGGCGATACGGAAGGAAGCGGACTCGATGAGGACGCGTGCGCCGGCGCGCAGCTCGATACCGGAAGCGGTGATCACGGAAAGACTCCAGGGCGGTATGGACGGCGGAAGGGACGGACGTGGGAGCTTCGACGCCGTCTAATGCGCAAGGAGAATTGCCATACGAACCAGTCTAGCGGGGCTGTGCAAGTGCTTTACGCCTACGAGGCGGCCGCCGACGGCGGGGACGGTGCAGTGCAGGCGGGCCGGCACCGGAGTCAGCGGGCCTCCGGAGTCGTACGACAAAAGGGGCGAAAGGCACCGGCCTGACCGATACTCGGCGCAGGGCGGCGGGCTGCCGCCGCCGTGGAGCAGAGGGTGGCCCATGCAGTTCGACGACGACGCCGATCTGGACACTTCCGAGGTCCAGGATGTGCGCGGCAGCCGCATTCCCGGCGGCAGGGCCACCGTCGGCGGCGGCATCGTCGGCCTCATCGCGTTGATCCTTGGGCTCCTCTTCGGCGTGGGGCCCGACCAGCTCGGGCTGTCGTCGGGCGACACCGACCCGGCAGCGACGGCGTCGTCGCAGGCACAGGTCAATCAGGCGTGCAGGCGGGGCGCGGACGCCAACACCAGGGAGGACTGCCGGATCGTCGCTGTGGTCAACAGCGTGCAGGACTACTGGCGGGCCGAGTTCCCGCGGCGCCAGGGGCGCTACTCGGACGCGCAGACAGTCATGTTCACGGACCGGGTGGGTACGGCGTGCGGGACCGCGACCTCGGCGGTCGGCCCCTTCTACTGCCCCGGCGACCGAAAGGTCTATTTGGACCTCGGCTTCTTCGACGAGTTGCGGACCACGTTCGGGTCGAGCGGCGGTCCGTTCGCCCAGGCGTATGTGGTGGCCCATGAGTACGGCCACCATGTGCAGAACCTGACAGGCGCACTGCAGCGGGCACAGGACGGGGGACAGGGCGCCAACAGCAATGCCGTGAAGGTGGAGTTGCAGGCGGACTGCTACGCCGGGGTGTGGGCGCACCATGCGACGACCACGCCCGACGAGGCCACCGGCCGGCCGCTGCTGACCTCACTGACGGCGGCGGACATCCAGGACGGTCTGGACGCGGCGGCGGCGGTCGGCGACGACCGGATCCAGGAGAAGTTCCAGGGCCGGGTCACTCCGGAGACCTGGACGCACGGCTCGGCGGCGCAGCGCCGGCAGTGGTTCTACAACGGCTACCGCACGGGCGACATGGCCCGGTGCAACACCTTCGCCTGAGCGCCCGACTGCCGGGCGTTGTCAGTGGCCGGTGCAAGACTGAGACACAGATCACACCCCTACCGTCGAGCATGAAGGAGTGATCGAGATGTCGCAGTCACCGAGCATCTGTCCGACGCTGGTGTACACGGACGCGAAGGCCGCGATCAAGCAACTCACCGAGGCCTTCGGCTTCACCGAGCACGCGGTGTACGAGGACGAGGCAGGCGCGGTGCTGCACGCCGAGCTGACCTTCGGCAACGGCATGGTGATGCTGGGGAGCAAGGGCACCGGCAGCGAGTTCGACAAGCTGATGGAGGGCGGCGGGCCGACGGGGGTGTTCGTCCATGTCGACGATGTCGACGCACATCACAGCCATGCGGTGGAGCATGGCGCGGACATCGTCATGCCGCCGACCGACCAGGACTACGGCGCGCGTGACTACATGGCGCGCGATATCGAGGGCAATGTGTGGAGCTTCGGCACCTACACACCGGGGGCGGAGGAGTCCTAGCCTCCCCCGCCACGCGCCGACATTCGCCGCCACTCGCCGGCTTCCGCCGCGTTCGGGCCCTAGACGCCTCCGGTGTGCACCTGGAACGCCGCCCGGCGCACGGCCTTGGCCAGGGCCGGGTCCGGGTGCGCGGCAGCCAGCGCGACCAGGACCTGGACGGTACGGGGGTGGCCGCCGGCCCGGACCTCGTCGAGCAGCGCCGGGACCGTGCCCTGCACCGCGGAGTCGAGATGGCGCAGCAGCAGCTGGGGCTCGCCGTGGTCGGCGACAGCCGCCGCGGTGTCCACCCAGAGCCAGGTCGCTTCCTCACGGGTGAGGACCTCGGCGGCGTCCTCGGGGTCCGCTCCCTCGTACTCGGCGAGCCAGAGCAGGACGTAGGGGCGCAGTGAGGGCTCGTCGGCGGCTGCGCGGACGTCTGCCTCGGCGGGGGCGCCGACCACGCGCAGGGCCTCGAAGGCGAGTCCGCGCAGCAGGGCGTCCTCGCCACGGGCGACGCCGAGGAGCTCGGCGACCGCGCTGGAGACGGTGCGGGCTGCGAGCCAGGCGCGGTACTCGGCGCGGGCCGGGCCGGGGGTGAGGCGGGCGCAGCCGCGCAGCATGTCCTCGGCGGGCTGCTCGATATTGCCGGCGGGGCTCTGTGCGGCCACGCAGATCTGCTCGAGTTTGACCCAGACCGCCCAGTTGCCGAGCGGGGTGAGCGTGGCGGACCGGCCCTGGTCCAGGGTCAGGGCGCCGACGGCGGACAGGCCCTCCAGAGCCCAGTCGAGAAGAAGGGAGACAGGAACCGGCCGGGACTCGGGGTCGGACCCGGGCCCGGACTCGAGCGCGGTCTCCAGCTCGGTCTCGAGCGCGGCCCTGGCCTCGGAGTCGGCGCCGACGGCTCGTGGTTCGGACTGAGGACCGTGGGCGACCTCGCAGCGCTCCTCGCGCAGTTCCACGACGCGCTGCTGCAGGAGGTCGAGAAGGACCGGTACGAGCACGGGGCCGGCCGACAGCTGGAGGAGGGAGAGCACCTGGGGGACGGCCTCGACGACCTCGGCGACCGCGCTGGGGGCGACATCGTCGGGCGCGGGATGGACCAGCGACCAGGCGTCGAAGAGGGCGACCCAGCCGCGCAGTACGGCCATGTCGTCACGGTCCCAGGCGCGCAGCCGCCAGCCGGGGCGTGCGGTGTCGCCGTGCAGCTCGACCAGGCCGGCGAGGCGGGCGCGGTCCCAGCCCGCGCGTACTTGGCGCGGGGTCAACTCCAGGGCGGCCGCGGCCCGATCCTGGGCGCGGTCGGCGAGCGGGGCGGTGCTGGGGTCCCGCTCGACGGCGGCCCAGCGGGCGATCCGTACGGCGTCGGCGAGGACCGCCCGCGCCTGGCGGGCGAGCTCGGCGGGGGCCGGCGTGCCCTCGGGAGGCCGCGGGACAGGCCGGGTGTGCCGGGTCGTCACGGCCCGCCGTGCGGCGGCCAGCGATCGCGGGCGGACAAGACGGAGTCTGGAGTTGCGCGCCAATTGCTCATCAGGCTTTCGGGACGTCACGGGGAGCAGTCTTCCCGCTGACGGCCCGAAAGCCCAAACGGAACCTGGTCGGCCGGACTGAGCGGCCGTCCTGCCAGGCATTACCCGTCGGCTGTCCAGGAACTACATCGGGCAGGAACTACATCAGGGGGGTGAGGAAACGACGGAGGGCTTCTTCGTAGCGTGCCGGGTCGGCGTTCCACATCGCGGCGTGCGGGGCGTGCTGGACGGTCTGCAGGCTGATCAGCCGGGGGCGGCGGGCGGCGAGTTCGCGGGACGGATACCACGGCGCGAGGGTGTCGTCCGGGCCGTGGTAGATCAGCGTCGGTACGCGCATCGTGTCCGGGTCCGCGGCCTCGAGCAGCCGGTCGCCGTGCAGTCCCGTTCTGCCCTGCGCAGCCCTGACGGCGAGCGTCAGCAGCGGCCCCGGGGTGCCCCGGGCGGCGGCCAGATTGCGCAGCGTGGCTTCCCAGTCGAGGACCGGTGAGTCCAGTACGAGTCCGTTGATCCGGTCGCGCAGCGCGGAGTTGGCCGTGGCGTGCAGGGCCATCGAGGCGCCGGTGGACCAGCCGTGGAGGACGATGCGCTGGGCGCCGTAGCGCACGGCGTAGCGGATGGCGGCGTCCAGGTCGCGCCACTCGGAGTCGCCGAGGTGACCGAGGCCGTCCGGGGATCTGGGGGCGCCGAGATCTCCGCGGTAGCCGAGGTCGAGCACCGGGAACCGGTGGGCGTGCAGAAACTTCATGATGTTCATGGGGTGTTCCCGTGTGGCGCCCAGGCCGTGCACAGTGATCACCCAGGTGTCGCGGGCGCCGGGCACGAACCAGGCGGGCAGCGCGCCCAGTTCGCCGGGGATGTCGATATCGCTGTACTTGAGGCCGAGCGCGCTGCCCGGGTCGCCGCTGTGCACCTGCGGGGTGAGCCGCACCCGGGTGCCCGCTTCCAGGCTGCCGTGGGTGACGCGTTCCAGTCGGCGTACGACGGTGTCGGCGGCGTGCGGGACATCGTCGAGGACGGGGCCGACGACCGCGTGGACGTCCGGGCCCTCGATTCCGTACGTACCGGGGCGCAGCGAGGCGAGGCTGCGGGTCAGCGTCAGCCGGCCCGGGGCCGTGGCGTGCACGGTGAGCCGGGGGTCACCGGGCAGGGGCAGGCCGGGCGGCGCCTTGAGCGCGAGGTCGCTTGCGTAGCGGCCGGCCGCTATCGCGGCCGCGCCGACACCGATCAGAGTGGTGACGGCTACTGCCGTCGCTGTTGCCGGGCGCACCGTTCCAGTGTCGGCACCCCCGCGCCGTGCGGCCAGTGGACGGGGGCCGCCGGTGTCGGCGGAGGCCTCCGGCGCCGAGGCGGTCGGCACGTCAGCGGGGCTGGCCGTAGCTCTGAAGCTTGTCCGCCACCTCGTGCAGCTGGGACCGGGAGAGCAGGGTGGGCGAGTAGCCGGGCAGCGCCGCGGCGGTCAGCCAGAGCCGGCACATCCACTCCAGCTGGGCGGTGCGGTCGTAGGCCTGGTCGAGGGAGTCGCCGTAGGTGACCGTGCCGTGGTTCTGGAGGAGGCAGCCGGTGCGGTCCCGCAGGGCGCGCAGCATGTTCTCGGCCAGCTCCTCCGTTCCGTACAGGGCGTACGCGGCGACGCGCACGGGGCCGCCGAGGGCGGCCGCCATGTAGTGGATGAGCGGCAGCTCGGGGACGAGGGTGGAGACGGCGGTGGCGTGCACGGCGTGGGTGTGCACGACGGCGACGGCGGGGGTGTTCCGGTAGACCTCGAGGTGCAGCGGCAGCTCGCTGGTGGGGGCGAGATCGCCGAGGACCTGGTTCCCGTCGAGATCGACGGCGACGGTGTCCTCGGGAGTGAGCCGGTCGTAGGGCACTCCGCTCGGGGTGACCAGGACGAGTCCGCCGACCCGTACCGAGACATTGCCCGAGGTGCCCACCACCAGGCCTTCCGCCGCTGTTCTGCGGGCCGTGGCCACGAGGTCTTCCCACGCCCGCTCGATCGCGTCCTGCCGCACCTGATCGGTCATGCGGCGATCCTGTCAGGCGGGGCCGGGAGGCCACAGAGGTCACGGTGACGGAGATCACCCAAATCGCCAGAAAAGGCATCTTCCGCGCCACCGCCCCCGCCATTGCCGCGATGATCGGCGAGCGGGGTGACGGATCCTCACTTGCGGACACCGCAAAGCCCGTCTCAGTTCATCTTCCGTTCACCCAGATTAACTACGTTCGCCGAGCCACTGACGTCGAACGATTGCCTGGGTAAATGGAACACATCACCTTGCTGCTCGCGATTGTGATCGCGACAGCTCTCGTGTTCGATTTCACGAACGGTTTCCATGACACCGCCAACGCGATGGCGACGACCATCTCGACCGGCGCTCTGAAGCCCAAGACGGCGGTGGCCATGGCCGCCGCGCTCAACCTCGTCGGCGCGTTCCTGTCGGTGGAGGTCGCCAAGACGATCTCCAGCGGCATCGTCACCGAGTCAGGCATCACACCCGAAGTCATCTTCGCTGCGCTCGTCGGCGCCATCCTCTGGAACCTGATGACCTGGCTGATCGGCCTGCCGTCCAGTTCCTCGCACGCCCTCATGGGCGGTCTGATCGGCGCCACCATCGCCTCGGTCGGCGTCAGCGGCGTCAATGGCGGCACGGTCGTCACCAAGGTGCTGATTCCCGCGATCGCGGCCCCGCTGGTCGCCGGTATCGCGGCGTTCCTCGCCGCCCGGCTGACGTACAAGATCGGCAAGAACGCGGACAAGAAGGCCACCGCGAAGGGCTACCGCGCCGGCCAGATCGCCTCGGCGGGCCTGGTCTCCCTGGCCCACGGCACCAACGACGCCCAGAAGACCATGGGCGTCATCACGCTGGCGCTCGTCGCCGGCGGTGTCCTCTCCCCCGGCTCCAACCCCCCGATGTGGGTCATCCTCTCCGCCGGTCTCGCGATCGCGATGGGCACCTACCTCGGCGGCTGGCGCATCATCCGCACCCTGGGCACGGGCCTCACCGACCTCCAGCCGCAGCAGGGCTTCGCCGCCCAGACCAGCGCGGCCAGCGTCATCCTCGCCTCCTCCAACCTCGGCTTCTCGCTGTCGACCACGCACTCCTGCTCCGGCGCCGTGATGGGCGCGGGCCTGGGCCGCAAGGGCGGCGTGGTCCGCTGGTCCACCGCCACCCGGATGTTCGTCGCCTGGGGTCTGACCCTGCCGGCCGCGGGTCTGGTCGCCGCGGGCTCGGAGTTCGTGTCCCGGCAGGGCGACTGGGGTGTCGCGGTCGTCGCGGCCTTCCTGATCGGCGCCTGCGCCGCGATCTGGTTCATCTCCCGCCGCCAGGTGATCGACCACACCAACGTCAACGCGGCGGACGCCGACGCCGAGCCCGCGGGTGTCGTGACCACCGCCATCGCGGCCGTCACCCCGCCGCCGGCCGGCACGCCCGCGCAGGACTTCAAGACCACCATCCCGGCTCCGGCCCCCGCCGACTCCGAGCCGACGCAGCCGGCCACGGTGTAAGGACAGATCAGCATGAACATCGACTGGGCAGCTCTCGGCTCCGTCTTCGGCGTGAGCCTCGTCGCCACCGTCGCCCTGGTGGGTCTGTTCACCCTGGGCATCGTCGGCCTGACCAAGCAGGAGACGGCGGCCGCACAAGGCGGTTCCGCGGCCCTGGCACGCACCGGCGCGTACGCCTGCTTCGCGCTCTGCGCGACGGCCGTGGCGTACGGGATCTATCTGATCGTCATCTGACGGCACGGTTCACCAGTTCCACGAGCTTCATCAACCGCTTCACAGGCCGGGCCGGGCACCCCTTCGGGTGACCCGGCCCGGCTCTTGCGTCACGGGCGACGTGGCGGTACGGCCTGTTTTCGACACCTGGCGGAAATCCGCCCCGCATGTGTGCCCCAACACACTCTTGCATCGCAGGTCAAAGGCAAGTTGACGGTCGTTCTCGCAGCGTGGTGGACTGCCGAAGCCATCTACGGCGGCAGAAGAGGAAGCCGGTGCAAATCCGGCGCGGTCCCGCCACTGTCACCGGGGAGCAGTCCCCGGAAGCCAGGAACTCTCACCGCCGGTCACGTCGAACCAGGGCGCGGACACCCTGAGTGAGGACATATCGCCATGCCCGGCTGCGGTTCAGTTCCTGCTGTGAGTACGAGGGTCGTTCGAGGCGAAGCGTCGGCCTGAACCCATGCGTGCCGACCGTGAATTCGTATACGGATCCGCCGCCGGCCTGGCCGGCGACCTGCTGCTCGGCGATCCCCGCCGCGGGCATCCGGTCGCCGCGTTCGGGCGGGCCGCGGGCGCTGTCGAGCATGTCCTGTGGCGTGACCACCGTGGCTGGGGCGCACTGCACACCGCTGTGTGCGCCGGAGGCGCCGCGGGTGCCGCCGCGGTTCTCGCGCGCGGTGTACGCGGCCGCGGCCGCGCATCCGTCGCACTGATCGCCGCAGCCACCTGGGCCGTCGTCGGAGGTACGTCGCTGGGCCGCGAGGCGCGGGCCATCGGCGGCGCGCTTGCCGCCGGTGACGTGGACGTGGCGCGGGAGCGCCTGCCGCATCTGTGCGGGCGCGATCCGCAGGCGCTGGACGAGCAGCAGATCGCACGCGCCGTCGTCGAGTCCGTCGCCGAGAACACCTCCGACGCCGTGGTGGGCGCGCTGGTCTGGGGCGCCCTCGCGGGTGTGCCGGGTCTGGTGGGGTTCCGTGCCGTCAACACGCTGGACGCGATGGTCGGGCACAAGTCGTCCAAATACCGGAGGTTCGGCTGGGCCTCGGCGCGGCTCGACGATGTGGCCGGCTGGCCGGGGGCCCGGCTCACCGCGGGACTCGCGGTACTCGCGGGCGGGGATGCGCGCGGAGCCGTACGGGCCTGGCGGGCCGATGCGAAGAAGCACCCGAGCCCGAACGCGGGCCCGGTGGAGGCTGCGTTCGCGGGGGCGCTCGGCGTACGGCTGGGCGGGACCCTCTCGTACGGCGGCCGGGTGGAGCACCGTCCCGTACTCAACGGCAGCGGGCGCCCGGTGGAGTTCGGCGACATCGAACGCGCCGTACGGCTCTCGCGGCGCGTCGGCTGGCTGACACTGGCGACCTGCGCGGCGGGCCGCCTGGCAGGTCACGCACTGCGCGCGCGGCGCGCGGGAAAGGGGCGGGGATGAGCAGGCGCAGAGGCGGCGGGCTGCTGGTGGCGGGGACCACGTCCGACGCGGGCAAGAGCGTCGTCACGGCCGGGATCTGCCGGTGGCTGGTGCGGCGAGGAGTGAAGGTCGCGCCCTTCAAGGGGCAGAACATGTCCCTCAATTCCTTCGTGACGCGCGAGGGCGCGGAGATCGGCCGGGCGCAGGCCATGCAGGCGCAGGCCGCACGCGTGGAGCCGAGCGCGCTGATGAATCCCGTGCTGCTCAAGCCGGGCAGCGACCGGTCGAGCCAGGTGGTCCTGATGGGCAAACCGGTGGGCGAACTGAGCGCCCGCGGGTTCTTCGGGGGGTCTGAGGGGGCGTCCCCCGGGAAAACGCTGCACGGTGGGCGGCAGGAGGCGCTGCTCGGGACCGTAGTGGAGTGCCTGGAGGAGCTGCGGGGCACGTATGAAGCCGTGATCTGCGAGGGGGCGGGCAGTCCGGCCGAGATCAATCTGCGGCGTACGGACATCGTGAACATGGGCATCGCGCGAGCGGCACAGCTCCCGGTGCTGGTGGTCGGAGACATCGACCGCGGTGGGGTCTTCGCCTCGTTCTTCGGGACCACCGCGCTGCTCAGCGCCGAGGATCAGGCGCTGGTCGCCGGATACATCGTCAACAAGTTCCGCGGCGATGTGTCGCTGCTGGAGCCCGGTATCGAGATGCTGCGCGGGCTGACCGGGCGGCACACGTACGGGATTCTGCCGTACGCCCACGGGCTCGGCATCGACGAGGAGGACGGGCTGCGGGTCTCGCTGCGCGGCGCGGTACGGGAGTCGGTGGTCGCGCCGCCCGTGGGCGAGGACGTACTGCGGGTCGCGGTCTGTGCCGTGCCCCTGATGTCCAACTTCACGGACGTGGACGCGCTGGCCGCCGAGCCCGGTGTCGTCGTGCGGTTCGTGGACCGGGCCGAGGAACTTGTCGACGCCGACCTGGTGGTCGTGCCGGGAACCCGGGGCACGGTCAAGGCCCTGGAGTGGCTCAAGGAGCGCGGGCTGGCCGACGCGCTGGCGCGCCGGGCTGCCGAGGGGCGGCCCGTGCTCGGTGTCTGCGGCGGTTTCCAGCTCCTCGGCGAACACATCGAGGACGAGGTCGAGTCGCGGGCGGGCCGTGTCCAGGGGCTTGGGCTGCTGCCCGTGCGGGTGCGGTTCGCTCGCGAGAAGACCCTCGCCCGGCCGGTCGGCGAGGCCCTGGGTGAACGCGTGGAGGGCTACGAGATCCACCACGGCGTCGCCGAAGTACTCGGCGGCGACACGTTCATCTCCGATGGCGACGGACACAGCCTGGACGGCTGCCGGGTCGGTGCCGTCTGGGGTACGCACTGGCACGGATCGCTGGAGAGCGACGGCTTCCGCCGGGCGTTCCTGCGCGACGTCGCCGAGGCCGCGGGCCGGCGGTTCGTGCCCGCGCCCGACACCAGCTTCGGCGCGCTGCGCGAAGAGCAGCTGGACCGCCTCGGCGACCTCATCGAAGAACACGCGGATACGGATGCGCTGCTGCGGCTGATCGAGTCGGGCGCACCCTCAGGACTTCCCTTCATCGCACCTGGAGCGCCATGAGCACCGAGAGCACCGTGCTGTTGCTGTCCACCGCCGATACGGATCTGCTGGCGGCCCGGGCCTCCGGCGCGCCCTACCGCATCGGCAATCCGACCCGTATCGATGTGGCGGAGGAGCTGCCCGCGCTCATCGCGGGCGCGTCCGTCGCGGTCGTACGGCTGCTCGGCGGGAAGCGGGCCTGGGAGGACGGGCTCGCGGCCCTCAAGGCGTCCGGGATTCCGACCGTGCTGCTGGGCGGCGAGGCGGTGCCCGACGCGGAGTTGATGGCCGAGTCGTCCGTGCACGCGGGTGCTGTCGCGGAGGCCCTGCAGTATCTCGTCGAGGGCGGTCCCGGGAACCTCGTCGAGCTGTCCCGGTTCCTGACGGAGGACGTGCTGCTGGCCGGTCACGGTCGGGCCGCAGGCGCGCAGGACAGGCACAGTGCCGAGCCGCAGAAGATGCCGGAGTGGGGCGTGCACGGCACGCGTGCGTATGTGGAGGGGCGGCCGAGCGTCGGCGTGCTCTTCTACCGCGCGCACCAGCTCTCCGGCAACACCGGCTTCGTCGACACGCTGTGCGACGCGATCGAGGCCCGCGGGTCCAACGCCCTTCCCGTGTACTGCGGTTCGCTGCGCGGCGCCGACGCCGAGCTGTACGAGCTGCTCGCCAGGACCGATGCGCTGGTCGCCACGGTGCTGGCGGCGGGCGGCACGCGAGCGAGTGACGCCAGTGCCGGCGGGGACGACGAGGCCTGGGACATCGGCGCGCTCGCCGAGCTCAACGTGCCGGTGCTGCAGGGACTGTGCCTGACCTCGTCGAAGGCCACCTGGGAGGCGTCGGACGCGGCCCTGTCCCCCATGGACGCGGCGATGCAGGTGGCGATCCCCGAGTTCGACGGGCGGATCATCACGGTCCCGTTCTCCTTCAAGGAGCAGGGCCCCGACGACGTGCCGGTGTATGTCGCCGACCCGGAGCGCGCCGGGCGCGTCGCCGGAATCGCCGTACGCCACGCCCGGTTGAAGCACAAGCCGAACGCCGAGAAGAAGCTCGCGCTCGTCTTCACCGCCTACCCGACGAAGCATTCACGGGTCGGCAACGCCGTCGGTCTCGACACCCCGGCGTCCGCCGTGCGGGTGCTGGACGCGCTGCGCGACGCCGGTTACGCCGTGGAGGGCTACCCCGACAACGGCGACGAGCTGATCCACCGGCTGATCAACGCCGGTGGTCACGATGTGGAGTGGCTGACCGAGGAGCAGCTGGCCGCCGCCCCCGAGCGCGTGCCGCTCGCCGACTACCGCGCCTGGTTCGACAAGCTGGAGCCGGACCTGCGCGACGGAATGCTGGAGCACTGGGGTGAGCCGCCGGGCAGCCTGTACGTCGACGGCGACGAGATCGTGCTGGCATCCCTGCAGTTCGGGAACGTCGTCGTGATGATCCAGCCGCCGCGCGGCTTCGGCGAGAACCCGATCGCGATCTACCACGACCCCGATATGCCGCCCTCGCACCACTACATGGCGGCGTACCGCTGGCTGGACAACAGTTTCGGCGCGGACGCGATCGTGCACATGGGCAAGCACGGCACCATGGAGTGGCTGCCGGGCAAGGGGCTCGGACTGTCGGCGGGCTGCGGTCCCGACGCGGTGCTCGGCGAACTGCCGCTGGTGTACCCGTTCATCGTCAACGACCCGGGCGAGGGCACCCAGGCCAAGCGCCGCGGTCACGCCACCGTCGTGGACCATCTGGTGCCGCCGATGGCGCGTGCCGACACCTACGGCGACCTGGCCAAGCTGGAACAGCTGCTCGACGAGTACGCGCTCGTCAGCGATCTCGACCCGACGAAGGCCCCGGCCGTACGGGCGCAGATCTGGACGCTGGTGAAGGCCGCGGAGCTGCACCACGATCTGCATGTGGACGAGCAGCCGGACGACGGCGAGTTCGACTCGTTCGTCATGCACATCGACGGCTATCTCTGCGAGATCAAGGATGTCCAGATCAGGGATGGTCTGCACATCCTGGGCGGCGGCCCGGAGGCCGAGGCCCGGGTCAATCTCGTACTGGCCGTGCTGCGCGCCTCTCAGGTGTGGGGCGGCACGGCGAACGCGCTGCCGGGCCTTCGGGCTTGTCTCGCCGAGCACTTCGGTCTGGTGGAGAAGGAGCTGCTTGGCGAGCCGGGTGCGCCAGTGAAGGTGCCGGTGGAGCTCACGGAACTGGTCGACGGCCCCGCACGGACCGGCGCCGACGCGATCGATCTGCTGGAGCAGCTGTGCCGGCGGCTCGCGGAGGGCATGGAGGAGCGCGGCTGGGAGGTGTCCGCCGCGGCCGGTCTCGTGGCTGAGGTGCTGGGCACCGCTGTGCCTTCCGGGGTGACACCTCCTGGACCCATCTGCCCGGACGCGGTGGCCGTGCTGGGCTTCGCCTGCGCGGAGGTCGTGCCGCGACTGGCCCGTACGACGGACGAGATCGACCATATTCTGCTGGCGCTGGACGGCGGTTACGTACCGGCCGGTCCTTCCGGGTCACCGACGCGCGGTCTGGTGAATGTGCTGCCGACCGGCCGCAACTTCTACTCCGTCGACCCCAAGGCGATTCCGTCCCGGCTGTCGTGGGAGGTCGGCCAGGCGCTGGCCGACTCGCTCGTGGCCCGGTATCTCACGGACACGGGTGAGTACCCCAAGTCGGTGGGTCTGACGGTGTGGGGCACATCCGCGATGCGCACCCAGGGCGACGACATCGCCGAGATCCTGGCGCTGCTGGGCTGCCGGCCGGTCTGGGACGACGCGTCGAGGCGGGTCACCGGCTTCGAGGTCGTACCGGTCGCGGAGCTGGGCCGTCCGCGCATCGATGTGACGGTGCGCATCTCCGGCTTCTTCCGGGACGCCTTCCCGCATGTGGTGGGGCTGATCGACGACGCGGTACGGGCGGTGGCGGAGCTGGACGAGCCGGCCGAGTCCAACTACGTACGGGCGCATGCCGACGAGGACACCGCCGAGCACGGCGACCGGCGGCGCGCCACGGCCCGGATCTTCGGCTCGAAGCCGGGTGCCTATGGTGCGGGGCTGCTGCCGCTGATCGATGCGCGGAACTGGCGCAGCGACGCCGACCTGGCCGAGGTGTACGCGGTGTGGGGCGGTTATGCGTACGGGCGCGGACTCGAAGGGCGGGCGGCGCGCGGGGACATGGAGACGGCGTTCCGGCGGATCGCGGTCGCCGCGAAGAACGTCGACACCAGGGAGCACGACCTCGTCGACGCCGACGATTACTTCCAGTACCACGGCGGGATGGTCGCCATGGTGCGGCATCTGACCGGTGAGTCGCCCGAGGCGTATGTGGGTGACAGCGCCACGCCGGACCAGGTGAAGACGCGCACGCTGGGCGAGGAGACGCACCGGGTGTTCCGGGCGCGGGTGGTCAATCCGCGCTGGATGGCGGCGATGCGGCGGCACGGCTACAAGGGCGCGTTCGAGATGGCCGCGACGGTGGACTACCTGTTCGGGTACGACGCCACGGCGGGTGTCGTGGATGACTGGATGTACGAGAAGCTCTCCGCGGAGTACGTCTTCGACCCCGAGAACCGCGCGTTCATGGAGAAGTCGAACCCGTGGGCGCTGCGGGGCATCACGGAGCGGCTGCTGGAGGCGGCGGACCGGGGGCTGTGGGCGGAGCCGGACGCGGAGACGCTGGAGCGGCTGCGGGCGACATATCTGGAGCTCGAGGGTGATTTGGAGGGGGACGCGTGAGGGTTGCGCCTGCAGCGGGCTGCAAGAACCGGGGCTCCGCCCCGGACCCCGCGCCTCAAACGCCGGCGAGGCTTGATTCGGAATCTCCCCGCCTCAACACGATCGAGGAGTCCGCATGAGCACCCCATACCCCTTCACCGCGATCGTCGGCATGGACGACCTGCGGCTCGGGCTGCTGCTGAATGCCGTCTCCCCCGCCGTGGGCGGTGTGCTCGTGCGTGGTGAGAAGGGGACCGCCAAGTCGACCGCCGTACGTGCGCTTTCCGCGTTGATCCCGGAGGTTCCGGTGGTCTCCGGGTGCCGGTTCTCGTGCGACCCCGCGTCGCCGGACCCGGCGTGCCCCGACGGTCCGCACGAGCTCGGCGGCGGTGTGGCGCGCCCGGCGCGGATGGTCGAGCTGCCCGTCGGCGCGTCCGAGGACCGGCTCGTCGGTGCCCTCGACATCGAGCGGGCGCTGGCCGAGGGCGTGAAGGCCTTCGAGCCGGGGCTGCTCGCGGACGCGCACCGCGGGATTCTCTACGTGGATGAGGTCAACCTCCTCCATGACCACCTCGTCGACCTGCTGCTTGACGCGGCCGCCATGGGCGCTTCGTACGTCGAGCGTGAAGGCGTCTCGGTGCGGCACGCCGCCCGTTTCCTGCTCGTGGGGACCATGAACCCCGAAGAGGGCGAGTTGCGGCCTCAGTTGCTGGACCGCTTCGGGCTCACCGTCGAGGTCGCGGCCTCGCGGGAGCCCGATCAGCGGGTGGAGGTCGTGCGCCGTCGGCTCGCGTACGACGACGATCCGGCCGGATTCGCCGCTCGCTGGGCGGACGAGGAGTCGGCCCTGCGGGCCCGGATCGTGGCTGCGCGGGCGCTGCTGCCCGACGTCCGGCTGGGGGACGGCGCGTTGCGGCAGATCGCCGCGACCTGTGCGGCCTTCGAGGTGGACGGTATGCGCGCCGACATCGTGATGGCCCGTACCGCAACCGCGCTCGCCGCGTGGGCGGGGCGTACGGAGGTGCTCGCCGAGGATGTACGGCAGGCCGCTCTGCTGGCGCTCCCCCACCGGCGGCGGCGCAATCCCTTCGACGCCCCCGGCCTCGACGAGAACAAGCTCGACGAGACCTTGGAGGAATTCGGCGACGACGATCCGGACCCCGATCCGGACGGGCCGGGCGGGGGCGGGCAGCCGCCGCAGGGCGGGCCCGAGGTGCCGCCGCAGGGCGATGGCGGACAGGGCAACACGCCCGCGCAGGCGGAGCCGGCCGAGGGTGGTACTCCGCAGGCCGGCGGCGGTGAGCAGCAGCCCGTACGGGCCGCCGAGCCGTTCCGTACGAAGATGCTGAGCGTGCCGGGTCTCGGCGAGGGCGCGGCGGGGCGCAGGTCCCGTGCGCGGACCGAGCACGGCCGGACAACGGGTGCGCGGCGGCCCCAAGGGGCGCTCACCAAGCTGCACTTGGCGGCGACCGTGCAGGCCGCGGCCCCGCACCAGCGGGCACGCGGGCGCAGCGGCCGGGGTCTGGTGGTCCGCCGGGACGATCTGCGGCAGGCGAACCGCGAGGGACGCGAGGGGAACCTGGTGCTCTTCGTGGTGGACGCGTCGGGTTCGATGGCGGCCCGGCAGCGGATGAGCGCGGTGAAGGGTGCGGTGCTTTCGCTGCTGCTCGACGCCTACCAGCGGCGCGACAAGGTCGGGCTGATCACCTTCCGCGGGAAGGACGCGGAGGTGGCGCTGCCGCCGACCTCGTCGGTGGACGCGGCCGCCGCCCGTCTGGAGACGCTGCCGACGGGCGGTCGTACGCCGCTGGCGGCCGGGCTGCTCAAGGCGCACGACGTGCTGCGGGTGGAGCGTATGCGCGATCCTTCGCGCCGGCCGCTGCTGGTCGTGGTGACGGACGGCCGGGCGACGGGCGGGGTCGATCCGGTGGCGCTGGCGTCGCGTGCGGCGCGGCTGCACTCCGCCGAAGGGACGGCCGCGATCGTCGTGGACTGCGAGTCCGGGCCCGTACGGCTCGGTCTCTCGAGCACACTGGCCGTCGATCTCGGCGGCGCCGCCGTCACCCTCGACGAGCTGCGCGCCGACTCCATCGCCGGGCTCGTCAAGGACGTTCAGACTGCAAGGAGGGCCGCGTAATGCCGCAAGGACAGCCGTCCGTCGTACCGGACGACGGACTCACCACCCGCCAGCGCCGCAACCGCCCGCTCGTCGTCGTCCACACGGGCATCGGCAAGGGCAAGTCGACGGCCGCGTTCGGGCTCGCGCTGCGCGCCTGGAACCAGGGGTGGCCGATCGGGGTGTTCCAGTTCGTCAAATCCGCGAAGTGGAAGGTCGGCGAGGAGAACGCGCTGAAGGTCCTCGGTGCCTCCGGCGAGGGCGGTCCTGTCGACTGGCACAAGATGGGCGAGGGCTGGTCGTGGGTGCAGCGCGACAAGCAGCTGAACAACGAGGAGGCGGCGCGCGAGGGCTGGGAGCAGGTCAAGCGCGATCTGGCGGCCGAGACGTATCAGCTGTATGTGCTGGATGAGTTCGCGTACCCGATGCACTGGGGGTGGGTGGACACGGACGAGGTGATCTCGGTGCTCCGGGACCGGCCGGGGACGCAGCATGTGGTGATCACCGGCCGCAACGCTCCGGCGGAGCTCATCGGGTTCGCCGATCTGGTGACCGACATGTCCAAGGTCAAGCACCCGATGGACACCGGTCAGAAGGGGCAGCGGGGCATCGAGTGGTAGCACGTCTCGTCATCGCCGCGCCGTCTTCCGGCAGCGGCAAGACCACCGTCGCGACGGGCCTGATGGCGGCCTTCGTCGCGGCGGGCCTCTCCGTGTCCCCGCACAAGGTCGGCCCCGACTACATCGACCCGGGCTATCACTCGCTCGCCACGGGACGCCCGGGGCGGAATCTGGACGCGTATCTGTGCGGTACGGAGCTGATCGCGCCGCTGTTCGCGCACGGCGCGGCGGGCTGCGATCTGGCCGTGGTCGAAGGCGTGATGGGGCTGTACGACGGGGCGGCGGGAGCCGGTGAGCTGGCGTCCACCGCTCAGGTCGCGAAGCTGCTGCGGGCGCCGGTGGTGCTGGTGGTGGACGCGTCCTCGCAGTCGCGGTCGGTGGCGGCGCTGGTGCACGGTTTCGCGTCCTGGGATCCGGAGGTGCGGATCGGGGGCGTGATTCTGAACAAGGTGGGGTCGGTGCGGCACGAGGAGCTGCTGCGGGAGGCGCTGGACGAGTCGGGGGTGCCGGTGCTGGGGGTGTTGCGGCGGTCCGACTTCGTGGGGACGCCGAGCCGGCACCTGGGGCTTGTGCCGGTCGCCGAGCGGCGGGCGGAGGCGGTGGCCTCTGTGGAGGCGATGGCCGAGCAGGTGCGGGAGGGGTGCGATCTGGAGGCGCTGCTCGCGCTTGCGCGGAGCGCGCCCGCGTTGCCGGACGCGCCGTGGGACCCGGGGGTGGCCTGCGGCGCTGTTCCCCTACCCGCCCCTTCCCGTAACCGGGGCCCCGCCCCGGACCCCGCGCCTCAAACGCCGGCGAGGCTGAAAATGTCGGCCGGGCCGCACAATCAGGCCCGCCGCAGGCCATTCCTCGTCGCCGTCGCCGGCGGGCCCGCGTTCACGTTCTCCTACGCCGAGCACACCGAGCTGCTCGCCGCCGCCGGCGCGGAGGTCGTCACGTTCGACCCGCTCCGGGACGAGCAACTGCCCGACGGGACACGGGGGCTCGTCATAGGCGGCGGGTTTCCCGAGGTGTACGCGCCCGAGCTGTCCGCCAACGACGCGCTGCGCAAGGCCGTCGCCGAGCTGGCACACTCCGGCGCGCCGGTCGCCGCCGAGTGCGCCGGGCTGCTGTATCTCACACGCGCCCTGGACGGGATGCCGATGTGCGGTGTCCTGGACGCCGAGGCACGGATGTCGCAGCGGCTCACACTCGGCTACCGGGAGGCCGTCGCGGTGAGCGACAGCGTCCTCGCGGCGGCCGGGACACGGCTGCATGGGCACGAGTTCCACCGCACGGTCATCGAGCCGGCCGCAGGGCCCGGCCCCGCCTGGGGGATGCACCGGCCCGAGCGGCGCGTGGAGGGATTCGTACAACAGGGCGTGCACGCGAGCTATCTGCATACGCACTGGGCGGCCACGCCCGGCATGGCAAGCAGATTCATTGAAAGGTGCGGAGCATGAGCAGCAGGCTGATCGGGGTCGGAGTCGGGCCCGGCGACCCGGAGTTGGTGACCGTGAAGGGCGTACGCGCGCTTCGGGAGGCCGATGCCGTCGTCGTACCTGTGATGGCCGGGTCCGACGGAACAGATGGGGGTGAGCCCGGGCGCGCCGAGGCGACCGTCCTGCACTACGTGGGCGCGGAGAAGGTCGTACGCGTCGTCTTCGCGCTCAACGAGCGCACCGACCGCGGCCGTCGCGAGGCCGCCTGGGACGCCGCGGGCAAGCGTGTCGCCGAGCTGCTGCGCGCGCACGGGTCCGTCGCCTTCGCGACGATCGGCGATCCCAATGTGTACTCGACGTTCACCTATCTCGCGCAGACCATCGCCGAACTGGTCCCGGGTACCGCCGTGGAGACCGTGCCCGGCATCACCGCCATGCAGGATCTGGCGGCCCGCAGCGGCGCCGTCCTCACCGAGGGCACCGAGCCGCTGACCCTGGTGCCGGTGACCGCTGGGGCTGCAGCGCTCAAGGACGCCCTGGAGGGCCCCGGCACGGTCGTCGCGTACAAGTTCGGGCGGCTCGCTGCGGAGGTGGCCACCGCGCTGCGTGAGACGGGACGTACCGAGGGCGCGGTGTGGGGGTCGGCGCTCGGGCTGCCCGAGGAGTCGATCCGGCCGGCCGCGGAGCTTGCCGAGGGAGCGCTGCCGTACCTCTCGACGCTGATCGCGCCGGCGCCGCGCGACGGTGGCCGCGGAGGCAAGCTGTGAGTTCACCACTCTCCTCGCTCGGCGGACCGCTCGGCACGTCATTCGGCGAGGCCGACCAGCAGCCAGATGAAGCCCACGCCTCCCGCCGTGCACAGCAGGGTGGAGCGGGCGGGGTGGGTGTGGTGTGCCTCGGGGAGGATCTCGGCCGCGGCGAGATAGAGCAGGGCGCCGCCGAAGAAGCCGAGATAGCTGCCGAGAAGTTCGGCCGGAAGCGTGAACAGCAGCGTGGACGCCGCGCCGACGATCGGAGCGAGTGCGTCCGCGACGAGCATCGCGATCGCCTTTCTCCGCGTGTTCCCGTACAGGCTGGTGATCGTGTACGTGTTGAAGCCGTCCGCGAAGTCATGGGCGATGACGGCGAGCGCCACGGCCGCGCCCATACCGCCGCCCACCTGGAACGCAGCGCCGATGGCGACTCCGTCCATCAGGCTGTGGCCGACCATCGCCGCGGCCGCCGTCAGCCCCACCTGGGGCACCCTTTCGTCCTCGTCCGCGCCGTGCGCCGCCTGACGGACGGCCAGCAGCCGTTCCACCAGGTGCGCCGCCAGAAAGCCGCCGACGAAGAGCAGCAGCCCCTGCGGCACCCCGAACACCTTGTTGCCGGCCGCCTCCAGTGCCTCCGGCAGCAGGTCCAGGCCGACCACGCCGAGCATCAGCCCGCCGACCAGGCCCAGTACCAGGTGGCGGCGGTCGGTGACGCGTTGCGCCGTCCAGCCGCCGAACAGCGTCATCAGGAACGCGCCGAGCGCGACGAACACCGCCATGCGCCCTTGCTAGCGGATTGACCCGTCTCTTCGCACCCTTCCGATCGAGATCCGCCCGAATCACCCGAATGACCCGAGAGGACCCCCGCTCATGGCCGATGCCGCCACCCACGGCAAGGTGACCTTTGTCGGCGCCGGCCCTGGCGCCGCCGATCTGCTGACGTTCCGCGCCGCCCGTGCCATCGCCGACGCCGACATCGTCATCTGGGCGGCGAGCCTGGTGCAGGCCGACGTCCTTGACCACGCCCGCGAGGGCGCCGAGATCCTCGACTCGGCGGCCATGTCACTCGAGGACGTCGTCGCCGTGTACGAGCGGGCGCTCGACGAGGGCCTGCGGGTCGCCAGGATCCACTCCGGCGACCCCGCCCTGTGGGGCGGCACTCAGGAGCAGCTCGACCGGTGTGTGGACCTCGGTCTGGAGGTCGAGATCGTGCCGGGCGTCTCGTCGTTCTCTGCGGTCGCCGCGATCGCGCAGCGCGAGCTGACGATCCCGGAGGTCGCGCAGTCCGTGATCCTGACCCGGCTCGGCGGCGGCAAGACACCGATGCCGCCGGGCGAGGAGGTACGGGAGTTCGCGCGGCACGGCACGACGATGGCGCTCTTCCTGTCGGCGGCGCGCTCGGGCCAGTTGACGCAGGAGCTGCTGGAGGGCGGCTATCCGACGAGTACGCCGGTGGTCATCGCGTACCAGGCGACCTGGCCGGAGGAGCTGATCCTGCGCTGCACGATCGGCACGCTGGAGGAGACGGTCAAGGAGCACAAGCTCTGGAAGCACACGCTGTTCCTGGTCGGTCCGGCGCTGGCTGCTTCCGGGACGCGCTCGCATCTGTACCACCCAGGGCACTTCCACGGCTTCCGGAAGGCCGACCCGGCCGCCCGCAAGGCGCTGCGCGCGCAGGGCGCGCAGGGCGCGACGCCATGATCACGGTCATCGGTACGGGGACGGGCGCGCCGCTCTCCGTGCGCGACGCCGAGGCGCTCGCCGCGGCCACGCTGCTGGTGGGTGCCCGGCGGCATCTGACGGCGGCGTGCCGTGCGGCCGATGTGCCCGCCGACGCGGAACAGCTGGTGCTGGGGCCGCTCGCGCCCGCGCTCGACGTGATCGAGAAGAAGCTGGCCGGCGACGGGGCCGGCGTGGTGGTGCTGGCTTCGGGCGACCCCGGATTCTTCGGGATCGTACGGGCGTTGGCCGAGCGTTTCGGCGCGGACGCGCTGGACGTAAGGCCGGGGGCGCCGTCGGTGGCGGTCGCCTTCGCGCGGATCGGGCTGCCGTGGGACGACGCGGTCGTCGTCAGTGCGCACGGCCGTGATCTGCGGACCGCGGTCAATGTGTGCCGTGCGCATCCCAAGACGGCTGTGCTGACCGGTCCCGGCTCGGGGCCCGCGGAGCTGGGCGCCGAGCTGGCGTACCGGGCCGCGGAGCGGACGCTGGTGGTGGCGACGGCGCTCGGCGACCCGGAGCACGAGCGGATCGAGCGGATGTCGCCCGCGGAGGCGGCGGCGCGTGAGTGGGACGCGGTGAGCGTGGTGCTCTGCCTGGACGAGCGGCGGGTGCTGTCGCCGGTGCAGCGGACGGTCTCGGTGCCGATCGGTCCGGACCGGTGGGCGCTGTCCGAGGGAGAGTTCGAGCACCGCGACTCGATGATCACCAAGTTCGAGGTACGGGCGCTGGCGCTGGCGCGCCTCGGGCCGCGTACGGGCGACCTCGTGTGGGACATCGGCGCGGGGTCCGGTTCGGTGGCGGTGGAGTGCGCGCGGTTCGGCGCGGCCGTGGTGGCCGTGGAGAAGACCCCCGACGGCGTGGAGCGGATCCGCGCGAACGCGGCCGCGCACGGTGTGGACGTACGGGCCGTGCACGGCGCGGCGCCCACGGTGCTGTCTCATCTGGCGGACCCGGACGCGGTGTTCATCGGCGGCGGCGGCGCGGAGCTGCCCGCGATCGTCACCGCGTGCGCGCGGCGGGCCCGGCGCACGGTGGTCGTCGCGCTGGCCGCGCTGGACCGGGTGGCTGCGGTACGGGGTGCGCTGGCCGCCGCCGGGTTCGTGTCCGACGGCGTACTGCTGCACTCGTCACGGCTGGCCCCGCTGCCCGGAGATGTGACACGGCTGGCGTCCGCCAACCCCGTCTTCCTGCTGTGGGGCGACCGCCCCGCGGATTCGGTGAACGAAGGAGCAATTCAGTGATCGGCCTGATCTCCGCGACGGCGGCGGGCGCCGCCGCCCGCGACCGGCTGGCCGCGGCCTGGCCCGGCCGCACCCGGGTGTACGAGGGCCCGGTGCGCGAGTCGGTGGAGCGCGCGTTCGCGGAGTGCGAGCAGCTGGTGTGCTTCCTGGCGACGGGCGCGGTGGTACGGCTGATCGCCCCGCTGCTCGCGGACAAGTCGGCGGACCCGGGCGTGGTGTGCGTGGACGAGGGGCAGCGGTACGCGGTGTCGCTGCTGGGCGGCCACGGCGGCGGCGCGAACGAGCTGGCGGCGGAGGTCGCGGACGTCCTGGGCTGCACCCCGGTGGTGACGACGGCGACGGACGCGACGGACATCCCCGGTCTGGACACGCTGGGCCTGCCGGTGGAGGGAGCGGTCGCGGCGGTGACGCGGGCGGTGCTGGACGGCGAGCCGGTGGCGCTGCGGGCGGACGCGGTGTGGCCGCTGCCGCCGCTGCCGCCGAATGTGGGTGCCGACGTGGCTGCTGACGGTGCCGCCGTCCTCCGGGTGACCGACCGGCTCGTCGAACCGGGCACGCAGGAAGCCGTGTTGCGGCCCGCGTCGCTCGTCGTCGGGGTCGGAGCGTCCAAGGACGCTCCCGTCGAGGAGGTGCTCGGACTCGTCGAGGAGTCGCTGCGTGACGCCGGGCTCTCCGTACTGAGCGTCGTGGAGCTGGCGACGGTCGACGCGAAGGCGGAGGAGCCCGGGATCGTCGGGGCCGCGGAGCGGCTCGGAGTGCCGGTCGTCACGTACGCGGCGGACGAGCTCTCCTCGGTCAACGTGCCGAACCCGTCCGACGCGCCTCTCGCCGCCGTGGGGACACCATCGGTCGCTGAGGCCGCCGCGCTCGTGGGCGGCGGCGAACTCCTGGTCCCGAAGCGGAAGTCGAGCCCCGAGGGGCGTGCGGCGATGGCGACCTGCGCGATCGTGCGCAGGCCGCCGCGCGGCCGGCTGGCCGTGGTCGGGCTCGGGCCCGGGGCCCGCGATCTGGTCACCCCGCGCGCCACCGAGGAGCTGCGGCGGGCCTCCGTACTGGTCGGGCTCGATCAGTACGTCGACCAGATCCGCGACCTGCTCAGGCCCGGCACGCGCGTGATCGAGTCCGGCCTCGGGGCGGAGGAGGAACGGGCCCGTACGGCTGTCGCCGAGGCCCGCGCCGGGCATGCGGTCGCGCTGATCGGGAGCGGTGACGCGGGTGTGTACGCGATGGCCTCGCCCGCGCTCGCCGAGGCGTCCGACGACATCGACGTGGTCGGCGTACCGGGCGTGACCGCGGCGCTCGCGGCGGCCGCGATCCTGGGGGCGCCGCTCGGGCACGACCATGTCTCGATCAGCCTGTCCGATCTGCACACGCCGTGGGAGATCATCGAGCGCCGGGTGCGGGCCGCCGCGGAGGCGGACATCATCGTCACCTTCTACAACCCGCGCAGCCGCGGCCGCGACTGGCAGCTCCCGAAGGCGCTGACGATCCTCGCCGAGCACCGGGAGCCGGGGACGCCGGTGGGTGTCGTGCGCAACGCGTCGCGCGTGGACGAATCCAGCCGCGTGACGACTCTCGCCGGACTGGATCCGGCGACGGTGGACATGATGACGGTCGTGACGGTCGGCAACACGGCCACGCGCGAGATCGCGGGCCGCATGGTGACGCCGCGCGGCTACCGGTGGCAGTCGTGAGGGCCCGCGGCGACGCGCTCGCGGTCGCGGAGGCGTGCGGGGCGCGTGTGGTGTGCCCCGGCAGCGAGGCGGCCGCCGACTGGGCACCTCACCACGCGGGCACGGACGCGGACGCAGGCGCAGGCGCAGCCCCGGGCTCGGGCACGGACGCGAACGCAGGTGCAGGCACGAGCGCAGGCGCAGGCATGGACCACCCCGGCCGACCCATGTCGCACCCCGGCAGCGCCCAGGCCTGTCCCCCATCGCCGGCGACAGTCGGCACCGCATCCGCCCGAGCGGGTCTGGACCACGCGCCCACGCACGGCTCCGTCGACGGCGCTCCCGCCCGGTCCTCGGCCGTCCGCTCCACCGCATCCACATGGCGCGGACCGCTCACCCCTTCACGCCCGCCCACAGCCGGCAGCGCACCCTTCACCCACCGCCGCCACTCCGGAGTCGCCTCGTGACCCGCGTCGTCCACCCCATCGAGCAGGAGTCGTTCCGGCGGCTCCGGTCCCGGCTCGATACCAGCGGATTCCAGCCACTGACGCGGGCCGTCGTGGAGAGGGTCATTCACTCCGCGGCCGATCTCGAGTACGCCACCGATCTCGTCTGCGACGAGGCCTCCCTCGTCGCCGCGCACGACGCGCTGCACACCGGTGCTCCGGTCGTCGCCGATGTCGAGATGGTCGCCGCCGGGATCACCCGGCGCGAGACCGTCTGCCGGCTCAAGGACGCCCAGTCCGGCCCGGGGCTCACCCGTTCCGCGCACGCGATCCGTCTCGCGTACGAGCAGGTCGGGCCCGGCGCGATCTGGGTGATCGGCTGTGCGCCGACCGCTCTCGAGGAGCTCCTCGTCCTCGACGCCGCTCCCGCGCTCGTCATCGGGCTGCCCGTAGGTTTCGTCGGCGCGGCCGAGTCCAAGGCCGCGCTGCGCGAGAGCGGGCTGCCGGCCGTCAGCAACGTGTCCGAAAAGGGCGGCAGCGCGGTCGCCGCGGCCGCGCTCAATGCTCTGCTGTACCACCCCCACATCAAGGAGAACGCGTGACCACGCCGCCCGCACTGCTGATCGCCGGCCACGGCACCCGCGACGAAGCCGGGGCCGAGGCCTTCCGGGACTTCGTACGGGAGCTGGGGCGGCGCCATCCCGAACTCCCCGTCGCCGGCGGCTTCATCGAGCTGTCCCCGCCGCCGCTCGGCGACGCCGTCACCGAGCTGGTGGAGCAGGGCGTGAACCGCTTCGCCGCGGTGCCGCTGATGCTGGTGTCGGCCGGGCACGCCAAGGGCGACATCCCGGCGGCGCTGGCCCGCGAGCGGGAGCGGCACCCCGGGATCTCATACACCTACGGCCGCCCGCTCGGCCCGCACCCGTCGCTGCTGACCGTCCTGGAGCGGCGACTCGACGAGGCGCTGGGCTCCACGGTCCGTACGCCCGCCGACCGCGCCGATGTGACCGTGCTGCTGGTGGGCCGCGGTTCGACCGACCCGGACGCCAACGCCGAAGTACTCAAGGCGGCCCGGCTGCTGTGGGAGGGGCGTGGGTACGCGGGTGTGGAGACGGCGTTCGTCTCCCTCGCCGCCCCCGATGTGCCCAGCGGTCTCGACCGGTGCGTGAAGCTGGGGGCGCGCCGGATCGTCGTACTCCCGTACTTCCTGTTCACCGGCATCCTGCCGGACCGGGTGCGTCAGCAGACACAGGGCTGGGCGGCGGCGCATCCCGAGGTGGATGTGGTGTCGGCCGATGTGATCGGCCCCACCGAGGAGTTGCTGGACCTGGTCATGGAGCGCTACCGGGAGGCCGTCGCGGGCGACATCCGGATGAACTGCGACTCCTGTGTGTACCGGATCGCGCTGCCGGGCTTCGCGGACAAGGTGGGCATCCCGCAGCAGCCGCACTTCCACCCGGACGACGACGGTCACCACCACGGCCAAGGCCACGGCCACGGTCATGGCCACGGGCATCACCCACACGGCAGCCATGCGCACTCACACTGACGCATACGATCTGCGCCACCACGGTGACGCCGAGGTGCGGGGCGCGCACCTCACGGACCTCGCGGTCAATGTCCGGGCCGGCACTCCCCCGGACTGGCTGCGCGAGCGCATCGCCTGCTCGCTGACGACCCTGGCGGCGTATCCGGACGGACGGGCGGCGCGCGCGGCGGTCGCGCAGCGGCACGGTGTGCCGGTGGAGCGGGTGCTGCTGACGGCGGGGGCCGCGGAGGCATTCGTGCTGCTGGCCCGCGCCCTGACGGTACGTCAACCACTGGTGGTGCACCCGCAGTTCACGGAGCCGGAGGCGGCGCTGCGGGACGCGGGCCACGAGGTGGCGCGGATGCTGCTGCGCGAGGCGGACGGCTTCCGGCTCGATCCGGCGGCCGTTCCCGACTCGGCGGACCTGGTGGTGATCGGCAATCCGACGAACCCCACGTCCGTACTGCATCCGGCCGCCGACATCGCCGGACTGGCCCGCCCCGGACGGGTGCTGGTGGTCGACGAGGCCTTCATGGACGCGGTGCCCGGCGAGTCCGAGTCGCTCGCGGGCCGGACCGACGTTCCGGGTCTGGTGGTGCTGCGCAGCCTCACCAAGACCTGGGGTCTTGCCGGTCTGCGGATCGGCTATGTGCTCGCCGGGCCGGAGACGATCGAGGCGCTGGAGCGGACCCAGCCGCTGTGGCCGGTCGCCACGCCCGCGCTGGCCGCGGCCGAGGCGTGCATGGAGCCGGCCGCGCTCAAGGAGGCCGCGCAGGCGGCGCATGGGATCGCGACGGATCGGGCGCATCTGCTGGCGGGGCTTGCGGAGTTCGAGGAGGTACGGGTGGTGGAGGCGGCGGAGGCTTCCTTCGTCCTCGTCCGTGTGCGGAGTGGCGCCGAGGTGCGGGAGCGGCTGCGCGGTCTGGGCTTCGCGGCCCGGCGCGGTGATACGTTCCCGGGGCTCGGGCCCGACTGGCTGCGGCTGGCGGTACGCGACCGGGCGACCACCAACCGCTTTCTGCAGGCGCTGGACCAGGCGCTCACCATGGTCGGCGGCTGAGTCGGCGTGTGACGCCCCGCACAGCCTTGCGTGCGGGGCGCCGTAGGCCGGGTGTCAGCCCCTGGACCGTGCGCGGGCCAGCACCATCGCGGCGCCACCGGCCGCCAGCAGCAGAACCGCGCCGCCCGCGAGGTACCGGGTCGTGGTGTTGCCGCCGGTCTCGGCGAGGTCCTCCTTGGCGGGGTCCTCGCCGGACTGCGCCCGCACGCCGTGGCTCGGCCCGGGGGACGGTTCCCGCGCGGCGGACGTCGCGGGCGACTCGCAGGTCGCCTCGGCGAGCGTGACCGTGCCGTTGACCTCGGCGACGTTCAGCTTGAGCGGGTTGACCGACACCCGCAGCTCGAGCGCGGTGGCGGCGGCCGTACGGGACGTGGTGTGCCGCTTCGACAGATCGAGCGTCACCTCGCCGACCCCGGGCACCGCGACCCGGGTGGTGCCGCCGGTGGAGAGCGTGACCTTCTTGCCGAGCACGGTCACCCGGCCGAGCAGATTCGACTCTGCCACCGGCCGCTTGCCCGCCTCGCAGACGGCCTTCGACGTGACCTCCTCGACCTCGACGAGCGCGAGCAGCGGCAGTCCCGGCACATGCAGCCCGGCGTGGGCGAGGTTGGTGTAACCCTCGGCCCGGTGCCGGTCGGCGGTGGCCTTCGCGGTGGCGACGTCCGCACGCAGCACCTGGAAGGGCCTGCCCTGGTCGACCCCGTCCAACTGCACCGTCAGCGCGGTCTTCTCGGCACTGGCAGGGGCCTGCACCTCGTTGAGCGTGGCCTTGAGCGGGACGTTGACGGTCTTGTTGAGCAGGGACACATCGAGCCCGGTGCGGAGCACGGCCGCACTTGCCCGTCCCTCGCCGCCGCCCCCGGTGGCATGCGCCGGGGCGGCGAGGACGGCGATGGCCAGGGGGCCTGCGACCAGCGCGGTGGCAGCCGTCGCGGCGGCCCAGCGGCGTGCGGGCATGCGGAAGGTGTGGCTGTTCAAGGTGGTGGAACCCCTACAGGAGACTTGGCGCCGCGGCCGCCCCCACGGGGACGCAGTGGACGGTGGCGACTTGAGACACCGGAATCCTTGCGCACTGAGAGTGAACTGACAGACGCCTGACGTGAGTTCACCCCAAAGTGGGGTTTCCGTGCCCGTATTCGATTGTTGAGGTACGAGTGTTCCCGCGGGGCCACCCCTGTCACCGCGAACGGATGAGTACGCCGGTCAACCGCACCGCCCCGCGCGTGAAGTGCTTCGACGAGCGGTGCAGCCTCGGTCACGCTGGGTCACCGTGGTGCCACGCCACAGCGAGCGGCACCCCCTCAGCCGACCACCCGGCCGTTGAGGATCACCCGCCGCGGCGCCGCCAGAGCCCCGACATCCGCCCGCGGATCCGTGTCGTAGACCACCAGGTCCGCCGGCGCGCCCTCCTCCAGCACCGGGCGGCCCAGCCACTGACGTGCTCCCCAGGCCGTCGCCGACAGCGCCTGGAGCGGCGGGATGCCCGCCTTCACCAGTTCCGCCACCTCCGCGGCGACCAGACCGTGGGCCAGCGAGCCGCCCGCGTCCGTACCGACGAAGACCGGGATGCCCGCGTCGTACGCCGCGCGCACCGTGTCGTAGCGGCGCTCGTACAGCCTGCGCATATGGGCGGACCAGTCGGGGAACTTCGCTTCGGCGCCCGCCGCGAGGTCCGGGAACGTCGCGATGTTGACCAGCGTCGGGACGATCGCGACGCCCCGCTCCGCGAACAGCGGGATGGTGTCCTCGGTGAGCCCCGTGGCGTGCTCGATGCAGTCGATGCCCGCCTCGACCAGGTCCCGGAGCGCGACCTCGGCGAAGCAGTGCGCGGTCACCCGCGCGCCCAGCCGGTGCGCCTCGGCGATCGCCGCGGCGACCTCGCCGCGGGGCCAGCAGGCGGTCAGATCGCCCGCGTCCCGGTCGATCCAGTCGCCGACGAGCTTGACCCAGCCGTCGCCGCGCCGCGCCTCCTGCGCGACATACGCGACGAGGTCGCCCGGCTCGATCTCATGGGCGTAGTTACGGATGTAGCGGCGGGTGCGCGCGATGTGCCGGCCCGCTCTGATGATCTTCGGCAGGTCCTCGCGGTCGTCGATCCAGCGGGTGTCGGACGGCGATCCGGCGTCGCGGATGAGCAGCGTGCCCGCGTCCCGGTCGGTGAGCGCCTGCTTCTCGCTGGTCGTCTCGTCGACCGCGCCGTGATGGTCAAGACCGACATGGCAGTGCGCGTCGACCAGACCGGGCAGAGCCCAGCCCTCGACGGTCAGCGCCTCGGCGCACGGCCGGTCGTACGTGATCCGGCCGTCCACCGCCCACAGCTCGTCCCTGACGTCGTCGGGACCGACGAGCACCCGCCCCTTCACATGCAGCACCACGTGATCGCTCATGTCCAGCACTGTACGAGGCGCTGAGTACCCTCGGCGCAGTAGGCCGAACACACCTTCGCGAAGAGAGCACCGCCGTGACGCATCCCCTCCTCGATCCGGCCCCGCTGACCGCCGCGCACTTCGCGGCCATCGAGGGGCGGGTCGCCGCACTGCTCGACACCGAGCAGGACGTGGTGATCATGCAGGGCGAGGCGCTGCTCCCGCTCGAGGGCTGCATCCGCGGCGGTGCGCGGTCGGGATCGACGCGCTGAACGTGGTCACAACGCCGCGTTCCCCGGCCGGAGTCGACGCCTCCGAGCTGGTCGCGAAGGCACTCGCGGCCGACCCGTCGCTGCCGCTGATCGCGGGTGGCGGGTCGCTGGCCAAGGAGATGCTCCGGGTCAATCACTACGGCGTGGACGCCACCCGCGGCACGGTGCAGTCCTCGCTGGCGGCGCTGGGCGCGGCGCTCGGCGAATCGGGTGTGACGGTGGACCTGGAGGCGGCCCGGCGCGCGGTCACCGAGGCCTGGCGATGACCGGTGCCCTTCTCGGCGAACAGCATTTCTCCGGGAACTAAAGTCGGCGTTAATTGAAATAGACGGGAAGCTGCTTTATTACGAGCAGCTTCCCGTATTCTTCTGCCCCCGTTCCGCGATCCTAAACACCAAGGTTTCGACAAGATGGAAGGGCGTAATTCGGGCGGATCTCGAGAGAGTTACCGACGTGTGACCGAATCCACAATGCGTCCGATTCGCCCCGCTAATTCCGGCAGAAAAGCCCCAGAACACCCCATCGTCATGCCGACGCTCACGCCCGCGTGATAACACAAAGAGGCACAGCACCCAACCCCTTCCCTCGATGCATTTTCTGTATTTGCTCGGTAAATTTCCTCTGCATGACCGCCGCACAAGAAGACCTTGTACGAGCCAAGACCCCGAGCGAATTTCTGGAGATCGCCACCCCACGAGTGGAGGACGGAGCCGCGATCTGGCGCATCGCCCGCGACTCCGAGGTCCTGGACCTCAACTCCTCGTACAGCTACCTGCTGTGGTGTCGCGACTTCGCCGCCACCTCCGTGGTGGCGCGCGGCTCCGACGGTGAGCCCATCGCCTTCGTCACCGGCTACGTACGTCCCGACCGCCCCGAGGCACTTGTCGTCTGGCAGGTCGCCGTCGACCATGCGCACCGCGGCCGGGGACTCGCCGGCGTACTGCTGGACGCGCTGACCGCCAGGGTCACCGACAGCCCCGGGATCCGTGAGATCGAGACGACCATCACCCCGGACAACACCGCCTCCGACCGCCTTTTCACCTCCTACGCCCAGCGCCACGGGGCGCGGCTGGAGCGCGAAGTCCTCTTCGACGGCGAGCTGTTCCCCGAAGGAACGCACCAGCCGGAAGTGCTCTACCGCATCGGCCCCCTCTCCGCCTGACCCCCCACATCTGGAGACTGCTGTGACCATCACCCCGCCCGCCCTGAGTGTCTTCGAGACCCTGGAGTCGGAGGTGCGCAGCTACTGCCGCGGTTGGCCCGCAGTGTTCGACCGCGCGCAGGGCAGCTACCTCCACGACGAGGACGGCCACACCTACCTCGACTTCTTCGCCGGCGCCGGATCGCTCAACTACGGGCACAACAACCCGGTCCTGAAACGCGCGCTGATCGACTACATCGAGCGCGACGGCATCACGCACGGCCTCGACATGGCCACCACGGCCAAACGCGCGTTCCTGGAGTCGTTCGAGAATGTGATCCTGCGGCCGCGCGACCTGCCGTACAAGGTCATGTTCCCCGGCCCGACCGGCACCAACGCGGTCGAGTCGGCGCTCAAGCTGGCCCGCAAGGTGAAGGGGCGCGAGTCCGTCGTCTCGTTCACCAACGCCTTCCACGGCATGTCGCTGGGCTCGCTCGCCGTCACCGGCAACGCCTTCAAGCGCGCCGGCGCCGGTATACCGCTGGTGCACGGCACGCCGATGCCCTTCGACAACTACTTCGAGGGCACGGTCCCGGACTTCCTCTGGTTCGAGCGACTGCTCGAGGACCAGGGCTCAGGACTCAACAAGCCGGCTGCCGTCATCGTCGAGACGGTGCAGGGCGAGGGCGGCATCAATGTCGCCCGCGCCGAGTGGCTGCGCGCCCTGCAGGACCTGTGCCACCGCCAGGACATGCTGCTGATCGTCGACGACATCCAGATGGGCTGCGGCCGTACCGGCGGCTTCTTCTCCTTCGAGGAGGCCGGCATCACACCGGACATCGTCACCCTGTCGAAGTCCATCAGCGGCTACGGACTGCCCATGTCGCTCTGCCTGTTCAAGCCGGAGCTGGACATCTGGGAGCCGGGCGAGCACAACGGCACCTTCCGCGGCAACAACCCGGCGTTCGTCACCGCCGCCGCCGCGCTCAACACCTACTGGGCCGACGGTCAGATGGAGAAGCAGACCCTGGCGCGCGGCGAGCAGGTCGAGCGTGCCCTGCTGGCCATCGTCGAGGAGAGCGGGGGGACCGGACTGAGCTTCCGCGGCCGCGGCCTGGTGTGGGGCCTGGAGTTCGAGGACAAGGCACGTGCCTCGGCGGTCTGCGCCCGCGCCTTCGAGCTGGGGATGCTGCTGGAGACCTCGGGCCCGGAGAGCGAAGTGGTGAAGCTCCTGCCCGCGCTCACCATCTCCCCCGAAGAGCTGGACGAGGGCCTGCGCATTCTGGCCCGTTCCGTCCGCGAGACGGCCTGACACCCCCGTACGAGAAAGGCAGCAACACACCGTGATCGTCCGATCGTTCAAGGACATCGAGAACACCGAGCGCCATGTGAAGGCCTCTTCCGGCACCTGGGAGAGCAAGCGCATCGTGCTCGCCAAGGAGAAGGTCGGCTTCTCGCTCCACGAGACCGTGCTGTACGCGGGTACGGAGACGTCGATGTGGTACGCGAACCACATCGAGGCCGTGCTCTGCGTGGAGGGCGAGGCCGAGCTCACCAACGACGAGACCGGCGAGACCCACTGGATCGAGCCCGGCACGATGTACTTGCTGGACGGCCATGAGCGCCACACCATGCGCCCCAAGACCGATTTCCGCTGTGTCTGCGTCTTCAACCCGCCGGTCACCGGACGGGAGGACCACGACGAGAACGGCGTCTACCCGCTGCTCACCGAGGAGGGCTGAACGATGACCACCGCCCCTGTACGCACCGACCTGTACCCGACCCGCGGCGCAGCTGAGGTGACAACCCCGCGCCGGGACCCGGTCGTCTGGTCCGCGCCCGGAGCGCCGGGACCGATCGTCCCGTCCGCGCTGATGGGCTTCGAGCGGGACGGCTTCCTGACCGTCGACGAGCTGATCACGCCGGACGAGGTCGCGCTCTACCGGGCCGAGTTGGACCGGCTGGTCGCCGACCCCGCGGTACGTGCCGACGATCGCTCGATCATCGAGCCGAAGTCCCAGGACGTGCGCTCGGTCTTCGAGGTGCACAGACTCAGCGAGATCTTCGCCGGTCTGGTGCGCGACGAGCGGGTGGTGGGCAGAGCCCGGCAGATCCTCGGCTCGGACGTGTATGTCCACCAGTCCCGTATCAATGTGAAGCCGGGCTTCGGCGCCTCGGGCTTCTACTGGCACTCGGACTTCGAGACCTGGCACGCCGAGGACGGTCTGCCGAACATGCGCACCGTCTCCGTCTCGATCGCGCTGACCGAGAACCGGGACACCAACGGCGGCCTGATGATCATGCCCGGATCGCACAAGACGTTCCTCGGCTGTGCGGGCGAGACGCCGAAGGACAACTACAAGAAGTCGCTGCAGATGCAGGACGCGGGCACTCCGTCGGACGAAGCGCTGACCCGGTACGCCGACCGGCACGGCATCCGGCTCTTCACCGGCCGGGCCGGGTCGGCGACCTGGTTCGACTGCAACTGCATGCACGGCTCCGGGGACAACATCACCCCGTACCCGCGCAGCAATGTCTTCATCGTCTTCAACAGCGTGCAGAACGCTGCGGTGAAGCCGTTCGCGGCGCCGGTGCCCAGGCCGGAGTACATCGGGGCGCGGGACTTCACTCCGGTGCGGTAAGCCACTTCCGGCCGGCGGCCGGCCCGCGGCGAAGCCGCCATTGGGCACGGCATCGAGGCGCGGGACTTCACTCCGGTACGACAGCCCCGCGACAGCTGTACGGAAGGCCCGGCGCCCCTCGCTCGGAGGGGGCCGGGCCTTTCCCGTGCCAACTGCCCTACAGCGCCGGGTAGTCGATGTAGCCCTTGTCGTCACCGCCGAAGAACGAGGCCGTGTCCGGAGTGTTGTACGGGCCTTCGGCCTTGAGCCTGGCCGGCAGGTCCGGGTTGGCCAGGAACAGCGCGCCGAAGGCGAGGATGTCCGCAATGCCGTCCTCGATCAGCCCCAGCGCCCCGTGGTCGGTCGGGCCCTCGGTCGCCGGGTTGAGGATGAAGGTGCCACTGAACTGCTTGCGCAGCGCGAGCGTCACCTCCCTGAATCCCGGGACCATCTCGACGACATGCAGATAGCCGAGGCCGAGCGGCTCCAGCTCCTTGACCAGCGCGGGGTAGGTCGCCTCCGGGTCGGTCTCGGCGATGTCGTTGTACGAGTTGCCGGGAGAGACCCGCAGTCCGGTCCGCTCCGCGCCGATCGCCTCGGCCACCGCCTTTGTCACCTCGACGGCGAAGCGGATGCGGTTCTGGACGGAGCCGCCCCACTCGTCGGTGCGCAGGTTGGTGTTGTCGGCGAGGAACTGGTGGATGAGGTAGCCGTTGGCGCCGTGCAGTTCGACGCCGTCGAAGCCCGCCTCTATGGCGTTGCGGGACGCGTCGACGAACTCGCCGATGACGGCCGGGATTTCGGCGGCGGACAGCTCGCGCGGGGCGATGAAGTCCTTGGGGCCCTCCTGCGTGTAGAGCTGCCCGGCGGCGGCGACGGCGGACGGAGCCACGCTCACCAGTTCCTGGTCCGGCCAGAGCACCGGGTGGCCGATGCGTCCGGCGTGCATGATCTGGGCGAAGATCTTCCCGCCCTTGGCGTGGACGGCGTCGGTGACCTTGCGCCAGGCGGCGATCTGCTCGTCGCTGTGCAGGCCCGGAGTGTTCGGGTAGCCCTGGCCGAGGACCGAGGGCTGGATGCCCTCGGTGATGATCAGGCCGGCCGATGCGCGCTGGCCGTAGTACTCGACAGTGGAGTCGGTGACGGTGAGCCCTTCGCCGAACGCCCGGCTGCGGGTCATCGGCGCCATGGCGATCCGGTTGCCGAGCTGTGTGCCGGACAGATCGATCGGGTCGAATGCGGTGGTCATGAAAGCTCCCCAGAATTTATATGGTCGGCCAAGTAAGCGCGCCGAGAGTCACTGTAGACCATTAATTGGCCGACCAAGGTAAAGTTTTTGGGGACACTGTCCACCAGACAGTCGCCATCCCCTCCTGAGGAGGCCCCGATGAAGCCCGAGACCGCGGGCGGCCCCGTCTGTACCGAGGCGCTGCCGAGCTCCGCGCTCGGCGGCCCCGTCAGCCATGCCGTCTCCCGGGTCGCCCGGCTGCACCGTATGGCGGCGGGCAAGCTGCTCAGGGGAGCCGGCCTCTACCCGGGGCAGGAGTTCGTGATGATGCATCTGTGGGACGCGGGCCCGGTGCGCCAGTCCGAGCTGATCAAGGCCGTCGAGCTCGACCCCTCCACCGTGACCAAGATGCTCCAGCGCCTGGAGCAGGCCGGACACGTCCGCCGCTGCCCCGACCCGGGCGACCGGCGCGCGGTGCTCGTCGAGGCCACGGAGGAGAGCTGCGCCCTGCACTCCGCGGTGCAGGCGGCCTGGGCGAATCTGGAGGAGCACACGCTCGCCGGGCTCGACCCGGACGAGCGCCGGGAGCTGACCCGGCTGCTCGGGAAGGTCGAGGAGAACCTCTGCGTCCAGACCGCGGACTGCCCCGGTCAGCCGGACAGGACGTCGAGCACCCGGTCCACCTCGGCGGCGGAGTTGTAGAGGTGGAAGGCGGCGCGCAGATTGCCCGCCCGCTCCGCGAGGGTGATCCCCGCGCGGGCCAGTTCCGGGACGCGGTGGCCGAGCCCCGGGACGGCGACAATGCCGGACTCGCCGGGCACCGGTTCATGGCCCAGCTCCGTAAGCCCCGCCCGGAACCGCCGGGCGAGCGCGGTGTTGTGGGCGTGTACGGCGTCGATTCCGGTCTCCTCCAGCAGCGCCAGTGACTGCCTCGCTCCGTGGTACGAGAGGAAGGCGGTGGGTTCGTCGAACCGGCGGGCCGAGTGCGCCAGCTCCTCGATGGGTCCGTATGTGGTCCCCCACAGAACCTCGGCGGCGAAGGTCCCCGCATGGATCGGCACCAGGGTCTGCTGCGCCTCCTCGGTCACGGTGAGGAAGGAGGCGCCGCGGGGGCAGAGCAGGAACTTGAAGCCGCCGGTGACGGTGAAGTCCCACGCGCCCGCGTCCAGCGGCAGCCAGCCCGCCGACTGGCTGGCGTCGACGAGCGTACGGGCGCCGTGTGCGGCCGCGGCGGCCCGGACCGCGGGCAGATCGGCGATCCGGCCGTCGGCGGACTGCACCGAGGAGAAGGCCACCAGCGCGGTGCCCGGACGCACCGCATCGGCCAGCTCGTCCAGCGGTGCGTACCGCAGCTTGAGATCCCCGCGCACCAGGAACGGCGTGATGACCGAGGCGTACTCCCCCTCGGGGAAGAGGACTTCCGCGCCGGTCGGCAGCGAGCTCGCGATCAGTCCGACATGCACCGAGACCGAACCACCGACGGCGACCCGCTCCTCGTCCACACCGGTGAGGCGTGCGAAGGACTGCCGGGCGGCGGTCACCTCGGAGAAGTCACCGGCGCCGCCCGGCCGCCCTGCCGCGAGCTCCTCGGCCAGCGCGGTCACCGCCGCGACGGTCCTGCGGGGCAGCAGCCCGCAGGTGGAGGTGTTCAGATACGTCGTGTCCGGCGCGAACTCGGCGCCGCCCAGGGTCTCCATGGGATCACCCTGCGATGCTCTCAACGCCTGGTCAACCGCGAATTGTTGAGGGGAACCATTCAGCAGCGCTCAAGCATGGGCTCCGGGCTGCGGAACCTCGCACGAGCCGTCTGTGTCACAGGCGGCGGCGTCCGCGCCGATCGGGGTGATCGCCCGGCCCTGCCACGCCTGCTCCAGCGCCTGGGTGAAGACCTCGGCCGGCTGGCCGCCGGAGACGCCGTAGCGGCGGTCGAGGACGAAGAACGGCACACCGGTCGCGCCCAGCTCGGCGGCCTCGCGCTCATCCGCCCGTACGTCGTCGGCGTACGCGTCCTCGTCGGCAAGGACCGCCCGGGCCTCGTCCGCGTCCAGACCGGCCTCCACGGCGAGCTCGAGGAGGATCTCGGCGTCGAAGACCGACCGCTCCTCGGCGAAGTTCGCCCGGTAGGCGAGGTTCAGCAGCGCGTCCTGGCGGCCGCGGGCCTTGGCCAGGTGCAGCAGCCGGTGGATGTCGAACGTGTTGCCGTGATCACGGCCCTCGGTCCGGTATTCGAGCCCCTCGGAGCGCGCGTTGGAGGCGACGTGCTCCTCCATCGACTGCGCTTCCTCGATGGTGCGCCCGTACTTCTTCGCCAGCATGGGGATCACCGGACCGGTCTCGCCCTTGGCGCGGTTCGGGTCGAGCTCGAAGGAGCGGTGCACCACCTCGACCTGGTCGCGGTGGGCGAAGGCCGCGAGTCCCTGCTCGAAGCGCGCCTTGCCGATGTAGCACCAGGGGCACGCATGGACTGACGGAGCCATACCACGTCTGACCTGCGGAAACGTGTGTACAGGAATCCCATGCTCCCCATAGGAACCAGAAGCGGGAATCCAATGCCCTCTACAGAGACTGAGGGGAACTTCTTGCTCCTTACAGAGCTTGAGGGAGGAATCTCTCCCCCTCCTCTACAGGGCAGGGGAATCCCTCCGTCCCTACGAACGGGCGGGGGAGTGACGGATCGGGATCCTGCCGCTCTCTACGAAGAGTGAGGGAACTTCCTGGTCCCTACAACCAGTAGGAGACCAAGCGGCGCACGAACCACAGGCTCAGGAGGTGGTCACCTTCGGCGAACGGATGACCATGGAACGCGACGATCTCACTACGCTGCGCTCGCTCGGATTCGAAGATGACGAGTTGCAGGAACTTGAACTCTGGGAGCCCGCGACGGGCGATCCTTCTGAACTGGCAGAGATGTACTTGCGCCGGAGCAAGAAGAAAGACACCCTCACTTCTCTCCGCCAGCAGGTAAGGGAAATGTGTGGCCACGCTCGCAGCGAGAGCAAGAGCATCCGTCATCTGTGGTTTGAACAGCGGAGCGCAAGTAAGGCGAGCGTGCGGCGCGAGGAGTTCGAGAAAGCGACAGGCGCGGTAGCCACGGGGCTTTCCAAAACGCTTTACGTCTACAAGACCAGTCGACTTTCACGCCGAGGAATGGGACAGGTTGGTCTACTACTGGACGAGTTCGACACCCAAAAGGCACGAATCTGTGTAACCGCAGAGCGGATTGACTCGTCCAAATCACGCATGATCCTTGCAATCCTTTCGGAGCAAGCGCGTGAGCAGGCGGCGGATATATCCCATTTTGCGAAAGTGAGCATCACAGGGAATAAAGCCGAGGGGAAATGGACAGGCGGAGTAACACCGTATGGCCTTTATTCACCCAAGAGTTCTGGCAAGCTTACCCACAATCCGAAGGAATATCCAACCGCCCGCCGCATTGCCGTGTACTTGCTCAACCGCAAGACTCCGGCCTGGATAGCGAACAGGCTAAATACCGAGGGGCTGCTTACTCGACATGGCCGCAAGTGGACAGACTCAGGAATTATCAGCCTTGCGCACTCCGTAACATGGGCCGGTTTGGTTGCCAACCGAGAGAAGATGAAAGACGAGCACGGAAACGAACTCGATAAATACCATCGGGGCGGGACGCCCCTGCTCGACAAAAAGGGACATCCCATCTCTTTGGGCGAGGGCGTCATTTCGTTCCCCGAGCACGTGAAAATTTCCAGCATTCTCTCCGACCGGGCCCAGCCCGGAACCACCATCGGTGACCGTTCACGAGGGAAGCGTGAAATAGTCGCCACACTCACGGATATCCTTCGTTGCGGGCGCTGCAAAGGTCCGATGGAAAATGGCGGCGTCAACTACCGTTGCCAGGCACGCCAGCGGCAAGGCGAATCATCCTGCAAGGGAATGTCAACCGATCGCATCAGAATCGATAGGGAGATAGCGGGCACTTGGGAATCCCATATTCTGAGCCTCTCCCCGGAGTCCGACGTAATCCACACAATCGCGCGCAAGTGGCTCGACTACAAGGACCCTGCGAAGGAAAGGCGCAAGCAGGAAGTTACCGCAGCCCTGGAAAGCGCTGCCTCACGTGAACTGAAGCTACAGAAAGAGTTCTTCTTGGGAGGTGGGATGGATGAAACTCTCTACGACTCACTCCGGCGTGAGCTTTCAGAGCAGATAACCGCAATGAAAGCTGAATTGAAGGAACTCGCGAAAGATGCCGATCTGACCACTCTCATGCACCCCGAGGCTTTGGCGTTGCTGTGGAATAGCGCGGGCGCGAGTGGGCAGCGCGCGCTACTGCGGGCAGCGATTCGAAAGATCGTACTGAGTCCCCCAAAGGGACGTGGCGACCGCACACCCCTCATCAAACGAATGGAAATCGACTGGATAGACAAAGATGTGGACGAGACACCACTAGATAAGGCGCTTGCGCACGTTCAGAAGAGCAGGATTGCACGCGCGGCAGCGTAGAACAGCACTGCTCACCCGAGCCCCGGCCGGTCCATTGCGACCACCGGGGCTCATCGGTGCCCGCAGAGGAGGCCAGCGCGAGAGCCCCGACTCCCGCTGACTACTAATTCTGATGACGTCTAACAGCTTCTGTTTTTCCTTAAGAAAACTAAGAAATAACTAGAACCCGTACCTCGTCATCGGAATCCGTAACGACCTATGGAGGACCCGCCTTGGGCTACTACCCGTACGACAACCAACTATCCGACTGCGCGCAGTGCGGACGAACTCTCACCGGTCGGCAGGAGCGGTACTGCTCGGGAAGCTGCCGACAAGCCGCACACCGCGCCACCAACCAAGCGTGGACGCTGCCAACTGCCACGTGCCCGCTGTGCGGCGAGCTGTTCCAGGTGACCACCAGGCGGAAGAAGTTCTGCGACTACGCCGAAGAGGCTGAGGACGATTGCCGCGCAGCGCAGGACGACGCGGAGGAAGCCACCTGGCTGGCGGCAGAGGCCCGCCGAGACGCCCGGTGCGCCCATTGCGCCGAGCCTGCGGGTTGGACCGGCAGAGGCCGACCTAGACGGTTCTGTTCACCGCGCTGCAAACAGGCCGACTACCGGAAGCGCCGAGCCCAACAAGCCGCATAGAGCAATCAGTTCTCCCCCTTGACGAGTCACGGGGGCTTTTTCATGCCCGAAACAGTAGAGAGGAGCGCCACCCCGGATGTGCCGCGTGAGCCGGCAAGGGGTGCAACACACAATGGCGAACATTGAGACTCTGACCGCACGTGTCGAACGACTGCGCGCGACTGCCGAAAAGAGCACGTCCCCGCTTGCCATTGCGGAAGCAGAGTTGGCGGCAGCACAGGAAGCCGAGACCGCCCGGCAGAACGAGCGCAGCAAGGCGTACGACAGCCGAGTATTCGACAACCGGCACGAGGTTGCCGAGAACGCGCGCAACAGCGCTGACGAGCCGCGTGAGCGCTTCGCACGGCTGATTGCCGAACAGCCCTGGTTTCAGGCATGGGCCGACATGCGCGCTGCCCGGTACCGGGCGTGGGATACCTCGGTTGAGGCACAGAATGCAGCCGTGCACACCGGTGCTGACTACATGTCGGTAGCCACCGTGAACGTGGGTGAAGCCGATCTGCTCGGGGAGCTTGTGCGGCTCGCTGATGAGCGGGCACGGACCATTGCCACCGCAGAGGCAGACCAGCGCAGGGCAGAGCGCGACGCGTTTATTACCGGCACGGACTGATACCCCATGCCGCGTAAGCCCCGCCCCCCTTGCTCTGTCCCCGGCTGCCCCGAACTCACCACGGGCGGACGCTGCCCGACCCATGCGAGGGAAGCCGAGCAGCAGCGAGGGACGACCACGGCCAAGGGATACGGCGTCCGATGGGAACACATCCGGCGCCGCTACCTGTACGCGCATCCGTGGTGCGTGCTGTGCAGCAAGACGGCGACGGTCGCTGACCACTTCCCCGAGTCGCGCCGTGCGCTGGTCGCCAACGGTGTGAACGATCCGGACGCGTTCTCTCGGCTCCGTCCGCTGTGCGCGTCGTGCCACAACAAGGAGACCGCGAAGCACCAGCCGGGCGGGTGGGCTGCCGAACGCGTCAAGCCTCGCCGCTCATGAGCTGGTGACCAGGGGGTGACCCCCCATCCCTCCCGCAAAAGAACGGCAGGGAGGGCGAAAACTCGCGCCGGTGCAGCGGAAGAATTTGGGAGGCCCGCAAAGGGCCGCGACTAGGAAGTGAGAATGCGTGGCCGATAGATACAGACCGAGATCCGCAATCCAGCGGGAACGCGACGGCAACCCATCAAAGACCGCGATCAAAGAGGGGGTGATCGTCCCGCGTGCGATCCTCGCCGAGCCGGATTGGTTGGAGCTATTCAAGTCGTCGCCCGATCCTGCTGTGGAGTCGGCGAACATCCGTTGCCGTGAAGTCGCTTCGGAGGAGTGGCGACGCATCGTTCCAATTCTCGAAGTGTCCGCCGGGATTGGCGAAGTGGACCACGCCACTGTCAAGGACTTGTGCGTATGCGTCGCCCGTATCGACCAGGCGGAGCGAGACCTTTCAGAGCGCGGGCTCATGGTGACCGCCGAGCGAGGCACGGTGAAGAACGGCGCGGCCACAATCGCAGGCCAATACCGAACCCAACTCGCCAGGTACATTCGCGAGTTGGGGCTCTCGCCGAGTTCTCGTGCTGCTATTACCGTCCCGGAATCCGAGGATGAAAACGCGGATATCTGGGACTGACATTCACACATACACAAGGAGCATGGAACCATGGCAATGACTCTCAGCGAGTCCGCTAAGTACTCGATCACTCAGCTTGAGCGCGCCGTGATTGAGACGTTCACAACGGAATCCAGCATCTTGGACCGCATTCCGTTCCTCACCATCGACGGCAACGCGTACGCCTACAACGAGGAAGCGACGCTTCCCGGAGTCGAGTTCCGTTCGGTTGGCGACGCGTACAAGGAGTCCACGGGGGCAGTGAACCAGGCTTTCGAATCGCTGGTGATCCTCGGCGGTGATGCGGACGTAGATACCTTCATTGCACGCACCCGGAACGTTATCGACGTGCGAGCAGAGCAGACCACGGCCAAAGTGAAGTCTGCCGCAATGACATTCAATGACACGTTCTTCAACGGCGACGTGAGCAAGGACCCGAAGTCTTTCGATGGCTTGCGGAAGCGGCTGGCCGGCTCACAGGTCCTGAGCGCTGGCATGCCGGTTATCGGCAACGGGACGAGTGACACATACGCATTCTTCGACAAGCTCGAAGAACTCGTGGAAACGGTGCCTGGTCTGACCGGCGAAAATGGAGTCATCTACACCAACGCTCTCGTGATCGGTAAGATTCGCGCTGCGGCCCGTCGCATCGGTGGTGTCGAGCAGATACGGGAAGACCTGACGCGTAAGGAGATCACGCGTTGGAATGGCATTCCGATTCTGGATGCCGGGCAGACTCGGACTGGTTTTGACATTCTCGCACCGACCGTGAACGGCTCGGAAATGTACGCGGTACGTTTCGGTAGGGATGAAGAGGACCGGGCAGTAACCGGACTCACCAACGGCGGAGTTCAGGCTGATGACCTCGGACAGATGAAGTCCAAGCCCGCTTTCCGTACGCGTATCGAGTTCTATTGCGGCGTCGCCGTGTTCGGCGGAAAGGCCGCCGCTCGACTGACCGGAGTCTTGAACGGCTGACAGTAAAGCCCCGTACTCACTTCCCTATCCAGGGGAGTTGGGTGCGGGGCTTTCTCTATTCACCCCTCGGAAGGGCTTTTAATCCCTGGTAGGCGTCGCGGAGATCAGCGGCTTCCGGTAGCTGTCGGGCCTCAACAGCATTGACCACTTCAAGTGCACGCCAATGATTGGACGGTACGACTCGACCCGACAATATAGCCCGCTGCGCCGCATTACACGCCTCGTCCAAACGCTCACCGTTAAGGAGAGTCAAAGCAAGGTCGATGTTCGCCGAAGCGACTCGCCTAGGCCATTTTTCAACGTCATTCGAGGGCGCTAGTCTGGCAATTACTTCACGGGCAAAGCCTTCCGCTGCCGGGTCTCCTATCCAGGCTAGAGTGGTTGCCGTATACGCCAGTGACTTACCAGGGTCATACTGGTAATGATGCGCGGTTCCTTTGTTGGGTGTAAGGGTGGCTGACATTCCCTGTACGCGCTCAATCGCACTGTACGTCTCTTTCGATTCTCCGAGGCGCGCCCGCGCTCGCCCTTCCTGTGCCGTAGCCTGGATTTCGGCTGAGCTTCCCGCCGGGGCAAGTTGCTGCGCAATCTTCGAGAGCTCCAGTGCTTGGGAGTACTCGCCGTCCGTAAGAACGCGCCAAGCATCCGTTTCGTAGCACCAGGCCTGAATCTCTCGATGCTCGGCGTGCTGTGCAAGCGTCATGGCGGTTTGAAGACGAGCTGTCGCCGCATGATCCTGGTTCAGGTCAATGTGTAGAGTCGCACCCAGTAGTTGGAACCACCCCCCAACAACATACAGACGTCGTTGTTCGCCGAGGGTCATTTGAGAATCCATCAAGTGTGAGACATAGGCCGAATGTTTCCGCACCCTCTCCAACAGTTGCTGGGGTGGGGATACGGGATAGTTCATCGCCAACTCGTCAAAGGCGTTTTCGAGGCGAAGGAGTGTTTCGGTTCCTACATCGCTTGCAGATACTCGCCGCGCTAGCTCGTAGGCATCGAATTCGTCGTCATTGGACGGTTCTCTAACGGCGAGCCAGTGAGCAGGGGCGGGGCGCGGAGCATAAGCGTCCGGAATCAGCAACGCGTCGAGATCTTTCGCCGTTACTTGCAGCGCGCGCGCAATGTTGGGCCTCTGCCACGGCTGCGGGCCCGTCTTACCGCTCTCCCAACGCTGAACGGTGGAGCGATCAACGCCCACCGCTTCGGCGAAGTCCTCTTGGTTGAACCCGCATGCCTTCCGCCGATCAGCGAACCTACGCCGCTTGCTCGTCATACTGGCCCGCCCTCTCCCGTCCGGGTCCCTCTGCTCTAGGCAGCGTAGCCACTGAGTGTGTGTCAGTACTGGTCAGAACGGTCAATGAGGTCAGGATGCGGCAAGAGTGCGGCCTTTTTGCCGTGGTGATCACCGCTACCCGCTGCTTGCCTGGTCTCCCTGCCCAACAGAGCCGACGACAAAGGCGGTTGAACGGTGAGTAGCAACACCACAGCGGCCCCGGCACTCCACGTACCTGCCTTACAGCCTGTACCAGTTGAAGGGTGTTCCGTCTGTGCTGCCGCTGGCCGACAGCGACGCAGCGCCCGGGGGCTGGGAAGCATCGTCAGCGAACGGGCCGCCGACGAGACGATTCGTCAGCACCCCCACCGCCGAGCCACCGACACGAGCGGGGCGTCCCGGTGAACGATGTTCCGGAGGATCTTCCCTCTGTCGGCGCGGACGGTTTCGGCCCGTGTGAATGCCCCGATCCGGACTGCTCCCTCAAGGGTCCGCCAAATCACCGAGATGACCGCGACAGCCCTACGCTCACGGCGCTCCGTGAACGTGTCCGGGAAGACTACGAGAATCGGCGTCGGCTCGGCACTATGGGGCGGCTGTTATGAGCGCTTCAGCAGCAGAGGGAACGTCCACCGACCCGTTCGCCGGCTCCCCCTATGCGAACAGCCCAGTTGGATGGTGGACCGAATACGGCGGCGCCCTGGACGTGAAATCCGGAGTGATCTATTTCCCGCCCGGCTCCAAGCACGTGCCGTGCCCGTGGGAGAACTGCAAGAACTGTTGCCGCGAAGAGGGCTCTCCGTGAAGTCAGTTCGCCGCTGCGGCTGGGCGGTCTTCGCGTTCATCGTTGCCACACTCGCCAGGGCAACTCTCACAGTGGCCGCAATAGGCCGCATATGAACTCCCGCCCCTGCCGGACGTAACCGAATCTTGTTCCCCCACGTATTCGGACTCTCGGCAGGGGCGGGGCACCAAACATCAACGGCTGCAAGGAGACGCACAATGAGCGCTGCCGCAAACCGACTCTTATTCGCATGGCTAGAGGTGACCGGACTCTGTAACGAGTTCTGTGATCACTGCTACGCAGACAGTGGCCCCAAGGGCACTCACGGCTCCATGACTGTGCAGGATTGGGTGAGCGTTCTTGACCAGCTCGCCGACATGGGGACGCTGGACGTTCAGTTCATCGGCGGTGAGCCCACGCTCTACCCGCACTTGTCTGAGCTGATTGAGCACGCTCACGGGCGGGGGCTGGGTATCGAAGTGTTCTCGAACATGACCCATATTCGCGCACCCCTGTGGGACGCGTTTACGCGCTATGGCGTCAAGCTCGCCACGTCGTACTACTCGGACACCGCCGAAGAGCACGACCAGGTGACGCAACTTCGGGGCTCGCACAAGAAGACCCGCGCCAACGTCCAGAAGGCGTTGGAACTCGGAATCCCGCTGCGGGGCGGAGTCGTCGCCGTGCGCGACAATCAGCGTGTGCAGGAAGCGGCACGGGACCTTACGGCGCTCGGTGTGGGCACGGTCGGCGGAGACAGGACCCGTGCATTCGGACGGGCGAGCAAGGGAGCCGCCCCGACCATCGCAGACTTGTGCGGGCACTGCGCACACGAGAAGTGCGCCATCGGTCCGACCGGGGATGTGTGGCCGTGCGTTCTCGGTCGATTCCTGACCATCGGCAACGTGCTGGAAAAGCCGATCTCCGGCATCTGGGGCGGCGCACAAATGGCCGATGTGACTGCCGATATCACGGCGGTGCACGGGGAAGGGGTGCAGTCATGCACGCCCCCGCAATTCCTGCCCATGTGTGGGCCGTGCGGCCCGTGTGTGCCCTCGGTGGGTCACTGCGACCCGAAGGAGGCGGGCAGCATCACCGGCGCGGATACGATCGGCGCACCCGCGTAACACGCTGAGATCACCAGGAGCACACGAATGGACGATCACGGGGACGACTTCGGCCGGTGGGTCACCGAAGGCAACGCAGTGCAGCGGACCGAAGAGGAGTGGGCCGTCATTGCCGGTTACGTCCGGCACGCGGCAAACAAGATCGGGCCGCCGTTGCCCCTGTGCCTCCCTGGTGAACCCCAGGAATGCGGGCGGGGTGCTCAGCAACACGTGTTGGCGTGGGCGGCCCACTTGAAGGCAGCGGCACACCACGTCATCGAGCAGGCAGCCCCTAGTGAGGCAAGAGCGGCACACGTGGCCGGTCCGCTGTACCAAAGGCGGCTAGCGGATCTGCGAGCTCAAACAGCTCCCGTGCACGCCCCACACTGACCAGCGCGACCCCCGAACGGCCCCGTCCGTCTGCCTCCCCCGTGGCAGATGGGCGGGGCTTCCTACCGCCCCAACTCCCCGCGCATAGACGCTGGTCAGAGCCTCGCGGTAACCTATGGTTCCGTTGGTTCACGCGCAGGCGATATCGCTCCAGATCTCGACGCGCATCTTCTTCATCACTCCAGGGTCGTACGGTGCGGAGGCCACCTCCGCCAAGGGGTGAACGCGCACCGGGACTGCCTCATTCCGCGGGGGCCGCCTGTGTGAGGTGCAGCACGATCGATTGCCGAGACCGAATCCCCCGACCGAATACCCGGTCGGAGGCACGTCGGTGTTCGCGGCCCGGCCCTGACACCAGGGCCGGCCGCATGAGCGGTCGGCCCGGCCACTGTGCGTCTCGCCGGGGCGGGACTATTCCTCTGCGAAGATCTCCTCTGCGCAGGATGCGGTGATGGTCCGGGCGAGCCAGTGCCGCAGGATCTCGGGATCACCGCAGCTGGTGATGCGTTCGCGGGCGCCGACGGGAACGGCGATGTCGCGCTGCTCGAGCAGGATGCTCTGCGCGATGCCCTGGGCGCGGCCTTCGTCTCGGATCTCTTCCGAGAGGGGTGAGGTGTAGAAGGAGAGGTCCACGGCCACCAGGTTCCTCCAGTGTTGTCGGTTACGGGGCGGTGCGAGTCGTGCGGCAGAAGTGTCAATGGCACATGCCGATGGCGACTCTCGTGGCGAGCGTAGGAAGACAAGGCGGTCTTGGCGCGGGGAGGTTGAGGCAGTTCACTCGCAAGAGTGGGCGTGGCCGGTGTGGACTCGGCTGCTTCGGTACGAGGTCCAGCTCGGCCCACACCCCCTTGCGGGGGACGGGTCCCGGCGTCACACCTCACCGTCCGCCGGCGCTTCGACCAGTAGCAGCCCGCGCCCCGAGTCCTCGTCGGGGGACGACTGTTGGGCTTGAGGCTCGGAAGCCCCGCGCCACGCCGAATGGGGCCGGGAAGCGCTCCATTGGGCCGGTCCGGTGATGGCGGTCGTCGTGCCGACGGTTCTGTACCGGATCGGCATGCCGGGAGTGCCGCTAGGCGCGCGGCACTGTGAGACGAAGCACCAGGTGGGTGTCGGCGCGCGGCTCGTCCGGGTCGGGGAACCAGCCGTGGTGCGCGTAGAAGGACTGGGCGCGCCTGTTCTGCTCGAAGACCTCGAGGCGGGCGGTGCGGACTCCGGCGCGCTGCCAGGACTCGACGCAGGCCGTGTGCAGGGCGGTGCCTATGCCGCCGCGCCACCGCTTCGGGTCCACATGGAGCTGGGTGAGTGTCATGACCGTATCGACCTCGCGGAAAGCGGCGACTCCGGCGACGGTCCCGTCCTTCTCGGCGCAGAGCACCGCGCCGCGCTCGATGGCTGCGGCCCAGCCCGCGCGGGTGCGGGCGCGCTCGGCGGGGCCGTCGAAGGCGTCGTCCGGGATGTGGCCGCGGTAGTAGCTCGCGCGGGCTTCGGCGTGGAGGGCGGCGATGGCGTCCAGGTCGGCCGGAACGGCTGTTCTGATCATGATGGTGGGGACGCCGGGAGATCAGCCGGCGGTTGCGATCCGGTTGACGGCGGCCCGGTAGGCGCTCGGTGCGAGGCCGACGCGGCGCTGGATGTGCCGGCGCAGCGAGTCCGCCGTGCCGAGCCCGCCGGCGCGGGCGCCCTGGTCCCTTCGGAGGGCTTTCGGAGGGCTTTCGGAGGGCCGCCGGTACTCACCCCGTGCCCCGGCGGTACTGGCCCGGCGCCATCCCGTACTCCCGCTTGAAGGCCTTGGCGAAGGCGAACTCCGAGGTGTAGCCCGCATGCTGGGCCACCGTACGCAGCGGTGCGTCGTCCTTGCGCAGCAGCCGGCCCGCGGTGGTCATCCGCCACCACGTCAGATACGCAAGCGGCGGCTGGCCGACGAGCGCGGTGAACCGGCGGGCGAAGGCGGCGCGGGACAGACCGGCCGCGGCGCCCAGTTCCCCAACGGTCCAGGGGTGTGCGGGGTCTGCATGGATGGCGTGCAGCGCGGCGGTGATCGCCGGGTCGACCATGGCACCTGCCCAGCCCGTCGGCTCGTGGGCCCGCTCCTGGAGCCACCAGGCGCGCAGCAGATAGAGCAGCAGCGTGTCGAGGAGCGCAGGCACGATGGCGTCGGATCCCGGCTGCGGACCGGCGAGTTCGGCGGCGAGCAGCTCGACGGCTGCGTGCAGCGAGGGATGTGCGCCGGCCCCGGCAGGCAGATGGACCACATCGGGCAGTTCGGTGAGGAGCGGATGGGCCCGTGTCTTGCTCAACTGGTAGGCACCGCACAGCAGAAGAGTCTCAGGACCGGCGTCCGGCTGCGGGTCCGGGTTCGGATTCGGTACGGGCGGCCAGGATCCGTCCGGTTCGAGCTCGACGTCCTCGACCGGCGAGCCGGGGTGGTCGACGAGGGAGTGACGGTATCCATGGGCCAGAAAGACCACGTCGCCGGCGCCGAGCCGGACTGGCTCGGCGTCGTCCCGGGGCAGCAGCCAGGCCGAGCCCTTGAGCACCACATGAAATCCGGCGCCCTCGGTGGACGGGAAACGGACGCCCCAGGGCGCGTGCTTGCGCGTCCGCGACGAGTGGGGCCGGCCTGTGCGCATGGCGGCGATCGCGTCACTCAGTACGTCCACGATCGAACCGTACATCGGTGCAACGGATCAGCGGCAAGACGAACAGACATGAACGGGATGCTCTGGGACATGGAGCGTCTCGTCGCGGCTCTCTACGGTCGTTCTCATGACAACTTCCGCATTGACCAAGGCAGTTCTTTTCCATGAGACCGGCGGTCCCGAAGTACTGAAGATCGAGGACATCGAGCTGCGCGAGCCCGGTCCGGGCGAAGTCCGCTTCCGTGTCGAGGCGATCGGCCTCAACCGGGCCGATGCCCTCTTCCGGGCCGGCACGTACTACTACCCGGCGACGCTGCCCGGCTCGCGGCTCGGCTATGAGGCGGCCGGTGTCGTCGAGGCCGTCGGCGAGGGCGTGAGCGAGTTCGCACCCGGTGACCCGGTGATGGCGGCGGCCAACTTCGATTTCGGTGTCCACGGCGTGTACGGCGAACGGGTGGTCCTGCCCGTGGAGTCGGTGGTCAGCAGGCCCGACGGCGTGGACGCGGTGACGTCCGCCGCCGTGTGGCTGACGTACTCCACCGCCCATGGCGGCATGGTGGAGACCGGCGGGCTGCGGCCCGGCGACCATGTGGTGATCACCGGTGCGTCCAGCGGCGTCGGTACGGCCGCGATCCAGACCGCGGCCCGGCTGGGCGCTATCCCGATCGCCACCACCCGTACCGCTGCCAAGAAGCAGCAACTGCTCGACCTCGGAGCGGCCCATGTGATCACCACGGACGACGAGGACCTGGTGAAGGAGGTCAAGGGGATCACCGGTGGGCGCGGGGCCGAGCTGGCCTTCGACGCGATCGGCGGACCGGGCTTCCGGACGCTGGGCGACGCGGTCACGCCCGGCGGTACGGCGGTGCTCTACGGCTGGCTGGATCCGCGTCCCATCGAGCTGTCGAGGAACTGGCCGCTCACGGTGCACACGTATGCCAACGGCGTGCCCGCCAGGACCGAAGCAGGCCGACGCCGGGCGGCGGCCTTCATCGGGTCCGGTCTGCGCGACGGGTCGTTCACTCCGGCCATCGCAGAGACCTTCGACGGTCTCGGGCAGATCGTGGACGCCCACCGGCTGATGGAGTCGAACGCCCACACCGGCAAGATCGTGGTGCGGGTCTGATCACGATCCGTCGCGCAGCCCCTCGGGCCAGCCCTCGCGGAACTCGATCCGGTCGAAGGTCACCACACAGCCCTCGCCCACCGGGGACTGCGCCAGGAAGCCGACGAGCGCGGCCCCGGCCTGCTCCTCCGTCCCGAGGGCGAAGATCCGCACGAAGGTCCAGTGCTCGCCGTCCGTCGAGGCGTGGAAGGCGAAGGCCTTGCCGGTGCGGCTGATCCGCAGCCATGCGCTGTCGCCCGCCACCTCGAAGGAGTTGGCGTCGTCGGAGTGGCCGCGGGTGACGACCGTGCAGATGGTGGGCTTGTCCGGGGAGAGTTCCAGGCAGAGCTTGGCCCACTCCCGCTCGCCGACGTGCAGATAGAGCACCCCGGCGTCGAAGGCCGCGGCAAAGCCGACGGTGACCCGTGCGATGAGCTGGAAGTCGCCCTCCGGCGCACCGAGCAGGCGGGGCGCGTCGGAGACGGGCTCCAGCGCCTCGCCCGCGGGCGGTACGAAGCGGTCCTGCCTGGCTCCCGCCCAGCCGGTCAGCACCCCTTTCTCGTACGACCAGTTGGCGTCTGGGCCGTAGGAGCGCAGCGGGAAGGGGAGCTCGGGCAGGTCGATCGGCTCGGTCACCGGCTCAGCTTCGCGGAGTTTCCAGGCGGCCGTCCACCCGACGCGGCAGCCCCAGCGGGTTTTCGTCGCGCAGCTCGGGCGGGAGCAGCGCCTCGGGCGTCGTCTGGTACGTGACCGGGCGCAGCCAGCGCTCGATCGCGGTGGCCCCGACCGAGGTGGAGCCGGAGGTGGAGGCCGGGTAGGGGCCGCCGTGGTGCTGGGCGGGGGCGACGGCGACACCGGTCGGCCAGCCGTCGACCAGGACGCGGCCCGCGAGCGGGGTGAGTTCGGCGAGCAGCTCCGCGCCCCGGCCCTCGCCCGTGGCCTCGCCCTCGGAGAGGTGCAGTGTGGCGGTGAGGTTGCCGGGCAGTCTGCCGAGGACCTCGGTGATCTCGGCCTCGGACTCGTACCGCGCGACGACCGTGACCGGGCCGAAGCACTCTTCGAGCAGCAGGTCGTGCGGCCCTTCGGCGGCCAGCAGCCGGGCCGGTACGGAGAGGAAGCCGGCGCTCACGGTGTGATCACCGCCCGCGCCGGGCGTGATCGGGGCCTCCACGTCCGGGAGTTCGGCCCGTTCGCGTACGCCCTCGACGAAGGCGCCGCGCATCCGGTGGTCGAGCATCACGCCGGGCTCGGTCTCGCTGACCGCCGCCGTCAGCGACTTGAGCAGCCGGTCGCCCGCGTCGCCGGCGGGAGCGAGCACAAAGCCGGGCTTGGTGCAGAATTGCCCCCCGCCCAGCGTCATCGAGCCCGCGAGCCCGGCGCCGATCTGCTCGGCCCGCTCTCCGGCGGCCGCCTCGGTGATCACAACGGGGTTGAGTGAGCCGAGCTCGCCGTGGAAGGGGATGGGGGTGGGCCTGGCGGCCGCGGCGTCGAAGAGCGCGCGCCCACCGCGTACGGACCCGGTGAAGCCGGCGCCCGCGACCAGCGGGTGCTTGACCAGCTCGACGCCCGCCTCGAAGCCGTGGACGAGGATCACGACGTCTTCGGGAAGGCCGACCTGGTGGGCGGCCCTGCGCAGCACGGAGGCGCACAGTTCGGAGGTGCCGGGGTGGTCGGGGTGGGCCTTGACGACGACCGGGCAGCCGGCCGCGAGCGCGCTCGCGGTGTCTCCGCCGGGTACGGAGAAGGCGAGCGGGAAGTTGCTGGCGGCGTAGACGGCGACGACGCCCAGCGGGATCTTGAAGCGGCGCAGATCGGGCCATGGCGGCGTACGGCTGCCGTCCGCGTGGTCGATGTGGATGTCGAGGAAGGCGCCCTCGTCGACGACCTCGGCGAAGGCCCGCAACTGAGCGGTGGTGCGGGCGAGTTCACCGGTCAGGCGGGTGGGGCCGAGCGCGGTCTCCGCGTCGGCGGCCTCGATGACATGTTCACCGGCCTCGTCGAGCAGGTCGGCGGCGGCGCGCAGCAGCCGCGCGCGTACACTCCGGTCGGCGAGTGCGGGGCGGGTGGCGTGTGCGGCGCGGACCGCGCGGTCGATCTCCTCAGTGGTTGACTCGACCGCAACCTGCTCACGCGGCTTCCCGGTTCGGGGGTCGACACTCCAGACTGGTGCTGCTGCCACCGCGGCTTCCTTCCCGGTCTTCTGCCATCCCTCAGGATTTGTTCGGTATTCTGAACAGTGTTCCCGATGGTGAATATATGGGGACTCTATTTCCGGGCGTTCTGCGCGGTCAAGAAGGGGCGAAGAGCAATGTCAACTGCGGATTCCGGCGGAGCACAGGTCAAGTCCGCGGTGCGGACGGTGGAATTGCTCGAGTACTTCGCCGGGCGCCCCGGCATGCACTCCCTCGCCGCGGTCCAGGAGGCCGTCGGCTACCCCAAGTCCAGCCTCTACATGCTGCTGCGCACCCTGGTCGAGCTCGGCTGGGTGGAGACGGACGCGACGGGCACGCGGTACGGCATCGGCGTGCGCGCCCTGCTGGTGGGCACCTCCTACATCGACGGCGACGAGGTGGTCGCGGCCGCCCGCCCCACCCTGGACCGGCTCTCCGACGACACCACCGAGACCATCCACCTCGCCCGGCTCGACGGCACCAACGTCGTCTACCTCGCCACCCGGCAGTCGCAGCACTATCTGCGCCCCTTCACCCGCGTCGGCCGCCGGCTGCCCGCGCACTCCACCTCGCTGGGAAAGGCGCTGCTCGCCACCCACAGCGACGAGCAGGTGCGCAAGATGCTGCCGGAGACCCTGGCGCCGCTGACCGAGCACACCATCACCGACCGGGAGAAGCTCATCGAGGAGCTGCACCTCGTCCGCGAGCAGGGCTACGCCGTGGACCGCGAGGAGAACACCCTCGGACTGCGCTGCTTCGGCATCGCCATCCCGTACCGCACCCCGGCGCGGGACGCCATCAGCTGCTCGGTGCCGGTGGCCCGGCTGACCCCCGCGCATGAGCAGATGATCAAGGACGCGCTCTTCGACGCGCGCGACCGGCTGACGCTGGCGACCCGGCGGCTCTGATGTCCCCATTGTCCCCGCGCGTCACGCTGCGCAAGGTGACCGACAGCGATCTGCCGGTCTTCTTCCGGCACATGAGCGACCCCGAGTCGAACCTGATGGCCGCCTTCACCAGCAAGGACCCCACCGACCGGGCCGCTTTCGACGCCCACTGGGCGCGGATCCTCGTCTCCGACGCCGTCATGCGGACCGTCCTCGCCGACGACGTGGTCGTCGGCCACACCGCGGTGTACGGACCGCCCGAGGAGCGCGAGGTCACGTACTTCATCGACCGCGCGTACTGGGGCCGCGGCGTGGCCACCGCCGCGCTGCGCGCGCTGATCGCACTCGTACCGCAGCGTCCGCTGCACGCCCGCGCCGCCGCCGACAACGCCGGCTCGATCCGGGTCCTGCAGAAGTGCGGATTCACCGTGACCGGCGAGGACCGGGGTTACGCGCATGCCCGCGGCGCCGAGACCGACGAGGTGCTCCTCACCCTGGCGGACTGACCCTCTCCGCCGCGCGGCGGAGAGGGATCGTCGCAGCGCAGGAGGTGCGGGGCTCCCGGAACCGGGAGCGTAAGCGGCATGAGCCCGCACAGTGTTCCCCGGTCCCGCCCCTTCCCGAAGGCAGGGGCAGGCCCCCGCACCCCCGAGCGGCGGCTTCGCAGCGCACCCGAGCGGCACAGCCCCGCACGCCGACTGCTGCGGGCGCTGGCCATAGCCTCCTGCGTCCCCTATCTCTCGCTCAAGATCGCCTGGATCGCGGGCAGCAGGATCGGCATCCCCGACGGCAGTAAGTTGCTTGAGAGCCGCGGTCTGATGGCCGCGGCCAACAGCGTCACCGTCCTGATGGACGGCGCCGTCATCGTCCTGGCGCTGCTGCTCACCCAGGCATGGGGCCGCCGCGTCCCCGCCTGGCTCCTCGCCACGCCCATCTGGATCGCGGGCGGTCTGCTCGCCCCGATCATGGTCGGCTTCCCGGTGCAGCTGCTGACCCACGCCGTCACCGGAGACGGGTCCCAGAAGGTCGGGGACCGACCCTTCCTCGACGAGTGGGTCTTCGGAGTCGTCTACACGGGCTTCATTGTCCAGGGCCTGGCCCTTGGAACGCTCTTCGTGCTGTATGCGCGAGAGCACTGGAGCCATATGTGGCGGGGCCGGGTCTGGGACCTGCCCAGGGCAGCCACCGGGCGGACGCTGAAGGTGACCGCCGTGGCCGCCGCCGTGCTCGCGCTCTTCCCCGCCACGATGCGCCTGCTGTGGGCCTGCGGCGCGACGACCGGTCTCTCCGCGACGCGGATCGAGCAGCGTACGGCCGACTTCTACGTACTCGAAGGGATCAGCGCCCTGTTCGTGGCCGTCGCCGTGGCCGGAGCGCTGCTGCTCGCCTTCCGCCGGGGCCCCGGACTGCCGCTGAAGATTCCGCTGGCCATGGCCTGGCTGGGCTCCGGCGCGGTGGGCTGCTGGGGCATCTGGCTGCTGATCGCCGCGGTGCTGCCGGGAGGCGAAGAAGGCGAGCGGGCATCGGGGTTGATGGCCCTGACCTACGCTGTGGGCATGATCGTCGGTCTGCTCGTCGTCACCGGGACCGCCTCGTTCCTGCGGCGGCGCGGCGCGTGAGAAAAGTGCTGAAGGCGTTCGGCCGGGCGCTGTTCGGGACGCGGGCCAGGCTGCGCTGGCTCCATCTGGTCCTGGGCGGCGCCCTGTTGATGCCGTACTGGCTGGTGGGCACGGTGATCGTCGGCCCGCTCGTCGGTGCCGAGAGCATGTTCCCCAACTCCGTTGCCCTGCAGTTCGGTGCGTACGGAATTGCCCTGCCGATAGCCGCGGCGACCGCGCTCTTCCCGATGGCCAGACCGCTCTCGGTGGCCGCAGCGAAGGCGCTCTGCGGGGTGCCCGCCGAGCGGTTCGCGGAGGGGCCGGCGCGCTCGCGGGCCGCGCGGCTGCGGACCTCGGGCTGGTTCACGCTGCATGTGGGGATCGGTGCGCTGATCAGCGGTGCCACGCTCGCGCTGCCGCCGTTCGCCGTGACGTTGATCCTGCTGCCGCTCTCCGGAGGGCTCAGGGACTGGGTTATGGTCCCCGACTACCTCGACCACGCCTGGGCACTGGCCCTGTGCCCGTTCGCCGGGATCGCCATGCTGACCGCGCTCGCCGCCTGCGCGGCGGCGGCCGGGGCGCTGCTGGCCCGCCAGGCGCCGGTACTGCTCGGCCCCACGCCCGCGGACCGGCTGCAGGCCGCCGAACGCCGGGCCACCGAACTCGCCGAGCGCAACCGCCTGGCCCGCGAGCTGCACGACTCGGTGGGCCACGCCCTCAGCGCCGTCACCCTGCAGGCGGGCGCGGCCCGCAAGGTCCTGGACAGCGATCCGGAGTTCGTACGGGAAGCACTGGCCGCGATCGAGGAGACCACGCGGCGCACGGTGGGCGAACTGGACTCCGTACTGGGCCTGTTGCGCCGAGACGATGAAGCTGCCAACACCGCCCGGCTCACCGGGCCGACCCTGGACACCCTGGACGGTCTGATCGCCCGCAGCGGCGTCCCGGTGTCGCTCACTTCCGACGGCGACCTGGCCGCCGTCCCCGCGCTCGTCTCGCGCGAGGCGTACCGCATCGTCCAGGAGGGGCTGAGCAACGCCCTGCGCCACGCCGGGGCGTCCCCGGTGTCCCTGTGGATCGCCCTGCGCGGCGAGGAGTTGGAGATCACGATGGAGAATCCGCTGCCCGACAGGGCCCCGGTCATCCGCCCGGGAGGCGGCCGTGGTGTGCGCGGTGTCGCCGAGCGGGCCGCGCTGCTCGGCGGACACGCGCAGGCGGGCCCGCAGGACGCGGTGTGGCGGCTCTCGGCCCGGCTCCCGCTGGCGGGCCGCCGATGAGCGCGATCCGGGTCGTCCTCGCCGACGACGAGCGCATGGTCCGTACGGCGCTGCGCGTCATCCTCGACGCCGAACCCGATCTGGAGGTGATCGGCGAGGCGGCGACGGGCGCGGAGGCGGTGTCGGTGGCGCGTGCGCTGCGGCCCGATGTGGTGCTGATGGATGTGCGGATGCCGGAGATCGACGGCATCCGGGCGACCGAGCAGATCCTGGCCACGCTCGACGGGCCGCCGCGGATCGTGGTCGTGACGACCTTCGAGAACGACTCCTATGTGTACGACGCCCTGCGCGCCGGAGCGGCCGGATTCCTGCTCAAGCGCGCCGCGGCGGAGGAGCTCGTCCAGGCGGTCCGGCTGGTCGCCCGCAGTGACTCGCTGCTCTTCCCGGCAGCTGTGCGTTCACTGGCCGCCGAGTACGGCCGCAGCCGGCCCGCGGCTCCCCCGCCGTGGGCGGCGCGGCTGACCGAGCGCGAGGCCAAAGTGCTGCGGCTGATGGCGACGGGCCTGACCAACGCGGAGATCGCCGGGCGGATGGGCGTAGGACCTGCGACGGCGAAGACCCATGTGGCGTCGGTCCTGGCGAAGACGGGCACCCGGGACCGTACGCAGGCGGTGATCGCGGCGTACGAGTCGGGCTTCATCTCGCCGCGCTGAGGCCCGTCCGCCGGCCGCTCCGGATGAGGAATTCCTGAGAAACCGGGCAGGCAGGGAACGTCGTCCTCCGCCCCGTTCGTCCCTTCTACGGGATGAACAAGACGATCAGGAATGCCGCGGTCTTCAGCCTGCTGCTGGTGCTCGCCCTACTGCTGCGGGCGACCTGGGTCCAGGCGTACGAAGGCAGAGCGCTGGCGGACGACGACCACAACCGACGGAAGATCATCGCGCAGTACGCGCAGCCGCTCGGCGACATCATCGTGGCCGGGTCACCGGTCACCGGCTCGAAGAGGACGGCGAGCAGTGATCTCGCGTACAAGCGCACCTACACCGACGGCTCGCTCTACTCGGCCGTCACGGGCTACAGCTCGCAGGCGTACGGAGCCACGCAGCTCGAAGGCATCTACAGCGAGGTCCTCGACGGGACCGACAGCCGGCTGAAGAACCCGGTCGACGCGCTCACCGGGAAGCAGCAGAAGCCCGGCGATGTGGTGACGACCATCGACCCGGCGGTGCAGAAGGCCGGCTACCGGGCGCTCGGCGACACAAAGGGCGCGGCCGTCGCCATCGACCCGAAGACCGGCAAGATCCTGGGAATGGTCAGCACACCCTCGTACGAGCCGTCGAAGATCAGCGGGATGACGGACGGCGACGTCTGGCAGAAGCTGCTCGCGGACCAGGACAAGCCGCTGGTCAACCGGGCACTGCGGCAGCCGCTGCCGCCCGGCTCGACGTTCAAACTGGTTGTCGCGGCCGCGGCGCTGGAAGACGGTCTCTACGGCTCGGCCGACGAGAGGACCAAGAGCCCGAATCCCTACACACTGCCCGGCACGCGCACGGTCCTGGAGAACGAGAACACCGCCGCGCCCTGCGAGAACGCCTCCATCCGCACGGCACTGCAGTACTCCTGCAACAACGTCTTCGGGAAGATGGCCGCCGATCTGGGGCAGGACAAGGTCAGGTCGATGGCCCAGAAGTTCGGCTTCAACGACACGGCGCAGGACGTGCCGGTGCGGGCCTCGGCGAGTCTGTATCCGACGGGCATGGACAAGGCGCAGACGGCGCTGTCGGGTATCGGCCAGTTCGATGTGACCGCGACGCCGCTGCAGATGGCCATGGTCTCCGCGGCAATCTCCAACGACGGTGTGCTGGAGTCGCCGCACATGGTCTCGAAGGTCGTCGACGCGGACAGCAACACGCTGCAGTCCTTCGAGGACGAGAAGTCGCAGCGGATCGTCTCCTCCTCGACCGCCGAACAGCTGCGCAGCGCGATGGTGACGGTCGTGAACGACGGCACCGGGACCAACGCCAAGGTCGACGGGGCCGAGGTGGGCGGCAAGACGGGTACCGCGCAGCACGGCGAGAACAACAGCAAGACGCCGTACGCCTGGTTCACCTCGTACGCAAAGGACTCGTCCACCGGCAAGGAGGTCGCGGTCGCCGTGATGGTCGAGGATTCGGGCGCGGCCCGCTCGGAGGTCAGCGGCAACGGTCTGGCCGCGCCGATCGCGCAGAAGATGATGGCGGCGGCCCTGAAGTGAGGGTTGGGGACCCTCACTTCAGGGCGGGCCCTCACTCCGGGGCGGGGCTGCCCTCACGCCAGGGCGGAGGCTGCTTGCCATCGGGGCCAGGCTACTTGGCGCCGAGCAGCTGCTCGACCGGGTCGATCGCGAAGTAGACGGCGAACAGCGCCGCCGTGCCCCACAGCAGCCAGTGCACCTCGCGCGCCCTGCCCAGCACCGCCTTGATGACGACGTAGGCGAGGAAACCGGCGCCGATGCCGTTGGTGATGGAGTACGTGAACGGCATGACCGCGATCGTCAGGAAGGCCGGGATGGCGATGTCGTACCGCTCCCAGTCGATGTGCCGCACCTGCGCCATCAGCAGGAAGCCGACAGCGACGAGCGCGGGTGCCGCGGCCTGCGCCGGGACGACGGTGGCGAGCGGGGTGAGGAAGAGCGCGAGGCCGAACAGCGCGCCGGTGACCACGGAGGCGAGGCCGGTGCGGGCGCCCTCGCCGACACCGGCCGCGGATTCGATGTACGAGGTGTTGGAGGAGGCGGAGGCCGCGCCGCCCGCGACAGCCGCCACGCCGTCGATCAGCAGCACCCGGCCGAGGTTCGGGACCTTGCCGTTCTCGTCGAGGAGACCCGCCTCGTTGGAGACACCGACGACGGTACCCATGGTGTCGAAGAAGTCGCTCAGGATCAGTGTGAAGACCAGCAGGACAAGGGTGACGACGCCGATCTGCTCGAAGGCGCCGAAGGGGCTGAAGTTGCCGACGAGCCCGAAGTCGGGGGCGGAAACGATGTCGTCGGGCATAGCCGGCACGGTCAGGCCCCAGGCGAGCGGCTCGATGTCGGCGATCTCGTTGATGACGACCGCGAGGACCGTCGTCGCGACGATGGAGATGAGGATGGCGCCCTTCACCTTGCGGGCCATCAGCGCGACGGTGAGCAGCACGCCGAGACAGAAGACCAGGACGGGCCAGCCGGAGAGGTGACCGCTCGCGCCGAGCTGGACGGGTACGGAGCCGGTGTCGCCGGGGATGCGGGTGGCGAAGCCCGCGTCGATGAAGCCGATGAAGGCGATGAAGAGGCCGATGCCGACGCTGATGGCCTGCTTGAGCGACGGCGGGATGGCGTGCATGACGGCTTCGCGCAGCCCGGTGACGACCAGGACGCAGATGAGGATGCCTTCGAGGAAGACCAGGCCCATCGCGTCGGGCCAGCTCATCAGGGGCGCGATCTGGAAGGCGACGACCGCGTTGAGCCCCAGTCCGGCGGCGATGGCGAGCGGCAGATTGCCGCCGAGGCCCATGATCGCGGTCATCACCGCGGCCACCAGGGCAGTGACGGTGACCAGTTGGGGACCGGAGAGATGGGCGCCGAACTTGTCCTCGGCACTGCCCAGGATGATCGGGTTGAGGACGAGAATGTAGGCCATCGTGAAGAACGTGGCGAAGCCGCCGCGTATCTCTCGCCCGAAGGTCGAACCTCGTGCGCTGATCTGGAAGTAGCGGTCGACCTGTGCGGACATGGCTCTCCTCGGGGTATCCATCCGGCCTGCGGGTAGCTGGATTGTGCCCACGGGAGGAGCGTTTCAGGTTATGCGCGTGTTACGTGATATCCGTCCCAGCGCTTGATCGTCGCGACGCGGCGCCCAGCGTAGGTCAACTGCCCGATCCGGTAAGGCGTCCTTAGCCGACACGCTGGCCGTACGAGGAGCCGTACGAGCGGCCGGGCAAGGGGCTGGAGGGTCGAGCGTGGGCTGGACGGCGGGAGCGGTGCTGCGGGACCGCAACGCGGGGCTGTATCTGTCCGGGGTGGTCGTGTCCGGTTTCGGCACCTCCGCGATGTGGCTGGCGGCGGGCATCTGGGTCAAGTCGCTGACCGGGTCGGACAGTCTGGCGGCCCTGACGACCTTCGCGATGTGGGCGCCGATGCTGGTGGGGCCGCTGCTGGGGACGGTGGCCGACCGGGTACGCCGCAAACCGCTGCTCATCTGGACGAACCTCGCGATGTCGTTACTGCTGCTGCCGCTGCTCGCCCTCGACTCGGCGACGCGCGTGTGGATCCTGTTCGCAGTGCTGACGGTGTACGGCGTGAGCTGGGTCGTGCACGACGCCGCCGAGGCGGGCCTGGTGGCGGCGGCCGTCGACAGCCGTCTCCTCGGCGACTTCAACGGCCTGCGGATGACCGCGAACGAGGGCATGAAGCTGATCGCGCCGCTCGCCGGGGCGGGGCTCTTCGCCCGGTTCGGCGGGCCCTCGGTCGCCCTGCTGGACGCGGTGTCCTTCGCGCTGGCCGCCGGGATCTTCGCGCTGCTGCGGGTGCGCGAGGAGAAGCCGGCCCGCGCGGACGGGGGCAACTGGCGTACCGACACCGCCGAGGGCGCCCGTTGTCTGTGGCGTTCGCCGGTGCTGCGGCCGCTTGTCCTCGCCGGTGGTGCGGCCATGTTGCTGGCGGGCCTGAACGGCGCGCTGATCTTCGCCGTCACCGACAAGGTACTCGGCCACTCCCCCGCGTTCGTGGGCCTGTTGTACGCGGTGCAGGGCGTCGGTTCCGTACTGAGCGGGCTGCTGGCCGGGCCGTTGCTGCGCAGGCTGCCGGAGCGGACGTTCGTCGCCGCGGGCATCGCGGTGTTCGCCGTGGCCGTGGCGCTGCGCTCGCTGCCGTACGACGCGGTGGCGCTGATGTGCAGCGCGGCGATCGGGCTCGGGCTGCCATGTGTGCTGATCGCCGCGATGACGGCGGTGCAGCGCGAGACGCCGGACGCGGTCCTGGGCCGTACCGCCGCCACCGCCAACACTTTGATCTTTGTGCCGAACGCGGTGGCGCTGGCGGTGGGCGCGGGGCTGGTCACGGTTGTCGACGTGCGGGTGCTGCTGCCGGTGATCGGCGCGGCGGGGGTGGCGCTGGCGGTTGCGCTGACGCTGCTGGGGCTCCGCCCCGGACCCCACGCCTCAATCGCCGGCGGGGCTTGATTTTTCATTCAAGCCCGTCCGGCGATTGAGGACAACGCCCGAAGGGCGTACGGGGGTCTGGGGGCTTGCCCCGCAGGTGGCGGAGCCGCATATCGACACAGCGGGAAGGGTGGGTCGGGGAACAAGCCAGGCCTTCAGGCCAGCCGGGACAGCGCGTCCGACACCAGCGTCAGGTCCGCGTCGGAGGCCAGTCCGGCGTGGTAGAGCCGCAGTTGGTTCGCGCCGAGCCCGGCGGCGCGGGCGGCGTCGTCCGCGAGCGTGCCGGGGCTGCCGCCCATGCCGCCGACGACCGTGAAGTTGGCGGCCAGCACGGAGTCTTCGGCGCGCTGGTCCGCGAAGGGTGTCAGCAGCCGAGGCCCGCCGGTGCAGGGCACGACCACGCCGTCGGCGACGGACAGGATGTGCGCCGGATCGACGCCGGCGTTCGCACCGCAGTGGTACGCGACGGGGTCGGCGTGCAGCAGTACCTGGAAGCCGTCCGGGGCGGCGGCCCGCACCGCGGCGACCGTGTCCTCCTGGAGCGTACGGGCAGTTCGTGTCCGGAACTCCAGGGTGACCGCGGCGAGTTCGGCGCCGAGCAGCTTCTCGATCCCGGCGTCGGCCGGCGCCGCGCCCTGCCAGACCGGCTCCAGGCCGTGCCGTACGGCGGCGGCCAGCAGGTTGGGCTCCAGGCCCTGTTGTACGTAGCCGTCGCGGCAGGCGGTACAGAAGCAGAGAGACATCAGATACTGCGCCGCGTCGCCGAGGCCCACGCCCGCGATCTTGTCGTGGGCGTGCAGATGCGCGAGGCCGTACCAGCCGCAGGACTCCAGCTCGGTGCCGAGCGCACCGGGCCGTGTCGCCGCCTCCGCCGCCAGCTCCACCAGCAGGGCGCGGACGGCGGGCTGCGCGATACAGGGCGCCCAGGGGTAGCGGTCGCCGTAGGCGTTGACCACGCAGGTGTCCGGACGCTCGGCGCCGAGGCGGGAGTTGTGGGCGAGGACCACCCAGGTGTGCACCTCGAGTCCGGCTTCGGTGAGGGCGGCGGCCGCCTCGCCGTAGGCGTCGCCGGGAGCCCAGGCCCCGGCGGCGTACGGGCACAGCTCCCGGCCCGCCCAGCGCGCCTCGTCCATCTCGTAAAGCACGGCGGCGTGCTGTGCGGTGATGATCCGGTGCCGGGGGTGGCGCGGCGTCAGGGCCCGGGTGGAGTGGTAGGCGGCGGCCAGGGTGACCTGCTGGACGCCGAGGTCCGCGATCCGGGAGGCGGCGTGCGGGTCGCCTACGACGTCCCACGGGTAGAGGAAGGCGGAGGTCTTCACGCGCGCTCCTCCAGCAGGGCGCGGCCGCGCTCGATCAGTGCCGCCAGGGCCCTGATGTGGAGGGCGAGGGGTTCGCTCAGCGGCGGCCGCACCTCGCCGACGTCCAGACCTCCCAGCCGCACGCCCGCCTTGACGAGCGACACGGCGTAGCCGCGCCCGAGATTGCGCAGTTCGACCAGCGGCACGTAGAAGCTGTCCAGCAGTCTGCCGACCGTCTTGTCGTCGCCGGTGGTCAGCGCGCGATGGAAGGCGAGCGCGATGTCGGGCGCGAAGGCGAAGACGGCGGAGGAGTACAGGGTGATGCCGATGCCGCGGTAGGCGAGACCGGTGAGTTCGGCGGTGGGCAGCCCGTTGAAGTAGAGGAAGTCCTGGTCGGGCAGGTCGCGGCGGACGGCGCTGACGATGCGCTGCATCAGATCGAGGTCGCCGTAGCCGTCCTTGAGGCCGATGATGCCGTCGACCTGCGCGAGTTCGACAACGGTCTCGGGAGCGAAGACGGCGTTGTCGCGCTGGTAGACGATGACGTCGAGCGAGGTGGCGGCGGCGAGCGCGGTGTAGTGGCGCAGCAGTCCGCGCTGGTCGGCGACGACGAGGTACGGCGGCATGGCGAGGAGCCCGTCCGCGCCCGCCTCTTCGGCGAGCTTCGCGAACTGGACGGCGAGCGCGGTGCCGTAGCCGGCGCCGGCGACGACGGGCACCTCGCCCGCCGTCTCCTCGACGGCCGCGGCGATGCAGTCGCGGAATTCCTCCGGGGTCAGGGCGTGGAACTCGCCCGTACCGCAGCAGGCGAAGACCGCGGCCGCGCCGGCGTCGATACCGGTTCTCACGTGGGCGCGGAAGGCATCGAGGTCGAGGGTGCCGTCCGGCCCGTACGCGGTGACGGGGAAGAACAGCGGTCCTTGGGCCCGGGTGAGCCGGGCGGCGAGCGGGGCTGAGGTCACGGGCGCTCCCTGGGCCGTACACGGAGCCTCTGCGACCCGTGCACAATTCTGATCGACGTCCACATTCCTGAACGCCGTCACGCTAGGGCAGCCGGATGGCACCGGTCAAGACGGAAAACCGCAACTCAGAGGCGGAGTCGGCCCCTCCGCGCCACACTTGACGGTGCCCTGACCGCAGCGTGTCCATGCATGTGAATGCCGTCTACGGACCTGAGCATTTTCGAGGAGATCCGCCCATGCCCGCTCCCCGCACCGTCCTGCTCACCGGCGCCGCAGGCGGCCTCGGCACGCTGATGCGGGGGCTGCTGCCCGCGTACGGCTACGAGCTCCGCCTCTTCGACGCCACTCCCATCGAGGGGGTGCCGGATGCGGTCACCGCCGACCTCGCCGACAAGGAGGCGCTGCGCGAAGCGGTGCGGGGCGTCGACGCGATCATCCACCTCGCGGGGATCTCGCTGGAAGCCCCCTTCGAGAAGATCCTGCGCGCGAACATCGAAGGGACGTACAACCTCTACGTGGCGGCCCGCGAAGAGGGCATCGAACGCATCGTCTTCGCCTCCAGCAACCACGCGGTCGGCTTCACCCCGCGCCCGCACGGGCTGCCGCCCTTCGCGTCGCACCAGCTGATCCCCATCGACACCCCGCGGCGCCCCGACACCTTCTACGGCCTGTCCAAATGCTTCGGCGAGGATCTGGCCCAGCTCTACTGGGATCTGCACGGCCTCGAGACCGTCTCCGTCCGCATCGGCTCCTGCTTCATGGAACCGACGTCCGTACGGATGCTGTCGGTCTGGATGAGCCCGGGCGACGGCGCCCGCCTCTTCCACGCCGCCCTCACCGCCGAGAACGTCGGCCACGCCGTCGTCTACGGCTCCTCCGCCAACACCCGCCTGTGGTGGGACCTCACGACGGCGCGCGCTCTCGGCTACGAGCCGCAGGACGACTCGGAGCAGTACGCCGAAAAGCTCGTCGCGCAGCAGGGCGAACTCGACCCGGACAACCCGGACCACGCACACCTGGGCGGCCACTTCACCACCAACCCGCCCCAGTGGCCGTACTGATCACGCCCAGGAAATTCGCGTGCCGAGCGGGCCGTGCCCCGGCCAGGATGTGGGCCATGGCCAAGCCCTTCGGATTCAGCTACGCGCAGCACGGCGACGGCAGCGTCGTCATCACCCACCGCGGCCGCGCGGCCGGCACGCTGCGCGGCGCCCGCGCCGAGAAGTTCCTGGCCGAAGTGGAGTCGGGCGACGCCCAGCTGGTCATGGCCCGCTGGACCGGCGCGTACAAATTCGGCAATGAGCGCACGGCCCGCAACCACCCGCGCAACAGATAGCCCGAAGGTAAGGGAACGGTAAAGCGCCCTCAATCGTTATCCCTGGCATGACAGCTATGACCCCCGGCTCGAACATCCCTCTCTCCGTCGCCCGCGTGGTGGTGGACGTCGCCGCCCCGGTGCGGCTCGACGTATCGGGCCTGCTGCTCACCGCCGACGGCAAGGTGCGCTCCGACGACGACTTCATCTTCTACAACCAGCCGGCGGGCCCCGGTGTCAGCTACCGCTCCGGTGGCGGCAGTGCGCCCGACGCGATCGTGGTGGACACCGCCGCCGTCCCGCCCGGTATCGAGAAGATCGTCGTCACGGCGAGCCCGGACGCCGCGGGACAGACCTTCCAGGGCATCGAGCCGACCGCCACCATCCGGAGCGCCGACGACGGCAGCGCGCTCGCCACCTTCACACCGCCGCAGCTCGGTGCCGAGACCGCGCTGGTCGTCGTGGAGATCTACCTCCGTAACGGCGGCTGGAAGGCCCGTGCCGTCGGCCAGGGCTATGCGAACGGGCTGGCGGGCATCGCCACCGACTTCGGCGTCTCCGTCGATGAGGAGCCCGCCGCCGCACCCGCTCCGGCCGCCACACCCGCCCCTGTGGCCGCACCGGCGCCGGCGCCGGTCGACCCGCGCCTGGCCGCGGCTCCGCCCGCCCCCTCCATGCCCCCGGCCGCACCCGCCGCCGGCGCCGGAAAGATCAACCTGGACAAGGGCCGGGTCAGCCTCCAGAAGAATCAGACCGTCTCCCTGGTCAAGGGCGGCCGACCGCTGCTCTCGCAGGTCAAGATGGGCCTCGGCTGGGAGCCCGCGTTCGGCGGCAAGGACATCGACCTCGACGCCTCCGTCATCGCCTACGGCCCCAACCGCAACCACCTGGACAGCTGCTACTTCGGCAAGCTCTCGATCCTGAACGGCGCGATCAAGCATTCCGGCGACAACCTGACGGGTGAGGGCGCGGGCGACGACGAGGTGATCGTCGTGGATCTGGGCCGGCTTCCTGCCGAGGCGACGGGCCTGGTCTTCACCGTCAACTCATTCTCGGGACAGAAGTTCACCGAGGTGGCCAAGGCCTACTGCCGACTGATCGACGCGGCGACGGGCGAGGAGCTGGTCCGCTTCGATCTCACCGGCGCGGAGCCGCAGACCGGCGTCATGATGGCAAAACTGATCAAGCAGTTCTCGGGCGAATGGGACATGACCGCCATGGGCGATTTCGTGAAGTCCCGCACCGTGCGCGGCATGGTGAAGCCGGCCGCCCAGGCACTGTGATCCGCCGAGCACCGTGACCTGCGCCGCCGGGGCCGCCATCGCTGCTAGGTGATGGCGGGCCCGGGGGCCAGGTCCTCAGAGTTTGGCCAGCTTGGAGTATGGGCTCAGGATTCTTCCCTGACGCCCCGAGAAGTCGACGAGCACAGCGGCGTTGTCGCCCTCGACTGCGATGACTCTTCCGAGTCCGAACTGGTCATGCGAGACCCGGTCCCCCACTTCGTATTGCTCAATGGGTGGGGCAGCCGCGGCCGGTTTGTTGAAGGGACTGGAGGGCAGGTAGCGCCGGGATCCGGCTGACTTTGTCATTACCTCGAGTATGCGCCCTCGGGCCCCCGCCACGCCACGTCAGAACAGCGCGCTATACGCATTGAGCGCGGGCTGGCCGCCGAGATGGGCGTAGAGCACGGTCGCTTCGGACCCGATCTCACCACGTGTGACCAGGTCTGTCATCCCGGCCATCGACTTCCCCTCGTACACCGGATCCGTCACCATCCCCTCCGTACGGGCCGCAAGACGCATCGCCTCCAGCGTCGTGGCGTCCGGGATGCCGTATGTCCCCGCGTGGTACCGCGCGTCCAGTTCGATGTCCTGATCCGGTAGCTCGCGCTCCACTCCGATGAGTGAGGCGGTATTGCGTGCGATGCGCCCGATCTGCTCCCGGGTCCGCTCCGGGGCGGCCGAAGCGTCGATGCCGATCACGCGCCTCGGCCGGCCGCCGGCCTCCTCGAGCGCCGCGAAGCCCGCGATCATTCCGGCCTGTGTACTGCCGGTGACCGAGCAGACCACGACGGTGTCGAAGAAGACCTCTGACGCCCGCTCCTGCTCGGCCACTTCGTACGCCCAGTTGGCAAAGCCGAGCCCGCCCAGCGGATGATCGGAGGCACCGGCCGGGATCGCATACGGACGGCCGCCGCTCTCCTCGACGTCGCGCAGTGCCTGCTCCCAGCTCTCCTTGACGCCGATCCCGAACCCGGCGCGCACCAGCCGGACGTCGGCGCCCGCGAGCCGGCTGATCAGGATGTTGCCAACCTTGTCGTACACGGCGTCCGGCCAGTCGACCCAGCTCTCCTGCACCAGTACGCAGCGCAGCCCGGCGTGGGCGGCGACGGCCGCGACCTGGCGGGTGTGGTTGGACTGCACTCCGCCGATGGACACCAGGGTGTCGCAGCCCTTGGCGAGGGCGTCGGCGACGAGGTACTCAAGCTTGCGCGTCTTGTTGCCGCCGTAGGCGATACCGGAGTTGCAGTCCTCGCGCTTGGCCCACAGTTCCGCGCCGCCGAGGTGGCGGGTCAGCCGGTCGAGCCGGTGCACCGGCGAGGGACCGAACAGCAGCGGATAGCGCTCGTACGACGTGATCGACACGCTGACTCCCTTGATTCGGATGATCAGAGAAGGTCCGGTTCGTCCGCAAGCTCTTCGAGCGCGCGCCAGATCCGCGCGGTGACCCGGGCCGCCTCGTCGGCATCGCCGGCGGCGCACGCTTCGATGAGCCGCTCATGCAGCTCGGCCGACCGCAGCGCGCTCGCCTCGGCGAACTGCCGCCACTCCAGCCTGCGGATCAGCGGGGTGTGGCGCGCGATCGTCGCCGCGACGGCGCGGTTGCCGCAGGCCCGTACGAGTACGTCATGAAGTTCGTCGTCGGCCTGCAGCGCCTCGCCGACGGCACCGGTGCGGGTCGCGCTCTCGAAGCGGCTGTTCGCCTGGCGCATCTCGGCGATGTCCTCGCCCGTGAGCAGCGGTACGGCGGCACTCGCGGCCAGCTCGTGCATGGCGCGCACGACGACGGCGGCCTCGCGCACGGCGCGCGGGTCGAGCCGCGTCACCCGCGTATAGCTCTGCGGCTTGGTCTCGACGAGCCCTTCCTCCGCGAGCCGTGCGAGCGCCTCGCGCACCGGGGCGCGCGAGAGCCCGAGCCGCTCGGCGAGGCCGGCGTCGCGCACGGGATCTCCCGGCGGCAGCTCGCCGCGCACGATGGCGTCCCGGATCGCCGCGTACGCCGTGTCGCGCAGCAGAGTCCGCCGTACCGGCCGCAGTGCACCCATGAACTGACATGTTAGATGTCAGCTCATAGGCGCACAACGGCCGCACTCATCCCCGGCTCACTTCCCGGGCTTCACGCCGAGGACTCAATTCCAGGGCTCACTTCCAGGGCCAGTCGGCATCCCGGCCCCGCTCGAGCAGCGGCACCATGCGGAAGGCCGCGTCAGTGAGTCCCCCGAAGGTGTGCCGGTTCGGCTTGCCCGACGGCGCGTGGCCGGCCCGGTAGCCCGCCAGGTTCCAGGTGTAGACCGGGATGTCCGCCGGGACCTGCTCGGTCGGGTCGCCGTGGTAGTTGTACGCCGCCTGCTCGTCGGTGACGATCAGCACCCGGTCGTGCTTCTTGTAGTGCCTGCGGACCGCCTCGGTGGTGTTGGTGCCGCCGAGGTCGCCGAAGCGCTCAAGGACCTTCAGTACGGACTCGCCCTTGCGGTACCTCACGGACGCGCTGCTCGTACCGAACTCGACGAGATCCGCGCGGTCCGCCCGCATCGCCACCGCCGCGCCGAACACCGCCGCCGCGTCGGCGCGGTTGAGCTCGGAGCGGTCCGAGAGCCGTGCCCACATGGAGCCCGAACGGTCGACCAGGATCAGCGTCCGGCCGGGCAGCGCGGGCACATTGGCCAGCGAGTGGCCGAGCGCCCGCTCCAGCGGGTACGACCAGCGCAGCGACGGCGCGTGCTGGTACGCGGCGAGGTAGCGGAAGGGGAACTGCCGCGATGCGGCGACCACTTCGGGATCCGAGATCTCCGCGGCGACCTGCGCGGCGACCTGGTCCGAGACGCCGGCCTCGTCGAAGTTCCGCAGGTTGCGGACCAGCGCCATCGGACCCATGGACGGGATGACGGCCTCCCAGGCCGCCGCGTCCATCGGACCCTGCAGCCAGCCCGCGAGCGCCTCCCAGGTCATGCCCGCCTCGGCGAGGCGCGCCGCGCCGTCGGGCGCGGTGATCACCGCGCGCCGCTCGGCGGCCGGCACCGCCATCAGCGCCCGGTGGGCGGTGAGCGTGCGGTTCGTGGCGGGCGGCTCGGCCGTGTCCGGGTTGTGCCGGCGGTCGAGGGCGTACTGGAACAGCGCGCCCTGCCACGGCTTCCCGGGGTCGGGCGAGGCGTGAACGAGGTTGAGGATGTCGCCGAAGCGGTAGCCCTTGGAGGCGGTGTCGTACTTCAGCAGCGACTTTCCGCTGTAGAGGCGGGACACGGCGTCCGCGATACCGCGCTTGACGGGCTTGGGGACATTGCGGCCGTACTGCGAGGTCCAGTAGCCGAGCATTTCGCCGGGCTCGTCAGCACGCCGTAGTACGGAGTCGACGACCTGACGGTTCGTCGGACCCGCGGTCACGGACGCGTCGAGGCGCGCCTTGACGTATTCGGCGGCGCCGACGATGGAGGCGGTCCGCATATTGCCCTCGCCGCGCAGCCACGCGAGCAGGCCGGCGGTCCACTCCGGGTCCTCGACGGCGAGTCGGCGTACGAGAGCGGTGAAGCGGTTGTCACGGTCGCCGCCGGACTCGTAAAAGGTCTGCTGTGAAACGAAGTTGGCGACGGCGAGCAGAAAGAGCTCGGAGCGTGCGTCGCGCTCGGCGCCGATGCCGCCCTGGTGGGTGCGGACGGCGCGACCGGTCGACCGCACGGGCGAGACGGCCCCTGCCTTGGTGGTACGGGTGTTGAAGCGTGCCATGTGAATTCCCCCGAATTCCTGGGGGAAGCGCAGCAAAAGGGTGCCCGAGATCAGGAGTCGGCGACGGACTTGTGCCGGGCGTGATTCCGGATTTCACCACCAGCCGTGGCTGGGCGGGATTCGAACCCGCAGCCTCCCGGTCCGAGGAAGTAACCGTTGCCTGCGCACCGGGCACCCCGAATGCTGAGCCTCCCGAGATCAAGAGTGGCTGCGGCGTGATTTCGTTGGAAGAAGTAGCCGCGGCCTTCGCACCGGGAGGTGCATGAAATTGTGGTGTGTCCAGAGATCGAGGCCGGCGGAACCGACAAGGTGCTCTGCCAACTGAGCTACACCGGCCCGAAGCCGGTGACGGGACTCGAACCCGCGGCCTCCCCATTAAGAGTGGAAGTAGGTCCTGCCTTCGCACCTGGACGAGGATCACTTTAGGAGAGCAACGTCCGGGTGCGCCAAGGGTTTTCCGGGGCAGCGACGGTCGCCGCGAAGAGGGTGCGTGAACACCTCGCCGCGGCGGGCTGCTACGCCCGTACCGGCACGAGGACGGTACGGGCGTACAACCGGGGCGGCTTCAATGGCGCCGTCAGAGCTGCCGTCAGAGGTGCCGTCAGAAGTGCTGCTACTGGCGCTTCCAGGGCCCCGTGATCGCGAGCATGATGCCCGGGGTCTGGATGTTGGCGTAGAGCGTCCGGCCGTCGGGCGAGAAGACGACTCCGGTGAACTCGCTGTACTCGGGCTCCGCTGCGGTGCCGATGTTCAGCTCGTTGCGCGCGATCGGGTACGTACGGCCGCGCTCGGTCGCGCCGAAGAGGTGCTGGACACCCTCGCCGTCCTCGGCGATGACCAGGCCGCCGTACGGCGAGACGGTGATGTTGTCCGGGCCGTCGAAGGCGCCGTCCTTGGACGGGTCGGAGTTGACGCCGAGCAGCACCTTCAGCGTGAGGGTGCGGCGCTTGGGGTCGTAGAACCAGACCTGGCCGTCGTGCTGGACGGGGCTCTCCTCACGGGCGTACGAGGAGACGATGTACACGCCGCCGTCGCCCCACCACATGCCTTCGAGCTTGCGGGCGCGGGTGATGTCCTTGTCGGCGAACTGCGTGCGCACGGAGACGGTGCGGCCGTCGCGGTCGGGCACGTCGACCCAGTCCACGCCGTAGACCGTGCCGATCTTCGTGGCGCGGGACAGATCGTCGACGAAGCGGCCGCCGGAGTCGTAGCACTTGGTCGCCTGGAGTGCGCCGGCGTCGTCGGCGAGCATGCGCAGCTGTCCGCGGCCGTGCCTGAAGCCGTGCGGCGGGACCCAGCGGAAGAGCAGGCCGTTGGGGCCGGAGGCGTCCTCGGTCAGAAAGGCGTGGCCGCGCTTGGGGTCGATGACGACGGCCTCGTGGGCGTACCGGCCGAAGGCCTTGATGGGCTTCGGGGCGCGGTTGGCGCGCCGGTCGCAGGGGTCGACCTCGAAGACATAGCCGTGGTCCTTGGTCATACCGTTCTTGCCGGCGAGGTCCTCGGTCTCCTCGCAGGTGAGCCAGGTGCCCCACGGGGTGCGCCCGCCGGCGCAGTTGGTGGAGGTGCCGGCGATGCCGACCCACTGGGCGACCTCGCCGCTGCGGTGCACCTCGACGACCGAGCAGCCGCCGGAGGCCGCCGGGTCGTAGACGAGGCCCTCGCTGAGCGGCACCGGGTACTTCCAGCCGGAGCGGGGACCCTTGAGCTCGTGGTTGTTGACGAGGAGGGTCACTCCGCGCGGGCCCTCGAAGGTGGCGGTGCCGTCGTGGTTGGAGGGGGTGAACTCGCCCGAGTCCAGCTTGGTGACACCGCTGTGGGTGATGATCCGGTACGAGAATCCGGCGGGCAGCGCGAGGATCTTCTCAGGGTCGGACAGCAGCGGTCCGTAGCCGGGGCCGTGGCTGCCGTGCCCCCCGTGTCCGGCCTGCTCCGCGGTGTCGGCGGCGTCCTCCGCGGCGAGAGCGCCGGGTGCGGTGGCGAGCGTACCGACGGCGCCGGTGAGGACGACTCCCGCGCCGGTGAGCGCGGACTGTCTGCTGAATTGCCTGCGGGTGAGCGGCATCGAGGTCTCCTGGGGGACGCATCCGACTGGCTGATGACGGCCACACACTTCCGCCCGCGCATAAACGGCACTTGAACACCGGCCTACATCGAGGCCCCGGGGGTTCAATTCCTGCCCCTGCCGGACGTCTGCACCGCAAAGCCGGCGCCCCGGGGTGCTCCAGGGCCTGCCCCAGTCGTCGGCCTGCGCCGCAAAGCCGGCGCCCCGGGCCCGAGGAACTCGCCCGGCCACGGGCGACATCCACACAACCACCGGCCCACCACCGCGCCGTGCGCACATCCTTCGCCGCTGCGCCGCGAAGCCGACGCCCGGGGCCCGAGGAACTCACCCGGCCACGGGCGACATCCACACAACCACCGGCCCACCACCGCGCCGTGCGCACATCCTTCGCCGCTGCGCCGCGAAGTCGGCGCCCCCGGGGCCCAATCCCTGCCCCGCTCGCCGCACGTCTCCGCCGCGAAGCCGACGCCCCGGGCCCGAGGAACTCACCCGGCCACGGGCGACACCCACTGAACCACCAGCCCGCAGCCGCGCCGCGAAGCCGGCGCCCTCGGGCCTCCCAGTCGTCGGTCTGCGCCGCGAAGCCGGCGCATCCGGGGTGCGGGGTACGGAGTAACCCCGCACCCTCCGCCCGGGGGGCCGGGGGCCTGCCCCCGGTTACGGGAAGGGGCGGGCTGGGGGAAAACCCCCCTCAGCCACCCGGCCGCGACCGCGCCTTGAACGCCGCCTTGCGGGCTTCCTTCGCCGCCCTCTTGTCCGGGTGCAGCCGGCCCATCGCCTCCAGTACGTCCGCAGTCGCCGGGTGATCCACCCGCCACGCCGCATCGAAGAAGCCGCCGTGCTGGCCGACCAGTCCCTCCACCAGGTCCCGGAGTTCCTCCAGGTCCCCCTCCGTGTCCAACTGCGCCGCGATCGTGTCGATCGCCAGCCAGAAGATCATCGACTCCGGCGGCGGCGGCACGTCCGACGCACCACGCTCCGCCAGCCATACCCGGGCCAGGCCACCCAGTTCCGCGTCGTCGAGGACCGCGCGGACCGCCGGCTCGGCCTGCGGGCCCACCAGGGTCAGCGCCTGCTGGCAGTGGAGGCGGCGCAGTGGAGCTCCCGCGTCCGCGCCGTGCGCCGCCGTGAGGAGTTCGCGCGCGGAGTCGGCCGGGGTGCGCCGGGCCAGCCACTGCTCGGTCTCGGCCCGTGCCGACAGCTCCGGATAGTGCGCGAGGCCGTCCAGGAGTGCGTCCGCGTTCTTGTCCGCCAGGTCCCCGACCGCCGGCGCGTTGATGCCCGCCTCCCGCATCCGGGCCCTGACGCCGTACAGGCCGAGCGGAGTGAGTTTGACCATCCCGTACCGGGACACGTCCTCGTCGTCGACCGGAGGCGCGGGCTCCTCGCCCTCCTCCGCCATCAACGCCTCGTCCACCGGCCGGTATTCGACCAGACCGATCGGCTCGAGCAGCCGGAACTGGTCGTCCAGCCGCATCATCGCGTCCGACACCTGCTCCAATACGTCGTCGGTGGGCTCGCCCATGTCGTCGGGCACGATCATCGACGCGGCCAGCGCGGGCAGCGGCACCGGCTCATCGCCCGCACCGCCCTCGGAGACGGTCAGGAGATACAGGTTCCCGAGGACCCCGTCGAGGAACTCGGACTCCGCCTCCGGGTCCCAGTCGAGCGTCTCGAAGTCGATCTCGCCGTCCTCGCCGATGGCGCCGGCCAGGTCCTCCAGAACAGGAGCGGTGGCGTCCGCGTGCACGGCCTCCAGGGCGTCCTGCCAGATCGCGAGGATGTCCTGCGGTCCGCCCGAGACGATCAGTTCGAGGTTCTCCCCCGCGCTGACCGTGCCGTACTCCGCATCGTCGTCCTGCGGCTCCTGGACTTCCACCAGCCCGGCGTCGACGGCGAGACGCCATGCCTCGCTCGCGTACGCCGGACCGTCGTCTTCGGCACCGAGCCCCAGCTCCTCCGCGGCCACGGGCAACTGCTCGTCGACGAGTTCGCCGCCGGCGCCGACCCGCGTCCCGGGACCCGCCCAGCGGGCGAGCCGGACGGCCCTGGTCAGCAGCGGCGTGGCCAGCGCGTCCCGCGCCAGCTCCGCGTCCGAGTGCAGCCGCACCGGCGGCAGGGTGGGGCGGTCTTCCGACATCTGGCGGTTCTCCTCGGGGCGTACGGGTGCGGGCGGCCCGGTGGGCGGCCCCCAGCGTAGACGCATTTCACCGGGTTTCGCCGAGCCCGGGCAGTACGCGCAGGGCATGCCGGGCGTCGCGCAGGCTCCCACATACCGATTCACCCACCCGTCGGTCGCCGTACACCCGTCAACCCTTGACAACTCCCCTACAAAACCAAGAGATTGACGCGCGTAGAACCATTTTGCGCCACCCCTCATCCCTCACTCCCGGAGTTCGTTGATGCCTTCCTCCGTCGTACCGAGAACCACCGCCGTCTCGGCCGTCGTCGCCGTCGCGCTGGCCGCAGGCCTGCTCGCAGGCTCCTCCGCGGCCTCCGCGGCCTCCGCCGCCGCCTCCGCCGGTGAGGTCCGGATCCATGACATCCAGGGCTCCACCCGGATATCCCCGCTGGTCGGGCAGCAGGTGACCGAGGTATCCGGCATCGTCACTGGCGTACGTACCTACGGCTCCAAGGGCTTCTGGTTCCAGGACCCGCAGGCCGACGCGGACCCCGCCACCAGCGAGGGCGTCTTCGTCTACACCGGCTCCAACCCGACCGTCACCGTCGGCGACCAGGTGCTGGTCTCCGGCACCGTCGGCGAGTACATCCCGGGCGGCACCTCCTCCGGCAACCAGTCGCTCACCCAGATCGCCAAGCCGACCGTCACCGTGGTCTCGTCCCAGAACCCGCTGCCCGCGCCGGTCACCGTCTCCGCCCGGTCGGTCCCCTCGGCGTACGCCCCCGCCGGTGACGCTGCGGCCGCCGGCAGCATCAACGCGCTGCCGCTGAAGCCCCGCGCCTACGCCCTGGACTACTACGAGTCGCTCGAGGGCAGCAACGTACGCATCGGCACCTCGCGCGTCGTCGGCGCGACCGACCCGCACGCCGAGCTGTGGGTGACGGTGAAGCCGCACGAGAACCCGGTCCGGCGCGGCGGCACGCTCTACAGCTCGTACACCGCGCAGAACACCGGGCGGCTCCAGATCCAGTCGCTGACGCCGCTCGCCGAGAAGCCCTTCCCCACGGCGAACGTCGGGGACGTACTGTCCGGCACGACCGAAGGGCCCCTGGACTTCAACCAGTTCGGCGGCTACACACTGACCGCGCGGACCCTCGGCACAGTGCAGAACCGTGGCCTGAAGCGTGAGGCGACGCGCAAGCAGCGCGACGGCGAGCTCGCGGTCGCCACCTACAACGTGGAGAACCTCGACCCGTCCGACCCGCAGGCGAAGTTCGACGCGCTGGCGGCCGCGGTCGTGACCAACCTCGCCTCGCCCGACATCCTCGCCCTGGAAGAGATCCAGGACGACAACGGCGCCAAGAACGACGGCACGGTCTCGGCCGAGGAGACGCTGAAGAAGTTCACCGCGGCGATCACCGCGGCCGGCGGTCCCGCGTACCAGTGGCGCACCGTCAACCCCGAGAACAACAAGGACGGCGGCGAGCCGGGCGGCAACATCCGTCAGGTCTTCCTCTTCAACCCGGCGCGGGTCTCCTTCACCGACCGCCCGGGCGGCGACGCGAAGACGGCGACCGCTGTCGTACAGGAGGGGGGCCACGCGGCCCTGACCCTCTCCCCCGGCCGGATCGACCCGTCCAACGCCGCCTGGAGCGACAGCCGCAAGCCGCTGGCCGGCGAGTTCACCTTCCGCGGCCGTACGGTCTTCGTGATCGCCAACCACTTCGGCTCGAAGGGCGGCGACGAGTCGCTGACCTCGCACCACCAGCCGCCGAACCGTTCCTCCGAGGCCAAGCGCCTCCTGCAGGCGCAGGCCGTGAACGCCTTCGTCAAGGACATCCTGAAGGCCGACCGCCGCGCCGATGTCCTGGCCCTCGGGGACATCAACGACTTCGAGTTCTCCGCGACGACGAAGGCTCTGACGGACGGCGGTGCGCTCTACCCGGCGGTCAAGTCCCTGCCCTGCTCGGAGCGTTACTCGTACGTCTTCCAGGGCAACAGCCAGGTTCTCGACCAGATCCTGACGAGCCCGTCGATCCATGACTTCGCGTACGACAGCGTGCACATCAACGCGGAGTTCGCGGACCAGAACAGCGATCACGACCCGCAGGTCCTGCGCTTCCGCCCGTAGTCGCTCGCAGTACCGCCGAAACACCGCAGTACGGCAGTACGTTCAGTACGGCAGTACCAGTCGGCTACACGCCCGCGCTGAGGCTCAGCGCGGGCGTGTACCGGTTCACGCCGCCACCTGTCACGCCGGGGAAGCTCCGCACCTTCTCCCACTGCGGAGTCCTCGACCCGACCCCGTCGCCGGGCGCGGCCAGCGCCTCGCGGTGTGCCTCGGCGCTCTCCCACTCGGCGTAGTTGAGCACCCGGGTCCCGTCGACGCCGATGTGGAAGTGCCCGGAGATCCCGCCCGGCTGCGGGTGCGGATCCGTTCCCAGGGCTTCGAAGACGCCGTCCACCCAGGCTCGTTGGCGCTCGGCGTCCGGCCCGTCGAACTCCACGTCCACGATCACCACACAGCCCGGGATCCGCCGGTCGTCCGTCCCGAGGCCGCCGCTGCGGTAGAGCTCGTAGGAGTGCGGCCCGAGCCGCTGGATGCCGGGCACGGCCGCGTCGATCTCCTCGTTCCTGTCGTCCCGGTAGGCGCGGAGGAACTCCTGGTAGGCGTCCTCGTCCTGCCACTGCGAGTAGTGGAGGAGCGTCCTGCCGTCCTCGCCGACGCAGACGCTGTACGAGAGCAGTCCGGCACAGGGCCAGTCCCGGCTCTGCCAAGCCTTGGAGATGGCCTCGACGGCGGCCCGCTGCCGCTCGGGGGTGCCGACGTCCCAGGTGGACGCTTTGACGAGGCCGACCCCGGCGCGGGTGAGGTCGGGCCGGGAGTCGGGCTGCACGGTCACGGTCATGGCGATGCCTCCTCGCTCGGCACGCCCCTTGTGGCGCGCCGCCGATCGCCATCCTGAAACGTGAACCATGGTTGAGGTCAACCCCGGTCAACTGCGGTCAACCGCCCACGCCCACATCGTTGTTGGGCGCGCCGTCCCCCACCGGCGGCAGATCGCCGCGCTCGACCGGCGCGGTGGGCACCTGCTGCGGCAGGATCTCGTCCAGCTCCCGGTCGTCCGCGTGGTGGGCAGCGTTGGCGGCGCGCCGCAGGGTGTCGCGGTCCACGGCCCCGTCGGCGCCGATCCGTACGACATGGCCGTCCTCGGCCCGCGCGTACTCGTGCGCGTTGCCGGACGTCCGGTACCAGAACGTGCCGTCCCGCTCGCACTTCACGGACCCTCCCTCCGCCGGATACACGGAGCGCTCCGCGCAGTTGGCCTCGGTCAGCGTTCCCCGGTCGACCCCCAGCTGTATCCGGCCGCCGCTCTTGGAGACGTACGCGCTGGAGAAGCCGTCGCCGCCGGAGACTCCGACAGACTGCTTCGCGAGGCTGTAGCCGTCGACGTCAGTGGCGTAGATGTGCTCCATCGCGGACTGCATATACCGGGCCCGCGCCTCCAGTTGGGACCGGTCGGGCGCCGGTCGTGCGGATCCCGACGGTTTCGAGGATCCTGCCGGTCCCGAGGGGTCTGAGGCTCCTGAGGCTCCTGAGGCAGCCTTCTCGGTGCCGCAGCCGGTCAGGACGAGAGGCAGCAGCAGAATCAGCGGGAGGTGGCGCACGGCTCGGATCATGGACACATCCTGCCGGGCGCGGCACAACGAACCGGCCGTGGCCGCGATCACCGTTCGGTGACGGGTAGCGGAGCGCGCGGTTCGCACGCCGGCGGCGTGCCCGGCGGTACCGGCTCACGACGAAGGATTCAGGAACGGACAGACCGCGTCGACACCACCTCCAACGCCGAATGCACACTCAATCGTTCAGCTCTGCTTGCCTCTCACCGCAAGAAAATCTAAGTGGACCTTCACGCTCTGCACGGCCGAAACTGCCGTATGACCACATCCCGCCCTTTCGGCCGCGCACTCTGCGCGATGATCACGCCCTTCACCGACGCCGGTGAGCTGGACCTGGACGGCGCCCGGAATCTGGCAGACCGTCTGGTGGCCGAGGGCTGCGACGGCCTCGTGGTGAACGGCACCACAGGTGAGTCGCCGACCACCTCGGACGCGGAGAAGACCGCGCTCGTACGGGCGGTGGTGGAGGCGGTCGGCGACCGCGCGTCCGTCGTCGCGGGCGTGGGCAGCGCGGACACCCGGCACACCGTGGAGCTGGCGCAGGCCGCCGAGGCGGCGGGCGCGGACGGGGTGCTGGTGGTGACGCCGTACTACAGCCGTCCGCCGCAGGCGGCTGTCGAGGCGCACTTCAGGCGGGTCGCGGACGCGGTCGGCATCCCGCTGATGCTGTACGACATCCCGGGCCGCACCGGCACCCGTATCGAGCCGGACACGCTGATGCGCCTGGCCGGGCATCCGCGGATCGTGGCCGTCAAGGACTGCGCGTACGACCTGCTCGGCTCGACGAAGGTGATCGCCCGGACCTCGCTGGCGTACTACTCGGGCAGCGAGGAGCTGAATCTTCCGCTGTACGCGGTGGGCGGTGCGGGTTTTGTCAGCACGGTCGCGAATGTCGCGCCGCGGCAGCTGCGGGCGGCGCTCGACGCATACGACGCGGGGCAGGTCGCGGAGGCCGCCCGCCTGAATCAACTCACCGCCCCGCTGGCCGAGTTGATGATGGCGTCGGGCCTGCCCGGCACGGTGACCGTGAAGGCACTGATCGAAGCGGGGCCGGTCCGGGAACCGCTGCAGCCCGCCGGCCGCGAGGCGACCGACGGCCTGCGCAGGGCGTACGAGGAGCTGCTCGCATCGACGTCCAGCCCGTCCGGCGTCTGAGGGCCGGGGGGCGGGCGGAGCCCCGAGGGCGCTCGCGGACAACCTCATGAGAACGGCCCCTGACCGACTTTCCTGGTCAGGGGCCGTTCACAGGGCGCCACGGTCGCACCAGCTGGCCGGCGGCGGCCAATTCCTTGGCGCGGACGGCTTCGGCGGCGCGGCGCCGGTCAACCTCGGCCGGGTCATGATCCCAGGTTGGGCGTCAGTTGTGGCTGTGCAGGACCTCGTTGAGGCCGCCCCAGACCGCGTTGTTCGGGCGGGCCTCGACGGCGCCGGTGACCGAGTTGCGGCGGAAGAGGATGTTGCTCGCGCCGGACAGCTCGCGGGCCTTGACGATCTGCCCGTCGGGCAGGGTGACCCGGGTACCGGCGGTGACGTACAGACCGGCCTCGACGACGCACTCGTCGCCGAGCGCGATGCCGACGCCCGCCTCGGCGCCGATCAGGCAGCGCTCGCCGATGACGATACGGACGTTGCCGCCACCGGAGAGCGTGCCCATGGTGGAGGCGCCGCCGCCGATGTCGGAGCCGTCGCCGACGACGACGCCCGCGGAGATCCGGCCCTCGACCATCGACGTGCCGAGCGTGCCGGCGTTGAAGTTGACGAAGCCCTCGTGCATCACGGTGGTGCCCGCGGCGAGGTGCGCGCCGAGGCGGACGCGGTCGGCGTCGGCGATGCGCACGCCCTTGGGCGCGACGTAGTCCGTCATCCGAGGGAACTTGTCGATGCTTGTCACGGCCAGGTGCAGACCCTCGGCGCGAGCGTTCAGCCGGACCTTCTCGACGTCGTCGACGGCGACCGGGCCGAGCGAGGTCCAGGCGACATTGGCGAGCAGGCCGAAGAGGCCGTCCAGGTTCTGGCCGTGCGGCTTGACCAGGCGGTGCGAGAGCAGGTGCAGACGCAGATACGCGTCGTGCGCGTCCAGCGGCTTGTCGTCGAGCGAGGCGATGACCGTACGGACGGCGACGACCTCGACGCCGCGGCGGACGTCCGGGCCGAGCGCCTTGGCGGCGCCCTCGCCGAGCAGCTCGACGGCACGCTCGGCGGTCAGCCGCTCGGTCCCGGCGGGGCCGGGCTCGGTGGACAGCTCGGGGGCGGGGAACCAGGTGTCGAGGACGGTGCCGTCGGCGGTGAGCGTGGCGAGCCCGGCGGCGACGGCGCCGGTGGTGCGAGGAGCAGTGGTGTCGGTCATGACAGAAAACTTAACCGGCCGGGGCGGGCGGGTGCGAACCGGTCTCAGGTGACGGTCGCACGTCCGCCCCGTCCCGCCCCCGGCCGGTCAGGGGCGCAGGCTGTGATTGTCGAGGACGGCGGTCTTCACGAGGGCGCTGACCCACACCAGGGTGTCCTTCGTGGTGACCTTTCCATCGAGCTTTCCACCGGCGAGATAGAGCTTGCGCTGACCGCGGTACTCGAATGTCTTCGGGTCGAGCAGCAGCTCCTCCCGCAGGTTCAGGTCACGGGTGAACGTGGAGCCGGGCTCGTACACGGCCAGGGCGGGCCGGCCGATCGCGTCCTTGACGGGCCGGTGGTCGATCTTGACGCCGGGGATCTCGCCCAGTGCCCGGTGGAGCGAGGCCCGTACCTTCGGTGGAATGAAGTCGACCTCGGAGAACAAGATCATGATCCGCCGGTAATTGGCGGTGTCCTTCGAGCCCTGAAGATTGTCCTCGATCGTGATCACGCCCCGAAGGGCCTGGAACAGCTTCTGCGGGTCGTCGGGCAGCTTCGCCACCTTTTCCCGCAGACTCTTCGGCGACCCCCAGTTCGCGTGCCCATTGCGATCGATCTGCTGGGGATTGAGCAGCGTCCGGAACAGCTTGCCGCTGCCGTACTGAGTCCAGCTCTCGTTCTCGATCGTTCCCCAGGGAGCACGCTTGCCCCATGCGTACTCGGTGGTCGGGTTGAGGTCGTTGACGAAGTTGAGCGGCGCCTGCTTCTCCACGACCTTCCGGTAGATCCACTGGCCGTCCCGCGGCTCGGCGACCGATCCGTATTCGCTCTGCGGCCGCGGCTGCTGCGTCCCCGCTCCCGCCCCGAGCTGGGTCGCCAGAACCGCCGCCGCCGTCACCGCGGCCGCCGCGCCCACCGCAGCGAGCTTCCAGTTGCCCCGGAAGCGACGGGTCCGGCCCGCCTCCTCGAGCAGCTTCTGCCGACCGGGGGCCAGTCGGTCGCGGTCCGGCGTCGGCGCGTCCGCGCGGAATCCCTGGAGCGTCTGCATCTCATCCATGGCTGGCCGCCTCCGGGACGATGTCGTGTACGAGGGTGGGGTCCAGGTCTCCCAGCGCCCCCCGCACCTTGCGGCGGGCGCGGTTCAGCCGGGAGCGGACGGTGCCCACCGGGATGGAGAGCGCATCGGCGACCTCCTGATATCCGAGATCCGCCCAGGCGACCAGCAGCAGGACATGGCGGTCACCGGCCGACAGGGACGCGAGGGCGCCGGCCAGCGAGGTGTGCGCGGCCTGGGCGGTGACCCGGCTGTCGGCGCGGTCGACCCACGACTCGGCGACCGGGTCGTTCCCGGTGCGGGCCAGCGCCCTCAACGCCCTGACCTCCGCGCGGCGCTGTTTGCCGATGAGGTTGGCGGCTATCCCGTACAGCCAGGGCCTGGCGTTCTCCCGGCCCAGGTCGTAGCGCGACCGGGTCCGGAAGGCGCTGAGGAAGGTGTCGGCGGTGATGTCGTCGGCCGCCCCGTCACCGAGGCGGCGGGCGGCATAGCGGTGGATGTCCGGCGCGTACCGGTGGTAGAGCTCGGCGAAGAGATCGGGCCGCTCCAACGACCCGGCGATGATCCCGGCGTCGCCGCCGGGATTGAGTGGGCCGCTCACGGGCTCTCCGTCTCTGCCGTTCGGGCCTGCGGGGTTGTGGTCACACCCCCTGTTACCCGGAGCGCGGAAAGGGGTTCACGGAGCTCCGGCCGCTCCCGCGACAGCCGCGCAGACGGGACCGGGAATGGGGATGGGACCGGCGGCCCCGACGTCAGGCACCCCGCTCTCGCCCGTCAGAACACGCCCGCGCGCCGCCGGTAGCCGTTCCGCTCAGCCGATGATCCGCGCCAGTATCTCGCGCGCGAACTCCGCCTCGTACGGCACATCGGTCAGCAGCACCTGCAGGCAGATGCCGTCCATCAACGCCACCAGCGCCCGCGCGGTGACCGGATCGGTCCGCCGGGCCAGGATCTCGGCAAGTCCCTGGCACCACTCCGCCGCGACCGGCCGCAGCGCGGGCCGCCGCAGGGCAGCCAGATAGAGCTCGTACTCCAGCTCAACCCCCGTGCGCTCACCCGCGAGCCACTCCCCCATCAGCCGCGCGAGCTCCTCCGCGATATCGGCGTCCGGGTCGGCGAGCGCGCCACTGTCCCGTACCGCCGCCGCGAACCCCTCGTTGGCCTGGCGCAACGCGGCAACCAACAGCTCGTCGAGGGAGGCGAAGTGGTACGTCGTCGAGCCGAGTGGCACATCCGCCTCGGCCGCCACGGTGCGATGGCTGAGCCCGGCGATCCCGTTGCGCCCGACCACCCGGATCGCGGCGTCGATGATGCGCTCGCGCCGTTCGGGGTCGTACCGGCGCGCCATCAGTGGGCTCCGCCCATGCTGAGCACCACGACCCCGGCGATCACCAGCGCGATGCCCGCGATCTTGACCAGGCTGGTCGACTCGCCCAGGAACACCATGCCGATGACGGCGATCGCGGCCGTGCCGACGCCCGCCCAGATCGCGTACGCGGTGCCCACCGACAGCGTCTTCAGCGTGCGCGCGAGCAGTGAGAAGGCGAGCAGATAGCCCACGACGGTGAGCAGCGAGGGCCACAGCCTGGTGAAGCCGTCGCTGTACTTCATGGCCGTCGTCCCGGCCACCTCCGCCGCGATCGCCGCGGCCAGCAGTCCGTATCCCATGCGTACGAGTGTACACATCGTTGCGTACAGCAGTACACAACGACGGGATCGTGCAATATATGTACGGGCGCAAGCAACAGGCGACCAGGTATCCCCAGGAAAGGTGGCGGACGATGTCCGACCAGGAACGCGGACCGCTGCTCGGGCAGCTCGCAGGCATCTACCGCGACTACCTCACCGCCGTCGTCCTGCACGGCCAGGCGGCGGCCGAGACCCTCGGGCAGAACCCCACCGATGTGTACGCGCTCAACGCCCTGGAACTCGCGGGGCCCCTGACCACCGGCGGGCTCGCCGAACGCATCGGACTCTCGCAGAGCGCCACGACCCGGCTCGTCGACCGCCTCGAGCGGGCCGGCTGGGTGCACCGCGGCCCCGATCCGGCCGACCGCCGACGGGTCGTGGTCGAGGCCGTGCCGCTCACCCCCGAGCAGGACGAGGCGGCGTTCGGCGCTGCCCGCCGCCGGATGGCCGAGGTCTTCGACGGCTTCAGCGCCGACGAACTGCGCGTCCTCTTCCGCTACTTCGAGCAGGCCGCGCCCGCGCTGCGCGAGGCGAAGGCCGAGACCAGGAGCGGGACGCGGGCCGCGACGAAGGGCAGGGCGAAGGGGGCGCGGTGACCCGTGCCGGCCCGTCCCGCTACGGTGTCCCGTCCGACCAGGCACATGTTCGACCAGGCACAAGACGCGCGGGAGACACACCAGTGGCATACGGAAACACGCCGCACGCAGGCCCTCCAGGCTGGGGCGGCTGGATGCCTCCGCCGCCACCCAAGCCCGGAGTGATTCCGCTGGCTCCGCTCGGCCTCGGCGATGTCCTGGGCGGTGCCTTCGCGACGATCGGCCGTTACTGGAAGCAGCTGTTCGGCATAGCCGCGGCCGCCTACGGAGCGGCGGCCGCCGTGGTCGCCGTAGCGGCGGTTGCCGCCTATGCGGTCGTGGGGAGCCACCTCCCCCGCGTCTTCGCCGACGAACGGACCCCCGTCTGGGCGGACGTCCGGCCCCTGCTCATCGCCTTCGGCTGCGTCTGGCTCATCGGCGTGCTGGCGATGCTGTTCGCCACGACGATGGTCTACGCCGGCTGTTCGGCGATCGTGCAGGAAGCGGTACTGGGCCGGCCGACCACCTTCGGCGCCATCTGGCGCCGGGCCCGCGCCCGGGTCCCCGCGGTGATCGGCACGGTCTTCCTCACCGGCCTGATCCTGCTGGTCCCGTTCGCGCTGTTCCTGCTGGCCTTCGTCACCATGATGATCGCGCTCCTCGCCGCGGGTACCGGGCCGCTCATCGTGCCGCCCTTGGCCTTCCTGGGCTCCTTGGTGACCACACCGCTCGCGGCCTGGCTCTGGGTGAAGTTCAGCCTGGCACCGGCTGCCGCTGTCTTCGAGGGCCAGGGTTCGCTCGCGGCGATGCGCCGCTCCTCGCAGCTCGTACGCGGCGGCTGGTGGCGGATCTTCGGCAGCATGCTGCTCGCGTTCCTCATCGCCGCGGTGGCGAGTTACCTCATCCAGCTGCCGGTGAACCTGCTGGGAATGTTCCCCGGCGCGATCGGCACCTCGGACCTGGGCTCCGACCCCACGGCCTTGCAAGTCGTGGTCTCCATGGGCGGCCTGCTGATCGTGCTGATGGTGAGCCAGCTGATCGGCCAGATCTTCGTCACCGCCTTCCCGCAGCTGGTGGCCGGCCTGCTCTACGTCGACCAGCGCATCCGCAAGGAGAACCTGGCCCCGACCCTCGCCGAGGCCGCCGCCGTACCACCCGCGTACTAGTCGATCCGGTCGGACCAGTCGATCCGGTCCATCTAGTCGATCAGCGTCCTCTTCGGGCGCAGCACACAGAACTCATTGCCCTCGGGGTCGGCGAGCACCACCCAGGTGTCCTTCGGCCGCTGCCCGACATCGGCCCGCCGCGCCCCGAGCCCGATGATCCGCTCGACCTCGGCGGCCTGGTCGTCGGGCGTGAGATCGATGTGCAGCCTGTTCTTGACGGTCTTCCGCTCGCCCACAGGCACAAAGGTGATCCCCGGCAGGGCGGACTCGTCGGCCCCGATGACGATCTCGTCCTCGGCCTCGAAGACCACCTTCCAGTCCAGGACCTGGCTCCAGAAGCGGGCGAGCGCCGGCAGATCGTGGGAGTCGATGACGACGGTGTACAGAGAAACGGCCATGCCCGCCAGTCTGCCTGGCGGGCATGGCCGTTTGCCGGATCTCGAGGTGTCCGGCTCAGACGTTGAAGCCGAGCGCGCGCAGCTGCTCGCGGCCGTCGTCCGTGATCTTGTCCGGGCCCCACGGCGGCATCCAGACCCAGTTGATCTTCAGCTCATTGACGATGCCGTCCGTCGCCGCCTTCGCCTGGTCCTCGATGACATCGGTCAGCGGGCAGGCCGCGGACGTCAGCGTCATGTCGAGGGTGGCGATATTGGCGTCGTCGATGTGGATGCCGTAGATCAGGCCGAGATTGACGACGTCGATACCCAACTCGGGGTCGACGACGTCGTACAGCGCCTCGCGGACTTCTTCCTCGGAGGCCGGCTTCAGCGCGGCTCCTGCGTTCTCGGTCATGCCGTCTTCCTCTCCGCGCCGTCTCCCAGTGCCTGGGCGGTCGCGTCCTTCCACGCCATCCAGCTCAGCAGAGCACACTTCACACGGGCCGGGTACTTGGAGACGCCGGCGAACGCGACCGCGTCCTCCAGCACCTCCTCCATCGCGTCGTCCGGCTCGATCTGCCCCTTGGACTGCATCAGCTCCAGGAAAGTCGCCTGGATCTTCTGCGCCTCGGCAAGCTCCTTGCCGACCAGCAGCTCGTTCAGCACGGAGGCGCTGGCCTGGCTGATGGAGCAGCCCTGGCCCTCGTAGCTGACATCCGCGATGAGCGAGCCCTCGTACCGCACACGGAGTGTGATCTCGTCGCCGCACGTCGGATTGACGTGGTGCACCTCGGCGTCGCCATCCCGCAGACCGCGCCCGTGGGGGTGCTTGTAGTGGTCCAGGATGACTTCCTGGTACATCGAATCCAGCTTCACGCGTCAGTCCCTCATCCGAAGAAGTTACGGACGTGCTCCAGGCCGTCGACCAGAGCGTCGACCTCGGACGGCGTGGAGTACAGATAGAACGACGCTCGCGTGGTCGCAGGAATTCCGTACCGCAGGCAGACCGGCCGTGCGCAGTGGTGGCCGACCCGGACCGCGATGCCCTGCTCGTCGAGGACCTGGCCCACGTCGTGCGGGTGGATGTCGCCGAGCACGAAGGAGATCGCCGCGCCGCGCTCCTCGGCCGTGGTGGGGCCGATGATGCGCAGGTCCGGGACCTCGAGCAGCCGCTTCACCGCGTACTCGGTGAGGGCGTGCTCATGCTGGGCGATCTTGTCCATGCCGATCGAGGTGAGGTAGTCCACGGCCGCGCCGAGGCCGACGGCCTGGGCGATCGGGGGCGTACCGGCCTCGAACTTGTGCGGCGCGGGAGCGTAGGTGGAGGAGTGCATCGAGACGGTCTCGATCATCTCGCCGCCGCCGAGGAACGGCGGAAGGTCCTCCAGCAGCTCCTGGCGGCCCCACAGCACGCCGATGCCCGTCGGGCCGCACATCTTGTGGCCGGTGAAGGCCACGAAGTCGGCGCCGAGCGCCTGTACGTCCAGCGGCATGTGCGGCGCGGCCTGCGAGGCGTCGATCAGGACCAGCGCGCCCACGTCCTGCGCCCGGCGCACGAGCGCGTCGACCGGGTTGACCGTGCCCATGATGTTGGAGACCAGCGTGAAGGAGACGATCTTCGTCTTCTCGGTGATGATCTCGTCGATGTTCGACAGGTCGAGACGGCCGTCGTCGGTGAGGCCGAACCACTTCAACTTCGCGCCGGTGCGCTGCGCGAGCAGCTGCCACGGGACGATGTTGGAGTGGTGCTCCATCTCCGTGATGACGATCTCGGTCTCGTGGTCCACGCGGTAGGGCTCGTCCGCCCAGCCGAGCATGTTGGCCACGAGGTTGAGCGACTCGGAGGCGTTCTTGGTGAAGATCACCTCGTCGCGGCTCGGCGCGTTGATGAAGGCGGCGACCTTGTCGCGGGCACCCTCGTACAGCGCCGTGGCCTCCTCGGCGAGCACGTGAATACCGCGGTGGACGTTGGCATTGTGCTGTTCGTAGTACTCGTTCAGCACATCGAGCACCTGGCGCGGCTTCTGGGACGTCGCCGCGTTGTCCAGGTACACGACCTTCTTCCCGTCGTGGATCAAGCGGTCCAGGATCGGGAAGTCCTTGCGGATCGCCTCGGTGTCGAGGAGGCCCGGCAGCTGTGTCACGCGGATACGCCACCCTTCGTGTATGCCTCGTAGCCCTCGGCCTCGAGCTTGTCGGCGAGCTCGGCGCCGCCGGACTCGGCGATGCGGCCGTTCGCGAACACGTGCACGAAGTCGGGCGTGATGTAGCGCAGGATGCGCGTGTAGTGGGTGATCAGCAGGGTGCCGACCTCACCGGTCTCACGGACGCGGTTGACGCCCTCGGAGACCTGACGCAGCGCGTCGACGTCCAGACCGGAGTCGGTCTCGTCGAGGATCGCGATCTTCGGCTTGAGGAGCTCCAGCTGAAGGATCTCGTGGCGCTTCTTCTCACCGCCGGAGAAGCCCTCGTTGACATTGCGCTCGGCGAAGGCCGGGTCCATCTGGAGCTGCTCCATCGCGGACTTGACCTCCTTCACCCAGGTACGCAGCTTGGGGGCCTCGCCGCGGATCGCCGTCGCCGACGTACGCAGGAAGTTGGAGACCGAGACGCCGGGGACCTCGACCGGGTACTGCATGGCCAGGAACATGCCGGCGCGGGCGCGCTCGTCGACGGTCATCTCCAGGACGTCCTCGCCGTCCAGAGTCACGGTGCCACTGGTGATCGTGTACTTGGGGTGGCCCGCGATGGAGTACGCGAGGGTCGACTTGCCGGAGCCGTTGGGGCCCATGATGGCGTGGGTCTCGCCCTGCTTCACGGTCAGGTCGACGCCCTTGAGGATCTCCCGGGGGCCGTTCTCGGCCTCGACGGAGACGTGCAGGTCGCGGATTTCAAGCGTTGCCATGGGTGACTCAGGACTCCTGGGTGACGGAGACGAGCACATCGTCCCCTTCGATCTTGACGGGGTATACGGGCACGGGGCGCGTCGCGGGCAGTCCGGACGGCTTGCCGGTGCGGAGGTCGAAGCTGGAGCCGTGGAGCCAGCACTCGATCTGGCAGTCCTCCACCTCGCCCTCGGACAGCGAGACATTCGCGTGCGAACAGATGTCGTTGATCGCGAACACTTCGCCGCACGTGCGGACGACGGAGACCGGCGTGCCGTCGAGTTCCACCCGCTTCGGGGTGTCCTCCTCCAGCTCGCTCAGCCCACAGGCTCGGACGAAGGCTGCCATCAGACGGACGCCTCCAGCTCCGCGTCGATCTTGGCGAGCAGGCGCTCCTCGAGGTCGGGCAGGCCGATCTTCTGGACCAGCTCGGCGAAGAAGCCACGGACCACCAGGCGGCGCGCCTCGTCGGCCGGGATGCCACGGGACTGCAGATAGAAGAGCTGCTCGTCGTCGAAGCGGCCGGTGGCGGAGGCGTGACCGGCGCCGACGATCTCGCCGGTCTCGATCTCCAGGTTCGGTACGGAGTCGACGCGCGCGCCGTCCGTGAGGACGAGGTTGCGGTTCATCTCGTACGTGTCCGTGCCCTCGGCCCTGGCCTCGATCAGGACGTCGCCGATCCACACCGCGTGCGCGTCCTGGCCCTGCAGCGCGCCCTTGTAGGCGGCGTTGGAGCGACAGTGCGGGGCGTTGTGGTCGACCATGAGGCGGTGCTCCTGGTGCTGACCCCGGTCGGTGAAGTACAGACCGAAGAGCTCGGCCTCGCCGCCGGTGCCCGCGTAGGAAACGCGCGGGTGCAGGCGTACGACATCGCCGCCGAAGGTGACGACGATCGACTTGAAGGAGGCGTCCCGGCCGACCAGCGCATTGTGCTGGGAGACGTGGACGGCCTTGTCGTCCCAGTCCTGGACGGAGACGACGGTGAGCTTCGCTCCGTCGCCGAGCAGGTAGTCGACATTGGAGGCGAGCACCGCGTCACCGGTGTGGTCGATGACCACGACGGCCTCGGCGAAGGCTCCGAGCTCGATGACCTGGTGGGCGTAGGCGGTGCCGCCCTCGCCGTGCACGGCGATGCGGACCGGCTCGGTGAGCACGGTGTCCTTGGGCACGGTGACGACCGAGGCCGTCTCGAAGGAGGAGTACGCCTGGGCGGCGACACGGTCCACCGGGGTGCCCGCCCTGCCGAGCCGCGCGTCGTCACGGCCGACGGTCTCGATGGTGACGCCCTCGGGGGCGTCGATCGCGACCTTGATGGCGCTGCCGGTCGCGACGGCGGTGCCGTCGTGCAGACCGGCCAGCCGCTCCAGCGGAGTGAAGCGCCACTCCTCCTCGCGGCCGTGCGGCACGGGGAAGTCCGCCACGTCGAAGGACGGCGGCGCACTCATGCGGGTGGCGACGGTCGACTCGGCGGCCACCGCGATCGAACCGGCAGTGGTGGAGCCCGCCGGAATGTTCTGAGCCTCAGCCATGGCTGTCGTCTTGCTCTCTTCCTACGTCGAAAAACAGTCGCTGCTCTGGGAGGGCGGGGCCTTAGCCGACCGACCCCTCCATCTGCAGCTCGATCAGCCGGTTGAGCTCCAGCGCGTACTCCATGGGCAGTTCCTTGGCGATCGGCTCGACGAAGCCGCGCACGATCATCGCCATCGCCTCGAACTCCGTCATACCGCGGCTCATCAGGTAGAAGAGCTGGTCGTCGGAGACCTTGGAGACGGTGGCCTCGTGGCCCATGGACACGTCGTCCTCGCGGACGTCCACGTACGGGTAGGTGTCGGAGCGCGAGATCGTGTCGACCAGCAGCGCATCACAGAGCACATTGGACTTCGCGCCCGGCGCGCCCTCGCCGATCTCGATCAGACCGCGGTAGGAGGTACGGCCGCCGCCTCGCGCCACCGACTTGGAGACGATGTTGGAGGAGGTGTTCGGGGCCATGTGGACCATCTTGGCGCCGGCGTCCTGGTGCTGGCCCTCGCCCGCGAAGGCGATGGACAGGGTCTCGCCCTTGGCGTGCTCGCCCATCAGGTAGACGGCCGGGTACTTCATGGTGACCTTGGAGCCGATGTTGCCGTCGACCCACTCCATGGTCGCGCCCTCGTACGCCACGGCGCGCTTGGTGACCAGGTTGTAGACGTTGTTCGACCAGTTCTGGATCGTCGTGTAGCGGCAGCGGCCGCCCTTCTTGACGATGATCTCGACGACCGCGCTGTGCAGCGAGTCCGAGGAGTAGATCGGGGCGGTGCAGCCCTCGACGTAGTGGACGTAGGCGTCCTCGTCGACGATGATCAGCGTCCGCTCGAACTGGCCCATGTTCTCCGTGTTGATACGGAAGTAGGCCTGCAGCGGGATGTCGACCTGCACACCCTTCGGCACGTAGATGAACGAGCCACCGGACCACACGGCGGAGTTCAGCGAGGCGAACTTGTTGTCGCCGACCGGGATGACGGTGCCGAAGTACTCCTGGAAGAGCTCCGGGTGCTCCTTCAGCGCGGTGTCCGTGTCGAGGAAGATGACGCCCTGCTCCTCCAGGTCCTCACGGATCTGGTGGTAGACGACCTCGGACTCGTACTGGGCGGCGACACCGGCGACCAGGCGCTGCTTCTCCGCCTCCGGGATGCCGAGCTTGTCGTACGTGTTCTTGATGTCCTCGGGCAGGTCCTCCCAGGACTCCGCCTGCTTCTCCGTGGACCGCACGAAGTACTTGATGTTGTCGAAGTCGATGCCCGACAGGTCCGAGCCCCAGCTCGGCATGGGCTTCTTGTCGAACAGCCGCAGGCCCTTGAGTCGCAGCTTCAGCATCCACTCCGGCTCGTTCTTCTTCTCCGAGATGTCGCGGACGACCGCCTCGGAGAGGCCGCGCTTGGCCGCGGCGCCGGCCGCGTCGGAGTCGGCCCAGCCGAATTCGTACGTACCCAGGCCCTCGAGTTCGGGGTGGGCAGTCTCCGTGGGGAGAGTCATGCGGGGTTCCTCCCGGCCGTGCTTGCAGATGCTGATGGTGTGGTGGTCTGGGGTGAGCTGTGCGGGATGAACGTCGTGCAGACGCCGTCACCATGGGCGATGGTGGCCAGACGCTGTACATGCGTTCCCAGAAGACGGGAGAAAACCTCTGTCTCCGCCTCGCACAGCTGCGGGTACTGCTCGGCGACATGGGCCACCGGGCAGTGGTGCTGACAGAGCTGCCGGCCGACCGGTGCGTTACGCGCCGTAGCAGCGTACCCGTCGACACTCAGGGCCTTGGCCAGCGCTTCGGTGCGCTCCTCAGGTGCCGCGGCGTCCACCGCCTTGCGGTAGGCCTCCGCCTGCGTGCCCATACGGTCACGGGCGAAGGCGGCGACGGCCGCCTCTCCCGCCGCTCCGCCACCCGCGGCCCGCTCGATCCACCGGAGCGCGTCGACGGCCAGCGTGTCGTACGACTGGTCGAAGGCGTCCCGGCCGCAGTCGGTGAGGGCGAACACCTTGGCGGGTCGCCCCCGGGTGCGCGCGCCGTAGATCCGTTGCTCACGGGGCTCAACGACATTGTCGGAGACGAGCGAGTCGAGGTGACGGCGTACGGCTGCCTGGGTGAGGCCGAGGCGTGTCGCGAGGTCGGCCACGGTGGACGGGCCGTGGTCCAGCACGGACCGCGCGACCCGGTTGCGTGTGGAGCGCTCCCCGGTCGCGAGTTCCTCGTGAGGAGCCTCGCCAACGTTTTTCACAACGCCATTGTTGCGTAATTCCTCTGACCGTGACAACCGACGTCCAAGGGGTGATCCGGTGCGCTTCATCACTAAGGGTTACCTAAGCACCGGGGCGTCCCGGGCCCCGCGCCCCGGGGCCCCCGGCCCCCCGCCTAGACTTCCCGGCATGCGAAGCGAGCCCGTCGTCCAGATCCGTGGCCTGGTCAAGCGGTACGGATCCAAGACGGCCGTGGACGGCCTCGATCTCGAGGTCCGCCAGGGCTCCGTGACCGCCGTCCTCGGCCCCAACGGAGCCGGCAAGACCACCACGATCGAGACCTGCGAGGGCTACCGGCGCGCCGACGCGGGCACGGTACGCGTCCTGGGCCTCGACCCCGTCGCCGACGCCGGCAGACTCCGCCCCCGGATCGGCGTGATGCTCCAGTCCGGCGGCGTGTACTCGGGGGCCCGCGCCGACGAAATGCTGCGCCATATGGCCAAGCTGCACGCGCGTCCGCTGGATGTGGACGCGCTGATAGAACGGCTGGGTCTCGGCAGCTGCGGCCGTACGACCTACCGGCGGCTCTCCGGCGGCCAGCAGCAGCGGCTCGCGCTGGCGATGGCCGTCGTCGGCCGCCCCGAACTCGTCTTCCTGGACGAGCCGACCGCCGGCCTCGACCCGCAGGCCCGCCGGTCCACCTGGGAGCTCGTGCGCGAACTCCGTGCCGACGGCGTCTCGACCGTTCTCACCACCCACTTCATGGACGAGGCCGAGGAGCTCGCCGACGACGTCGCGATCATCGACGCGGGCCGGCTCATCGCCGAGGGCAGCCCCGAGGAGCTGTGCCGGGGCGGCGCCGAGAACACGCTGCGTTTCACCGGGCGGCCGGGGCTGGACGTCGGCTCGCTGCTCAAGGCACTGCCGGACGGTACTGCGGCGGCCGAGCTCACTCCCGGGGCGTACCGGATCACGGGCGAAGTCGGTCCGCAGCTGCTGGCGACCGTCACGTCCTGGTGCGCACAGCACGGTGTGATGCCGGACGGGATCGCCGTCGAGCGCCACACCCTCGAGGATGTCTTTCTGGAGCTCACCGGCAAGGAGCTGCGTTCATGAGCCTCGGTACGTACACGCCGAAGCCCGGCGCCGCGCCGCTGCCCCGCATGATCGCGGCGCAGACCGCGTTCGAGACGAGGATGCTCCTGCGCAACGGCGAGCAGCTGCTGCTCACCGTCGTCATCCCGTCGCTACTGCTGGTCCTCTTCTCCACGGTCGACATCCTCACTCTGCCCACGGAAACAACGGGCGGCAGCGGCAAAGCCGTCGACTTCCTGGCGCCCGGCGTGCTCGCACTCGCCGTGATGTCAACCGCCTTCACCGGCCAGGCCATCGCGACCGGCTTCGAGCGGCGGTACGGAGTCCTCAAGCGGCTCGGCGCATCGCCGCTCCCCCGATGGGCCCTGATGAGCGCCAAGACGCTCTCCGTCCTGGTCACCGAAGTCCTCCAGATCGTGCTGCTGACCGTCATCGCCTTCGCGCTCGGCTGGTCCCCGCACGGCAACCCCGTCTCCGTACTCCTGCTGCTCGTCCTCGGCACCGCCGCCTTCTCCGGCCTCGGTCTGCTGATGGCCGGGACACTCAAGGCCGAGGCCACCCTGGCCGCCGCCAACCTGGTCTTTCTGCTGCTCCTGGTGGGCGGCGGAGTGATCGTGCCGCTGGACAGGTTCCCGGACGGCGTCCAGTCGGTGCTCGCGCTGCTGCCGATCTCGGCGCTCTCGGACGGTCTGCGCGATGTGCTCCAGCACGGCGCGGGAGTGCCGTGGGGCGATCTCGGGATCCTCGCCGTCTGGGCTGTGCTCGGACTCGGGGCCGCCGCGCGGCTCTTCCGCTGGGACTGACCCACGGGCCAGTATGAGCCTGCCAAGATCCGCACGGTGGGAGGCCTCGATGGAGCGGACTGCCGCACTGCGACTGGACGCGGAGTGGGCGAAGGTCAGGTCCGGCAGGGCCGGAGCCTCCCCCCGGGAGCGCGAGCGCATGCTGACCGACCTGATCGCGGCGCTCGCCGCGCACGCCGCGGACGACCTCTCGCTCACCGCCCGGCTGAGCCTGCGGTACGGCGATCTGGCCCGCCACCACTTCGACACCGGTCGCCGCGAGGACGCGCTGACCGCCGTCGACGAGGCGATCCGGCGCTGCGAGGAGCCGGCCAGACATGACGAGGAGCACGCTCGCTGGTACGCCCGCGCGCTGATCAGTCAGGCCGTCTATCTGGCCGAGCCGCTCAGCGACGAGCTGGGTCTGCCTCGCTACGCCCTCCATCCGATGGGCGAGCAGCCCTCGTCCGGTGACCGCGAGGACGGACTCGCCGCCCTGGCGGCAACCCGCCGTGCCATCGAGGTCTGGGAGCGCCTCGACCGCTCGGACCCGCGCAACCAGGAGGGCCTCGCTCAGGCGCATGCCTTCCTCGGCGACCGGTTGGAGGAGCTGGGCCTGCCGGTGGAGGCTGCGTCCTGGGCCGTACGGGCCGAGCGTGAGTTCCACGCCCTGTGGTCCGCGCCCGACCCGCGCGAGGCGGCGCACGCGGTGGCCCTTGAGCACCTCGACGACCAGCTGGAACGCAGACTGCGGGGCTGCCCTTTCGACGGCGGCCTGACATATCTGCGGGCGCAGGACCTGCTTCCGGAGCGGCTGCTGCCGCTCGCGGTCCTGGCGGCACGGATCGAGGGCGTGGATCCGGATGCGATCGCCGAAGGGCTGGGGCTGGACGGCGCGGAGGTCCGGCGGATCCTGCGGGCGCGGTCGTGGCGGGCGGTGTGGCGGTTCGACGTACGGGACGGCGCCGATGGGTCCTGGACCCCGATGACGTACCCGTGGCGTGGCACGGACGCCGTCACGGACCGCAGCGCGGAGGCGGTGGCGGCGGAGCTGACCGACGCGTTCCTGCACTCGCCCGACCGCCCGCCGTCCTCGGTGCACTGGCGGATCGCCGTGTGGTGGGAGGAGGAGGACCATCTCGACGGCTCGCGCTTCCGGCTGGCGTACCCGCCGTCCTGACCGCACCGGCAGGATCCGCCGGACCGGACCCCTCGTGAAAACGTGCACAATCGTCCGCCTACGATAGGGCCCGTGCAGACCCCTCTCGCCCATATCGCCCAGCGCTGGACGCCCACGCCCCAAACGCTCCGGCGCGCCGCGCTCTCCGCCGTCGTGATGAGCGTGGTCATCATCGTCACCGGCGGCGCGGTCCGGCTGACCAGCTCCGGTCTCGGCTGCGACACCTGGCCGAAGTGCACGGACGACAGCCTCTTCGCCACCCCCGAGCAGGGCATCAACGGCGCGATCGAGTTCGGCAACCGGATGCTGACATACGTCCTGTCGGCGGCGGTCGGCTGGGCGATCGTCGCGGCCCGCGCCACCAAGCCGCTGCGGCGCGGGCTGACCCGGCTCGCCTGGTCACAGTTCTGGATCGTGATGGGCAACGCCGTGCTCGGCGGCATCACGGTCTGGGCGGGCCTCAACCCCTGGACCGTGGCCGGGCACTTCCTGCTCGCCACCGGGCTGCTCACGGTCGCCACCATTACCTGGCAGCGCACCCGCGAGGGCGACGGCACACCGCGCCCGCGCGTCCCGCGCCCGGTCCGCAAGCTGTCCTGGGCGATCGTCGCCGTCTCGGCGCTGCTCGTCGCGCTGGGCACGACGGTGACCGGTTCCGGCAAGCACGCCGGCGACAGCAGCGACGTACCGCGGATGCCGTGGGACTGGGCGGCCGCCGCGCATATCCACGCCTTCGCCGCCTGGGCGGTCTGCGCGCTGGCCGTGGCGATGTGGCTGGTGCTACGGGTGGTCGACGCTCCCGACGACACCCGGGCGCGCGCCCGCGACCTGCTGATCGTGCTGCTCGCCCAGGGTGCCATCGGCTATGTCCAGTACTTCACGCAGGTCCCGGAGGCGCTGGTCGCCGCCCATATGCTCGGCTCCGCGCTGATGTGGATCGCGGTGGTGCGCCTCGCGCTGAGCCTGCGCGAGCGTCCGCAGACCAACGCGGAGACCCCGGCCCGAACCGACTCGGCGCTCTCCAGCGTCTGACGGACAAGCATCTGACAGGCAGGCGTCCGACGGGCAATCGTCCGGCGGTCAGGGCCTGGCCGTCAGGCGTCCGACAGTGCGTAGACGCGGCGGGCATTGCCCGCCGCGATCATCCCGGCGACCCGTTCCGCGTCCGCACGGGCCCAGGCGCCGTCGCCGACCCAGCCGCCGAGCACCCGGCTGAGCGCCTCCCGGAAGATCCGGGCGCCCACCACATGCAGCTCCGGCAGCCCGCGCGCACCGCTGGAGAAGAGCAGCTTCCCGAACGGTGCGAGCTCCAGGATCTCCGCGAGTACGGCGGCGGCCCGAGCCCCTGTGTGTACGAGAGCGGGCCCGAGATCGGCGTACACATGCGGGAAGACGCTTGCCAGATGCGCGGCGTGCCGGTGGTACGGATAGCCGTGCAGCAGCACCAGATCGGTGGAGAGACCGGCGGTGGCGGCCGCGAAGCCGGTGAGCAGCATCGGATCCTCCACCCCGACATGCAGCTGGAGCGGCAGCCCGGAGGCGACCGCGATCCACAGCAGATGCCGCACCAGTACGGGATCGGTGAGCCGCCCGCCGACCTGCCGCGCGGCCAGCCAGCGCCCGGCGGCCCCGCGCACCTCCCCGGGGCCCGGCGGCTCGGGGGCGAGGGCGAGTCCGTGGCCCACGGCGGCGACGGAGGTGAAGGCGACGGCGGAGGCGGCGGCCCCGTGCACGGCCTCGGCGAGGTTCGCGAGGAAGCTCTCCACGGTGCCCGAGGTGTCGGCGACCTGCTCGGCGAGGAGTTCGAGTCGTACGATCTCGCGCGCCTCGGCCGAGCCGGCCGCGGCGATCTCGCGCGGGCCCGTGAGATCCCCCGGCAGCCCGGTGTCCACCAGATACGTGGAGATTCCGCTGCCCCGCAGCAGCCGTCTGCCCGCCTCGAGCACGCCGAGCTCGCGGCGGCGGGCGAGATAGCGGGCGGGCGGGCAGTGCGGCTCAAGACCCAGCAGCGGCGGGCACCAGCGCCGTACGGCGAAGCCGGTCTGGGTGTCGAAGAACGTGGTGCCCGGCGCGGGTGGCCCCGCAGTCCTGCCCAGATGCGCCTCGAAGGTGCCGAGGCCCAGCTCCGTACGGAGCACTCCGTGGCAGTACTGGTCCACGAGGGTCGGGGTGTCGATCATCCGGTCTCCCTGTCATGGACCGTGCTTCCACAGTCCTAACGGGTGACACCCCGACGAGGTGTTGCTCAGTCGTTGGACGGACCGCCGACCTGGATGCCCGCCATCCGGGTCCACTCGTACGGCCCAGTGCGGACCTTCGCCGCGAACTCGCCGTCGAAGGACTCGTGCAGCGTGATCCCGGCCTTCTCGGCCGCGGCCTGCGCGATGGGGTGGCTGGGCGCGACAAGGTCGCCCCAGGCGCCGTCCTCGCCGACGAGCACGATGCGGGTGCCCGCCTGACCGATGTACTCGAGCTGCCCCTCGGCGCCGCCGTGCGCCTTGGTGAAGGCGCCGATCTGCTTGGCGAGCTTGGCCGCCTTGCGCTCTGCCTGCTTGGTGTCTGCCATGCAGCGATGCTACTTGCGGGTACGGCGCCCTGGCGACGCCGGGGTCACGTGGTGTGGGCCACTGGGCCTCCGCCCCCGGGCCCCGGTCCTCAAGCGTGCCGGACGGGCTGGAAACTGCTGCCGCCGAACAAGGCTGGATGTGCCGGCCGCTAGCTCAGGAAGGGATCCACCGCGACCGCCACGAAGAGCAGTGACACATAGGTGATGGACCAGTGGAAGAGCCGCATCTCCTTGAGCTTGCCGCCCGTCGCCCCGGACTTGGCACGGCGCTGCAGCGAGTGTGCCTCCCAGAGCCACCAACCACCGGTGACCAGCGCCACCGCGGTGTAGAACCAGCCGGTGTAGCCGAGCGGCGTCAGCAGCAGCGAGACGGCAACCATCACCCAGCTGTAGAGGACGATCTGCCGGGCCACCACCGTGTTGGAGGCGATGACCGGAAGCATCGGCACGCCCACGCGCGCGTAGTCCTCCTTGACCTTCATCGACAGCGGCCAGTAGTGCGGCGGCGTCCAGAAGAAGATGACCAGGAAGAGGATGACCGCGGCCCACGACATCGAGTTGGTGGCGGCGGACCAGCCGATCAGGACCGGCATACAGCCGGCGATACCGCCCCAGACGATGTTCTGTGCGGTACGGCGCTTAAGGATCATCGTGTACACGATGACGTAGAAGAGCAGCGCGCCCAGCGCCAGCGCGGCGGACAGCCAGTTGACGAGAAGCCCGAACCAGAGCGTGGAGACGACGGCGAGGGCGAGACCGAAGACCAGGCACTCGCGCGGCGACACCATTCCGGTGACCAGCGGACGCTGCGACGTACGGTCCATCAGGGCGTCGATGTCGCGGTCGATGTACATGTTCAGCGCGTTGGCGCCGCCTGCGGAGAGGTAGCCGCCGATGCACGTCGTGAGCACGAGCCAGAGGTCGGGAACGCCCTGCGCGGCCAGGAACATCACCGGAACGGTGGTGATCAGCAGCAGCTCGATGATCCGCGGCTTGGTCAGCGCCACGAATGCCTTGACGCGGGCCCCCAACGGACGATGGCCCCCCGGGCTGGGAGTCAAGACGACCCCTGCGGGTCGGGACTCGACGGCCGTCACGCACACCCCTGACAGAGAAATCCCAGCAAGCTCCCGGCGTGAAGACCCGGTAAAGACTTGCGCGTACCACGCCACTCTAGACGTTGCCCAGACGCCGATCTTCGCGGGGGTGGGCTCGTGTTGAGCGGCGGCAGCACGGCGCGCGTATACACGGCCGACAGGCGGAGACGACGCTGTGACGGCACCCTGGCTGTGTCCGACTTTTTGAAAGGCATGCACTCGAAAAGAGGTGCGTTGCTCCGGGGGTAGGCTCGACAACGCCCGGTGCTTCCGTCGTCACCGGGATACGAACATGTGGAGAGGAGCCCTGACCCAGGGTGAGCACCAAGCCGACCACCACAGACCTCGAGTGGACCGATCTGGACCAGCGGGCCGTTGATACCGCCCGCGTCCTGGCCATGGATTCCGTACAGAAGGTCGGCAACGGCCACCCCGGTACGGCCATGAGCCTCGCGCCCGCCGCCTATGTTCTGTTCCAGAAGCTCATGCGGCACGACCCCGCCGATCCGGACTGGACCGGCCGCGACCGGTTCGTCCTCTCCGCGGGGCACTCGTCTCTGACCCTGTACATCCAGCTCTACCTGGCCGGGTACGGCCTGGAGCTCGACGACCTCAAGTCCTTCAGGACCTGGGGGTCGAGGACCGCGGGCCACCCGGAGTACGGGCACACGCCGGGCGTGGAGACGACGACCGGCCCGCTCGGCCAGGGCGTCGCCAACGCGGTGGGCATGGCCATGGCCTCCCGCTACGAGCGCGGCCTGTTCGACCCGGACGCAGCTCCGGGCACCTCGCCGTTCGACCACACCATCTGGGCCATCGCCGGTGACGGCTGCCTCCAGGAGGGCATCTCCGCCGAGGCGTCCTCTCTGGCCGGGCACCAGAAGCTGGGCAATCTGGTGCTGCTGTGGGACGACAACCACATCTCCATCGAGGGCGACACGGAGACGGCCGTCTCCGAGGACACCCTCAAGCGGTACGAGGCGTACGGCTGGCACGTCCAGCGTGTCGAGCAGAAGTCCAACGGCGACCTCGACCCGGCCGGTCTCTACAAGGCCCTGAAGGCGGCGCAGGCCGAGACGGAGCGCCCCTCCTTCATCGCGGTCCGCTCGATCATCGCCTGGCCCGCCCCGCACGCGCAGAACACCGAGGCCGCGCACGGCTCGGCGCTCGGTGAAGAGGAGGTCGCGGCCACCAAGCGCGTCCTCGGCTTCGACCCGGAGAAGAGCTTCGAGGTCTCCGACCAGGTCCTCGGGCACACCCGTGAGGCGCTCGACCGCGGCCGCGAGGCCCAGGGCGAGTGGGAGAAGACGTTCGCCGCGTGGCGCACCGCCAACCCGGAGCGCGCCGCCGAGTTCGACCGGATCCGCTCGGGCGAGCTCCCGGCGGGCTGGGAGGAGGAGCTCCCGGAGTTCGAGACCGGCAAGGGTGTCGCCACCCGCGCCGCTTCCGGCAAGATCCTTCAGTCGCTCGGCGCGGTCATTCCCGAGCTGTGGGGCGGCTCCGCCGACCTGGCGGGCTCGAACAACACGACGATCGACAAGACGTCGTCGTTCCTGCCCGACGGCAACCCGCTGCCGGGCGCGAACAAGTACGGCCGCACGATCCACTTCGGCATCCGTGAGCACGCCATGGCCGCGACCATGAACGGCATCGCGCTGCACGGCAACACCCGTATCTACGGCGGCACCTTCCTGGTGTTCTCGGACTACATGCGCAACGCCGTACGGCTCTCGGCGCTGATGCACCTGCCGGTGACGTACGTGTGGACGCACGACTCGATCGGTCTCGGCGAGGACGGCCCCACCCACCAGCCGGTGGAGCACCTGGCCTCGCTGCGCGCGATCCCGGGCCTGAACATCGTCCGTCCGGCCGATGCCAACGAGACCGCCATCGCCTGGCGCGAGATTCTCAAGCGCTACACCAAGGAGTTCGGCAAGGGCGCCCCGCACGGCCTTGCGTTGACCCGCCAGGGTGTGCCGACGTACGAGGCCAACGAGGATGCCGCCAAGGGCGGTTACGTCATGTTCGACGCCGAAGGGCCCGATGGGCAGAGCACGGCGCCGCAGGTCCTGCTGATCGGCACCGGCTCGGAGGTCCAACTGGCCGTGGCGGCGCGCGAGCAGCTGCAGGCCGAGGGCGTCCCGACCCGGGTGGTCTCGATGCCGTCCGTCGAGTGGTTCGAGGAGCAGGACCAGGCGTACAAGGACAGCGTCCTGCCGCCGGCCGTGAAGGCCCGTGTCGCGGTCGAGGCCGGTATCGGTCTGACCTGGCACCGCTTCGTCGGCGACGCGGGACGCATCGTTTCGCTGGAGCACTTCGGCGCTTCGGCCGACGGCAAGGTCCTCTTCCGCGAGTTCGGCTTCACTGCCGAGAACGTGGCCTCTGTCGCCCGGGACTCGCTTGAAACTGTCAATGGGCTGGAAGCCGCCGCGCGCTGACGCCGGTATACGACAAGTAGGAGATGCAACTCTCATGACAGACGCACTCAAGCGCCTCTCCGACGAAGGCGTCGCGATCTGGCTCGACGACCTGTCGCGCAAGCGGATCACGTCCGGCAATCTCGCCGAACTGATCGACCAGCAGCACGTCGTGGGCGTCACCACCAACCCCTCGATCTTCCAGAAGGCCATCAGCAGCGGTGACGGTTACGAGCAGCAGCTCGCCGACCTCGCCGTGCGCAAGGTGACCGTCGAGGAAGCCGTACGGATGATCACGACGGCGGACGTCCGCGACGCCGCCGACATCCTGCGACCGGTGTTCGACGCCACCGGTGGCCAGGACGGCCGGGTCTCCATCGAGGTCGACCCGCGCCTGGCCCACAAGACCGCGGCGACCATCGCCGAGGCCAAGCAGCTGGCCTGGCTGGTGGACCGTCCGAACACGCTCATCAAGATCCCGGCGACGAAGGCCGGCCTGCCGGCGATCACCGAGGTCATCGGGAAGGGCATCAGCGTCAATGTCACGCTGATCTTCTCGCTGGAGCGCTACCGCGAGGTCATGGACGCCTATCTGGCCGGTCTGGAGAAGGCGAAGGCCGCCGGCCTGGACCTCTCCAAGATCCAGTCCGTGGCGTCCTTCTTCGTGTCCCGTGTGGACACCGAGATCGACAAGCGGCTCGACGCCCTGGGCACCCCGGAGGCCAAGGAGGCCCGCGGCAAGGCGGCCCTGGCCAACGCCCGTCTCGCGTACCAGGCGTACGAAGAGGTCTTCAGCAGCGACCGCTGGGCCGCGCTCGACAAGGCGCAGGCCAACAAGCAGCGTCCGCTGTGGGCCTCGACCGGCGTCAAGGACCCGGCGTACAAGGACACGATGTACGTCGACGAGCTGGTCGCCCCGGGCACGGTGAACACCATGCCGGAGGCCACGCTGGAGGCCACCGCCGACCACGGTCAGATCACCGGTGACACGGTGCGCGGCACGTACGAGCAGGCTCGCGCCGAGCTCGACGCCATCGAGAAGCTCGGGATCTCCTACGACGAGGTCGTGCAGCTGCTCGAGGACGAGGGCGTCGAGAAGTTCGCGACGTCCTGGAACGATCTCCTCAACTCGACCGAGGCCGAGCTCAAGCGCCTCGCTCCTTCGGAGGGCTGACCAACTTGTCCGGTCTCAGCGGAGCCAACCCGCTCCGTGACCCCGCAGACCGACGGCTCCCGCGTATCGCGGGGCCGTCGGGCCTGGTCATCTTCGGTGTCACGGGCGATTTGTCACGTAAAAAGTTGATGCCAGCCGTCTATGACCTGGCCAACCGCGGGTTGCTGCCGCCGGGCTTCTCGCTCGTCGGTTTCGCCCGCCGTGAGTGGAAGGACGAGGACTTCGCACAGGAGGTCCACGACGCCGTCAAGGCCCACGCCCGTACGCCGTTCCGCGAGGAGGTCTGGCAGCAGCTCATCCAGGGGATGCGCTTCGTCCCGGGCAACTTCGACGACGACGACGCCTTCGAGCAGCTGAAGTCGACCATCGAGGACCTCGACAAGAAGCAGGGCACCGGCGGCAACTTCGCGTTCTATCTCTCCGTACCGCCGAAGTTCTTCCCGAAGGTTGTCCAGCAGCTCAAGAAGCACGGGCTCGCCGACCAGAAGCAAGGCTCCTGGCGTCGCGCGGTCATCGAGAAGCCGTTCGGCCACGACCTGGTCTCCGCCCAGGAGCTCAACCAGGTGGTGCACGAGGTCTTTCCGCCCAACGAGGTCTTCCGGATCGACCACTACCTCGGCAAGGAGACCGTCCAGAACATTCTGGCGCTGCGCTTCGCCAACACCCTCTTCGAGCCGATCTGGAACCGGTCGTACGTCGACCACGTCCAGATCACCATGGCCGAGGACATCGGCATCGGCGGCCGCGCCGGCTACTACGACGGTATCGGCGCCGCCCGTGACGTCATCCAGAACCACCTGCTCCAGCTGCTCGCGCTGACCACGATGGAGGAGCCCGCCTCCTTCGACGCGGACGCGCTCGCGGCGGAGAAGACCAAGGTGCTGGGCGCGGTGAAGCTGCCCAAGGATCTGTCCAAGAACACGGTGCGCGCACAGTACGCGGCGGGCTGGCAGGGCGGCGAGAAGGCCGTCGGCTATCTCGAGGAAGACGGCATCGACCCCAAGTCGAAGACCGACACCTACGCGGCCATAAAGCTCGGGATCGACAACCGCCGCTGGGCCGGAGTCCCGTTCTACCTCCGTACCGGCAAGCGGCTCGGCCGCCGTGTCACGGAGATCGCGGTGATCTTCCAGCGCGCCCCGCACTCCCCCTTCGACCACACGGCCACGGAGGAGCTGGGCCAGAACGCCCTGGTCATCCGCGTCCAGCCGGACGAGGGCGTGACCCTGCGGTTCGGCTCGAAGGTGCCCGGCACCTCGATGGAGGTGCGGGACGTCTCGATGGACTTCGCGTACGGCGAGTCCTTCACGGAGTCCAGCCCCGAGGCGTACGAGCGCCTCATCCTCGATGTCCTGCTCGGCGACTCCAACCTCTTCCCGCGCGTGGAGGAGGTCGAGCTGTCCTGGAAGATCCTCGACCCGATCGAGCAGTTCTGGGACAAGCACGGCAAGCCGGCGCAGTACCCGGCCGGGACCTGGGGTCCGGTCGAGGCGGACGAAATGCTCGCACGAGACGGACGGAGCTGGCGTCGGCCATGAAGATCGACCTTACGGACACCACAGCCAGCAAGATCAACAAGGCGCTGGTGCAGGGGCGGCGGGCCGTCGGCACGCAGGCCGTCGGCATGGTGCTCACCCTTGTCATCGTCACCGACGAGGAGAACGCCTACGACGCGCTGAAGGCGGCCAACGATGCGTCCCGCGAGCACCCCTCGCGAAAGCTCGTCGTCATCAAGCGGGTCTCGCGTTCGCCGCGCGACCGGGCGAAGGCACGCCTGGACGCCGAGGTGCGGGTGGGCGCTGACGCGGGCACCGGCGAGACGGTCGTCGTGCGGCTGTACGGCGAGGTCATCAACCACGCCCAGTCGGTGGTGCTGCCGCTGCTGCTGCCGGACGCGCCGGTGGTGGTCTGGTGGCCGGTGAACGCGCCGACCGACCCGGCCAAGGACCCGCTGGGCGCGCTGGCACAGCGCCGGGTGACGGACACGTACGCCTCCGAGCAGCCGGTGCAGGAGCTGGCGGGGCGTGCCGAGGCGTACACCCCCGGCGACACCGATCTGGCCTGGACCCGGATCACGCCGTGGCGCTCGATGCTCGCGGCCGCTCTGGACCAGGTCAGCTGCGAGGTCACCGCGGCGGAGGTGGAGGGCGAGGAGTTCAACCCGAGCTGCGAGCTGCTCGCCATGTGGCTCGCGGACCGGCTGAAGGTGCCGGTGAAGCGCTCGTTCTCCGCCGGTCCCGGCCTCACCGCCGTACGGATGGAGACCTCCTGCGGTCCGATCGTGCTGGACCGGGCGGACGGCTCGCTGGCGACGCTGTCGATCCAGGGCCAGCCGGACCGGGCGGTGGCGCTCCAGCGGCGTGAGACGGCAGAGCTGATGGCGGAGGAACTGCGGCGGCTCGACCCGGACGACATCTACGCGTCGGCGCTGCGGTTCGGCGTGGACCGGCTGGCCACTCCGGCGGACAACGGGGCTGACGATACGTCGAAGGCCGGTGCGGCGAAGTCCGATGCCAAGCCCGCCTCCTCCGCCGCCGCCAAGAAGGCCGCTCCGGCCAAGAAGGCGGCGGCCAAGTGAGTGCTCCGCAACTCGTCGTCCACCGTGACAAGGAGTTGATGGCGCAGGCCGCCGCGGCCCGGCTGATCACGAAGATCGTGGACGCCCAGTCCGCGCGCGGCTCGGCGTCGGTGGTCCTGACGGGCGGCCGCAACGGCAACGCCCTGCTGGCCGCCCTCGACAGCTCACCGGCCCGGGACGCGATCGACTGGCCGCGGCTCGAACTGTGGTGGGGCGACGAACGGTTTCTCCCGGAGGGCGACCCGGAGCGCAATGTCACGCAGGCCCGCGAGGCTCTGCTGGACAGGGTGTCGCTGGATCCGGCCCGGGTGCATGCGATGCCCGCGTCGGACGGCGAGTACGGCAACGACGCGGACGCGGCCGCTGCCTCGTACGCAGCCGAACTCGCCGCCGCGGCGGGCCCGGAGGACCACGGCCCGGTGCCGACGTTCGACGTACTGATGCTGGGCGTCGGCCCGGACACGCATGTGGCGTCGCTCTTCCCGGAACTGCCTGCGGTCCGTGAGACGGAGCGCACGGTGGTCGCCGTCCACGGCGCGCCGAAGCCGCCGCCGACCCGTATCTCGCTCACGCTCCCGGCGATTCGCGCGGCACGCGAGGTGTGGCTGCTGGCGGCGGGCGAGGACAAGGCGAAGGCGGCGAGGATCGCGCTGTCGGGCGCGGGCGAGGTGCAGGCTCCCGCGGCAGGAGCGTACGGACGCAGCCGGACGCTGTGGCTGCTGGACGCCGCGGCGGCCGCACAGCTGCCGCGCGGCCTGTACCCGCCGGCGTCACCCTGACCGTGGGAGCTCCGCCCCGGACCCCGCGCCTCAATCGCCGGCGAGGCTGAACTTTCCCGCCGACGAGGCTGGTTTTCCCTGCCCAACGGGCGGGAAAAGCCAGCCCGTCCGGCGTTTGAGGACACTCCCCTACGCCCTGAGGGCGGAAGGGCGTCCGGGGTCTGGCGGCGCAGCCCCCCGTCACGGGGAAGGGGCGGGTAGCGGAACAAGCCCCGCCGCAGGCGCTCACCCCGCCCGGTTCTCCACGCGCCGCACGAACTTCAGCCCGGACCAGTCCTCCCCCAGCGCGGCGACCTTCACATCGACGATGCCGAGCGGGAGGAACAGGTCCCGCAGCGCATTCTCGGTGATGTCGCTCTTATGGCCGGCGGCCTTGCGCGGCCATGCGATCCAGAGCATCGCCGGGTCCGCCAGGTGCTCGACGAGCGTCGTCGCATCGGCTGCCAGATCACCGTACGTACGGTAGAAGGCCAGCGTCACATCGGCGTCCCGCGAGCCGCGCTCGCCGACCCTGACACCTTCGGGCAGCTCGGGAATCGTCCAGTCCCCGGGCCGGTGTCTGAGCGCGACGCGCTGGCCCGGCTTGATGCCGAGCTTCTTGGCCAGCGGAGTGCCCGAGTAGCCGGATGTGGTCATACGGGGATTGTCGCGCCGTCCTCGGCCGCACCGCAGCCCGTCGTCCGCTCCTCCCGTATCAGGAACGGTTCCAGCAGCCCCGGTACCGCTTCCGCGGCGAAGGCCAGGCCCTCGCCCTCCGCCGCGTCGTACACCGAATAGGCCCCGGCCCCCGCGGCCGTCGTCGCCGTCAGTGTCAGCACTCCGGCCCGACGCTGGAAGACCGACTGCTTCAGCGTCCAGCCGATGACCCCGCTCCGCTGCAGCGCGACCGTCGCGCGACGGACCGTGCCGGAGCGGGCGACCAGATAGGCGCCGCTGATGCCGTGGCCGAGGTTGCGGTACGCGTCCAGCGCGAGGATCACCGCGATCGGCACCGCCACCGCCGCGCAGGCGGCCGCGAGATACAGCAGGACGGGAGTGACGCGGGCGCCCAGGACAGCGAGCACCAGCACCGGCGGCAGCGACGCCGCCAGCGCCCATCGCAGCCGGCGGGTGCGCGCCGCCCGTGGGTGGCCGATCAGCCGGGCCGCGCTCGTCGGGGCCACGGTCTCGCGCAGCACCTGCGCGGACACCTCGTCGGCCACCGCACGCGGCGCAGCCGGCAGCAGCACCTTGAGGTCCGCGTGTTTGTCATCGTCGTCCTTGACGAGCCCGGTGGCGACGGCGTCCACCCGGGCGGCGCCCAACATCCGCACGCCCAGCGGCTCGACGAGTTCGACGCCGCGCAGCCGCCTCTCCTCTATGGAGATCGAGCGGGCGGTGAACAGACCACGCCGCACCCGCAACGTGCCGCCGGGCTCACGCTCCAGGCGGTAGTTCCACCACATCTCGATCCAGAGGCCGAGAGCGCCGACGACGCCCGCGACCCCGGCCGCGACAACGAGCACCACGAGCATCCAGACGACCGGGGTGTCCCGGAAACGGTCCCCGACCCAGTCGATGACCTTGCCCTGCGCCCCGAACCACTCGCTGACCTGCATCACACCGCCGACCGCCGCGCCGCCCAGCAGCGGGGCGACGAAGGAGACCGGCGCATACCGGATCCAGGACGGGTCGAGTGCGGCGAGCGTGCCCTCGCGGTGGGTGCCGGACGGGTCGACGGCCCGCGCCAGCAGCTCCCTGCGCAGGCGCTCGCCGTCCGCCCTGCTGACCGGGTCCAGCTCCAGCGTGGACTCGCCGCCCGCACTGTGCTCGCCGGTGCCGATACGCACCTTGACCAGGCCGAGGACACGCAGCAGCGGGTTGGCGGTCAGATCGACGCTGCGGATGCCCTCACGGGCCAGCGAACGGCGTTTGACCAGCAGCAGTCCCGTGTGGAGTTCGGCGCGCTCGGGGCCGATGCGGTAGCGGGTCCGGCGCCACCGTACGTAGTCCGCGCCCGTGCCCGCGGCGATGAGCAGAAGCGCCCCGGCCAGCACCCGGCCGAACGCCTGCCACAGCGGCATGGCGCCCGCGAGGCCGAGGGCGATGGGCAGCCCGGCGCCCGCGGCCACGCCCGCCATGACGAGCGCGGTGACCAGGACCGTACGCCGGTCGAGTCGCCGCCAGCCGTCCTGCGGGGAACTCATGTCGCGTCCCCGGGCGTGGCCTGGGTGATCCGGGTCAGCTGCTCGGCGAGCTCCGCTGCGAACTCATGGTCGAGCCCCTCGATCTTGATCGCACCTTTGGAGGAGGCGGTGGTGACGATGACCGTGGCGAGCCTGAACGCCTGTTCCAGCGGCCCGCGCAGCGTGTCCACGGTCTGGATCCGGGACATGGGTGCGATCCGCCACTCCTGCCAGAACGCGCCCGTACGGACATAGACCGCTTCGTCCGTGACCTCCCAGCGATGCACCCGGAACCACCACGCGGGGAAGAAGGCGGTGCAGGCCAGGCCCAGCGCCCCCAGCACCCAGGCGACCGTCAGCAGCCACGGCCGTGCGGGCGCGATCAGTGCGCCCAGCACGGCCAGGACCGCCACCGGTACGGCGGTCGTCAGCAGCCACTGCACTCGCCACCAGCCGACGACCCGCTCATTGAGCGTGTTGTCCGGCGGTCTCAGCCGTACCGCACCCTCCCCCGTCATCTGCTCAACGACCGCGTAGCGTGCGGTACTTGGCGACGAGCGTCGAGGTCGAGCTGTCCAGCTGCTCGCCCCTTCCTTCGGTCAGCACCGGCTCGATCTTCTTCGCGAGAACCTTGCCGAGCTCGACGCCCCACTGGTCGAAGGAGTCGATGTTCCAGATGGCGCCCTGGACGAACACCTTGTGCTCGTACAGCGCGATCAACTGCCCCAGCACGGACGGCGTCAGCTGCTCGGCAAGGATCGTCGTCGTCGGGTGGTTGCCCCGGAACGTCTTGTGCGGCACCAGCTCCTCGGGCACGCCCTCCGCCCGTACCTCCTCCGGGGTCTTGCCGAAGGCGAGCGCCTGCGTCTGCGCGAAGAAGTTGGCCATCAGCAGATCGTGCTGGGCGACCAGACCCGGCGCCAGGCCCGCGACCGGATTGGCGAAGCCGATGAAGTCCGCCGGGATCATCTTCGTGCCCTGGTGGATGAGCTGGTAGTACGCGTGCTGGCCATTGGTGCCGGGCGTGCCCCAGACCACCGGACCGGTCTGCCAGTCCACCGGATTGCCCTCGCGGTCCACGGACTTGCCGTTGGACTCCATGTCGAGCTGCTGGAGGTAGGCGGTGAACTTGCTCAGATAGTGGGAGTACGGCAGCACCGCATGCGTCTGCACGTCGAAGAACTCGCCGTACCAGACCCCCAACAGGCCCAGCAGCAGCGGCACATTGGCCTCCGCCGGGGCCGTACGGAAGTGCTCGTCGACCAGGTGGAAGCCGTCGAGCATCTCCCGGAAGCGGTCCGGACCGATCGCGATCATCAGCGAGAGGCCGACGGCGGAGTCGTAGGAGTACCGCCCGCCGACCCAGTCCCAGAACTCGAACATGTTCGCCGTGTCGATGCCGAAGTCGGCGACCTTCTCGGCGTTCGTCGACAACGCCACGAAGTGCTTGGCCACGGCCTCCTGGCCGGCCTGGAGACCGGTGAGCAGCCAGTCGCGGGCGGATGTGGCGTTGGTGATGGTCTCGATGGTGGTGAAGGTCTTGGAGGCGATGATGAAGAGCGTCTCGGCCGGGTCCAAGTCCCTTACGGCCTCGTGCAGATCGGCCCCGTCGACGTTCGACACAAAGCGGAACGTCAGCTCGCGTGCGGTGTAGGAGCGCAGTACCTCGTACGCCATCGCCGGGCCCAGATCGGAGCCGCCGATGCCGATGTTGACGACGTTCTTGATGCGCTTGCCGGTGTGCCCGGTCCACTCGCCCGACCTGATCCGGTCGGAGAAGGCGCTCATCTTGTCGAGCACCGCGTGCACCGCGGGCACCACATTCTCGCCGTCCACCTCGATCACGGCGTCACGCGGGGCGCGCAGCGCCGTGTGCAGAACGGCGCGGTCCTCGGTGGTGTTGATCTTCTCACCGCGGAACATCGCGTCCCGCAGCCCGGATACGTCGGTGGCCACGGCCAGCTCGCGCAGCAACGCCAGCGTCTCGTCGGTCACCAGATGCTTGGAGTAGTCGAGGTACAGATCGCCGACCTGGAGGGTGTACCCGGTGCCGCGCGCCGTATCGGCCGCGAACAGCTCCCGCAGATGCGTCTCCCCCAGCTGCTCGCGGTGCTTGCCGAGAGCAGTCCATTCGGGCGTCTGGTTGAGCCTGGTACGGCCTTCTGCGTTCATCTCAGCCCACTTCTTCTCGTACCTGCCTGCATGCCCCACTGCGTCTCCAACCTAATTGATCAGCGGGGTCAGCGACGCGACAGCCGACACGAAGAGTCCGGCCGCCAGCAGAGCGGGTGTGTTCGGTCCCCAGGCGGCGGCCGCCGCACCGCCCAGCAGTGCGCCGAGCGGGGCTCCGGCGACCGCGAGCGTACGGAAGGCGGAGCTGATCCGGCCCAGCATCGCCGCCGGACTGCGCTCCTGCATCAGCGTCGTCCGATTGACGTTCCACACCATGCCCATGACCCCGAAGACCGCCATCGCGGTGATCGTCACCCACAGCTCGCGCACCGATCCCATCGCGACCAGGCATCCGGTCTGCACGATCCCGGCGGCGAACACGCTCCGTATTCGGCCGAAGCGCTCGGAGAGCCTGCGGGCCAGCAGACCGCCGACCGCGCTGCCCGCCCCGACGGCCGTGATCACCGCCGCATACCCGCCGTTCCCGGCGTCCAGCCAGCCGGTGACATGGACGACGAGGGTGGCGATGAGGGCGCCCATGCCGATGTTGCAGAGGGTGGTGGCGATACAGAGTCCGCGTTGCGCGCGGTCCCGCCACAGGGTCCGCAGCCCTTCCCCGATCTCGCCGCGCAGGGTGCTGCCCGCCGCTCCGCTAGCCCTCGATGGCGCAGTGACCCGCAGTGAGGCGACGAGGACCGCCGCCACGACATACGTCGCCGCATCCGCCGCGTACGGCACGGCGGCGCCCACCACGAGCAGCACCGGTACCACCGGCGCGGCCAGGAAGCCGCCGACGATCTGCTGTGCGGTCATCAGCCTGGCGTTGGCACTGCCCAGCGCCTCGGCCGGCACCAGCGAGGGCAGCAGGGCGGTGGCTGCGTTGTCGAAGAGCGTCTGGAGCGTGGTGAGCGCGAAGGCGAGTCCGAACAGCAGGGCCATCGAGCCCAGATCCAGCCACACCGCGACGGCGAAGGCGGCCATCAGCGCGCCCCGCAGCAGATCGACGGCCCACATCGCCCGCTGCTGGTCCACCCGGTCGGCGACCGCGCCGCCGAGCAGTCCGAACAGCAGCCAGGGCAGATAGCCGCACGCCGTCACCGAGGCGATCAGCAGCGGGTCGTCGGTCAGTGAGGCGGCGAGCAGCGGCATCGCGGCGATCTGGAGCGAGTCGCCGAACTTCGAGACGACGGCGGCCGTCCACAGCCGTCCGAACCCCCCGCGCCATGCGGGTGTTCGCGCCTGTGCCGCTTCGGTCGCCGTCACAACATCCCCTTCCGGTCCGTGATTCAGAACCGTAAGGGGTGCCACTGACACCGAAGCAAAAAATCCGGCCGGGCACCTTGGGTGTCCGGCCGGACCGCAACTTCTAGATCTCGCCCCGCAGTTTGGCGAGCGCCTCGGCGAGGATCGCCTCGCCGTCCGCGTCGCTGCGCCGCTCGCGTACGTACGCGAGGTGCGTCTTGTACGGCTCGGTGCGCGGCGGGTCCGGCGGGTTGTCCCGGTCCTGACCGGCCGGGAACCCGCAGCGCGGGCAGTCCCAGTTGTCCGGGACCTGTGCGTCACTGGCGAAGCTCGGCTGCGTCTCGTGCCCGTTGGAGCACCAGAAGGAGATGCGGAGGCGTGGCGCGGACTCGCCTCGCTCAGCCTCGCCCATCGGCCCCGCTCCGACCCGGCTTCCCCGGATCGCGTTGCCACTTGCCACGGTCGTAACTCCCTGCGTGATGGTGCTGCACAGCGTCTCACAGCGGCTGCGCCGCGAGTGCCCCAGTCTACGTAAGGCCCAACGCTCGTCCAGTGATTGGAGTTACACCCGACCCCGGGACGCGGAAGGCGTGGGTCAGCTGTCCAGCTTCATCAGCAGACCAAGTACGACAATGCACGCAAACCACAGCAGACCGATAACCACAGTGATGCGGTCGAGGTTGCGCTCGGCGACCGAGGAACCACCGACCGAGGACTGCATACCGCCACCGAACATGTCGGAGAGACCGCCGCCCTTCCCCTTGTGCATCAGCACCAGCAGCATCATCAGCAGGCTGAAGACGATCAGGGCAATCGAGAACCCGACAATCACGGCTGGACCAACTTCCTCGGACTGAATGGATGACGGGGGCCGAGTGGCATTTCCATGATGCCTGCTCGGCCCCCGCAAGGGTACGACGGATCCGCGCTACCGCATACTTACTGGTCGCGGAACCGGACGATCTTGACGAACTCCTCGGCGTCCAGCGACGCACCACCCACCAGAGCACCGTCCACATCGGGCTGTGCCATGATCGCGGCGACGTTCCCGGACTTCACCGAGCCGCCGTACTGGATGCGGACCTTGTCGGCCAGCTCCTGGGAGTACAGCTCGGCAAGACGCCCGCGGATCGCCCCGCAGACCTCCTGCGCGTCCTCGGGGGTCGCGACCTCGCCGGTACCGATGGCCCACACCGGCTCGTACGCGATCACGATGGACTCGGCCTGCTCGGCCGGGATGTCCTTCAGCCCGCCGTCGAGCTGCGCCAGCGTGTACTGGACCTGGTTGCCCGCCTTGCGGATGTCCAGGCCCTCGCCGACGCAGAGGATCGGGGTCAGGCCGTGCTTGTAGGCCGCCTTGACCTTGGCGTTGCAGAGCTCGTCCGTCTCGGCGTGGTACTGCCGGCGCTCGGAGTGGCCCACGACGACGTAGGTGCACTTCAGCTTGGACAGCATCGAGCCCGAGATCTCACCGGTGTACGCACCGGCGTCGTGCGCCGAGAGGTCCTGGGCGCCGTACTTGATCTTGAGCTTGTCGCCGTCGATCAGGGTCTGTACGGACCGCATGTCGGTGAAGGGCGGCAGGACGGCGACCTCGACGGCGTCGTAGTCCTTGTCCGCCAGGGCAAAGGCGAGCTTCTGGACGTGCGCGATGGCCTCGAGGTGGTTGAGGTTCATCTTCCAGTTGCCCGCCATGAACGGGAAACGGCCCTGAGCAATATCAGTCATAAGGGGGTCAGTCCTCCAGTGCGGCGAGGCCGGGGAGCGTCTTGCCCTCGAGGTACTCGAGGCTGGCGCCACCACCGGTGGAAATGTGGCCGAATGCGTTCTCGTCGAAGCCCAGCGTGCGTACGGCAGCGGCCGAGTCGCCGCCGCCGACGACGGTGAAGCCGTTGCTGTCGAGCAGCGCCTGAGCCACGGCCTTGGTGCCCTCGGCGTAGTCGGGGTGCTCGAAGACGCCGACCGGACCGTTCCAGAAGACGGTCTCGGCGTCGGCGATCTTCGACGCGAAGAGCTCGCGCGACTTCGGGCCGATGTCCAGGCCCTCCTTGTCGGCGGGGATCTTGTCCGCGTCGACCGTGATGAAGTCGGCCGGGGCCTTGGTCTTCAGGTCGGGGAACTCGCTCGAGGCCAGGACGTCGACCGGAAGCACCAGCTCGACGCCGTTCTTCTCGGCGCGCTCCATGTACTCGGTGACGGTCGGGATCTGGTCCTCCTGGAGGAGGGAGATGCCGACCTCGTAGCCCTTGGCCTTGAGGAAGGTGTAGGCCATGCCGCCGCCGATGAGGATGCGGTCGGCCTTGCCGAGCAGCGAGTCGATGACACCGAGCTTGTCGGAAACCTTGGCGCCACCGAGGATCACGACATAGGGGCGCTCGACCTCCTCGGTGAGCTTCTTGAGAACTCGGACCTCGGTGGCGATGAGGTAGCCGGCGGCGTGCGGCAGGCGGGCGGGCAGGTCGTACACCGAAGCGTGCTTGCGGTGTACGGCTCCGAAGCCGTCGCCGACGTACACATCCGCGAGCTCGGCGAGCTGGTCGGCGAAAGCGCCGCGCTCCGCGTCGTCCTTGGACGTCTCACCGGCGTTGAAGCGGAGGTTCTCGACAACGGCGACCCGGCCGTCGGCGAGGCCCGCGACGACGGCCTTGGCCGAAGCGCCGACGGTGTCGGTCGCGAACGCGACCTCGGCGCCGAGCAGCTCACCGAGGCGCTTCGCGGCCGGGGCGAGCGAGAAGTCCGGGTCCGGAGCACCCTTGGGACGGCCCAGGTGAGAGGCGACGACGACGCGCGCGCCCGCCTCGGCAAGCTTGGCGACAGTCGGCACAACAGCTCGAATACGGCCGTCGTCGGTGATGGTGGTGCCGTCGAGCGGCACATTGAGGTCGGCGCGGACGAATACCCGCTTGCCGGCGACCCCGTCGGCGAGAAGTTCGTCGATCGTCTTCATGAATAGGGCTCCTCAGGCTGGGCGTGCGACAGGGCTCGGACTGCGCTGCGTTGCGCTGCCCGAGCCCTGTCGATCACATGTTGCTGCTCTCGTTGCTGATTAGAGCTGACCGCCGACGAAGACCGTGAGGTCGACCAGACGGTTGGAGTAGCCCCACTCGTTGTCGTACCAGCCGATGACCTTGACGTTCTTGCCCTGGACCATGGTCAGGGAGGAGTCGAAGGTGCAGGAGGCCGGCCAGTTGACGATGTCCGAGGAGACGATCGCGTCCTCGGTGTAGTCGAGGATGCCCTTGAGCTCACCCTCTGCGGCCTTCTGGAACGCGGTGTTGACCTCGTCCTTGGTGACCTCACGCTCGAGCTCGATGACCAGGTCGGTCACGGAGCCGGTGGGGACCGGGACGCGCATCGCGATGCCGTCGAGCTTGCCCGCCAGCTCCGGGATGACCAGCGCGGTGGCCTTGGCGGCACCGGTGGTGGTCGGGATGATGTTCTCGGCGGCGGCGCGGGCGCGGCGCAGGTCCGAGTGCGGGAAGTCCAGGATGCGCTGGTCGTTCGTGTACGCGTGAACCGTCGTCATCAGGCCCTTGACGATGCCGAAGTTCTCGAGGAGAACCTTGGCCATCGGCGCCACACAGTTCGTGGTGCAGGAGGCGTTGGAGATGACGTGGTGGTTGGCCGCGTCGTACTTGTCCTGATTGACGCCCATCACGATGGTGATGTCCTCGTCCTTGGCCGGAGCCGAGATGAGGACCTTCTTGGCGCCGCCGGCGATGTGCTTCGCGGCGTCGGCCTTCTTCGTGAAGATACCGGTGGACTCGATCACGATGTCGACGCCCAGCTCGCCCCACGGAATGTCCGCGGGGTTGCGCTCGGACAGCACCTTGATGGTGCGGCCGTCGACGGTGATGGTGTCCTCGGTGTGCGACACGTCGGCCTTGAGGCGGCCCAGAATGGTGTCGTACTTCAGCAGGTGGGCGGTGGTCGCAGTGTCACCAAGGTCGTTGACAGCCACGATCTCGATGTCAGCACCCTGCTCCAGCAGCGCGCGGAAGTAGTTACGACCGATGCGGCCAAAGCCGTTGATGCCTACGCGGATCGTCACGAACCGATCTCCTCGTTGGTACGCCGGGTTTCGACGCCGGCGAGCTGTATGGGATGTCCCCGACCGCCTACGACCCTACCCCCCTGGCGGCCCCGGAGTGACATCGAGAGGGCCCGTGCGTGGCCCGGCGGACCCTACCCCCCAGTAGGGGCGAGAGCCGCCGGACCTCCGCCGGGACCAGGGCGTTGTGGCCGACCCGGTCCCGGCTACGCAGCGTCAGCGCCGGAGGGCGCTCAGCGCCTTCCCGATGACCTGCTTGCGGTCGGCCGCGCCGGGCACATGCTCCAGGCCGAAGCCCAGCAGCACGGTGTCCCGGGTGGTGACGGCCGCCTGTGTGTGGAAGAGCGCCTGGGCACGCGCCCAGTCGCCCGCGTTCCCGGGGCTGCCGGCCGGCGGTCCGGGGACGCTCCACGGTCCCAGGGCGGTCTCGAAGCCCTCGGGACCCTGCGCGGTCCCGGAGACGACGAGCCTGGTGTCGTCGACGAAGGCGCCGATTCCGCCGGTGCCCGGGTCCGAGACATAGGAGACGGAGAGCTCGACCTGCTTGCCCGCGTAGGCGCTGAGGTCGATGGAGACCGGCTGCCAGCCGTTGGAGGAGCCGGTGAAGCGGTTCCAGGCGCCACTGGTGCCGGTCGCCGTGCAGCCGCTGTCGGCGACGGTCAGATAACGGGCGAGGAAGGGGTGGCCCGCCACATAGAAGCCCTCCTCGCACTGGACGGGCACCGTGGTGGTGGTGCCGCCGTTGGCGTCCGGCAGGGTCGTCCAGTCGTCCTGGCCGACCGTGTGCGCCTCCACGATGACGTTGTCGTAGCTGCGCTCGGTGTCGTAGCTGAGCTGGAACTGCAGGCTCGGCTTGGCGCCGGCCGCCGTCCCGGACAGGTCCACGGTCCGTGCCAGCCGCATGTACGCGTTGTCCTGGTGCTTCGCCGCCGCGAACCAGGAGCCTTCGGCCGGCTCGAACGGGGTGCGGATGCCTGGGAAGTCGCCCGCGGGCGCGCTCCTGAACTTCGGGAACTGGTCGGGCTTCAGGGTGTCCGAAGTGACGGTGTACGCACCGGCCAGGTCGAGCGGGTTGCCGGGCGCATCGGCGAGAGAGGCCTTCGCACCCGCGAGTTTCCCGGCGCCCGCGAAGGACGGCGGGGACTTGAGCCCGATCCGGTTGTAGGCGCCGAGGTAGTACTGGGAGAAGTCGTTGGAGTCGGCGCCGCCGAGGTCGATACTGCCGCCGGCCTGCTCACCGGCGTTGATCAGCTTGCCGCCCTCGTTGAGGAAGTCCCGTACGGCCCGGGTGGTCGCAGCGGAGGGCTGGTTGGCGCCGGTGTACCAGACGACTGTCTCGAAGTTGCCGAGCACGCCGAGGGCGTTCGGGACGCCCTGTGTGGCGACGTCCCAGACGGCGGCCTTGTGGCCGTTGTCGGCGAGGGCCTTGGTGTATGCGGCGGTGTGCTGCGCCGCGACGGTGCCGCCCTCTTCCGCGAGCACCAGCGTGTCGCCGCGCGGCCGTTCGGCGATCGTGTATGTGAAGTGCTCGCTGGCGGTGGGCTTTCCGGCCCTGGTCTCGCCGGTGAACCAGACCTCGACCTTGTCTCCGACGTCGCCGTCCTGCACCTTGGCGCGGTACTCGTCGAAGCGGATGTTGTCGTCGCCGCCGTAGGTCTCGCCGCCCTTCCAGGCCTTGAGTGCCTGGTCGTGCGTACGGCCGCCGTTGACGCGGTACTTGAGCTCCTTGTCGCGTACCGACTTGCGGGCGACGACGGACACTTCCTGGTCGCCGCCGCGCGCGTAGGAGGTGGTGAAGGCGTCAGGGGTGAAGTCCGCGGCCGTAAGCCCCAGCGAGGAGGACGGCTGGTCGGCGTGGGCGGCGGTCTCGGCGACGGAGAGCGCGAACGGGATGTTCTTGGCGAACTCCTGCTGAATCAGCTTCTCGTCGTCCGGGAAGGTGAAGACCGAGGCGCAGTCGGCCGCGTTCCAGGGGTCGTTGGGGTCGATGCGCGAGGCAGTTCCGCAGGTCGACATCTCCGGGGTGTACATCATCATCCCGTTGACGTTGGCGGCGTGTCCGTCGGCCTCGCCATTGGTGGTGTAGAGCTCGGAGGAGACCTGTGGGCGGTAGCCGGGAACCGCGGACTTCTCGGGCGTACCGGCGAGCGACTTGTAGAGGACGTCGTCCGGCGTCGGGGTCGCGACCTGCCAGCCGACTCCGTACAGCAGCAGCTGGGCCGCGGAGTGGTAGTTGATGCCGTACTCGAAACCGATGCGCTTCTCGAAGGCGTCGAGGGCCTTGGTCTCGGGCTCGGAGGCAGGGCCGGTGCCGCGGAAGGTCTCGTCGGCCGGGTCGGGGGACGAACCCTCGTTGTCGTAGCCCCACTTGTAGGCGAAGTTGCGGTTGAGGTCCACGCCGTCGCCGGGGGCGATCTTGCCGTCACCGTTGTTGTCGCGCAGGTTCTTGCGCCACTGGCGCTGGTCGGTGCCGGTGAAGGTGTAGTCGTAGCCGTCGGGGTTGGCGGAGATGACGAACCACAGCTCGGTGGAGTCCACGATCTTGGTGACCCGCGGGTCCTTGCCGTAGTTGGCGAGGTAGTAGTGCATCAGCCGCCGGGTCATCTCGGGGGTGATCCACTCGCGGGCGTGCTGATTGGAGAGGTACAGCGTGGAGGGCTTGGAGCCGTCCTTGTACTTCTTGGCACCCTTGCTGATCTTGAGAGCGAGGATGTCCTGGCCCTTGAGGGTCTTGCCGATGCTGACGACCTTGGTCAGGTTCGGGTTGGCCTGTCCGGTGGCGAGGATCTCGCGCTGCAGGCCGTTGTCGCCGCTGTACGGGCGGAAGACGCCGTCGCCCGCGGCCGCCACGCGCTTCTCGGACTTGGCCGAGACCGTGTGCTCGGTGATGTCGACGCCCTGCCCGCGCAGTTCGCCGGCCTGCTCCTTGGTGAGGAACAGCTCGACAGTCGCGGTGCCCTTGTCGGGCACCTGCTCGGTCAGTTCATGAGCGTCGGTGCCTGCGGCGAGGATCAGAGGCACCTGCGCCTTACCGACTTTCGCGTGCCATACGGAGAGTCCGTCGCCGCCCTCGCCCCCCTGTTGAGCTTGGGCGATCGGTGCCGCCGCCAGTCCGGCTGCGAGCAGTGAAGCCGCTGCGAGGATCGATCTCGCTCTGCGTCTCATTAGCCCCCCTTGCTGTTGTGTGCCCCGAAAGTGGCCAGACGCCAGGCTCATGTCACCTCATGATCATGTCAAGAGTGCTTACAGGTGGACACAACGACGCTGTCGGCGCCGCGAGGGCGCCGACAGCGGTCGGTGAAACGTGGAGGCTGACATTCGGCGGACACTCAGCCGACGAGGCCGTCCGCCATCTCCTCGGTGAGATTGGACTCCGTACCCGGAATGCCGAGGTCCTGGGCCCGCTTGTCGGCCATCGCCAGCAGCCGGCGGATCCGGCCCGCGACCGCGTCCTTGGTCAGCGGCGGGTCGGCGAGCGCCCCCAGCTCCTCAAGAGAGGCCTGCTTGTGCTCCATCCGCAGCCGGCCGGCGGCGGCGAGATGCTCGGGCACCTCCTCGCCGAGGATCTCCAGCGCGCGCTGCACCCGGGCACCGGCGGCGACCGCGGCGCGGGCCGAGCGGCGCAGGTTGGCGTCGTCGAAGTTGGCGAGACGGTTGGCGGTGGCGCGCACCTCGCGCCGCATCCGCCGCTCCTCCCAGGCCAGTACGGACTCGTGCGCCCCGAGACGGGTCAGCAGCGCGCCGATCGCGTCCCCGTCCCGTACGACGACACGGTCCACGCCGCGTACCTCGCGGGCCTTGGCGGCGATGGAGAGCCGGCGGGCCGCGCCGACCAGCGCGAGGGCTGCCTCCGGACCGGGGCAGGTGACCTCGAGCGAGGAGGAGCGGCCCGGCTCGGTGAGCGAGCCGTGCGCCAGGAACGCGCCGCGCCAGGCGGCCTCCGCGTCACAGGTGGCGCCGGAGACAACCTGCGGCGGCAGTCCGCGGATCGGGCGGCCGCGGCCGTCGACCAGACCGGTCTGACGCGCCAGCTGGTCACCGCCTGCCACCACCCGTACCACGTAACGGGAGCCGCGGCGCAGTCCGCCCGGCGCCATCACCATCAGCTCGGAGCTGTGCCCGAAGATCTCCAGGATGTCCCGCTTGAGCCGCCGCGCCGCAATCCCTGTGTCCAGCTCCGCCTCGATCACAATGCGACCGCTGACCAGGTGCAGCCCGCCCGCGAACCGAAGAATCGCCGAGACCTCTGCCTTTCTGCAGCAGGTCCGGGTGACGGGAAGCCGGGAGATTTCGTCCTTCACCGCTGCCGTCATCGCCATGGGCCGATCCTTCCATGCATCCGAAAAATACGGTCGTACGCGGCGGCCAACAGCTCCGGGTCGTGCTTCGGAACTCCGTCGGGCGAGGCCACGGGCGCCAGCTCGACCGCGGCGCCGAACCGCTTGGCGGCGTCGGCGAGGGACTCGCGGTCGGGCACGGCGGCCTCGTCGGCCAGCACCACGTCCAGGGCGAGTTTAGGCGCGTGTCGTCCCAAAACCTCCAAATGACGCTGCGGTGAGAAGCCATCGGTTTCACCGGGCTGCGGCGCGAGGTTGAGCGAGAGGACCCGGCGGGCTTTCGTCTCGATCAGCGCGTCCAGCAGCTCGGGCACCAGCAGATGGGGGATCACCGAGGAGAACCAGGAGCCGGGGCCGAGAACCACCCAGTCGGCGTCCAGGACGGCGGCAACGGCCTCGGGGACGGCGGGCGGGTCGTGCGGGACGAGGTGCACCGACTGCACCTCACCGGGTGTCAGCGCGACGGTCGCCTGGCCGCGCACCGTGTCCACATCGTCGGGGCGCGCCGGGTCATGGCCCCGTACCAACGCCTGCAGCTCCAGTGGCACGGCGGACATCGGCAGCACCCGGCCGTGCGCACCCAGCAGTTTGCCGACCAGGTCCAGGGCCAGGACATGGTCGCCGAGCTGCTCCCACAGGGCCACTATCAGCAGATTGCCGACCGCGTGTTCGTGCAGTTCGCCCTGGGACTGGAAGCGGTGCTGGATCACCCGTGCCCAGGTCTGGCCCCAGTCGTCGTCGCCGCACAGCGCCGCCAGGGCCTTGCGCAGGTCGCCGGGCGGCAGCACGCCGAGCTCGTCGCGGAGCCGGCCGCTGGAGCCGCCGTCGTCGGCGACGGTGACGACCGCGGTGAGGTCGCCGGTGATACGGCGCAGGGCGGTGAGCGACGCGGACAGGCCCATGCCGCCGCCGAGCGCGACGACCTTGGGCTGCGCGCCGCGTTTCCGTCCCGACAGCGCGTGCGTGGACCTGCGCAGCCGCCGCAGACGGAGATTGCGTCCGGTCACTCGCGCCCCATGTCCCGGTGGACGACGACGGTCTCGATCCCCGCCGAGGAGAGCCGGGCGGCCAGCTTCTCGGACGTGGCGACGGAGCGGTGCTTACCACCGGTGCAGCCGACCGCGATGGTGACGTACCGCTTGCCCTCGCGCCGGTAGCCCGCGGCGATCAGCTGGAGCAGCTCGGTGTAGCGGTCCAGGAACTCCTTGGCGCCGGGCTGGTTGAAGACGTAGTTCGAGACTTCTTCGTTGAGGCCGGTGAAGGGGCGCAGCTCCGGGACCCAGTGCGGGTTCGGCAGGAAGCGCATGTCGACGACGAGGTCCGCGTCGACCGGCAGTCCGTACTTGAATCCGAACGACATCACCGTGGCGCGCAGCTCCGGCTCCTCGTCGCCCGCGAACTGGGCGTCCATCTTGGCGCGCAGCTCATGGACGTTCAGGCTGGAGGTGTCGATCACCAGGTCGGCGTCGCCGCGCAGCTCACGCAGCAGATCACGCTCGGCGGCGATGCCGTCGACGATCCGGCCGTCGCCCTGGAGGGGGTGGGGCCTGCGAACCGACTCGAAACGGCGGACCAGGGCGTCGTCGGACGACTCGAGGAAGACGATCCGCCGGGTGACCTGCTTGGAGTCGAGGTCGGCGAGGGATTCGCGGAGGTTGTCGAAGAACCGCCGGCCGCGGACGTCGACGACGACGGCGATCCGGGCGACATTGCCCTGCGAGCGGGCGCCGAGCTCCACCATGGTGGGGATCAGCGCGGGCGGCAGGTTGTCGACGACGAACCAGCCGAGGTCCTCGAGACACTTCGCGGCCGTGCTGCGCCCGGCGCCCGACATTCCGGAGATGATGACCAGCTCGGGGATGGCCGCGTCAGCGGCTCCGCCGGGCTCGGTCGTGGTGCCCGTACTCACGTCTGCTGCTCCGTCTCCATCGTGCTCAGTCATGTCGTGCTGCCCCCGTCGCTCTCTTCAATGATCTCTCCTGTTGCCGTATTCACGGCAGGCGCGGCAGGAGCCGCCTGGGCGAGGGCCACTACGACGGCCTCCGCCGTCTTCCGGCCCATGCCCGGTACCTCGCAGATCTGCTCGATTGTCGCCTGCTTCAGCCGCTTCACCGAGCCGAAATGCTTGATCAGAGCCTGCTTCCGGGTGTCGCCGAGGCCGGGGATCGCGTCCAGCGGGCTGGTCCTGATGCGATGGCGCCGCTTGGAGCGCTGGTAGCGGATGGCGAAGTCGTGAGCCGTGTCACGGACCCGCTGAAGCAGATACAGGCCCTCGCTCGAGCGGGGCAGGACCACGGGATCGTCGTCGTGCGGCAGCCAGACCTCTTCGAGGCGCTTGGCGAGGCCGCAGACGGCGACATCGTCGATGCCGAGCTCGTCGAGGGCACGCTGGGCGGCGGCCACCTGGGGCTGTCCGCCGTCGACGACGACGAGCTGGGGCGGATATGCGAAGCGCTTGGGCTTTCCGTCGTCGTCGGGGGTGTCGTCACCGATCCACTCCCCCGTCTTGTCCTTTTCTGCGAGGTACCGCCTGAAGCGGCGGGCGACCACCTCGTGCATGGACCGGACGTCGTCCTGCCCCTCGCCGTGCCAGATTTGCTCGTCTCCGACACGACCCTTGATCTGGAAGCGGCGGTACTCGCTCTTGCGGGCCAGGCCGTCCTCGAAGACCACCATGGACGCCACGACGTCCTCGCCCTGGAGGTGCGAGATGTCGAAGCACTCGATCCGCAGCGGCGCCGAGTCGAGGCCGAGGGCCTCGGCGATCTCCTCCAGTGCGCGGGAGCGGGTGGTGAGATCGCTGGCCCGTTTGGTCTTGTGCAGGCCGAGCGCCTGTACGGCGTTGCGCTGGACCGTCGCCATCAGGTCCTTCTTGTCGCCGCGCTGCGGGATGCGGAGCGAGACGTGCGAGCCGCGGCGGTCGCTCAGCCACTGGGTGACCGCGTCGGTGTCCTCGGGGAGGGCGGGGACGAGCACCTCCTTGGGGACGGCATCGCCGCGCTCCTCGCCGTACAGCTGCTGCAGGGCGTGTTCGACGAGGCCGGCGGTGTCGACGGCCTCGACCTTGTCGGTGACCCAGCCGCGCTGGCCGCGGACGCGTCCGCCGCGGACGTGGAAGATCTGTACCGCGGCTTCGAGCTCGTCCTCGGCGACGGCGATCAGATCGGCGTCGGTGGCGTCGGCCAGCACGACGGCGTTCTTCTCCAGGGCCCGCTTGAGGGCCTCTATGTCGTCGCGCAGCCGGGCGGCCTTCTCGTACTCCATCTCATCGGCGGCCGCCATCATCTGCTTCTCCAGGCGGCGGATGTACGTGCCGGTGCGGCCGGCCATGAAGTCGCAGAACTCCTCGGCCAGTTCGCGGTGTTCCTCGGGGGTGACCCGGCCCACGCAGGGCGCCGAGCACTTGCCGATATAGCCGAGCAGGCAGGGCCGGCCCTTCTGGGCGTGGTTCTTGAAGACCCCGGCGGAACAGGTGCGTACGGGAAAGACGCGGAGCATCAGGTCGACGGTCTCGCGGATAGCCCAGGCATGTCCGTACGGACCGAAGTAGCGCACCCCCTTCTTCTTGGCGCCACGCATGACCTGGACCCGTGGAAAGTCCTCGTTGAGGGTGACCGCGAGATACGGATAGCTCTTGTCGTCCCGGTACTTGACGTTGAACCGGGGGTCGAACTCCTTGATCCAGGAGTACTCCAGCTGCAGCGCTTCGACCTCGGTGGAGACGACGGTCCACTCGACGGAGGCTGCCGTGGTGACCATGGTGCGGGTGCGCGGGTGCAGATTCGCCAGATCCTGGAAGTAGTTGGCCAGGCGCTGGCGCAGGCTTTTGGCCTTCCCGACGTAGATCACCCGGCGGTGCTCGTCGCGGAATTTGTAGACCCCCGGGGAGTCGGGGATCTGTCCCGGCTTGGGGCGGTAGCTGGAGGGGTCTGCCATGTCGACCACCCTACTGGCGGGCGGTGACAGTGCGGTCATGTCCGGGCACCCGGCACCGTGGGGGAAGCGCCGGGCGCCCGGGGCTCGTCGGGGCTCCGCCCCGAACCCCTCCCCCTACGGGGGACCCACCTCAAGCGCCGGAGGGGCTGAAATTCAGCCCACCCGGCGTCCGAGGGTTACGACCGAAGGTCGTCCGCGGTCCGGGGCGGAGCCTCCGGCCGATCAGGCGCGGCGGCGCAGACGGACGGCCGTCAGCCCGCACAGGGCGAGGGCCGCGAGGGCGCCTGCTCCGGCGGCCGCCGAGGCGAAGGTGACGGCGCCCTTCCGATCGTTCTCCTCATGCGCGGCGTAGCCGCCCGCGCCGCCCTTGCTCGCGTACGCCGACCCGGGGAGCTTGTCCGCGTACGCGGCACGGACCCGGGCCCGGTAGGCGGCGAGCGTCGTGCCGTGGCTGCCCACCGCCCGTATCGCGTCGTCGTCCAGCGGAAGGACCTTCGGGCCCTTGTTGACGTACCAGGCGTCGATCTGCGGTTCACGGAACACCGTGCCGCCGGGCAGCTTGCGGGCGCCCTGCTCCGCGTACCGGATCTCGTCGTCGCCGGTGGCGATGTTGACCACCTGCCACCGACCGCTCTGGCGGGCCGTCCACAGCGAGGCCTTCCGGCCGTCGGACGACACCGCCTGGGCGGCAAGGAACTCCAGCCGGGCGACGGGAGCGCCCGCTTTCCCGGCCACGAACTCCGGCGTGAGCGTGTAGACGGGGACGGTGCCGCCTTCGACGCGGGGAGCGGCCGCCGCCCTGGTGGCGGCCCCGTCGCGGGCGAAGAAACGGGACAGGGTCTGAAGGGTTGCGGGGGCCGTGGCGGCGCGCCCGGCCTCGGCACGATCCGCCGCGGAGGGGCCGCCGGCGCCGGTGCTCGCGGCGGTGGCCGTGCCGATGGCGCCGAGGGAGAGACAGGCCGCGAAGGCCGCGGTGACGGAGGCGCGTGGGGTCCTCTTCATCGCGCTCACGCCCCGATCCGGTAGAGCGAGTGGGTCCAGGAGAAGGAGTCGTTGTCGACGTACCAGGCGTGGGAGGCCCAGTTGTAGCGGTCGCTGGAGGGCCATGGATCGCCCCAGTAGACCCAGCTGTCGGCGTCGTCGTAGCCGTAGATCACATGCATGTGCCCACCGCCGCTCGACCACTGGATACGGGTCTCGACGGGGCGGTTTGCGTCGATCTCGGTCTGTACGGTCGGGTAGCGCAGCCAGCCTGTGACATACGACCCCGAGTTGATGCCGGCCCAGCGCAGGCCAGTCTGGACATTGCCGAGCGTGGCCTGCGAGTTGGGGCACTCGCTGCCCTGCTGGCGGCTGAAGGCGGCGTTGCAGAACTGGTTCTGGGAGTAGTTCCTGCCGAAGTACGCCGCGATGGTGTTGCCACCGGCCGCCCAGCACCAGTTGGTCTTCTGCTGCGCCTGCATGGCGATGTCCAGGCGCTTCCAGGCGAGGGTGGCACGGGTTTCGGAGGGGGCGTCCGTCTGCGCGGCGGTCTGCGCGGCGGTCGCCGTCGGCATGGGCAGGGTGAACAGTGCAGCCAAGACGGCCACTGCGGCAGGCAGCCGTCTCTCGGTGTTGCGCATCGCGTTCCTCCCGAGGGGGGGTGGGGATGGAGGAGCGCGTCCGGACGCTGCGGATGAGCATCAGTCCTTGTCGAGACCAGGTCAACACGCTTCAATGCGGGGTGACACGCGCTGTGAATGCTGCGGCCGGGATGTGAACACCTCCGTCCCGCTCCACCTGCACGCCTGTCGCCGCCCACCCACAGCGGTTCGCCAACCTCGTGAACATTCACTCGATCCCTGAAACCCCTGAGACCCCCGAGATCCCTGAGATCTCTGAGATCCCTGAAAGCCGCTGGAGGAACCATGGGGCACACCGAGGCCGATCTGGCACAGGTGCTGCACACCGGCCCGTTCCATCTGGCGCTGCGCGCCGCCCTCGCGGTGCGTGGACTGCCGCTCCAGCGAGTGCAGCACCACCTCGCCCACCGCGGCATCAAGGTGGGGGTGACCAGCCTCAGTTACTGGCAGCAGGGTGCGCGCCGCCCGCAACGGCCCGAGTCGCTGCGCGCCGTACGCGCCTTGGAGGAGGTGCTCGAGCTGCCGGGGAACTCGCTGATCCGGCTGCTCGGCGTCGGCGAGGGCGGCGCGCGCGGCGATGTCGAGCGCCCCGCCGCGCGCTCGTACCGCTCACTGGTGGAGGCGTCCGGCGCGGTCGAGCAACTGCTGGCCGACCTCGAGCAGCCGACGGACGGTGGGCTGCACACGGTCGGGCACCACGAGCGGGTACGGATCGGGGCGGGGCGCGAGCTGGTGGAGCGCGACTCGCAGCACGTCGTACGCGCCCACCGTGACGGCATCGACCGCTATCTGGCCATCCACCACGGCGACCCGGGCTGCGACCCGGCCCGGGTGGAGGTGAGCGCGCTGGAGAACTGCCGCACCGGGCGGGTGCGGTGGCACCGGGAGACCGGGGTGCTCGTCGCAGAGCTGCTGTTCGACGCCCGGCTGCGCGCGGGTGAGACGTACTTCTTCGGCTACGGCTTCGAGGACGGGACCGGCGGGCCGAGCGGTGAGTATGTGCGGGGCTTCAGCTTCGCGGGCGGGCAGTACGTCCTGCAGGTGCGCTTCGACGAGGGTGCGCTGCCGGTGCGGTGCCGCAGGTTCGCGCAGGCCACGACGGGTACGCCGCGGGGTGCCCGGACGGATCTGACGCTGAGCGGACGGCACCGTACGGTCCACACCGTGGAGCAGGGCGTACGGCCCGGGATCCTCGGGATCGACTGGGACTGGGAGTGAGCAGCCGACCTGTTGACGGCTAGGGCGGGTTTGGGAAGTCCCGCCCTAGGCGTCGGGGGCCGCGACGAGCTTGCCGCCCGCCACCTTGACCGGGACCTCGGGGAGCGGCACGGTCGCCGGGCCGCGGACCGCCTTTCCGGTCGTGACGTCGAAGCGGCTGCCGTGGCAGGGGCAGTTGCCCTCGGTGCCCTCGAGCTTGTCGAGGACGCAGCCCGCGTGCGTGCACTGTGCGCTGAAGGCCTTGTACTGGCCCTTGGCCGGGCAGCTGACGACGAGGCGCTGCTCGCGGTAGAGCTTGGCGCCGCCGACCGGGACGGCGTCGGCCGAGCCGAGGTCGACGGGCGCGGTCGGCGTGGGGTTCTCGGCGTGACCGAGCTTCGATTCGGTGGAGCAGGCGGCGACTCCCAGCCCGGCGGCCCCGGCGAGGGCGGCGCCTTTCAGCACGGTGCGGCGGGCGGTGGGCTGGCCGGACATGGAATCTCCACTGATCAGGGCATCGGTCGGACGGGGCGTCGCGGACAGGGTGTCGCGGACGGGGTGTCGGTGACAGACCCGACGATACCGGCGGAGAACGGCGGCCCTTCGTGCGGGCCACCTGTTACGTCCTGGGGCGATGGGTTACGTTCTGGGCCGTGATCGTCGTCGCCGGAGAGTCCTTGATCGACCTGGTCCCGCAGGGGGGCGGCGAGCCGTTGCCGATGCTGCTGCCGCGGCTCGGTGGCGGTCCGTACAACACGGCTGTCGCCCTGGGACGGCTCGGCGCACCGGTCACCTTCTGCTCGCGTGTCTCGACGGACGGTTTCGGCGAGGCGCTACTGGCCGGGCTGCATTCGGCGGGGGTCGGGACGTCCCTGGTACAACGCGGCCCCGAGCCGACGACGCTCGCGGTCGCGGCCATAGGCGCGGACGGCTCCGCCGGGTACGGCTTCTACGCGCAGGGCAGCGCGGACCGGCTCTTCGAGTTGCCGCCGCCGCTGCCGGATTCGGTACGGGCCCTGGCGCTCGGAACCTGCTCGCTGGTGCTGGAGCCGGGCGCGACCGCGTACGAGGCGCTGCTGCGGCGGGAGGCGGGGCGCGGGGTCTTCACCTTGCTCGACCCGAACATCAGGGGCGGTCTGATCCCTGACGCGGACGCCTATCGGGCGCGGTTCGCCGGGTGGCTGCCGTATGTGTCGCTGCTGAAGCTCTCGGAGGATGACGCGGAGTGGCTCGGCGGCGTGCCCGAGGGGCCTGCGGCGGTGGTACTGACGCGGGGTGCGGCGGGGATGACGGTACGGACGCGGGGCGCGCTGGAGGTCTCGGTTCCGGCCACGCCGGTGTCGGTCGCCGACACGATTGGCGCGGGCGACACGGTGAACGCGGCGCTGCTGCACAGCCTCGCGGCCCGGGACGCCCTGTCGGCGGACGCGTCAGCCGTGCTGGACGCGCTGGACGCGGACGGCTGGCGTGACGTGCTGCGCTTCGCGTCACGGGCGGCGGCGGTGACATGCTCCCGCACGGGTGCGGAGCCGCCGTACGCGTCGGAGCTGGACGGCTGACGGCGGCGGGAGAAGCCGCCGTCCAAGCAGCCGGTTCGTCCTCAAGCGCCGGACGAGCTGAATTTTCCAGCCCGTCCGGCGCTTGAGGACACGACGGTGATCGGCCTCAGGCCTTGCGGGCCCGGCTGGTCCGCGCCGTCGCCGTCTTCTTCGCCGGAGCCGCCTTCGCGGCGACCGAGTTCTTCGCTGCAGCGGTCTTCTTGGCGGCCGTCTTGTTCACCGCTGTCTTGTTCACCGCTGTCTTGTTCAACGCCGTCTTGTTCACCACCGTCTCGTTCACCGACACCTTCTTCGCCGGTGCCTTCTTCGTGGCCCTGCGGGGCGCGGGCACCACCGCGTCGCTGATCCGGTCGGCGTCCAGGATGTCCCGCAGGAACTTGCCGGTGTGGCTGGTCGGGACTCCTGCGACCTGTTCCGGACTGCCCTCGGCGATGACCAGGCCGCCGCCGTTGCCGCCTTCCGGGCCCATGTCGACGACCCAGTCGGCGGTCTTGATGACGTCCAGGTTGTGCTCGATGACGATGACCGTGTTGCCCTTGTCGACCAGCCCGGACAGCACATGGATCAGCTTGCTGATGTCCTCGAAGTGGAGGCCGGTCGTCGGCTCGTCCAGGACGTAGACCGTACTGCCGGTGGAGCGCTTCTGGAGCTCCGACGCCAGCTTCACCCGCTGCGCCTCACCGCCCGAGAGCGTCGGCGCTGACTGGCCCAGCCGGACATAGCCGAGGCCCACCTCGTTGAGCGTCCGCAGATGGCGGGAGATCGTCGGGACGGCCTCGAAGAACGCCAGCGCCTCCTCGATCGGCATGTCCAGCACCTCGGCGATGGACTTGCCCTTGTAGTGGACCTCCAGGGTCTCCCGGTTGTAGCGCGCTCCGTGGCAGACCTCGCACGGGACATACACATCCGGCAGGAAGTTCATCTCGATCTTGATGGTGCCGTCGCCGGAGCAGTTCTCACAACGGCCGCCCTTGACGTTGAAGGAGAACCGGCCGGGGAGGTAACCCCGGACCTTGGCCTCCATCGTCTCCGCGAAGAGCTTGCGGACATGGTCGAAGACACCGGTGTACGTCGCCGGGTTGGACCGGGGCGTACGGCCGATGGGCGACTGGTCGACGTGCACCACCTTGTCGACGAGGTCGTCGCCGTCGACACGGGTGTGGCGTCCCGGCACCGACTTGGCGCCGTTCAGCTCGCGGGCCAGGTGGGTGTAGAGGATGTCGTTGACCAGCGTCGACTTGCCGGATCCTGAGACGCCGGTGACGGCCGTCAGCACCCCGAGCGGGAAGGAGACGTCGATGTCGCGCAGATTGTTCTCACGGGCGCCGTGGACGGTGAGTCGGCGTCCCGGGTCCATCGGCCGGCGGATGTCCGGCGTCGGGATGGACCGCTTGCCGGCCAGATACTGACCGGTGATCGAATCCTTGTTGGCCAGCAGCTCCTTCAACGAGCCGGAGTGCACGACCTTGCCGCCGTGCTCACCGGCGCCCGGTCCGATGTCGACGACCCAGTCGGCCACCTTGATGGTGTCCTCGTCGTGCTCGACGACGATGAGCGTATTGCCCATGTCGCGCAGCCTGACCAGGGTCTCGATGAGCCGGTGGTTGTCGCGCTGGTGCAGGCCGATGGACGGCTCGTCCAGGACGTAGAGCACGCCGACCAGACCGGAGCCGATCTGGGTGGCGAGCCGGATGCGCTGCGCCTCGCCGCCGGAGAGGGTGCCGGCCGCGCGGTTCAGCGACAGGTAGTCGAGGCCGACGTCGACCAGGAACTTCAGCCGTTCGTTGACCTCCTTGAGCACCCGCTCGGCGATCTTCTTGTCGCGGGCGTTCAGCTTCAGCTCGCCAAGGAAGTCCGCGCACTCGCTGATCGACATCGCGGCGATGTCGGCGATGGACTTCTCCATCACCGTGACCGCGAGGACGATCGGCTTCAGCCGGGTGCCCTCACAGGTCGGGCAGGGCACCTCACGCATATAGCCCTCGAAGCGCTCCCTGCTGGAGTCGCTCTCGGCCTCGCTGTGCCGCCGCTTGACGAACTGCACGGCCCCCTCGAAGGCGGGGGTGGTGTAGGCGCGCTCTCGTCCGTATCTGTTGCGGTAGCGCACCTCGACCTGGGTCTTGTGCCCGTACAGCAGGGCCTTCTTGGCGCGCTGCGGCAGTCCGGCCCAGGGCATGTCGGTGGAGAAGCCGAGTGCCTGGGCGAGGCCGCCGATCAGCCGCCCGAAGTACTCCTTGGTGTGGCCGTGCGACCAGGGGTGGATCGCCCCTTCGTCGAGGGACTTCTCCTCGTCCGGGACGATCAGCTCGGGGTCGACCTCCATGCGGGTGCCGATGCCGGTGCAGTCGGGGCAGGCGCCGAAGGGCGAGTTGAAGGAGAAGGAGCGGGGCTCCAGCTCCTCGAAGGAGAGATCGTCGTACGGGCAGTAGAGGTGCTCGGAGTACATCCGCTCACGCTCGGGGTCGTCCTCGGCGAGGTCGACGAAGTCGAGCACGACCATGCCGCCGGAGAGGCCGAGCGCGGTCTCGACCGAGTCGGTCAGCCGGCGCTTGGCGCTGTCCTTGACAGTGAGGCGGTCGACGACCACCTCAATGGTGTGCTTCTCCTGCTTCTTCAATGTGGGCGGCTCGGAGAGCTGAATGGTCTGCCCGTCGACCCGCGCCCGGCTGTACCCCTTGGTCTGCAGATCGGCGAAGAGGTCGACGAACTCTCCCTTGCGCTCGCGCACCAGCGGCGAGAGCACCTGGAAGCGGCTGCCCTCGGGCAGCTCGAGGACCCTGTCCACGATGGCCTGCGGCGACTGGCGCGTGATGGGCCGGCCGCACTCAGGGCAGTGCGGCTTGCCGATACGGGCGAACAGCAGCCGGAGGTAGTCGTAGACCTCGGTGATGGTGCCGACCGTCGAGCGCGGGTTGCGCGAGGTCGACTTCTGGTCGATGGAGACGGCCGGGGAGAGGCCCTCGATGAAGTCGACGTCCGGCTTGTCCATCTGTCCGAGGAACTGCCGGGCGTATGAGGAGAGCGACTCTACGTACCGGCGCTGCCCCTCGGCGAAGATCGTGTCGAACGCGAGGGACGACTTGCCCGACCCCGAGAGCCCGGTGAAGACGATGAGAGAGTCACGCGGGAGGTCGAGCGAGACGTTCTTGAGATTGTGCTCGCGAGCGCCACGAACGATGAGACGGTCGGCCACGCCGGTGCGCACCTTTCTTGAGATAAGCGGGGGCACAGCCCCCGTCCCAGACTAGGGGGGCCGCCGGATCGATTGAATCCAAGCTGTGAATCGGCTGCCGTCATCCAGGATGCCGGATACCTCTGACGAGCCTATAGCACGCGCATTCGAATTACGGCTGCGCTCTGCCACCTTCACCCGATCGTGTGGCGCGACTATCGTCAGCCCCATGATCGATCCACTGCGCGACCTGGCCTCTGTACGTGAAGCGACCGACCGGCTCCTCAGCGCAGCCGCCGGACTGGACGACGTCGGCACCGCGGAACCGTCGCAGCTTCCGGGCTGGAGCCGCGGTCATGTCCTGGCCCATCTCTCCCGTAACGCCGACGCACTCGTAAATGTTCTCGACGGCCGCCCGATGTATGTGAGCGCCGAGGCGCGCGAGGCCGACATCGAGCGGGACGCCCCCCGCACCCTGGCAGCCCAGCTCGCCGATGTGCGTGACACCGCCGCCCGCTTCCAGGCCGTGGGCGCCGTCCCTGCCGACTGGAGCCGCACCGTCGAGCTCCGTAACGGTGTGACGGATGTCGCGGCCCGCGTCCCGTTCCGCCGTCTCATCGAGGTCGAGCTGCACCACGTGGATCTGGGCATCGGCTACGCGCTGGAGGACCTGCCGGAGGAGTTCACCGGGCGGGAGATCGCCTTCCTCGCGCAGCGTTTCTCCGGCCGCGCCGGCGTCCCGCCGACCCGGATCGTCGCGGACACCGGCGAGTGGCAGACCGGCGGTGAGGACGGCGCCCCGGTCACGGTCTCCGGGGCCGCCCCCGCGCTGCTCGGCTGGCTCGCCGGCCGTCGCGACGGAGCGGACCTGGACACCGCGGGAGCCCTGCTTCCCGCACTGCCCCCGCTATAGGCTTGCCCCATGACGTACAGCGGAGTGGTGAAGGTCGGCGGCCGGGCCGATGTGCACGAGTTGACGGACCTGATGATCTCCAAGGTCGCGGTCGGCCCGATGGACAACAACTCCTATCTGCTGCGCTGCCGGACCACCGGCGAACAGCTGCTGATCGACGCGGCCAACGAGCCCGAGACCCTGCTCCATCTGATCGGTGACGACTCCATTGCGTCCGTGGTCACCACCCACCGCCACGGGGACCACTGGCAGGCACTGGCCGAGGTCGTCCGGGCAACCGGCGCACGCACCTTCGCCGGCCGTTACGACGCCGAGGGCATTCCCGTCCCGACCGACGTACCGGTCGAGGACGGGGACACGATCCGCGTCGGCCGCGTCGAGCTGACCGCCCGCCATCTCGTGGGCCACACCCCGGGCTCCATCGCCCTGGTCTACGACGACCCGCACGGCCCGCCGCACGTCTTCACCGGCGACTGCCTCTTCCCCGGTGGGGTCGGCAACACCTGGAAGGACCCCGAGGCCTTCGCGAGCCTGGTCAACGACGTCGAGACGAAGCTCTTCGACCAACTCCCGGACGAGACCTGGGTCTACCCGGGCCACGGCAAGGACACGACGCTCGGCGACGAGCGGCCGCATCTGCCGGAGTGGCGCGAGCGCGGCTGGTAGCCCGGCAGATCACGTCAGCAGCGGGCTGCCTTCGGGTATCTCCACCCAGCGGCCCGGCGGCCCGGCGACCGCTCGGCGGTCCGTCACCCATATCCCCGCCATGTCGGCGGCGTACGCGAGCGTATGGGCGTCCCACATCTCCGTGGACTTGTCCCAGTCCCAGAAGCGGTACAGCCAGTGGGAGTCGGGAGACTCCTCGTACGCGTCAAGGCCCACCTCCTCGTGGTGCACCTCGACGCCGTCGCGGGAGAGCGTGCCGAAGGTGCCGCCCTTGGGGTTGAAGTACAGGTGGGGTCCAGGGGTCCGCCCCGACGGCGAGCAGCGCCGCGGCACTCTCCTCCTGGCCGTGGCACACCGCCTCCCAAAGGGCCGTGCGTCCTTCGTCGTCCTTCGCGTCCACGTCCGCTGCGGCGTTTCCCCGCGCTTCTGATGGGACGCCCCAAGATCTGGTCGTTCGGACAGCCCAACGACCCGGCCTCGGCGGCACATTACGCCAGTGAGCAGCGGGAGGCGGTCCAGCGCGCGCCGGCGGCGTAAGACCCGGAGACCATGGCGGTCTTCGACGTCGACCTCGGGCATACCGACCCTCAGCTGGTCATCCCCTACGGCGGATCGGTCCGCGTCGACGGTCCGGCCCGCCGGATCACCGTGACGTACTGAGCGCTTTCACGTATGCCCGTCAGGCCTCGACGCTGTCCTTCGGAGCCTCCTCCTCGGCCGCTTCCCGCTCGGCCTTCTTCCTGGAGGCGATCAGGCTGGTGATCGTGGTGATGACCAGCACGCCGCAGATGACCGCGAGCGAGAGGGGGATCGAGATCTCCGGGACATGCACGCCGCTCTCATGCAGGGCGTGGAGGACCAGCTTGACGCCGATGAAGCCGAGGATGACCGACAGGCCGTAGCTGAGATGGACCAGCTTCCTGAGCAGTCCGCCGATGAGGAAGTACAGCTGCCGCAGACCCATGAGGGCGAAGGCGTTGGCGGTGAAGACGATGTACGGGTCCTGGGTCAGGCCGAAGATCGCGGGGATGGAGTCCAGCGCGAAGAGCACATCGGTGGTGCCGATGGCGAGCATGACCACCATCAGCGGGGTCAGGATGCGCTTGCCGTTGTTCCGGATGAAGAGCTTGGTGCCGTGGTACCTGTCGGCCACGCCGAAGCGGTTCTCGATGGACTTGAGGAGCCGGTTCTCCTCGAACTCGTCCTCCTCCTCGTCGGAGCGCGCCTCCTGGATGAGCTTCCAGGCGGTGTAGATCAGGAACGCGCCGAAGATGTAGAAGATCCAGGAGAAGCTGGCGATCATCGCGGCGCCGGCCGCGATGAATATCGCGCGCAGGACGAGAGCGATCAGCACGCCTACGAGCAGCACCCGCTGCTGGAGGTGGGACGGCACCGAGAACTTCGCCATGATCAGGACGAAGACGAAGAGGTTGTCGACGCTGAGCGACTTCTCGGTGATGAAGCCCGCGAAGAACTCGCCCGACGCCTGGCTGTCGCCGAATACCAGCAGGCCGAGCCCGAAGAGCGCGGCGAGGACGATCCAGACGACGGTCCAGATTCCGGCTTCCTTGATCGACACGTCATGGGGCTTGCGCCCGATGAAGAAGTCGATGGCGATCAGAGCGCTCAGACCAAGAATGGTGAGCACCCAAAGGGTCCATGAAACGTCCACTGCGCCTCCGGCGTCGTACGGCTACTGATCAGCGTCGTCGCTGCCGGAGGTCTCCTCCACCCGAGCGGCCGCTGCCGCACCACGGGCCGACGCCCCGGGACCGATGCCGGTCCGTACTGACGGGAACGCCGCGAGTCGGGAGTACTCCCCTCCGCGCAAAGAAGAGTACAGGAAAGACCAAAGGTAGGTAAAGGAGTTGGTAAAGCGGACGCCAAGTGTGCAGGTCAGCGACGCCAGGAGCGACGGGCTTCGGTCACCTGATCCAGTACCTGCCGCAGCACCCCGCTGCCCGGTGGCACCAGCAGCGGCTGGTAGGTCCAGGCGTGCCCGACCCAGGGATCGGCCAGATGGTCGTCGGGGACCGGCGTGATGCGCAGCAGCGAGCGCCAGAGCGGATCGAGCACCGGGCCGTACGCGCTCGCGTCCTCGCGGTCCGCGACCATCAGCAGATGGACGCCGACCGCCGGGCCCTCGTCGGCGAGGTAGCGCAGCTGGGTGACCGCGCGGTCGTCGAAGCCGTGCGGGAAGTCATTGACGATCAGCAGCTGCTCCGCGGTGTCCAGATCGGGCGGAAGCGAGTCGGCCGCGCCGCCGCGCACCGCCATCGTCACCAGGTCCACGCGCTGGGTGAGCTTGGCGAGTACGGCGCTCACGCCCTGGGCGCCGGCCGCCGGCGGCCCGGCGAGGGCTCCGGAGTCGACCAACGGGGCGAGCGAGGGAGCCGCCGTGCCCGCCGGGTCGATGACATGGACCGTGAACTCGCCCGGCGGATAGATCGCGAGCAGACGGGCTGCGTGCGCTACCGCGGAGTCCAGGGCGAGCTTGCGCAGCTGCGCCTCGTCCAGCACCATCGCGGCCTCAGAGCCGGAGCGACCGCTGTCCACCCACAGCCCGCGCTCCAGCGGCAGCCGTACCAGGAACGGAATGCGCAGGTCCGGGCTCTCGGGCAGATGGAGATCGCCGAGGCGCAGCGCCATCGGAATCTCCATGGGGACGCGGTACGCGTGCCAGGCGGGGTTGTCCCAGCGCGCGAAGGCGGGCGGCAGGGCCGGCTCGACGACGTCGGACTCGGCGGCGAGCTGGGCCAGGTCCCGGTCGAGGACCTGGCGGGCCTGGTCTGTCAGCTGCTCGCACTTGGCGCGAGCCGCCTCGCGGGCGGCATCCCCGGCGCCGCCGATCCGGCTGCGCGGGTCGGACAGAACCGTGTCGAGCTCCTTGTCCATCCGGGACTCGGCGAAGTCGACGGCGCTGCGGTACGCGGCTGCGCTGCGGGCCAGATCCTCGAACATGCCCCAGATCTGGTTGTAGAGCCGCTCCTCCATGGACCAGCCGGTGGCGTCGCCCGCGACGGGCTGAGCCGACTGACCCGGCTGGGCGGGCGGTGCGGCCGGAGGCGGCGGCGGAGGTGCGGCGGACTGCCGGCGCGGGTGCGCATAGTCGATGGGCCCGCCGGGGCCCGGCGCGGCGTCGGGCATGGGCGTCTGCTGGGGGCCCGTGGGCCCGCCCGGTGCGCCGGGCTGCCGACCGGGACCGGAGGGGCCGTCGGGAACCGTCGCGTCCGGGCCGGGCGCGGGGCTCGCATTCGGCCGCGGCATCGACGGTGTGGACGGCGTGGACGGCGTGGTGAATGCCCCGTCGGCACCGCGCGTACGCAGCTGCGCCGGTTCGGCCCGGGGTGTGCGCGGAGCCGCCGTCTGCTGGATGCCTGTGGCTGTCTCGCGGGCCGTCGGCAGCCCCTGGTCGGCCAGCAGCTCCGCGAGTCCGCCCGCGTATCCCTGGCCAACGGCCCGCACCTTCCAGGCGCCTTGGCGGCGGTACAGCTCAACCGCGACGAGCGCGGTCTCGGCGTCGAGGCCGGTGATGGTGAAGCTGGCCAGTTCGGCGCCGTCCCGGCCGGCGATCGCCACGAAGGGAGCCGCGGTGGCGCCGAAGTGGGCCGGGCCGACGCTGCCTTCGGGGAGCGCGAGCAGCACGTTCACCTGGTGCACCGCCTCTGGCACTGCCTCCAGGTCGATGGTGAACCGGGGTGCCTCGGTGGCCTGCGGGGACACCTCGACCCCGGGCAGCGTGGGCGCTCCGGGGTGCGCGATCCACTCGTCGCGTACCGTCCCCCGCTCGTCGGCGCAGGTGGTGCAGGCCACGACCGGATGGTCGGCGGACACCCGTATCTCCAGGCGGGCGTGGGGCAAGGGGTGGTTCTGCCCCCGGACCAGCTCGGCCGTCATCGCCTCTGTCCCCTCAGTGCTGTGCGGTGTTCGGTGGTGGTAATGGGTGCAGCTCCCGGCGGCCTGATGCCTCCGGGAGCTGCGTCGTCCGTACGAGCCGTGCCTACAGGTGCGGCAGGATCGACGGCATGAGGTCCTGGAAGGTCCGGCCGTTGGCCGGGTTGCCGAGAGCCGTCATCTGCCAGCCGCCGCCCGCCCGGTGCACTTTCGCCATGATCTGCGCGGTGTACTGGCCGCCGCCGTCGAGCGTGTAGCGGGCGAGCTCCTGGCCGTTGGTCTCGTCGACGATACGGCAGAAGGCGTTCTGCACTTCCTGGAACGTCTGGCCGGTGAAGGAGTTCACCGTGAAGACGATCTGGTCGATGTGGACCGGCACCCGCTGCAGGTCGACGAGGATCGCCTCGTCGTCGCCGCCCGAGCCCGCTCCGCCGACCAGGTTGTCGCCGGTGTGCTTGACCGAGCCGTCGTCGCTGACGAGGTGGCGGAAGAAGACCACGTCCACCGGCTGCTTGTCGGCGAACAGCACCGCCGAGGCGTCCAGGTCGATCTCCCGGGTGCGCGAGCCGAACAGACCGCGGCGCGGCGCCGCCTGCCAGCCGAGCCCCATTCTCACCGCAGTGAGGGTTCCCCCGTCGCTCTTCTGCAGGCTGATGGCCTGACCCTTGGTCATGTTGACCGTCACGCGCTGTCCCCTTCTCCCGAATGACTGCCGCCCATATGTGCGGTTGTCCTGCACCCTACGCAGTGGCGCCGAACACACAGCACACTTGGCTCGTTTTTGTGTCGGTCTTGCAACACATGGGTGTGCGGGGCTCAGGCGAGTCCCGCCTCCTTCATCTGCCGCAGTTCCTTCTTCAACTCGCTCACCTCGTCACGCAACCGCGCGGCGACCTCGAACTGCAGGTCGGCTGCCGCGGCCCGCATCCGGTCGGTCATCTCCTCGATGATCTTTGCCAGTTCGGCCGCGGGACGGTCGGTGAGCACCTCGCCCTTCTTGCCGGCCTTGCCGCCGAGGGCCGGGACCGGGGCCTTTGCTCCCTTGCCGGGCTTGTCGGCCTTCGCCTGCCGGTAGCCGGTGCCGAGCAGCTCCTCGGTGTCGACCTCCTCGCGCGCGATGGTCGCGACGATGTCGTTGATCTTCTTCCGGAGCGGTTGCGGGTCGATACCGCGCTCGGTGTTGTACGCGATCTGCTTCTCCCGGCGGCGATTGGTCTCCTCGATGGCCTTCTCCATCGCCGCGGTGATCTTGTCCGCGTACATATGGACCTCACCGGAGACATTGCGCGCCGCGCGGCCGATGGTCTGGATCAGCGAGGTGCCGGAGCGCAGGAAGCCCTCCTTGTCGGCGTCGAGAATCGCCACCAGCGACACCTCTGGCAGGTCGAGGCCCTCACGCAGGAGGTTGATGCCGACCAGAACGTCGTACTCACCGGCGCGCAGTTCGCGCAGCAGCTCGACCCGGCGCAGGGTGTCGACATCGCTGTGCAGATACCGGACCTGGATGCCCAGTTCGAGGAAGTAGTCGGTGAGGTCCTCCGCCATCTTCTTGGTGAGCGTGGTGACCAGCACACGCTCGTCCTTCTCGGTGCGCTCGCGGATCTCGTGCACCAGGTCGTCGATCTGGCCCTCGGTGGGCTTGACGACGACCTGCGGGTCGACGAGGCCGGTGGGACGGATGATCTGCTCCACGAAGCCGTCGCCGCGCGAGAGCTCGTACTTGCCGGGAGTGGCGGAGAGGTAGACGGTCTGACCGACCCGCTGCTGGAACTCCTCCCACTTCAGCGGACGGTTGTCGAGCGCGGACGGCAGCCGGAAGCCGTGGTCGACCAGAGTCCGCTTGCGGGAGGCGTCACCTTCGTACATCGCGCCGATCTGTGGAACGGTCACATGCGACTCGTCGATGACGAGCAGGAAGTCCTCGGGGAAGTAGTCGAGAAGGGTGTTGGGCGCGGTGCCGGGGTCGCGGCCGTCGAAGTGCATGGAGTAGTTCTCCACGCCGGAGCAGGAGCCGATCTGGCGCAGCATCTCGATGTCGTACGTGGTGCGCATGCGCAGCCGCTGGGACTCCAGCAGCTTGCCCTGCTTGTCCAGCTCGGCCAGGCGCTGCTCGAGCTCCTTCTCGATGCCGTTGACCGCCTTCTCCATGCGCTCAGGTCCCGCCACATAGTGGCTGGCCGGGAAGACGTGGAGCGACTGGTCCTCGCTGATGATCTCGCCGGTGAGCGGGTGCAGGGTGGAGAGCGCCTCGATCTCGTCACCGAACATCTCGATGCGGACGGCGAGCTCCTCGTAGACCGGGAAGATCTCGATGGTGTCGCCGCGGACCCGGAAGGTGCCGCGGGCGAACGCCACGTCGTTGCGCGTGTACTGAATGTCGACGAAGCGGCGCAGCAGCTGGTCGCGGTCGATCTCCTCGCCGACCTTGAGCGGCACCATCCGGTCGACGTACTCCTGCGGGGTGCCGAGGCCGTAGATGCAGGAGACGGAGGCGACCACGACCACATCGCGCCGGGTGAGCAGGGAGTTCGTCGCGGAGTGGCGCAGCCGCTCGACCTCCTCGTTGATCGAGGAGTCCTTCTCGATGTAGGTGTCCGACTGCGGGACGTACGCCTCGGGCTGGTAGTAGTCGTAGTACGAGACGAAGTACTCGACGGCGTTGTTCGGCAGGAGCTCGCGAAACTCGTTCGCCAGCTGGGCGGCCAGAGTTTTGTTCGGCGCCATCACCAGCGTGGGGCGCTGAAGCTTCTCGATCATCCAGGCGGTCGTCGCCGACTTTCCGGTGCCGGTCGCGCCGAGCAGGACAACATCCTTCTCACCTGCGCGGATACGCCGCTCCAGGTCGGTGATGGCCGTCGGCTGGTCGCCGCTCGGCTGGTAGGTGCTGACGACCTCGAAAGGCGCCACCGTACGTTCGATCTTGGAAACGGGCCGCATGGATCCACCGTACGACGCACCACTGACAGCCGGTGGGTGATGCACAGTGGATCAAACGGTCACCAGTCGGTGGCGCGCGGGGATTCCTGGCGCTGGGCCGCGCGGCGCGGGGCCCGGTCGGCAGCCCAGGCGGCGGGCTGTCCGTACGACGGCTTCCGCTGGGAGGGCACGCCGGGACGCACGGTTTGCCCCGCCTCGGGGCGCTGCCGGTGCGGCTCGCCCATCACCAGCAGTGGGTCGAACATCACCACCACTGCGGCGAGCAGCAGGAAGACCGCCGGGCCGATCAGCAGGGGCGCCAGCAGAGTGGCGGGCGATCCGCTCTGACCTGTGGAGCCGGCCGCCCCGTGCAGATGGACGCTGACCGCCGCCATCCCCGTGTAGTGCATACCGCTCACCGCGACGCCCATGACCAGGCTGGCGCCCAGGCTCGCCATGAAGCCGTGGATCGATACGGCTGCCCAGAGGGCGGAGGTGGCGGCCACGACGGCGATCACCACGGAGAGGGAGACGGTCAGGGTGTCGTACTCGAGGCGTCCCTGAAGTCGCATGCCGGCCATGCCGAGGTAGTGCATGCTGGCCACTCCGAGGCCGGTGATCGTGCCGCCGGTGACCAGGGCCATCGGGCCCGCGCCGCGGTAGCCGACGATAAAGATCCCGATGCCGACCATGACGATCGCGACGGCGAGACTGGCGAAGGTGGTCGGCTTGTCGTAGCCGATCGGCGCCTCGGCGACGGTGAAGCCCATCATCGCGACAAAGTGCATGGTCCAGATGCCCGAGCCGATAGCGGTCGCGCCGAGTGCGAGCCACCCCGGTTTGAAGGAGCGTCGGTTGCGGACCGACCTGGTGGTGCAGCGGAGGCCCAGGGCCCCGCCGAGGCACGCCATGAAGTACGCCGCCACGGGTGTGACGAGGCCGTAACTGAACCCATCCACAGTGCCCTGCATGCCCGTATGCCCTCCGCTCCTTGGGTGATCCCCGTGATCCCTGACGGAACGTCCGGTCCGGGGGCGAGAGTATGGCTGGCGCCAGAGTAAGCAAACATGTGAGCGGAGACTTATCGACACGGAAATTGTCACGTGAAGCGTTCTGGGCGGTTCCGTTCACGTTGTGTCCACACTTCGCCTGCTCCTCGTTGACCGGCTGCTGCCACCCTCGGCCGGCCCGGCCCTGGTGGATGGTTCGGAGTGGACGGCATCATCACCGACAACCCCGATGTCGTACGGGACGCGGTGGGCTGAGCCCGGCCGATCCGGCGTTGTCAGTGCCCGGTCGTACGGTGGTCCGCATGAAGAGCTTCGAGTGGGCCGTCGTGGGCACGGACATCGGACCGCTGCTGCTCGCCGCGACCGACGAGGGTCTGGTGAGCGTGGTTTTCCATGCCGAGGCGGCGGTGCGGGACAAGGCGCTCGGGCGGCTGGCCGGGCGGCTCGGCGCCGAGCCGGTGGAGGACGCGGCGGGGTTGCCGGCCGAGCCGATACGTCAGCTGGGGGCGTATTTCGCGGGCGGGCTGCGCGAGTTCGACCTGCCGCTGGACTGGACGCTGTCCGGCGGGTTCAACCGGCAGGTGCTGCGGGAGCTGGCGGACGGGGTGCCGTACGGCACGGTCGTCGGGTACGGCGATCTGGCGGCGCGCGTGGGGCAGCCCGGCGCGGCGCAGGCCGTGGGCGCGGCGATGGGGTCCAATCCACTGCCGGTGGTGGTGCCCTGCCACCGGGTGGTGGAGACGGACGGCGGGCTCGGCGGGTTCGGTGGCGGCCTGGAGACCAAGCGGAAGCTGCTGGCGCTGGAGGGGGTGCTGCCCGAGCCACTGTTCTGAGCGGCTTTCCCTGCTGCGGCTCCAGGCTCCCCTCCGGCATCGCTCGCCGACCCCTGCCCCGACGGCTGCCCCTACAGCCTTGTGCCGACCGCCCAGAGGGATGCCCCGAGGGCCGCCCCGAGTGCTCCGGCAGCTCCTGGGGGACGCGCACGGACACGGTTTCGTACGCGCGTGCCGACTGGCACACTGCGCCAGTGACTACCAGCCCAGACGCACCTGACATATCCGTCGCCGCTGACGCGGCGCACGCTTCCGAGCCCGGAAGCTACGTCGCCCGGCTGCCGATCGGCGAGCCGCTGCCGCTCGCCGACGACTCGCTCACCAGCTGGGAGACGTTCCCGTTCACGGGCGAGCTGCGGGTGAAGCCGCTGACGGCCCCGGTGCTGCCCGAGCCCCCGCGCAGCGGCGAGGGCGGGCCCGGGGAGTGCCGTGCCTGCGCCTCGCCGGTGGAGGAGTCGCTCTGGGCGGACGATCACTGGCGGCTGGACGCGGTCGGGGACCAGGACCGGCTGCCGGCGGTCGTCATGCTGCGGCCGCACAGCCACCACGACTTCACCGACCTGCCGGCGGAGCGTGCGACGGAGCTCGGTCCGCTCCTCCAGCGTGCCGAGCGCGCGGTGCTGTCCCTCGGCGGCATCGCACGGGTGCACATCAACCGCTGGGGCGACGGGGCCGCGCATCTGCACTTCTGGCTGATCGCCCGGCCGGCCGGGATGACGCAGCTGCGCGGGTCGTTCCTGCCGCTGTGGGAGGAGCTGCTGCCTCCGGTGCCCGACGCGGAGCGGCGCGCAGCCCACATCAGGATCGCGGCCTCCCTCGCGGCCGGCGGTGGAACGGCGTACGCGCGGTGACCTCGATCGACAAAGCCGCGGCTCTCGCCCCCGTATCGGCGGACGAACTGCCCGCGCTGCGACGGCGTATCACCGCCGTACTCATCGCCAGCCAGATCCTCGGCGGGCTCGGCGTCGCGACCGGTATCGCGCTGGCCGCCGTCCTGGCGCAGCAGGTGAGCGGGACCGAGGCGCTGTCCGGGCTCGCCCCGACCGCCACGGTGGCCGGGACCGCGCTGCTCTCCATGCCGCTGGCCGCGCTGATGACAGCCCGCGGACGGCGGCCCGGGCTCGTCCTCGCCTATGCGATCGGGGCGTTGGGCGCAGGCGTGGTCGTACTGGGCGCGGTCATCGAGAACTTTCCACTGCTGCTCCTCGGCATGGCCGCGTTCGGCGCCGGTTCGTCGGCGAATCTGCAGGCGCGTTTCGCGGCCGCCGATCTGGCCGAGCCCGAGCGGCGCGGCCGTGCCATCTCCAATGTCGTCTGGGCGACCACGATCGGTGCGGTGCTCGGCCCCAATATCGCGGCCCCCGCGGGCCGCAGCGTCTCCGGGGTCGGTATACCGGCCGCCGCGGGCCCGTTCGTCTGGGCTGCCGGGGTGTTCCTCGTCTGCGCCGTGCTGGTCCTCGTCCTGCTCCGCCCCGATCCGCTGCTGACCGCCCGCGCTCTGTCCCCGGCCGACCGCTCCCCCGAAGGGCGCTCGCTGCGGGCCGGGATGCGGGCCGTACGCGAGTCTCCGATGGCCCGGCTCGCGCTGGTCACCGTGGCCGTATCGCACACCGCGATGGTGTCGATCATGTCGATGACGCCGGTCGCCCTCAGCCACCACGGGGCGGGGATCCAGCTGATCGGTCTGGTGATCAGCGGCCATATCGCGGGCATGTACGCCCTCTCGCCGCTGATGGGCTGGCTGGCTGACCGTATCGGCAGGCTCGCGGTGATCGGGCTGGCCGTTGGACTCCTCTCCGCGGCCGCGCTGCTGGCCGGTACGGCGGGAACGAGCCACGGGCAGACCGCAGCCGGTCTCTTTCTGCTCGGTCTCGGCTGGTCGGCGGGTGTGGTGTCCGGGTCGACGCTGCTCACCGACTCCGTGCCGCAGCCCGCCCGCGCCGCTGTGCAGGGCCTGTCCGACCTGGCCATGAGCACAACGGCGGGCATCGGAGGCGCGGCCGCCGGCCTGATCGTCGCGCGGGCGAGTTACGGCTGGCTGAATCTGGTGGGCGCCTGCCTGCTGCTGCCGATGGCGGCGCTCGCCGTGCGCAGAGCGCTCAGCCGACCGGTTCGCCCAGCCGACGGGAGCCAATGAGGAGGCATCGGGCACCCCACAGCGGGGGCCGGCAGGAAGCCCGGATCCAGGAAATTCACCGCCCGGAAATCTTTCGCCGACCAGCGTCTTCGCTGGTCGGCGACTCCGTCTTTGGTGCACCCAATGTTGCTCGCCGGGGCGGGTCCTCAGCCCCTGTCCAACATGGCGTGAACGCGCCAAACTCGCCATGCAGCACACCCCCACGCACGGCATTTCCCCGAGTTCCCCCGCCTCGGACAGGAGAGACCGATGTCAGCAGTGCGCCCAGGACGTTGCCTCGCTTCAGCCGCCGTCACCAGCCTCGTCACGGCCCTGGCGGCCGCAGGACCCGCCGCCGCGGCCGCACCGCCCGCCCCCGCAGCGCCAGGAGCTTCGTACAAGGCGGCCCACGACACACTCGGCCCGCAGAAGCTCACCGCCGAACAGCGCAGACTCACCAGCAGGAAGCAGG